>LUGL01000048.1 GCA_002796835.1 Elainella saxicola E1 | reverse complement strand
TTGGCAGACCAAATGGTCGAACTCGGGTTTGTCGAACAGTTGAGTCATGAAAGCGTGCGACAAGTGCTGAAAAAAACGAACTGCAACCGTGGCGACAAGAGTGTTGGGTAATTCCCCCAGAACAGAACGCAGAGTTTGTCTGGCGGATGGAAGCCGTATTGGATGTGTATCAAACTGCTTATAACCCCAACATTCCAGTGATTTGCATTGATGAGGCAACCAAGCAATTAGTCAAAGAAACCCTCGTTCCGATTCCAGCAGAGCGGGGACAACCCGAACGAGTCGATTATGAGTATGAGCGCAACGGCACAGCGACCTTGTTTATGGTGAGTGAACCGATGGTGGGATGGCGACGGGTGGAGGTGACAAAGCAACGCACAGCCCTCGATTATGCTCACTTACTCAAAACCTTAGTCGATGACGATTACGCCCAAGCAGACAAAGTGATTGTCGTTGCGGATAATCTCAACACCCATTCGCCCGCTTCACTTTACAAAGCCTTTGAGCCAACCGAAGCGCAGCGAATCTTGAGTCGTTTGGAATTCTGTCACACGCCCAAGCATGGGAGTTGGTTGAATATGGCAGAAATTGAATTGAGTATTCTCAGTCGTCAATGTCTGGATCGTCGCCTTCCTGATATGGATACGCTCAAGCGGGAAGTTGCAGCTTGGCAGGACAACCGCAATCATGAGGAAACCTGGATTGACTGGCGCTTTACGACTGCGGATGCCAGGGTAAAGCTAAAGCGTCTCTACCCGTCAATCAATAATTGACTGAACACTAGGCTAGATTCAAGATGGAAAATCTGGTTGAGCTACCATGCAATTTGCCCCGCTTTATCCGCTCCTGCACCGACTCCTGAAACCCACTTTTCCCGACTGTTTATGGACAGGCGATGCCGCAACAAAGTCGATCGCCCTCACGTTTGATGATGGGCCTCACCCAACCTATACGCCCCAATTGCTCAAGGTTTTAGATCAATATCAAATTCCGGCTAGCTTTTTCTGGTTGGGGGCTTGTGTCGAGCGAGCACCTGACCTGGCTCGTGCGATCTGGCAGCGAGGGGATTGGATCGGTTTGCATGGCTATCAGCATTACTCGTTTACTCAACTCTCTTTGTCAGAAGTGCAGCAGAGTTTATTGAGAACCCAATCTGCGATCGCCCAGGCTTGCGACCTGGATTTGGCAACGGTTCATCAAACCATTCGGGACGTGCGGCCTCCCAACGGTATTTTTACGCCCCAAATTTTGCGATCGTTACAGCAGTGGAATTATCGGCCTGTGATGTGGAGCGTGGTCCCTGAAGACTGGGTGCGACCCGGCATTGCAGTCACTACACAGCGCGTGTTGCAGCAAACCCAGAATGGCTCTCTGATCGTGCTGCATGATGGCTACCACGGCGGTGCAGATGTGGCTGAAACGGTGGCTTGCATTGTTCCAGCTCTGCTCGCTCAAGGTTACCAATTTGTCACGATTGACGATTTCTGGCAATGTCGCCAACAAAACTCAAGCCAGCAGCAGTGCCTGAATCATTCAACCTGAATCCCTAAAGCTGAATTACCAAAGCTAATTTCGTAATTTCCAGATGCAGCTTGAGATCAAGTTTGTTGTGATGTGAGCCACGATCGGCACCAGCAAATTGCCTGTCAGGATGGCGCTTAAACCCAGTACTGCTCCAATAACAGAAGCCCAAACCACATAGGACCAATGTTGGCTGCCGCTAAAGTGCAATACGCCAAAACAGAGGCTGGAGATGACTAAGCCAAACCAGGTCAGGCCGATCGCAGGCAGCATCACTCCTCGAAACAAAAGTTCTTCACTCATGCCGGGAAGCAATCCCAACCAAATCAAATCTGGCAGCGCTAAAGGTTTAATCACCAGCTCCAGATAAAAATCAGCGCTTTGGCGATAGGCCGCCCAGAGTCGGTACAACAGAGCGCTTGTTGCTGTAATGGATAGACCAATCCCGATGCCAAGAATTCCGGCTGAACTCGACCACTCCACGGTCAGCATCTGCATCGAACCATCGAACACCAGCCAAAGGCGGGCAATCAATAGCAGGACGACTGCCGTGACCCCCATGGCGATCAGAATTTGCACGCGACTGAGAGATTCGATATTGGGATTGGGAGAACTCGGTTCAGACACAGCAGCTTCTCGGCAGAATTTTGTGATGGAAAACAGGCTAGAGCAATAGAAGACAATCGACTTTACATTTTAGGCGACATTGCAGATGACATTGCCCGTCCATTAGCGATTTATTTTGTTGTAGAGAGCAGACGGACTGCAAGATCAGAGCTGTTGAATCAGGCCGATCGCCTCCGAATGCTCTGCGACCTGTTGAATTGCATCCAAATAGGGTGAGAGGGCTTGAGGATGAATTCCCGATCGCTGGGCCACAATCACCCCAATTGCTTCTAGATAGGACCGAACGGTCAATGTGGCAAGACCGAGCCGATCGGCAGTGACATCCAGACGAGTGGCATTTTCCTGCACTGTAATCAATTGGGTTGTCGATTGGCTGAAACTTAAAATCGCACTGCCACCACAGGCTGTTGCAGGCACAATTAACGCATCGACCTGATCGGCCCAAATGTCCTGGGCTTGCGGTCTATCATGCCGATCGATCAACTGCGGAGCGCGACTCAGTCCAACTAGCACGCAGGGTAAAAAGGTGTAACCCAACTCTTCTGCTGCCGATCGCGGCGATAAATCTGGATCGAGTGCAAGGGGAGACAGAGCAGGCGCATGGGCACAGGGCAGCCGAAAGGTGCGGACAACAAGGTGGCTGATTACCGCTTCTGCTCCTGCTAAAGGATCAACCCCTTGGCCATGGCGATAGAGTTGCAGGGCCTCGCTGCCCAAATCATCTGGAAATCTGGCAACGACGGCGATCGCGTCCGCTTCAGCTTGATGCTTCAGTTTTTCAACGGCCCGCAACAAACTATCCGGCTGCTGAATAGTGCCCCAGGTAGCCCCAGAACTTGCTGTTCTCAGCTCCACGCCTAAAGGCGCATCCGTGACTACATAATCTGTTAAATTTAGCCCCAGTGTAGCCCTTGCGGCATCCGCGACTTGAAGATGCCGAATTCGCAGTTCAGGTTCGATCGCCTGATCCAAAACGATGCCCACCCGATTCTGGTGAACAGGACGTAGGCCCCACTCTCCGGCAGCAAACTGGTCTAAGCCATAGCCTTCGGTATACAACGCATTAGATAGAGGCCAATAAAGCTGAGCCCCATTCAGCACATTGGGATGGGTAATCAGTCGATCGACCACTTGGGATAAGGCACGCGCCACTGGCATGGCATCGCCAGCATAGCCACCGATCGCTGCTCCAATTCCTGTCGGAACCAGCAACACCGCAGTGTAAGGCCGACGTATCGCGAAATCAGTGCTCAAATGGTCCTCACAGCAGTTAAGGGAATTAGAAATTCAGTGGCATGGGTGACTACCGCTTCCACCTGAACTTTTTGGCGATCGTCATCAACTGCCACAATAGCCCACCGCAACGGTTCACCATAGCGACTTAATTCTGTCAGGATCGATCGATGCAGCTCTGCAGGCGATGATAATCGATCGAGCTCAAGGGTTAAAAAATGAGTGTTCATTGCGTTTGAGCCGATCGTTTTAGCAGGTAACAAAGCACTTCAACTGGCCGAACAGACTTATTTCTTCGCCTGTTGGAACTGTCCAAACTGCAGCTCATATACCCTGTCTTCTTTATCAGCCTCGATCTTCAAATCCGATCGAGGGTAAGAGACGCAGAGCAGCGCATATCCCTGGGCTTGCAGTTCTGGACTGACACCCATGCCATCCGTTTGATTAACCGTTCCTTCCAGAATTTGCCCAGCACAGGTTGTGCAAACCCCAGCGCTACAGGAAAAAGGCAGATCCAACCCCGCAGCTTGAGCCGCAGCCAAAATCGTCTGATCGTCTGCAACCTTTAGAGTATGGCTCTTACCTTGATGCAGAATTTCAACAGTGTAGGTCTTTGACATAAACAACACAAAGCGGGGATAAGTCCCCGACAGTCCAAGAAATTGACAGCTTACTTCTCTACCAATAGCAGATTGCTGGCCGCATAAAACCTAAACTCTTGTTGCGAAATTCAGATTTTAGCGATCGGAGGATTTTTAGAGATCAGGGAAGGTGCGCTTAAACTCATCAATCAGCTCATCAACTTCTTCCAACGCCTGATTGACATCGATGCGGAGTGTGCCCAGGTTGGGGCGCTCTAGAAGCCGAATCAGGGACTCCCGCTTGCTTTGAATCAGTTCGAAGCGTTCGCGCAGGGCTTGAGTATTGGGTGTATCAGTCATAGTACGTCTTATGGTCCTTTTACCTGTTGGAGAATGCCAAGATGGTTAATAATTGTTAACTATACGATTCATTCTATGCACCATGTTACGTCAAATTTCTTTAGGAACACTGGGTTTAGTCGTGGGCGGCATTCTATCCGTAATGGGGGTAGCTGCCTACGTGGGAGACAACGCCACTCTAAACTTAGTTGGTTTTTTCTATGGGATTCCTGTGCTTTTGGGTGGATTTGCGTTGAAAGCAGCGGAATTGAAGCCGGTGCCTTACTCAGCCCTTACCTCTCCTGAAACCAAGCTTTTGCGAGAACAGCAGGCCACCTCAACCCAAAATCAAATTCGCAAAGATGTGACGCGATATCGCTATGGGCAGAAAGCCCATCTTGATAGTTCTTTAAAGTATTTGGGATTGAGCCCGAGTGATGAAGAGCGTCCAGTTTTAATTGGCATTCGGGAAGAGACGATCGACAATGCCTATGCCCTGATTTTGGAGTTCGATTCACCGCTCATTTCGTTTGACACCTGGAAAGACAAGCAAGATAAGCTCGATCGCTTTTTTGGAGAGAGCCTGCGCATTATCCTGTCTCAACCAGCCGAAGATCAGGTCAATGTTTCGCTGATCGTTCAGCCTCAGGCAAGTTGATTAATCTACAGAACTCAAAATGAAGAACCGGGCTGCTGCAAAAATTCCTTTTCTGCGGCAGTGCTCGATCGGCCCAAAATAGCATTGCGGTGGGGAAATCGACCGAATTGCTGAATTACCGCTTGATGCCGTAAAGCATAGTCGTAAGTATCTGCCAGTTCGGGGGCTTCAGTTTGGAGCTGATGGAATAACTCAACCGATCGGGCCTGTTGTTCCAGATTCTCACTATGCTCGAAGGGCAAATACATGAAAATCCGCTGAATTGGGACGAGTTGGCGATCGAACCCTTGATCAACTGCAAATTTAGCGACTTGCAATGCTTGGGGATCGGCAGCAAAAGCTTTGGGACTATCTCGAAACATGTTGCGCGAGAACTGGTCCAAAACAATAATCAACGCGAGGCAACTCTCTGGTGTTTGCTGCCAGTCTTGCGATTTGCCTGCAACTGCTGACTCATACAGCAATCGAAATTGTTGCGTAATCAATGCATCAAGGTCGGTCTGTTTACCGAACCAGATCTTGCGCCGCTGTGTATAGCTTGCCGCATCAGAGTCAGGCTGACCGAACCAGAACTGCAAAACGGCTTGAATTGAATTTTCGTTGGTCATACCCCAATTTATTGAGGCGGTGCGGACTGAGGCAGGGACTGCTGATTGGGCGCAGTATTGGGTTCTGTCACACCAGTGGCATCTTGGCCACTTTGCTGGTTGATTAACTGCATCTGTCTGGATCGAAAGTTGGCAGCTTCAGATCCCATACTTTCTTGTTGGTCTTGGCTATATTCCGAGACGCTGCGGATGTTGCCCAACTGCACGCGGTGCATCATATCAAAGAAGGGCTGAGAACTGCCGCTGTTTTGGCTGGAGAAGGGATCGGAGGTCTGCTCGTTGTGATTATCGAGCGGATCGAGACTTTGAGCCAGCCCAGCTTCTGGACTGAAGGCCCAACCGATGCCGCCAACTAACAAACCAAGTGCAACCGTAGCGACTTGAAGCTTCATTTGATTCAACTGCTTGTTCATTGACCTAAAACTCCTTACAGAGCGATCGTCAAATTCCGTTGTTATAGGGATTGGGACGTAATCTCGATGAAATTGCTCCTTAAAGCCTCTCAAAGTTTAGCGACAATTTTTCAGTTTGGACAATTTGCTCAGGCAATTTTCGAGCGTTTGCATTAAGCAAAAGTGCGTCGCAACAAAGGCCGAATGCTCAGCAGAGCTAATCCGCTAAATCCCACCAAGACCAGCAACGCTAGCCCCAACGAAATCGATCCAAACGGAGCCTGCATGACGACGCTATTCCAGTCCCAAGCGCTGTGGGTGTAGATGTAGCGAATCGGTTCGATCGCATAACTCAACGGATTCAGGCTTGCCACCACTTGGAGCCATTGCGGCATGAAGGAAAGCGGTGCTAGCGCAGTACTCGCAAACAGCAGCGGCAGGTTCGTCACAAAGATCACCGCAATTAGCTCAATATGTCCTGGTAAGGCAAAAGCTAGACCCAAACTCAGTGCCGTCACACCCAGCACCAAGGTCAGCACAATCAGCAGCACTAGTCCTAACCCTGCTAAACCTGGTAAACCTGCACCCAGGAAAGCACTCATGCCCAGAATCACAGCAGTTTGTACCAGACTCATCGTGGCAATGAAAATTGCAGAAGCCAGCACGATCGAAAATCGCGAAGCTAAAGGCGCAACCAAAAGCCGATTCAAAAAACCAAATTCGCGATCGAACATGACGGGCAGGCCAGCGTTCAATGCGCCACCAAAGGCCGTAAACACAATCACGCCTGCCGCGAGGAATTGCCCATAGTTTTGGCTGCCGCCAAATAATCCCTGCGGTACGTTTTGAAACAGCGCCCCAAACAGGATCAGCCACATCACGGGTTGAATAATGCCGGCAATGAGGGTTGAAGGACGACGCTGGAGTTGAATAAACAGACGGCGAGTCAGCGCCAGCGTTTCTTGAATAAAATCACCCACGCTCGATTGTTCGATCGCCACTGATTGGGACGATTGCAGGGATTCTGCGGGTTTGATCGGCGTAGGGGTAACGGTTTGACTCATCTCAACGGCCTCACGTTTAGCTCACCAAAGGCTGTTTTTAGCCTAGCGTATGTCGGTTGGAAATTGCGTAGATAGACTGGACTTAAGCAGTTTATCCTTCGTTTGGCCAAGCAGACTTAACGAAGGCTGACTTTTTTTGACCACAGCAGTTTGAATTTCCAAAGCTTAAATTTCGATCGCTCAAATATGCTCAATTCTTCCAACGCCTCCATTTCCGTCCTGCAATTGGGAACCTCTTTAGGCTGGCGTGCAGGCAGTGGCGATTGGGATGGAGTGCAGGCTGCGATCGATCAGGGTGGCCCCATACAGGTGATTCAAGAGGCGGGATCGATCGACTGGCAACCCCAATTGCCACTTCAACATCCTTTCTCATTCGGCTTTCCAGACTATCCGTTGCCTGCCCACCAACCACCGCCAGCCCAGCCCAAAGCTCGCATCTGGATTAGCCCGATTCAACGCAAATTCTCAAAGGACTCAGATTTTCCCAAAGTGCAATGGCATCCGCCAGTTCTATGGGTAGGTCTTGGTTATCAATCAGGGGTCTCAACAGAAGCAATCGAATGGGCGATTCAACAAGTTTGTCGCAGTTATCATCTCGCTGTTGCCGCAATCGCAGGAATTGCCACGATCGATCGCAAAGTCACCGATCCACCATTACAGGAACTTTGCCAGTACCAGCCATGGGAGCTACAGGGCTTTTCGGCTGAACAACTCCGCGCTGTAGAAGTTCCAACTCCATCTGGAACAGTCAAAGAGGCAACCGGAACCGCTAGTGTCGCAGAAGCCGCCGCCCTTTTAGCAGCCCAAACCGGATCTGCTGATTCAACCAGCTTTCTGCGCGTTCGCAAACAAGTTTTGCGGCAGTCCAATTTCAGCGAATCCGCATCTAATTCAATCGATTGCTCAGGGGCAATTACAATCGCGATCGCCCAAACCACATCAAATACAGGTTGAGTCCCGCACCAGCCCAATGGTTCAATAGTGATCTGTACGCCAATTTAAGGAGAGTATCTCGAATGGGTGGAGCGATTGTTTATCTAATTCTCGTCGGTGCTGCCTTCGGAACCGCCATGAGTCTTTACTTTGGGCTACGAGCTGCCAAGCTGATCTAGCACTGCTCTGACTTAAAACCCAAAACAAATTGGTAGGGCGTAGCTTGTGCTATGCCCCTATTTTTTCAACCCATTTAGTTGAACTAACTTGCCGCAACCTCGATCGGTCTCTCTGCGACCTGTCCCTCTGAGATCTGTCCTTCTGCAACGGCGGCTTGGCGTGTCCGCTCTGCTTGAAATTCAGCAAGTTGGGTTTCAATCTGATCGCGCACAATTTGCCGATATTCAATGAAGTGTTCGGCATGGGCACAAACGGTAATGTAGTGGTCCCAGACGCCGGGATTGTACTTGAAAATGTTGAACAGATTGCGCCAGAATTGCCAGCGGGTGCTGCGCTTGAAACCCTGCCGCCAGACGATGATCGCAAGCGCCTTCAGCTCAACTGGGTTGGGCAGCTTGAACTCAGTTTGATAGGGCGCAGGTTTCATCTCTAGAAAATGCCGATAGACCCGATCGAGAAATCGAGCAGGTTCATAAAGCGTACAGAAAGCATGTACGTACTCGCGCGCAATTTCCTCAACCGGACGAGTTGGCTCAAAGTTCATCAAAGCAAACTGGTTGCCATCACTTTTGTTGCCATGTAAGCGGCCTTCTTTTTCCAGCCGATGCCAGAGTGCCGTATTCGGTAAGGCTTGCAGCAAGCCAAAAACTGCAGTTGGAATGGCCGTTTCTTCCACAAAATTGATGATGCGATCGCCCGCCCCTTTCTTTTCGCCATCAAAGCCAATAATGAAGCCCGCCATGATCCGCAGGCCGATTTGGTTGATCGACTTCACAGCCTCTATGAGGGAACTGCGCGTATTTTGAAATTTTTTGGTGAGTTCGAGACTGTCTGCATCCGGGGTTTCAATCCCTAAGAAGACTGCATTGAAACCACATTCCACCATCAGCTGCATCAGTTCTGGATCCTGCGCCAAATCCACCGAGGCTTCCGTATTGAACGTGAAGGGATATTGGTGTTCAACCATCCAGTCCTTCAATTCTTTCAGCAGCAGCTTGACATTGCGCTTGTTGCCAATGAAGTTATCGTCCACCATGAAGACCGCTCGTCGCCAACCCAATTCATAGAGGCGATCGAGTTCTGCAAGTAACTGCTGAGGTGTTTTGGTGCGCGGTTTGCGGCCATACAGCACAATAATGTCGCAAAATTCACACTGAAACGGACAGCCGCGTGAGAACTGAACCGACATCGAATCATAGGCATCCAATTCCAGCAGGTCATAACGGGGAATCGGAGTAACGGTCACATCCGGTTTATCGTTCGTCCGGAAGGTGCCCTGTGTTTCGCCGCGCTGCACCGCTTCGACAAACATGGGAATCGTAATTTCACCTTCATCCAGAATCAGATAATCAGCCCCAGCTTCTTGAGAATCTTCGGGTACTGAGGTGGGATAGGGACCGCCCACGGCCACGCGTTTCCCACGTCGTTTTGCCTCCCGGATCAGCGCCAACAAATCTTGTTTCTGCACAATCATGGCCGACAGCACAACCAAGTCTGCCCAGTCCCACTCTTCCTCAGTGACTTCCCGCACGTTGTGATCAACAAGCTTATACTCCCACTCTTGGGGAAAAATCGCTGCTGCGGTAATCAGGCCTAAAGGCGGCAACAGCACTTTTCGATCGACCAGTTCCAGAATCTTCTCAAAAGACCAGAAAGTTTTAGGAAATAAGGGATAGAGCAGCAAAACTCGCATGAAACGCTCAACCTCACATTACAAAGGGCAATTCGCCTGAATCGGGCAAGCGCAAATGAACTCTCTGATGCGCTTCTTGTTCAGCCTACCTTGAATCTGAGGGTTTGTGTAGTTTGGTAAATGCGGATTAAACTTTCTCAACACGGAATCGTTCCACTGAAGACAGCAGATCGCGAGCAACGCCCACCTGATTTTGCAGTGAGCCAGACACGCGCTGCGCTTCTTGCGAGGTTTCCTGAGCCGTTAATTCAACGGACTGCATCACCTGCGCCACCGCACGAGAGGTTTCGGTTTGCTCGACGGTGTCTGCCGTGATCGATCGCACCAGTACGTCAATCCGGTTAGACACTTGAATAATGTCTTCCAGTGAGCGTTTGGCCTGCTCCGCCAGCCGCGTCCCTTCGATTACCTGCTGCGTCCCTTCTTCCATCGCGGTCATTACCGAGCTGGTTTCACTCTGGATCTGCAACACGATTTGCTCAATTTCTTTCGATGCCTTAGCAGCCCGATCAGCCAACTGACGCACCTCATCTGCTACGATCGCGAATCCTCGGCCTGCTTCACCCGCTCTTGCCGCCTCAATACTGGCGTTTAAAGCAAGTAAGTTCGTCCGAGAAGCAATTTGAGAGATCAACGCCACAATCTTGGAAATTTCCTGCGAAGATTCGGCCAAACGCTTCACCTTACGAGTCGTTTCAGCCACCGTTTCGCGAATTTCCAGAATACCGGACACCGTGCGCTCTACCGCTTCACCGCCCTTCAATGCGGTTGCCGATGCCGAACGCGCCACTTCCTCCGCTTCACGCGCACTTTCAGCCACCCGCTGAATCGAGTCTGTCATCACCTGCACGGAGTTCAGCGTCACAGCCAATTCTTCCGCTTGCCGCAACGCATCCGAGGAGAGCGATCGAGCAAATATCTCGTTTTCGGTAGAACTCTTCGTCACCTGTCGAGCCGCCAGCTTCACCTGCTGCACAATTTCCCGCAGGTTTTGAATCGTCAAGTTAAAGGAGTCTGCGACCGCCCCTAACACGTCTGCCGTCACTTCGGCCTGCACAGTCAGGTCACCGCGTGCTGCCCCTTCTACATCATCCAGTAAGCGAATCACCTGGCGCTGCAAATCTTCTTTGGCCTGTTCTTGCTCTTCTGCTTTGCGCTGGGCCTCGCTCGTAGTGGTCAAAATTACCCGCGACATCTGGTTAAAGCTGGTGGCCAACCGCCCCAACTCATCTTGTGAGTAAACCGTGGCCCGCACATTAAAATTCCCTTGCGACACCGCATCAAACTGGGCTTGCAGGTCTGTTGAAGTGCGCTTCATCTGTTTCGCCATAATTCCAGAAAGCGCCAGGGCGGAACCAAAGCTCGCCACCCCTGCTGTGGCACTGAGAGCCAAACGATTCAACGGAGGCACTTGACTAGCAGTTAGCATGCCAATCGCCGCCACTGCTACGGTAGAAGCGACACCCGTGACTCCTCCAATAATCCAGTGCTTATTGCTGGTTGGTGCATTCTCGATTGGTGCAGACCATCCTTGCTCGACGCTCAGCTCAGGTTCACCGCTACGACTATCGGTTTGGGTGAAAGTTGGCAAAGGTTCCGAAGAATTGGCCAGCGGGAAAACATCATCATCGCGGATTACAGATTGATCCGTATCGCTGAAATCAAAGCTAGATGTTGTTGAAATAGGGGTATTGCTGGTAGAGCTGATACTTGATCCAAGGGAGGGGCTGGTGAAATCGACCGAATTATCGGATAGATCAAAATCAGGCAGGCTTCCTAGGTCATCAAACTCGTCGAATTCATCTAGAAAATCAACGTTGCTGCGACTGCTGCTAGAAGAAACATCCTCTAAAGAGGGTTCTTCACTGGTGGAAAAATCCTTTTCCTCAGCTGCATCAAAGCTGTAGCCAGTGCTGTTAGCAACGAAAGTATGTTCGTCATCATCGTCATAGAAATTGGCCGAATAACCGACGGATGGATCGGTACCATACCCTTCAGCCACAGATGGGTCTTCCATGCCCATGAATAGGGTTTCATCTTCAGAGCCCTGATCAAATCCTAAGCCTTGATGAGGGCGCGATCTCCCATAGTCCTGGGCAGGTGAATTAAATGCTGCTCCAGCATCCCCTTGATCAAATTGATCAAAGTCATCCAACGAGAACGGATCGGCTGATGACTCACCAGCTCGATTGGTAAAAGCGGAAGGTTCAGGTGGAAAGACACTGTCAAAATCTTCGATCGCGTCAACTTCCCCTGCAAAGTTATTTTGCACAAAGGGATTAGCATAGGCAGCATTCTGGTCAGATACACTTGGCCTGGTTGGGCTTGCAAACGGGTTGCCGAGGTCGCCACTGCTGAGATCTCGAATATCTTCTGTACTGTCTAAACTCAGGTCTGCAAAATCGAAATCATCTCCCAAATCATCTGCTGGTGCTGAACCTGCTTGCCATCCCGCCATGTTTGCTGGATCTACATCGAAGGGAGATGCTTGAGAGTCAACCGTACTCACGAAATCAGCATCAATGTCGGCGAATTGATGGTTTGCAAATTCGTTATCCGCAAATCCTTGATCCTGGTAGTTCCCCCCATCGACTACCTCAGATTGGACCATGCCGCCGCTAAACTCTTCGGCATCTGCTAACCCCTTGTTGGCGTAGTTAATATACTCAGAGTCTGTCGTCAAGCTGAGTACAGACTGATACTGCTCGCGGGCAACCTCAAACTGTTGGAGACCGTAGCAGTAAATATGACCTTTTAGTAAGCAGACATTGGGGTCAGAAGGATAGTTCTCAGCAAGCCGATCGATGATGGTAGCTGCTTCCTCATAGCTACCCAACATATAAGCTCTTTCAGCCTGTTTATACTCATCTGCAAACTTGGTCGTACCTGATCCCATCTCGTTTCTCCTGCCCATGCGAGTCTCCGAAACTTAGTTTCAATGCTTTACGCTGCCCATCGTGCCGATCGCAAAATTGCGACCTGATCAAGTAAGCGGAGAAATTGTTTATCCTCCTTGCCCGCAGACCACTCACCCCTCAAAAAGGGGGCCATTCCATCCGGCACATTTGTTGGCATTTGAATTTCCTCAATATCCAACCAATCCATGCCCACAATTCGCTCAACTGCCAGTCCCAGCATCATGTCCTGATCCTCAACTGCGATGACCGAAATCTCTGCTCGATCTGTACTGAGGGGAGTTGAATTACCCAAAAACTGTCCTAAATCTGCGACCCAAATCACTCGTCCCCGCACGTTTAGCGTGCCTAGCAGCAAAGGAGAGACATTGGGGATCGGCGTAATCCGATCAGGGGAAGATGAAATCACTTCTCGAATTCCGGAGGCAGGCAGTGCAAATTCCTCTCCTGAAGTTACAAAAAAACGCAAGTGAAGCTCACCTTCAGGGCTCTCTAACTGCTGAAGTTCTGGAGCTTGATCTTGACCTCTACCTGTCAAAAAATCCGGACTTCCGATCATCTATCTCGACCCAACTCATCCTTGAAAGACTTGATTCCCTATCATTTTTAACCTACCCTCATAAAAATATTTCGTATCATTTAATTGAGCACTCAAGCCAATAGTATTGAAGCAACCATTTTTTATCAACTATTCTACTGATTAGCCACGTAAAAGTTGCTTTACAGTTCCAACTAATTCAGTCGGCTGAAACGGCTTTGCGATATAAGCATCTGCCCCTTGTTTCATTCCCCAATAGCGATCGAACTCTTCTCCTTTGGAAGAGCACATGACAATCGGAACATTTTGCGTATTGGGATCTGCTTTGAGACGACGGCAAACCTCATATCCATTCATACGAGGCATCACAATATCGAGCACCACCAGATCAGGCCGTGCACCCTGGATTTTCTCTAATGCTTCTACTCCATCGCCAGCCACGGTAACATTTAGCCCACTACCCTTCAATAGATCGGTGATCATTTCTCGTTGGGTGACGCTATCTTCCACAACTAAAACAGTACTCATCTTGGTTTCACCTGCTCAGTGCGAATTAAAACGGGCGTGTTGAATATAACTTACAAACCCACCCCGCGATCATTTCCATTTCACACATTGAACCTTGCTGAGTGGAAAACTGGTCCATGTGTTGTGATCAAAATTAGCCGCGACAGCCGATCTTAATCCGGACAGGAGCCAATTGAAATCAAGAAATAGAAGAAATAGAGGTCGATCCTTCGATATTTATATCTAACCCATCTTCAAGGGCTTCAGCTAACAACTTGTCAGGTTTTGGCCGCTCAGGAGATCCTAAGCCCACATATTTTTCGACTAACATCAGCAGTTCACCTTCGCCAAAAGGTTTGGTGAGATAATCTGTCGCCCCAACCATCCGGGCTTTAACGCGATCGATAAAGCCATCTTTTCCGGTCAACATAATGATGGGAGTCTCCCGAAAAGCAGTAGATTTTCGTAACATTGCACAGATTTCGTAGCCATCGAGTTCGGGCATCGCAATATCACAGAGGATCAGATCTGGTTTTAGCTGAAAAACGAGACTCAATGCCTTAAGGGGATTGCTGATACTCGTTGCTTCGTAACCATGGCGACTCAAAATCTGTTCGACAGTCGCTCGAATCGTTGCTCCATCGTCAATACAAACAATTCGCGGGACTTCGGCCTGATGGATCAGCTCACTTTGTTTGACATGGGATGTCTCTGCTTGAGTGGTTGTCAATAATTGCACTGCTCCCTGCCGCACATAGGGATAGACAGCACGCGCCACTGTCACAATGTCTCGATTGAGGTAACGCGCCATCTGTCGTAAAGAAGTTTTGCCATCTGCCCAGCGATCAAGCGCTTCAAAGCTTGCTTCAGTTAAATTTTTGCGGAGTTGTTCCGCCTCTGCCACTGCTGGACATTGATCAGGGGACTGAATATGAGGATGGAACTGCTTCCACTCCTGCACCTGCTTCATAATTTGAGCAACTAAGGGTGCGATTTCTAGCGTCAACAACTGAGGAGCTAATGCTGATCCCTGCTCAAAGATGAACGAGCCTTGGTGTAAGCTCAACAGATCAAACAAGGTTTCCTGCACCATGCTTTGAATGATGCTACGCCCCTGATCTGGGGTTAAAACGCGTTGTTCCAGCAAAGTCCATAGATAACCATATTCTGGGGCATTAGTTGTAGCGATCGCAGACACATTGGTCCAATCAACGGCGTTGTCTGTTTTATAGCGTCTAAGATAATCCCGCAGGCGAGACAGGGTAGAACTACTATCCCCGGCATAGATTATTCGACCATTCAAGAAGAACATAAACCAGGATTGTTGGGGACCAGACAACGATCGAGCACCCACTACATTAGGTGCAGGCTCCCGATTCGGGCCAGTACCTGCCAATCCGTGGGCTTCTACAAATAGCTCTCCAGTCCGTTGTCCAAGCTCAATAAGTTGTAGAATACTGCGAATATCTATTTCGTTGAGTTTCCCCTGCATCTAGCCTGACTTTGCTCCTGAACATCTCTCAAGCCTAGGTTTTTTGCTAATCTGCCGTCTCACATTGCAATAAAAATTGTTGCTTAGGCTGACGCTGCAAATCATTAATACTATCAACAGGACTAACTGTTATCCATAACTATAACCCCATCCTGTTTCAACCATTGGGCTCCGACACACCCACATCCCGTTGAAAAAGCGATTTGAAAAAGGCAAAATCCAGAATAGCCTTTAGTTACCCCCGCCAGGATCTGTTGTTGTGCGCTTTCCTGAGGGAACTCTACATTGAGAGAAGCACCTTAGGTTAAAGTCACTAGGATATTTTTTATGATTAAATCCAGTATCAAAATTGCGGTATTTCTCAACCATGCGAATCTCAGGTGACTGAACGAAGAGTTTGAGGGCAATATTTTTAACCCAGCTAGCAAGGTTAAACCTGGCAAAACACTTACCTTACGATATTTGGCGT
The DNA here is from genome assembly GCA_002796835.1 of Elainella saxicola E1. Lineage (GTDB taxonomy): Bacteria > Cyanobacteriota > Cyanobacteriia > Elainellales > Elainellaceae > Elainella > Elainella saxicola. The sequence continues at coordinate 218,410 of LUGL01000048.1, read as the reverse complement.
TTAAAGGCCATTTGATGTGTAATGGATGAGGCTAGATGTTCACCAATGAGGCCAAGAGTCAGTTTGGAGTTAGGTCCATCATTCAGTACTCTTAGCTTCTCAGCCCCTAAGGGACTCTAGATATGGGTAAGATTGACAAAGACCCTAATTTGATTAGGTCGGCCAGATAAGGGACTTGAAAGGGTTGAGTGAGAGATTGTAAAAATGACTCAAAAAAGGCTCAGTGGAAGAGTCGTTCAGGATAGGTTGTAGAGACCGCAATTTTTCAAGAACTGACACGAGTGGTTCGACCCATAGAATTAGAACTACTGAAGTAGATACCTAGTTGTGATTAGAGCATAGACACAGAAGGGGATTATCAGCGTGCTGTATCTAGCGGAAGTATTGAGAAAAGCTAGGGTTATTGGTGGGGGACGGGCAGAACTGAAGCTGATCGCTTGTCAAAGGAGCGAACTGAGTTGGACTGCTGTTCCTGGCGAAGAAATTATTCCTGCTCCTGACGACCTGAGTTATGGTACTGGGGCGTTAGTCATGGTCGAACTTTCAGCTGGTAAACAGGTACAGCGTTACTCTGAAGCAGGCAGGCAACTGGTCACTATCCTTCAAAACTTCTCTCGCTTTCATGAGAAGGCAAAGACGCAAGAAGAAGAGATTGAGCAGTGGAAACAGTCATTGACCTATCAGAGTCAGGAGCTCAATCGGCGTGAGATGGAAATTGAAGCTGCCCAGGAACAGCTTCAGCAAATTGATGAGGATTTGGAACGTTTAGAACAGCAACGACAAGAGATTGAAGCTGCTCAAGCTGAAGTTAACCAGCTCCGTGAAGAGTATGAGCGCCGGTCTCAAGAGCTAGAAGGAGCCTGGGCACAAGTGAGAGGGGAGGCTTGCCGCTTAGAAGAACGGCATTCAGAGCTGCAGCAGATGACGGTGCTAGATGAAGCACAAGCCGCGCAATTCCGAAATTTATTGGATCAAATTGCCACAGCTGTAGGCCCTACTGAATTAATTCAAACTCAGCTTAATCACACCTTTGAAGTGATTACTCAGCAGCAGGGGTCTCTTAATGAGCACTGGCAACTGTTGGAGCAACAGCGAGCGTCAGCTCAGCAACTTCAAGTTGAAGTCGATCAGCAAGTCCAGGGTTTTCAAGAGCGATGGTCTGCTTGGCAACAGGCTCAAGCAACTGTAGATCAGGTGCGCATCGATCTTGAAGTCAAGCAAACCCAACTCCAGCTAAAACAGGAGTATGCTCAAACGCTGACATCGCAGATTCAGGCTCAAGAATCTCTTTATCAAGGAATTGCGCAACTCTCAGATGGCGTTGATCGATCGGCCCTACAGGGATTAGAAGAAATGCCCTTGGAGACACTTCAGTCTACCGTGGCGGACTTGGAAAAAGACCTCGGTAAGATGTCCCAGTTTGTCAGTAGTCAGGAAGAAGAGCTCGTCTTGCAGCAACAGACGATCGATGATTTACGTCGTCAAATTCAGCAGGCTAGCGAGTACGATCGGCTGCGGATGGAAACTGAGCTGGCTGATGAAGAAGATCGCTATCAGATGCTGAATCAAACCCTGGTTGGGCAACGCCGAAACCTGCAAGAGCGCGAAGCTGTCCTCAAACAGCATCAAATGGTGCTGGCAAAACGGCAAGGTTATCCGTTGCCCCATCATGAATCTAAAACGATTAATGTCGAACCGATTTTGGGTCAAATTGACCAGGCTAAGCAGCAGTTATCCCAACAGCTTCAGTCTCTAGAACAAGAAATTCAGCAACTGCAGGGTACGATCGAATCTGCTAAATCGAGCTTTGATCAACAAACAGCGTCTCAAACCACCCAATGGAATGAGTTGCAGCAGTTAAATGAACAAATTCGCAACCAAATTGCCGCTGCTTCTGAGCTGTGGGGCAAGATTAATATCTATCAGGACTTCTTACAGCCCGTTCAAGAGAATTTGAACCGTCTCAAGCAACATGCTGAAGAAGCTGCTGCTACGATGCATCAAATGCAAGAAGCGAGCATGAGTCAGCATCATGCTGTTGCCGAAATGCGAGAAGCCGTACAACGATTGACCAATAATGCTCCTGTCCCAGAGCTTACTGCTTCCTAAACGCCTCATGGAGGTCTGGTAGGGGAGTAAATTGTCCTTATTTCAGGCCTTTTGACCTGGAGGCCGATCTAAAACAATCCAATCTGCCTGGACACGAGCGATTGCCCCGCCTGTAAATGGATCGGTCTGACTGCGATTGGGGGCTGTGAGCAACGCTTGCAGTTTCTCGACCTGATCAAACGTGGGAACAATTTGTAGGCAAGTTTTGAGAAAGTGACGAAGGACTCGACGTTGCAGGGCCAGTGGTTCTGTTCTTAAGACTTTGCGATTGAGCATCCAAGCACATTTTGGATTGCCATTGACATTCTCAGGCTGATCGGCGATTGGCCTGCTGGCCTGCTGCCATAGATTCGCTGCGGCTGTTTCAAGAAATGCCACATCCGATCGTAATAATTCGGCAGTTTGAGCCAACAACTCCTCGACTTGAGGATTGAAGTACCTGGACAAATAGGGCAATAACTCATGACGAATGCGGTTGCGGGCATAGCTTAAGTCCTGATTGGTCGAGTCTTCCCAGACTGGCAACTGGAGCGCCTGACAAAAAGCTGTAATTTCAGCCCGCGTGATTTCCAAAAGTGGACGCACTAACTGCACGGTCGGGGCCAGAGGTCGTTGCCAAGTCAATGCTTGTAGACCATCTAGGCCACTGCCTCGAATCAGGTTATACATTAGGGTCTCTGCCCGATCGCTAGCCGTATGGCCTGTGACGACGTAGGAGTAGCCCTGTTCGCTCGCTATTGTTGTTAGCACCTGATAGCGCCATGCTCTGGCTGTTGCTTCAGTCGTTACCGCCTCAGTCGCGATCGCACTGTAGTAAGGCAATTGGTAACCCGCTGCTAACGCTTCAACATGGGCTGCATTTGCATCTGCATCCGATCGCCAACGGTGGTTGCAGTGGGCAATTGCTAAACGCCAATTCCATTTGGATTGTAGATCCCTCAACAATTGCAGCAGACACAGTGAATCTTGGCCCCCTGAAACTGCGATGAGTAGAGGTTCCCCTGCAGGCAGCAATTGCCGTTTTCGAAGAATTTGATGGACATGAGCATGCAGCAACGTCCACTCCTGAGAGTGAGGCATAACTCGATCGCGCTAGTAATCTTCGTCGATCACGGGATAAATCTCATCATTTCCCCCGCGCCAGGAGCTGGAATCTTCGCGGTCATAGGGGTTATCTCGGTTACGTCGAGGTGTGTAGCGATCGTCGCGGAACAGGTCATCATGGACGCTACTTTCTTGCGTGGAGGGACTTTCTCGTAAAAGTTTTGGCGTGCGTTCTGGACAAAATTCTAAACGAATGCGAACTCTGCCTCGCTGCCAGCCCTGATTGCCAAACCGCAGCACCTCACAGGTTTGTCCTTGCTCAGTAAACCAACCTTCCCGTTCATCTGACCATTCCCCTTCTTGCTCACTGATTAGCTGCGCCAAGGCATCTAAGAACTCACTAACCTTAAAAGTGGGATTTGCCATGAGGATGCGTCCTGATCGAACAAACATGACCTCATCATCACCCAGTAGTCCAAAATCGTTGTCCATGAGCCTGTTCCAAAATATGGCTAAGTAAACCGCAAAAAGTGGAGTAGCCAGGTATTCTACGCTGAACCCTGTCGCATTAAATTCCAACGGCTCAATCTTAACTTTTTTGCTGAATTGGCGTTGATCCTTTAACCCAGGTTCTTTAACCCGACAAAGGTGGCACTGTTATCGACATTTCGATCTAAAGTGCTTCTTGATGTTGATCCTTTTTTTTGAACACAACGCTATATTCAAAATATCGAATCTTTGTTTCTGCGGTCTTTCGAGCTTTGCTGGATTGGTCACAGAAGTGGTCCTTTTGACTAGTCCGCTCCCGCTTCTATTGGAACTGAGCCTAGTGAACTGAGCCTATGAAAGCTATCCTGGTGTTTTCTATCACGCTGTTGTTGTCACTACAGGGGGTTGCTAAGGTTGAGGCGGAACCTGTTGGGGCAGAACCTATCAATCCTGCAAACCCCATCTCCGACCCATCTCCACCTGCTTCTACCAGCAGCGAATCGATCGCTCCAATTCAGGTGCAACAGAATCCGGAATTAGTCACTCCTAATGCTCGCAGTGCGCGGCTTAACGATCAGGCTCAGCAAATTAATCAGAGTATGAATCGTCCTCAAAACCAGACTGACCCCTTGCGAGAGATCCTGAATTTNGCCAGATGGCATGATCATTCGGGGTTCTTCGAGAGGTGGAATCGGGATTGGAACTGAGTACTAGCGTGGGCTTTGATGATTAGGCGATCGATTAAGTTCAACTGGCGATCGCCTGCGTTCAGCCTTTTGGCTAGAAGAACCAGCCGTAGCTATGTAGCCCTTTGCCCAATAGGTTGACTCCTAAATAGCAAATCCAAACCACTAAAAAACCTGAGGCTGCTAGAATTGCGGGGCGTCGCCCCTGCCAGCCTCGGGTAATACGAGCATGCAGATAAGCAGCAAAGACGAGCCAGGTAATGAGCGCCCAAGTTTCTTTCGGATCCCAACTCCAGTAGGATCCCCAGGCTTCGTTGGCCCAGACTGCCCCTGCAATGATGCCGATCGTCAGCAGCGGAAATCCTAAGCCAATAATGCGGTAGCTGATGTTGTCTAAAGATTCGGCTAAGCTGAGGCGCTGAGGCGATAAGGTGGTTACATTCATTGATTTGACCGGAGTCAGAACGGCTGTCCCCCCTGAACCCATCGCACTGACTACTTCGGTTGTAGCTGGAGTAGAAGTGGCTGAGTTAGTCGATCGGTTCAACCGATAAGCTCCTGTACCCACTGAGCTGCCTTTCAATTCAATATTTTGGCCGCGCGTCACGATCAAGAAAATGATGGCCAAGAGTGCCCCAACCATAAGGGCGGCATAGCTGAGTAACATGACGCTGACATGCATCATCAACCAATTGGACTTCAGCGCAGGTACTAACGGTTCTGCAACCTGCATTTGTTGCGGTAAGGTCAGCGTTGCAAAAGCGGTGATTGCCATGGCGACAGGAGCTGTCATCACGCCTACTAAAGGGCTGCGGCTCATCGATTCAGCCAAGAAATGAACGGCTGTTATTCCCCAGGCAATAAAAAATAGTGATTCATATAGGTTGCTGAGGGGAAAGTAGCCTGCTTCCAACCAGCGTGCCCCTAACAGTGCGGCAATACAGAGATTCGCAATTCCCATACCCGTTGCCCCAATGCTGGAGAGGTAAGGGATTTGAGGAAAAGCAGCGCTGCTCCAATAAATCAGCATGGTGACAAACAGAACGGCAAATGCTGCATTGTCCAGCCAATTCTGTAGGGCGATTAAATCCATGCGGGCTCTCCGAAACGCTTAAATCAGGATGCTCAAACTCACATTTCGAGGTGGATCAAAAGCTGACCCGATCGCAAATGTGTCTATTTCTTATCCTATCGAGTCTTGTTCGCAAATGTTGGAAAAGGCTGACAATTGGTCCCTTAATTGGTTTTGGATCGATCGACAGAGATGACACCACAATGACAGTATTTGAGATCGCTATTGCGCTGGTGGGATTGAGTCTGGAGCCACTGAATCTGAACTCTCTGAATCAGGAGCATCAGGAGAGGCTTGCGGTGAATCAGAAGCGTCAGGAGAGGCTTGCGGCAGACTGGGCGTTGCTTCAACCGAAGCAGGGGATGGCAGTGGACCCGGTGTATTGCCTTTTCGCAGCAAAACATGCAGGTCATAACGAGTTGTCCGTCCATCCTGGAGGGCAGTCGTCATGCCGATCGCCCGCATCGCTTTCAGAAAAGCCTGGTTTTCAGGAGGCAAGACTGGTAATGGCAGATTGGTTTCAGCAGCGTTTGAAAGGCGATCGAAAGCCATGAAAAACTGGCCATTGTTCGGTTTCAGATCAACAGAAGTCGTTTGCTTGAACAGCGGATTTTCTGCTAAAGGCTGGGCAGGAGCAGGGAGGATGGTGCTCGCCAAGTCGGGACCAATCGCCAAGAACGCCACGTTTCCATCTAACCAACCGTGGGTTAAGGTGAGTGCCGTAAAAGGAGAGACCCAGCGCTTCACGGGTTTGCCTGCGACTTGGGTTTCATCCACCTGGAAGCGATACCGAGTTTTCATCAGCTCATCGAGCCGTTGAAGAGCTTTCTCTGCCGCTTTGCGATCGTTCGTTTGGACCAGTAAAATCGCTCCTGCTTTTGAGTTGGCAGCACCCGATGTCGCCGGAGAAGAAATCAGCGATAGGGCAAATTCCCCATCCATCCAGGGCACCAGATCCTTATCAAAGTCTAGACCTGTCAGATTCGTTAAGCCTTGGCGCAGTGTATCCGGATTCAAAAATCCCTGGCGGGTTGCATCGCTGGGTTGCTGTGTGTAATTTTGCCAAAACTGCTTGAAGTTCCCTCCCGTGACTGATAGCAGCGCATCGGCAGGCAACAGTAGCGGCATTCGTTCTGCCTCATTACTCACCTTCAGGCGAGTTTTGCTGTTGGGAGCGAGCCAAGATACTCCCTGGATTCGCAATCCTTCTGATTCCAGCGACACGGCGGCTGCCAACCCCCGATTGTTTCTAAGCGGCGTCAAAATTTGGGGAGGTACCGGTTGACTCAGGTTATTGCTAGTCAAAGTGTTCGCGGCTGGAACATTGACGTAGATCTGCATGAATGGATTGGTTGCCACAATATGGCTGAGAGCTTGGCTGTAACCAGGCGTTTGCGCGACCGAAGGCTTGCCCTTAAAAGTATCAATCACCTGCTCGATCGCTTGACTGTTACTGGAGGCTACCAAAAATCGATTATCAAGCACTGCTGCGGCATAAGCTTGCTGCGTTTGCCCATGGACTTCCCGAATTCGCACGCCCTTATAGTCGCGATCGACAGCATCTTGTTTTGGTAGCGTCCGAGGTCGGGCTAAAATCTGTTCTGCTTTAGCAGGATCGGCAATTGGCACCACTATCACGGTTTCTTGCTCACCTGCGGCCAGCGCTGCCGGATCGTAGGGTTGAATGCTCTTATCTTTTTGGCCTTTTGCTTCTGGATTAGGCGGCATCAAAAAAGCAGTTGTAATTTGGCCACCGGCCCAAGGCTGGATATCCCGCTGATAGTTCAAGCCATTCGCGATAAGCAAACGATCGCGTAACTTAGCTAAGTTTTTGTCTAACGCGGCCTGGGTTTCTGGTGTGCCAAACCGACGCAACTGCTGCCATTGACCTCGATCGGTTGCAAAGGAAACCGTCATGACTGCATCTTGCGGAATAATTTCTGCCCCGGTTGGCATTCCCGCCAGCGTTGGCCGTTGTTGCAACAGGCTCCAGGCAACTGCTCCACCGACCAAGAAGCCAGCAGCACTTCCTAGGGTTAATAAAAGTGCGGGTTTGCGCTTATACCAGAGTTTTTTCACCACAGCTCACTGCCCCCTTTTCAGGTTGCGTTAGAACAAACAGTTAGACTATAGACGATGACTTCGGGTTTGAGACGCCCCCCGAAATCAAATTCAGCAGAGAAAAACCCTTCATCCTACTGGGATTGAGACAAATCAGGCTTTAGCGAAGTTCCATCAAAAAATGAAATTCAGCTGAATTTGCCAATCCTCGTCCTGCCACAGAATTTGAATCTGCTGAATAAACTCCCGAAAATAAAACCGCCGTTCCGACTCCGATAAATCGAGCCAGAACTGGGGAATCGAGACGACTTGGGCGATCGTTTTGAGATTCACAGGCGGCAATTGAGCGATTTGTGTTTGCAACTGGGCCATTTCTGTACGCACTTTGTAGGCTCGCAGATCAGCTGTTTCCGTATCCAGGATGCCGCGCGATTGCAGCAAGGGTAACTCGTCCAATATGGCCTGTTTATCCGAGAGCTGAGCCTTGATTGACTGTTTGAATTGGTCCACATCAGGAATGGTTGCTTGATTCACCGCAGGCGGCAGTTCCCGACAAATCTGCTGAATCGTTCGCTCCAGGACTGCTTCATAGGCTAGGGAGCCACAAGACGACTGCTTCGGACATTTTGCGGGCCGTAGATAGAGATATTCCCGCTCTTTGCCGGTGACGCGGCTAATTTTCATGGAAGATTCGCAGGCTGCACAAACTACCAGGCCAGATAGCGATCGCGGGGCACTGGCCGTTCGAGAGGGCATCCGCCGATTCCGCCGCAGCAACCGATCGATCTGAGCCGCCTCCTCACGCGACAGGATGGGTACATGGGTATTTTGAATCACTTCGCCGGTCTGATATTCCAAATCACCCCGATACACCGGACTGGTCAACCAGCGCTTCCCTGTCGAAACCGAAATCTTCTTGCTGTATTTCTTGTGGAGATGGCGAACACTGCCGCGCAATGAGCCGTAGAGCAAAAAATGATCAAAAAATTCTTTGACGACGGGGGCTGTACTGCGATCGACGATATAGCGATCTTTTCCGCGTCGATAACCATAGGGTGCTTTGCCAGGAGGGGGTAAGGCTTTCAGGCGATTCCGGGCATGCCCTCGCTGAAGTTGCTGGCTGCGTTGATCGCTTTGTAATGACTGGAATAGATCAATCCAGTCGGGGGACGGCTTTGATGGCACAGGATGGAGGCCCTGATCCTGCAACACAACTACCTCGAGGTTGAGGCTGTTCAACTCGGTTAAACAGGTGGCGATTGCATCTAGCGAATCCCCCAAATCAGCCAGACGGCGCACCAGTAGATAATCTGCTGATTCAGTGCGAAAATCTTGCAAGAGTTGCTGCAACTGCTGCCGACTTCCCCAGTCTTGATAAAGGCGATCGATTTGCCAGTCCCCAATGGCTAGATCCGGTACCGATTCAAGTAGGGGATCGCTATATGTATAGGCGACAACTTTACCGAAAGACGGAGGCATAGGCGATAATGTCAATTTAGGAATTCGCTTATTTCTGAATCATCTAGTTTCTATATTTCGACTGGTCTAGAAAAATTTGAATTGGCTATGAATCTTAGTTTAAAGAGTATCTTTTGATACGGTTTTTAGAAAATAGACTGCTCCGATCTGGACAGAGACCGCAAAAATTTGAGTTTCTAGTGAGATGTAATTCCGAAATTCACAAGATTTGTCTCAAACTAATTTTTTCCCAATCTGCCTCTTGCTACTGCACAATTCAGGTCAAAAAAGGCCAAAGAGTAGTTTTGCAATTGGTTCAGCCCTATCATTTCACTGTAGATAAAGTCTTCCTCTCCGCTCAATTTCCCACCTAATGCAATTGCAGAACATAACTTGCAGATTTGTTCAAATCTTGAAAAGAGGGCATGTTTTGCAAGTCAAGAAAATCGTCTAGCTCTGTCTTCCTAAACACCCTAGAATTATCGAAAGATCTTGCCAGGATAAACTATGAGTTCAGCCCTTCAATCCTCAGACGATGCGTTTCATTCCGGTACAGTAATCGAGGAGAAAACACCCCAGGAGTTGACCCCAGATTTGGCTTCAGATCTATTTTTACGTCATCGCCTCAGAATTGTAGAGGACTTGTGGGAGGAAGTGCTTCAGCAGGAATGTGGCCAAACGCTAGTGGATCTGCTGCGGCAGTTGCGATCGATCCACTCCTCGGAAACTGACCCGATCGAAGCCGACGAAACTGAAGTCTTAAAAGTGATTGAGGGGCTGGACTTAAATGAGGCAATTCGGGCCGCGCGTGCCTTTGCCCTCTATTTCCAGCTGATTAACATCGTCGAGCAACACTACGAGCAGCGGGGCCAGCAACAGCAATATCGGGCGGCCTATGAGCAAGCAGCCACTCAAGAAGTCTCTATTTTTGGAACTGAAAATCCGGTATTGGTGGGGGATCTTGAAGAGCAAAGCAGTTCTCCCCAGGTCGATTTGTTGGAGAAAAACCTGCAGGCCCCCGTTCGTCGCGAAGTGCCTACCTTGCAGGCCCTCTTTCCCAAGTTGCAGCGGTTGAATGTGCCACCTCGTCGGATTCAGCAATTGATTGATAATTTGGATGTGCGGCTCGTGTTTACAGCCCACCCCACGGAAATTGTGCGGCACACAATTCGGGATAAGCAGCGCCGTATCTCCAAAATTCTGCGCCAGCTCGATCAAGCTGAAGAAGGATTGCAGACCTTGGGCCTCTCTTCGTCTTGGGAAACTGAAGACCTGCGAGACCAGCTCACCGATGAGATTCGTCTCTGGTGGCGGACTGATGAGCTGCACCAATTTAAACCCACGGTCCTGGATGAAGTAGACTATGCCTTGCACTACTTCCAGGAAGTGCTGTTTGACGCGATCCCACAACTCTATCAGCGGTTTTGTCGTGCCCTGCATACTACTTTCCCGGGGCTTCAACCACCCCACCATAACTTCTGTCAGTTTGGTTCTTGGGTTGGGTCCGATCGCGATGGCAACCCTTCCGTCACGCCTGAAATTACCTGGAAAACAGCCTGCTATCAGCGCAATTTGGTTTTGGGCAAATATATTCAGTCAGTGAAGAACCTCACGAACCTGCTGAGTATGTCGCTGCATTGGAGTGATGTGCTGCCCGATTTGCTGGAATCGCTGGAGCAAGACCAAGCTCAGATCCCTGAAGTTTACGAACAGTTAGCGATTCGCTATCGGCAAGAACCCTACCGTCTCAAGCTGGCCTACATCCAAAAACGCTTAGAGAATACGCGCGAGCGCAGCCTCCAGCTCTATCAGGGTGACTATCCCCAGTCTGAAATTCCGGAGGTGAACCCGGCGATTGTTTATCGATCGGGCAAGGAGTTTCTAGAAGAGCTAAAGCTGATTCAGCGTAACCTCAAAGAAACCGGACTTCAGAGCCGAGAACTGGAGCATTTGATCTGCCAGGTTGAAATTTACGGGTTTAATCTCGCTCGTTTGGATATTCGCCAGGAAAGCACTCGCCACTCAGATACCCTGAGCGAACTGATCGAATATCTGCAAATTTTGCCGCGTCCCTATGACGAACTCTCTGAAGATGAGAAGGGTCGTTGGTTGAGTACCGAACTGCAGACGCGACGACCGCTGATTCCGTTCGAACTCCCCTTCTCTGAAAAAGCTAACGAAACCATTCAAACCTTCCGCATGGTGCGCAAGTTGCAGCAGGAGTTTGGTGTCGAAATTTGCCAGACTTATGTGATCAGCATGAGCCACCATGTCAGTGATTTGCTGGAGGTTTTGCTGCTGGCGAAAGAAGCCGGTCTGTATGACCCCGCAACGGGAGCAGGCAGTCTATCAGTTGTGCCTCTGTTTGAAACGGTTGAAGATTTGCAACGTGCTCCGGCAGTAATGCAGCACTTATTTGAATTGCCTTTCTATCGAGCGTTGCTGGCTGGTGGCTACTCTTGCAATCAGTCTGAGACCTCGCCTCACACGCCAGAGGGGTGCCCGATCATTTCGCTGCAGGAGGTGATGCTGGGTTACTCAGACAGCAATAAAGATTCTGGATTCCTCAGCAGTAACTGGGAAATTCATAAAGCCCAGCAGGCCCTTCAGGAAATTGCCGAACGCTATGGTGTTGCACTGCGCATCTTCCATGGTCGCGGTGGGTCAGTGGGTCGAGGCGGCGGTCCCGCGTATGACGCAATTTTGGCTCAGCCCGGACGCAGTATCGATGGCCGCATCAAAATTACCGAGCAAGGTGAGGTTTTAGCCTCTAAATATAATCTGCCAGAGTTGGCGCTCTACAACCTGGAAACGGTCACCACCGCAGTTTTGCAGGCGAGCTTGCTCCGCAGCGGCTTTGATGATATTCAGCCCTGGCATGAAATTATGGAGGAGTTGGCGGCTCGATCGCGCGTGCATTATCGCAAGCTGATTTACGAACAGCCCGATTTTCTAGACTTCTTCCTGCAAGTCACGCCAATCGAAGAAATCAGCCAGCTTCAGATCAGTTCTCGTCCGGCTCGTCGCAGCGGCGGCAAAAAAGACCTGTCCAGTCTGCGAGCGATCCCCTGGGTGTTTAGCTGGACTCAAACCCGCTTCTTGCTGCCCTCCTGGTATGGTGTAGGAACTGCGATTCAGAGTTTCCTGGAAGAAGCGCCTCAGGAAAATATGAAGCTGTTGCGCTACTTCTATTACAAGTGGCCTTTCTTCAAGATGGTGATCTCCAAATGTGAGATGACCCTCTCAAAAGTGGATTTACAGATCGGCCATCACTATGTGCAAGAGTTAAGCCATCCTGAGGACCGGCAACGCCTGGAACAAGTATTTGAGCAGATTGCTGCTGAATATCACCTGACCCGCGATCTAGTTCTGGCCGTTACTGGCCACAAACGGCTGTTGGATGGTGATCCTGACCTACAGCGATCGGTCCAGCTTCGCAATAATACGATCGTGCCTCTGGGCTTCCTGCAAGTTTCGCTGCTCAAACGGCTGCGGCAGCATAAAACTAGTGCGGCTTCCGGCATCATTCGATCGCGCTATAGCCGGGGTGAACTGCTGCGGGGTGCCCTCCTGACGATTAATGGTATTGCGGCAGGTATGCGCAACACAGGCTGATCAAGTCCTGGCTAGAATGGGCTTAATTTCGTGCTGAGTGAGAGAAGCATTCCAATCTAATTCAGCATCCTTTTTTTAATGCAAAGGTTCAGCCATGAGTCGCAGCGAAGAATTCAAAGGCTTGGTCGGTGAGATTAGAGCACAAGTGGCCATTCTGGGGACTGCTGTAGGGTTGATGTGGGGTCTCGAAATCCTCGATATTTTTTTAGGAGGGGCTCTCAATCGCTTCGGGATTCAGCCTCATTCATTGGTTGGCCTGCGCGGCATTCTATTTGCGCCATTTTTGCATGGTGGATTGCTACACCTGACGCTGAACACAGTCCCATTTGTGATTCTAGGCTGGTTCGTCATGCTGCGGCGCACGAGTGATTTCTTTACGGTCACTGCGATCGTCATGCTGATCTCTGGCTTAGGAGTCTGGCTGTTTGCACCTTCTTTCACAAACCACATTGGTGCCAGTGGAGTGGTGTTTGGCTACTTTGGATTTCTGCTCTCGCGGGGCTATTTTGAACGCAGCTTTGGCGCGATCGCCATGTCGATTGTGGTGGGCTTGCTATATGGCGGTATGATCTGGGGAGTTTTCCCACTTCAATACGGCATCTCCTGGCAGGGTCACTTGTTTGGGTTCATTGGTGGTATTGTTGCAGCACGGCTACTGTCTACCCCCAAGGCGGCACGCCGCTTTTAGCTCTTTCATCGCGAATATCTGGCATGCTTCCTGCTCAGCCTAAAACTGCTTACGTAGCGACAGACACCTCGCTCTTGCATCAAGAACCTGAGTTGGTTCAGCGTTTTTTGCGGTTGGCGATCGTCAATATTCTTTCCAATTTAACAGTGCCACTCGCAGGGCTGGTCAGTGTTGCGTTCCTGGGCCATTTGGTGGAGCTGCATTATTTAGCAGGGGTAACGCTGGCCACTGTCTTGTTCAACTACCTGTACCGCACCCTTGGCTTTCTGCGGATGAGCACAACGGGGGTAACGGCTCAAGCGGTGGGTCGCAACGATCGCATCGAGGTCCTCCTGATCGGCGTGCGCAATAGTTTATTGGCGATCGGGTTAGGACTGCTGGTGTTGCTTTTGCAGCATCCCATCCGCGAATTTAGCTTTACCCTACTTAGCGCCGATCCTGCGATCAAAGCTGCAGCTCAACTGTATTATGATGCTCGAGTTTGGGCGGCTCCGGCTACGCTCCTCAATTTTGTCATCATTGGCTGGTTGCTGGGCCGCGAAAAAAGTGGTCAAGTTCTCCTGATTTCGACGATTGGCAATGGTTTGAATATTTTGCTGGACTATTTCCTGATCGTGCGGCTGGGTTGGAACAGTGCGGGTGCGGGTTGGGCGATCGTAATTAGCCAATATGTCATGGCGCTGCTGGGACTGGGTTTAATTGGGCGCGAGGTGTCCTGGCAAGAACTGCAAGCGATCGTTCCTAAAATCTGGGATCAGGCTGCATTAAAGCAAACCGTTTCACTCAACAGCAATATTTTTATTCGCACGCTGGCTTTTCTCTCCACTTTCTCAGTTTTCACCACACTCAGTTCCGCGATGGGAGAACTGCAACTTGCGGAAAATGCGCTGCTGCTGCAGGTCTTCAGTCTGGCTGTTTACCTGATCGATGGGTTGGCCTTTGCTACCGAAAGTTTAACGGGCATTCTCCATGGCCAAAATAACGCCAAGCCCTTGCGCTTTCTGATTAAGATTTCGAGCGGCACCAGTTTAGGCTTTGGCCTCCTGTTTGCCCTCCCATTTGTGCTTTTCCCTATGCCGCTGTTTACGTTGCTGACTAATCACGATGAGGTGCTGTCTACGATCGGTCATTCGGTTACCTGGTTAATCCCGGTCCTGGGCTTTGGTTCGCTGGCCTTTATGCTAGATGGTTACTTCCTGGGATTGGCTGAAGGAGCAACCTTACGCAATGTTGCTTTGATTGCCAGTATTGGCGGATTTACACCGATCGCAGTTCTGGCTTGGCAAACCCAAAGCAATGATTTTCTCTGGCTGTCGCTGGCTGTGTTTATGGCGATTCGAGTTATTTTGCTTGGAATTCAGCTACCCAGAACGCTGAACGAAGATTGAGTGCGGCAAGCGAATCGCTTACCCAGCATGAGCATCCTGAGTTTGCAGTCATTCATTGTTTATATGGCGAGAGAACACATAAATTCGCTGAGTTTGTAACTCCTGACAAACCGTTGAAGGCAAAATCGATTCTGCATTGGGCGGCTGCTCTAGCTGGAAGATCTGGCGATCAAGCTGGACTTGCAAATTGATGAGCGGATCCCCTCCGGGCGACACCAAAAATTCCAGCTGCTGGACCACTGGCCACTGAGCGAGCTGATCCAAAATCTGGGCAATGCTCTTGAGATAGGGGTGATCAGGCTGCTGATACCAATCTGAGGCGGCTAACTGGGATTGGTCGAATCCCAAATGGAAAGTGAGCCCGGGTTGGGCAAACAGAGCGATCGTCAACGATCGGGCTTCCTCTTGCAGCAATAAGTTCTGGCTGCTGACCAGATGACGAATTTTCTCTAGTCGTTCGTAGCGTTCTGTCACAGATAGGTTTTCGTCTTGCCACTGCACGGATACAGTCATCAGGTAGGTGCGCAACAACAAGTGGCCTAGCTTTTCGGCTTTGGTTGCCAAGTAGTCTGCGTTATAGGAGGTTGCTTCGATCAGCAGCGGCACCCGATCAACCATTTCCAGTCCATATCCTTTTAGTCCAGCAATTTTGCGGGGATTATTGGTAATCAAACAAAACTGCCGCACGCCCAGATCGTTAAGAATTTGAGCTCCCACTCCATAGTTGCGCTGATCGGCGGGGAATCCTAAACGCTCGTTCGCTTCTACCGTATCCAGCCCCATATCCTGCAATGAGTAGGCTTTGAGTTTGTTGATCAACCCAATCCCACGCCCTTCTTGCCGCAGATAAACTACAACGCCCTTGCCCGCATTGTCGATCATCTTTAAAGCGGCCTGAAGCTGCATCCGACAATCGCAGCGCAACGAACCCAATGAGTCGCCGGTTAGGCATTCAGAGTGAACCCGTACCATCACACTCTGGTCTTGAAAGGTGGCCGGATCGCCTTTGACAATTGCCAAATGTTCTGTGCTATCCAGTAAATTACGGTAGCCGTAAACCTGGAAGTGACCAAATTGAGTCGGCAGATTGGCGATCGCTTCACGCTGAATAAAGCGTTCATGCTGCAAGCGGTAGCTGATTAAATCAGCAATGCTGATTAGCTTGAGCTGGTGCTGTTTGGCGTAGTCGATCAGTTCGGGCAGCCGCGCCATCGAGCCGTCAGGATTTTGAATTTCACAAATGACTGCTGCTGGATAAAGGCCAGCTAACCGGGCTAAATCGACCCCTGCTTCCGTATGACCAGCTCGTTTCAAGACTCCGCCTTCCTTGGCTCGAAGTGGAAAAATATGGCCAGGTCTGCGCAAATCATTCGGTTTCGCATTGGGGTTCAGCGTAATTTGGATGGTGCGAGCCCGATCCTCTGCTGAAATGCCTGTGCCAACACCCAGATGATAAGCTCCATCAATACTGACCGTAAAAGCGGTTTGCTCACTTTCATCTGTTTTGTGGCTTACCATTAAGGGCAGATCGAGTTGATCGAGTCGTTCACCCGTCATTGCCAAACAGATCAAGCCCCGCGCTTCTACCGCCATGAAGTTGATCATGTCTGGTGTGGCAAATTGAGCCGCACAGATCACATCTCCTTCGTTTTCGCGGTTTTCATCATCAACGACGACGATCGATCGTCCGGCCTTCAAGTCGTTCAATGCCGATTCGATCGAATCAAACACCGAAGGCGATGAATTTAGAGCAGTCGAGTTCTCAAAGTGCAGCGGTTCCACAAGACAATTCCAGGTTGCGACAAGTGAACAGGTCCATGCCTCAGCCAGTACTGGAATTTTTCAAAGTCTCAGCGCCATCTTCCACAGGCAAAACTGACTGATTTATGAACTTTATTTAAGGTTTCTTGAAACTGATTCTAACGCTTTTCAGACTAGGGCAAAGTAGACGATCGAGTTAGGGTGGATTTAACCTCCTAGATGTAATCCTTGATACAAGTGATTGTAGTCGTCAGGATAAATTTGACTGCCAGATAGACGCAGTGACTGAGTTACTCTATTGTATTTCTACGAACAGCACGGAACGGTAAGTCATCATGGGTGATTCAGGACGCGTACCAGTTGGAATTGTTGGTGCATCAGGCTATGGGGGAGTACAACTCGTACGTCTTCTGCAAGACCACCCCAAATTAGAGTTGGTGTACGTGGGGGGCGAGACTAGTGCGGGTAAATCATTTAGCGAGTTATATCCCCACTTTGGCAATCGGATTCAGCTCACCATTGAACCCATTGATTTAGACAAGATTGCCGATCGCTGTCAGGTTGTTTTCCTGTCGCTGCCTAACGGGCTGGCCTGTGATATGGCTCCAGCGCTGCTGGCTAAAGGTTGTAAAGTTCTGGATCTGTCAGCAGACTACCGATTCACCGATCTCGAAACTTATACGGCTTGGTACGGCAAAGAGCGCACCGATCGAGAAGTGGCCGAAACGTCAGTATATGGACTACCAGAGCTGTATCGTGAACGAATTGCCGAGGCCCAATTAGTTGGCTGTCCGGGCTGCCACTGTACGGCTAGCCTGTTAGCTCTATCACCGCTGTTGAAGCAGGGCTTAATTATGCCCGAGACAGCCATTATTGACTCTAAAACGGGTCTATCTGGAGCAGGACGCAAAGCAGCTGTGAATATGTTGCTGGCAGAAGCCGATCAGTCTGTCGCAGCTTACAACGTTGCTCGTCACCGCCACACCCCTGAAATTGAGCAAATTTGTAGCGAGCTGGCTGGTCATGAGGTGATGGTCCAATTTACCCCTCATCTGATTCCAATGATTCGTGGCATTCTGGCAACGGTTTATGCGACGCTCCGCGATCCGGGTCTCGTTCGTGATGATCTAATCACGATTTTTCAGGCCTTTTACCGCTCTTCTCCCTGGGTCAAAATTCTGCCGAGCGGCACCTATCCTCAAACGAAATGGGTCCAAGGCACCAATCTTTGCTATATCGGTATTGAGGTCGATCCTCGCACCGATCGCATTATTGTCATGTCAGCAATTGATAATTTGATGAAGGGCCAAGCTGGACAGGCCATCCAATGTGTAAATTTGATGATGAATTGGGAAGAGACCTTGGGTTTGCCCCAGCTCAGCTTCTATCCTTGAGAAACTCAGTCTTTCTCCTGATGAAATTCAGCGAAAAATCTGAATTTAGTTCTATCAACTAAATATCTTTGCCTGATTGCTATCGAGTGAGCAGTCAAGTTGAGAGTCAGAAATGCTAAGACTTTTCCTGGTTGCAGTATTTCAATGGCTCAAACGGCTTGGCAAAAACATTAGCGATCGCATCTTACAAGTCAGGCTGGAAGCCAGAGGTTTCACTTTTGGATCAGCGGCCTTCACTGCCTTTCATCCCTTACGAGGCAGATATCCCTTAAACAACAGCCATAGGCTGGAAAGTTTGCATGCCAATTTTTCCAAAAATGGCAGTTTTCAAAGCAACGATTCATTCTAACCAGCAAACCAAGCTAAGGTGGCAACCAAAAATATTTATTCCTTGCGGCTCAAGAAACCAGTTCTAAATGCTAATCAGGTCATTCTTCTCCTGTGTTAGCGCAGCTTCTGAGTTTATTAATTTCGACTCTCAGGTAGTCCTATGAAAGCAATTCTAGTCGGTGATTCCCGCTTTACTAAGCCAAACTATATCGGTGCATCTCAAATCTACCCATTTTTTGACAACCGAAAAAAACTGGCTAAGGAATTAGATCTAACCTTTCAACATTTTTCAGCAACCACTTTCTCGAACATCGAAACAATTTGCCTCAACCACAGTGCAGATGTTTTCTTTATACGGCCCGATTGGCAGGAGTCTCCAATTGAAGCTGAGCGCGTCATGGCAAATTTGCGCAAGACTTATCCAAACGCAAAAATCTTTTTTATTGATCCGTTTGACCAAACTAGCAGTACTTTTTTCGGCATCCTGCCCTATGTCGATCGCTTCTTAAAATATCAGGCTCTGAAGGATGTCACGCAATATCAACAGCCGATGATAGGTGGTACTCAACTTACCGATTATCTGGTTCGGCAACTTGGCTATGACATTCAGGGTTGGCAGGTCACTTCTCCCATCCCATCAGGTTACGAGCATCGGATCGAAGGAGCTTGGTTCCTCAGTCTCATTCCTGAGTTCAAACGTTCTTTACTGCATAAACCCTGGCCTTGGGAACGGCAAAACAAGGAAGTTGATATCGTTTGCCATGTTTCCTATGGACCGAAAGCTCATATAGAGTGGTATGGAGAACTGCGGAAGTTGGCTATCGAAGCACTCAAACCTTTAGAGAAGCACTACAAGCTGGCAATCAGCGGAGAATTTCTGGAAGAGCGGACCGTTTCCAGACAACAATACTTGCGGGATATGAAGCGGGGCCGAATTGCAGTGTCTCCTTTTGGTTGGGGAGAATTGTCCTTTCGCGATTACGAAGCAGTTTGCAATAACTGTTTGTTGATCAAACCTTCGGTTGACCACATCGCCACAGAGCCAAATATCTTTATTCCTGGAGAAACCTATGTTCCTGTGCAATGGGACTATGCTGATCTAGAGGAGAAATGTCACTACTATTTAACCCATCCTGAGGTGGCCGATCGCATTGTCCAAAACGCTCGCAACGCCTATATCAACTACTTTCGTGACAACGGGTTTGTCAAAAAAATCGCTAGCCTCTTAGAGTCGCCGTCAAAGGCTTCTTCTTTAAACTTAGCCCAGATGATGTAAGTGACTTAAATTGCTGAAACGCATTGCCTCACAAAACACATCTAGATCACCGAGCATCAGACAACAGAACATACCTCAGCAATGAGAATCTATCCGCCATCTCTCTTTAACTCAAACGGGATGGCGGAATCATTTCATGCAAATTTCATATTTCCCTTTTAGACTAATAGCCATTGGAGTAAGCACATCTCGCTCAGATTTCACTGCAACTGTTGCAAATTCTGAGGTCGCTTGATCTCAATCAGTTGATGTAATTCAAGCCCAGTTGCAGGAATGACATGTACAAACCTCTGGATGTAGAGCAATGCGCTTATTAATTCTGCAATTTAATGGTGATTACCGTGAAGCGTTCAATCGCTTTGAGGCTGGAGCAGGGGAAACCTACTATGCTCAAAAATATTCGGTGGATATGGTGGACAAGCTAGGCCAGCAAGTAGAACAAATTGGAGTACTTTGCTGTATTACTGCTGAATCTTACGATGAAGTTTTGTCTAATGGTGTTCGGGCGATCGGCGCAGGATTTCAAGGTGCAGTCGATTTTGAGCAGATTGTGCAGCGCATAGAGCAATTTCAGCCAACCCATCTAATTCTCAATACGCCTGTGCGACGCTTACTGAACTGGGCTATTCAGCATCGAATTCCTACCCTGGCGATCTTGGCTGATTCGTTCGAAGCAAAGAGTCCTAAAACCCACATCACCAACTTTCTGTTAGCAAGGAAGCTGAATCATCCTCAAATTCAGTGGATTGGGAATCATGGTGTACCCGCAGCCCAGGCTCTGCAAAAGATTGGGGTTAACCCAAATAAAATTATCCCCTGGGACTGGCCCCATCGCACTTCTCCTGAAGCCTTTCCTGCTAAGACTTTGTCGGTCAGTGCACCAGAAAATTCCAGTCCATTGAAGTTAGTCTATGTTGGAACCATCTCCGAAGCGAAAGGGGTAGGAGATGCTATCAGGGCTGTTTCTCGGCTGAAAGCTCAAAACTTCCCGGTCACGCTTCAGATTGCAGGCCGAGGAGAGATAGCTGCATTTGAGGATTTGGTTCAAAAACTCGATATTGCCGATCGGGTCAATTTCTTAGGATTAGTCGAAAATCATCGGGTGATTGAGTTAATGCGATCGGCTGATCTCGTGCTGGTGCCCAGTCGGCCTGAGTATCCAGAAGGCTTTCCTATGACCATCTATGAGGCTTTGTGTTCCAGAACGCCGATTGTCGCCTCGAACCATCCAATGTTCATTAAACGGTTGAGACACCGCACCAATGCTCTGATCTTCTCAGCAGGAGATGAAACCGCATTGGCCAACTGCATCCAGGACTTACTGACCGATCCAGATCTCTATCAGCAAATCTCTCAAGCCAGCTTGCCAACCTGGAAAAACTTGCAGCTTCCTGTGCAATGGGGAGACTTCATTCAGCGATGGTTGAATGGTTCAGCAACTGATCAACAGTGGCTTTACCAGCAACGTCTTGCTTCGGGGCAATATGATGCAGTGCGATAAAGCTTCTAATAGGTAAAACAATGCAATCTTGTTGCTGCTTCAGCGATTGGTTTAAGCGATCGAGCAGCCGCAAGCCGCAAAATAATATTGCTGACTCCAGCAACTTGGCGATGGGTTGCTGGAGCTCAAGTTTTGTTTATATTTATTTACTCTTTACGTTGCCACCCAACTCACCCAGGACAGGTAAAGCTTCAGTAAAAATCTATCAACAACATGGGTGCCATTCTCCATAACCGACTAAGTTGAATCATGGGTGACTCAAATAAAATTTGGATACACTATGAGCCGGATTGGCATTATTGCAATTGGGAGAAATGAGGGAGAACGCCTGATTCGCTGTCTGGACTCTCTGCGTTCACAACTCAGTCCAGATGTACCGATCGTCTACGTTGATTCTGGTTCAACTGATGGCAGTCGAGAAGCGGCAACCGAACGCGGCGTCGAAGTGGTGCAGTTAGATCTCTCGATTCCATTTACGGCAGCGAGAGCCCGTAATGCAGGCTTTTATTACTTGCAGCAACACCATCCAGAAGTTGAGTATGTGCAGTTTGTTGATGGAGACTGTGAAGTTGTGGCAGGTTGGATTGAGGCAGCGGTTCAAACGTTGGACCAGGATGCCCAAGTGGTCGCCGTTTGTGGTTGGCGACGAGAACGCTACCCGGAAAAAAGCGTTTACAACCGAATTTGCGATGTGGAATGGCATTCTGGCAATGTGGGAGACACCCACAGCTTTGGCGGGGATGTGATGATTCGAGCGGCAGCCTTGGCTGCAGTTGGTGGATATGATAATGGCGTCATTGCAGCAGAAGATGACGAGCTGAGCGTTCGATTACGTCAAGCAGGTGGGGTGATTCGCCGCATCGATCGAGATAGCACCATCCATGATGCCAACATGCACCGGTTCACCCAGTGGTGGCAGCGTGCTAAACGATGTGGCTATGCCTATGCCCAGGTTTCTCATATGCATGGTGCTCCGCCTGAGCGAAAGTTTGTTAAAGAAGTGCGGCGCACTTGGCTCTGGGGAGTTGCCGTTCCGCTGTTTTCTTTGCTGGCTGCCTTGCCTACCTATGGTTTGTCCCTGTTGCTGCTGCTGCGATATCCCACAACGGCATTCAAAGTCATTCTAGGTAGCCACCGACGGGGCTTTGCTTGGCCAGAGAGCTTAGCATGGGGCATCTCTTGCGGTGTATCTGTCATTCCAGAAGCCTTTGGCCTGATTAAGTTTCAGCTCGATCGCCTGCAAAATCGTCAGGCTCAAATTATCGAATACAAAGGTCCTCAGACCTCAACCACAGACGTCGTTTAATCAAATAGGAGATAGATGAATGGCTGGTAACGCGAATGGTCGTCCTGTTGCCGTTGCTCTATTGGGAGCAGGTTACATCTCAGACTTTCACCACTCCGCCTTAAAAGCTTTACCCAATGTAGAAGTTCGAGCTGTTTGCGATTTGAATCGTCGCCTTGCCGAGCAATTTGCGCAGGCTAAGGGCATTCCCATGGTTTATAGCGACCTCGGTGAAATGTTGGCAAAAGAAAAACTGGATGTCGTCCATGTATTAACGCCGCCTCATATCCATTTCAAAACCAGCAGTCAGATCCTGGAAGCAGGGGTCGATGCCTTTATTGAAAAGCCCTTATGTCATCGGGTGACAGATTGTCAGGCACTACGCCAACAGGCCACGGCTCAGGAACGGATCATCGGAGTCAGCCATAATTTCCTCTATTTTCCTGTCTACGAACAGCTCGTTGATGATTTGCGGAGCGGTCGCTTGGGCCGAATTGACCAGATTGATATTGTTTGGAACAAGGAACTGGGCCAACTCAAAGGCGGTCCCTACGGGGCCTGGATGCTGCAAACGCCGAAAAATATTCTGTTTGAAGTAGCACCCCACTCGTTTGTGCATCTGGTCCACCTGATCGGCCAACCGGACTCGATCACGGTTGATGTGAACGATCGCATCGATCTGCCTCGGGGTCTGGAATTTTATCGCCGCTGGGAAATTCGTGGTTGGAAAGGCAATACCAGCATCCGCCTGCGCTTTTCGTTCATTGATGGCTATCCGGAACACTACATCCATGTTCGTGGTTCCAACGCAGTTGCGCGGGTTGATTTTGAGCACAATACCTATGTCTGCCAGGAACACACGCCCTACATGCTGGATGTCGATCGCTTCCTCAATGTGGTGAAACCAGCTCGTAGTGCAGCAGTTCAAGCCACCCAGACGCTCTCTAACTTTGTCTTGTCGAAGATGAAGCTCTCGAAGGTGGGAGGACCGTTCCAATACAGCATTACTCGCACTGTTGAGAATTTTTATCAGAATAGAGGCAGCAGCTTAGATGAGCGGCTCAGTCCAGAACTGGGAGAGTCTGCGATTGCTTTAGCTGAGTGGATTGCCCGCGAAACTCACCTGCCGACTGGAACTGCTGAGACTCCAATTCCTGAACCGATCGCTCCTCCGACCAAACCTTCCACTGTGCTCGTGATTGGCGGCACTGGTTTTATTGGTCGAGCCTTGGTACGCCAGTTGTGCGCTGCTGGATATGGAGTCAGGCTGTTAAACCGTGACCCGAATAGCTGTCCCGCAGATTTACGTGGTTTAGGTGTTGAGTTAGTTAAAGGAGACTTCACCGACACCAATTCTCTACCTGCGGCGCTGGAAGGGATCGAGTATGTCTATCATCTCGCTCGCGGCTATGGCAAAACCTGGCCTGAATATTTGCAATATGATGTGGAGCCGACCCAGAAGTTGGCGGAACTTTGTCTCCAGCACAATGTGAAGCGTTTCTTTTACGCCTCTTCGATCGCCATCTACTATGCGGGCCAAGGCGCTGGCACGATTACTGAAGCAACTCCGCCCCATCCCGGCGTTTTGCGCACTGCCCCTTACGCCCGATCGAAAGCAGAGAATGAGAAGCGGTTACTCGACCTTTATCGTCAGAAAGGACTGCCTGCCGTGATTTTCCGTCCGGGAATTGTGCTCGGCAGCGGTGGTGATCCGGCTCACTGGGGCATCGCGGCTTGGCCTTACAGTTCTGTCTGTCGGCTGTGGGGAGATGGCAACAATCGTCTGCCGATCGTCCTGGTGGAAGATGTGGCTGATGCGATGGTACGAGCGCTCACGGTTCCTGGTATTGAAGGGGAATCCTACAATCTCACCAGCGCTCCCTGCATTACGGCCAATGAATATCTCGATCAGTTTGAGCAGCAAGCAGGACTGAAGTTGCAACGGGTGCCTGTGACTGGTCAGAAGGAATATATCGAAGCTTTGATGAAGTGGGTAATTAAGTCGATCGGACGCGATCCAAATGCAGCATTTCCTAGCTATGCAGACTGCGAGGGGCGGGGATTTGCAGCGACGTTTGATGCTTCTAAAGCCGAGCAGCAGTTGGGGTGGTCTCCGGTTCAAGATCGGGAACGCTTAATTCAGGAAGGCATCCATGTGCCTGTTCAGGAATTTTATAGTCGGGCTTAGTTAAGACTGTAAAAATTCTGCATGATCTTCCTGTATCGTTTGCTGAAAAGCGCTGATGCAGGAAGAATTCCCTAGGAAATTAAGCTGACGGGTTTCAAGCTACGGAACTGCTTGATCCGCGACTCAGCAGAGGCCCCCCTGATCTATATCTTGCTCTGTACCAAGCACCCATGACTCCAAAAGTTGCCTATCTGGTCAATCAATACCCCAAAGTCAGCCACAGCTTTATTCGGCGTGAAATTCTAGCTTTGGAAGCAGAAGGAATTCCAATTCTGCGATTTTCGATTCGATCGCGTGCCGAAGAACTCGTGGATGAAGCCGATCGGCAGGAGCTATCTAAAACACGGTTTATTTTGCAAGTTGGAGCAGTAGGTTTATTGCTGGGGTTGGTCCAAATTTTCTTGAGCCAACCCATTCGTTTTTTGAAAACCTTAATTTTCACGGTTCAAATTGGCAAGCGATCGGAACAGGGGTTGCTCAAGCATTTTGCTTATTTAGCGGAAGCTTGTGTGTTGCTTCAATGGCTAACCGCTGAGCAAGTAAGCCATTTACATGTGCACTTTGGCACGAACTCCACGACAGTGGCATTGCTTTGCCGTCTGTTGGGTGGTCCTCCCTACAGCTTTACGGTGCATGGTCCCGAGGAATTTGACAAGGTGAAGGCGATCGCCCTTCCCGAAAAGATTCAGCATGCTGCCTTTGTCGTTGCTATTAGTCTATTTGGCCGAAGTCAGCTTTATCGCTGGTGTGCGGCTGATCAATGGTCAAAAATTCATGTGATTCGTTGCGGGGTTGATAGCCAATTTTTGGGGCAAACCCTGACCCCAATTCCCGATCAGCCTCGGCTCGTTTGTGTAGGGCGGCTCTGTGAAGATAAAGGGCAACTTTTATTAATTGAAGCCGTCAAAATTTTGCGTGAGGAAGGGTTAGTACTGAAGCTGGTGCTCGTTGGTGATGGCGAATTACGTCCGGCGATCGAAGCCCGCATCAAACGCTATCAGTTAGAAGAGCAGATCGAAATTACAGGCTGGGCCAGCAGCAGTGAAGTTCGGGCTCAAATTGTTGCAGCACGCGCTCTGGTGTTACCTAGCTTTGCGGAAGGGTTGCCGGTTGTGATTATGGAGGCCCTGGCGTTGGGCCGACCCGTGATTAGTACTGCCATTGCAGGAATTCCCGAATTAGTGCAGCCATCCTGCGGTTGGTTAGTTCCGGCCAGTTCGATCGAAGCTTTGGTTGAAGCAATGCGCGAAGCGCTGAAACAGTCTGTCGAAGCGTTGCAGGGCATGGGTGCAGCAGGAGCTACACAGGTCGCTCAACAGCATCATGCCATTACAGAAAGTCGTAAACTAGCAATGCTGTTCCGTAGCAGCAACAATATTGCAGTGCCGACAGCTAACCAACGCCCAGAACTGATCTTGCCAACTGGGGAAAACTCTTAGAGGCTCATTCTGGATCATTCCAGGCTTTTTATATTGAGTGTTGTTCTGCCCAGTCAGCTATTACTGAAAGTCCTTGCTCGGTAGGCACCTTATCCTTAAACCCAAGAATTATGACATCTTCAGAAGAGACACCGTCCCTCAAGAAACTCGCGACTCGTGGGGCAATTTGGACGATCGCAGGATTTGGTGTTAGTGGTGTTTTGCGATTTGGTAGCAACCTGATCCTGACCCGCTTTCTAGATCCCTATATGTTTGGCCTGATGGGGTTGGTCACCACCTTCTATGTCGGCTTGCATATGTTCTCCGATGTGGGAATCAACGTCAGCATTATCCAAAACAAGCGTGGTGACGAACCCAATTTTCTCAATACAGCTTGGACTATCCAGGTGATTCGGGGATTTATTCTCTGGGGTGGAGCCTTGTTGCTTGCCTTTCCAGTCGGCCATTTTTGGAATAGCCCAGATTTAGTTTGGCTGTTGCCCCTCGTTGGCTTCAGTTCCATCATTACTGGCTTTACCAACACTGCCCTTTATTCACTCAATCGCCATCTTGCCCTTAAACAGGTGACATTGGTTGAACTCACAAGCCAACTGTTTGGCACGACCATTGTGATCGTTTGTGCTTGGCTATCGGGCTCAGTTTGGGCACTTGCAATGGGTGGGCTTGCCTCTGCTCTTTATCAGTTGCTGGCTAGCTACTACCTTAGTAAAGGTAAATTCAACGTTTTCCTCTTAGAACGATCGGCCACTCATGAAATTCTGTCCTTCGGCTCCTGGATTTTTGTGTCAACAGCGATGACGTTCTTTGCCGAACAAGGCGATAAGCTCATTTTGAGTAAAGTTTTGGGATTCAAACTGTTTGGCATTTATGGAATTGCTTATGCTTTGGCAGATTTGCCTCGAATGGTTGTTATTGCCTTGAGTAGTAAGGTGATCATGCCTGCCCTTTCCAAAATTGCTGATCAACCCCGCTCAACTATGCGTACCAAGCTGAATAACCAGCGCAAACGAATTCTGTTAGTTCTGTCACTTGGACTAGCAGTTATGATTGCTTTTGGGGACGTGGTAATTACGCTGTTGTATAAATCTAAGTTCTATGATGCCGCCTGGATGTTTCCCATTTTGGCTCTTGGCATCTGGACTCGCTTATTGTGTAGTACGAATGAGCCTGCATTATTTGCGATCGGCAAACCTCAATACACAGCGGCTGCTAACCTCAGCCGATTTATTTGCACCGCATTAGGTATTTGGATTGGCTATTCCTTAATTGGTGTTCCAGGTGCGATCATTGGTGTGGCTCTGAATGACCTCGGTTATTATGTAGCTGTCAATTATGGGTTACATCGGGAGCAATTGAGTGGTCTGAAGCAAGATATGTTTGCAACTGGTCTGCTGCTCTGCACTTTGGCCCTATTACTTGCCCTTCGCTATGGGCTAGGGTTTGGTACACCAATTAACGAATTCTTTACATAAGCTTGAAGTCTAAACCGAAAAAACACGATTGACTTGATTCAATTCCTACAATTGCTAAGGTATATGAAGTGCTAGTTTGAGAAGGCTCTCGTGGAGGAGCTGCATCTATCCGACTGTCCCCCTTCCAGTTCTAGTCAATTGCAGTAAACATTCCATCCACCTCATGAGAATTACATTTGTTCTACCAGATGCTGGAATTGCTGGTGGAGTTCGCGTAGTTGCAACTTATGCAGAGTATCTGCAGGCTAGAGGACACCAGGTTTGTGTCGTCTGTCGCCCCCCGAAACCTATGTCTCTCCGTCAACGATGCAGATCTTGGCTAAGAGGTCATGGTTGGGCTCCGCAAGAAGTTTCTCATTTTGATGACAAGCCCATTGATCTTCGATGTTTGGAATCTTGGCGTCCCATTACAGCCAATGATGTGCCCGATGCAGATATTGTGATTGCAACTTGGTGGGAAACTGCAGAGTGGGTTGCTCAATTCCCAGCTTCTAAAGGAACCAAGGTTTACTTCATTCAGCATTATGAGGCCCTATTCGAAGGACAGCCTGCAGAGCGGGTTAGGGCAACTTGGTGTTTACCCATGCATCATATTGTGGTTGCTGAGTGGTTAGCGGATGTTTCTCGAAAACAACCGGGCGATCGCATCATTACTACTGTTCCCAATAGTGTCAGTACAGAGCTGTTTTTTGCGCCACCCCGTGGCAGACAGGCGATTCCAACGGTTGGCATGATGTATTCTGATGCCTGGTGGAAAGGTAGTGATGTTGGTCTACAAGCCTTTGCTCTGGCGGCTCGTAAAATTCCTACCCTGCGTTTGGTGGCTTTTGGTTTAACAGATATATCACCTGATTTACCTTTACCGAAGGAGACTGAATATCTGTTCCGTCCAGCCCAATCAGATATTAAGAATATTTATGCTCAGTGTGATGTCTGGCTGTTTAGCAGCCGAGTTGAAGGCTTTGGGTTGCCGATTCTTGAGGCAATGGCCTGTCGTACTCCTGTGATTGGCACTCCGGCAGGTGCTGCCCCTGATTTGTTGCACAGTGGAGCTGGGATTCTAGTCGAGCCAGAAGATCCAACCGCGATGGCAACTGCAATCGAACGAATCTATGCCATGACAGAATCTGAGTGGCAGGCAATGTCGCAAGTTGCGTATCAGCGAGCCACAAGCTATACCTGGAAAGAAGCAACTCAGTTATTTGAGGCTGCTCTCTATCAAGCTTTTGAGCGATCGCACTCTGAGGTCGCTTCTCAACTCAGCTAAACTTGGTTAAAAGACAATAAGCCTCCACCAATGCTTGTTGCTCTGTTCCTACTCACTCGACGCTCGAATCTTCTATGGGTTTTACATTTCCCGGCAACCCTTTCAGCAGTCCAAACCTGATCGTCCCACTCGTCATGTTTGCTTGGCTGCCGATCGTTGTCTACCTGTTTACGCGGTTTCCCGCCCGACAGGCTGTGGTGATCAGTTTCCTGGTGGGTTGGATGTTCCTGCCCCAAGCAGAGCTACCCCTGCCCGGATTGCCCGATTACAGTAAGATTACGGCGACTTGCTATGGTATTTTGCTAGCCACTTTTATTTTTGATGCTGGACGCTTTCAAACCTTTCGCTTTGGCTGGCTCGATATCCCAATGTTGATCTGGTGTCTCTGCCCCTTCGTTTCCTCGCTAATGAATGATCTGGGTGCATATGACGGGATATCGGCAGTGATTGATCGAACAGCAACTTGGGGGACGCCCTACTTTCTGGGCCGCATTTATCTCAACAGTTTGCAGGGTATGAAGCTATTGGCGATCGGCATATTCGTAGGTGGCTTGGTCTATGTGCCATTTTGTCTCTATGAGGTGCGGATGAGTCCCCAGATGCACCGCATTGTTTACGGTGGTTTTCCCCACGCGGACTTCAGTCAAACTGTGCGTTTAGGTGGCTATCGACCAATGGTGTTTATGCAGCATGGTCTTGCAGTGGGGGCCTTTATGATGGCGGCCACTCTTGTTGGACTGTGGCTGTGGCAAACGGGGGTGATCAAACGAGTTTGGAATATTTCTGTTATTTGGTGGATGGCAGCTTTATTTCTCACTTTCGTACTGTGTCGATCGACCGGAGCTTTGTCCCTTTTCTTTATTGGATTAGGTTTTTTGCTGATTGCCAAGTACTTCCGAACTGCCCTGCCCGTCTTCTTGCTGATTGGCGGTATGGCGGTTTACCTCTATGTCAACTCGGAAACCGAAACCTATTTCTCAGATCAGTTAATTTCTTACCTCTCTCAAATCTTTCCAGAGGATCGGATTGCATCACTTGAGTTTCGTTTCAACAACGAGGAGTTGCTGGTAGACCGGGCAAGAGAACAGCTCACGTTTGGTTGGGCCGGTTGGGGTCGATCGCGACTGATGAATCCTGAGACTGGTCAATTGACGATCCAAGATAGCCTCTGGGTGATTGCGCTGGGGGAAAACGGCATTGTTGGGTTGACTAGCCTGTATACCGCTATGTTATTGCCAGTTGCTGCTATCTTTTGGTCTCGCTATCCGGCTCGCCTGTGGACAAATCCCAAAGTTGCTCCGGTTGCCGCAGTTGGGTTGATGGTTGTGCTTTATATGCTGGACTGCATTATGAACGCCATGGTTAACCCAATTTATATCCTGGCTTGTGGTGGCATTGCTGGTTTGACCATGAGCCCTGAAAGAAGGCGACAACCTGTGTTAAATCCCCAATTGCTGCCTGCTAAACGCCATGTGATGCAGGAGCGTACTCGAGAAGCTTAAGCAGAAGTTTTTCCCACGACTTTTTCTTGAAACTTAAGTTCATTGGCACAAGCTTGTCCCTGTTCAAAACAGGTGACATTTGAGAGTGTTGTTTCCGCGATCGAAATCAAAGCGTCTTCAGTAAAAAATGCCTGATGAGCAGTAATGACGACATTTGAGAAGGATTGCAGCAATTGAAACACGTCATCCTGAAGGATCGTATCGGATAAGTCTTCGAAAAAGATGTGGTCTTCCTGTTCGTACACATCAATGCCCAGATAACCAATCTTGCCAGACTTGATCCCTTCAATGGCTGCTTTAGTATCGATCAAGCCACCGCGACTGGTGTTGATCAACATTACACCGGGCTTCATTTGATCGATCGCATGGGCATTAATGATGTAATGGGTTTCCGGCATCAGGGGACAGTGCAGTGAGATGATATCCGAGTTTTCCAATAGCTCTGATAGCTCTACATAACGTGATGCGCCGATCGCCTCAAAGTCGGAATTGGGATAGGCATCATAACCCAAGAGCTGGCAACCAAATCCATGCATAATCTGGGCAAAGATCATGCCAATTTTTCCGGTGCCAATTACGCCGACGGTTCGACCATGCAGATCAAAGCCCAGCAACCCATCCAGGGCAAAATTGTCATCTCGCACGCGGTTATAGGCACGATAGAGTTTACGGTTGAGCATCAGCACTAAGCCAACGGCATGTTCTGCGACTGCATAGGGGGAATAAGCAGGGACTCGCGCGACTCGAATTCCTAATTCTGCTGCTCGCTTTAAATCAGTCTGGTTAAAGCCAGCGCAGCGCAATAGCAGATATTTAGTTCCGTTAGAAGCCAGGATCTCTAGAGTCTTTGCGTCAGCGACATCATTGACAAAAAGGCAAACGGCAGGGAATCCGGCAGCCAAAGGTGCGGTGGTGTGGTCCAAGCGCGGCTCAAAATAAGCAAATTCGTGGTTGTACTTGGAATTAGCCGTCTCAAAAAATTGGCGATCGTAGCGGCGGGTATTGAAGAAAGCAATTCTCATTGCAGGCCTCTAAAGTCAGGATTGCAAGAGAGGANCCAAGACCTACGTTTGGTTGAGAGTCTCAGTCCTCTGTTCAACTGAGCTGGACTAAAATTTAGCTTGCTACAGCCTGCTTTCGCTTAAAGGCAGCAGTGCCAGCATATTTTGCTTTGTCACCTAGTTCTTCCTCAATGCGGAGCAACTGGTTGTATTTGGCCAATCGTTCACCTCGGCAAGGGGCACCACTCTTGATTTGGCCGGTTCCGGTTGCCACCACGAGATCCGCAATAAAGTCATCCGGCGTTTCACCCGAACGATGGCTCACCATGCAGGTATAGCCGCCAGCAAAAGAGCCCTGAATGGCTGCCAGGGTTTCACTAATCGAGCCGATTTGATTCACTTTAATCAGAGAACTATTTCCCACGCCATCTGCGATCGCCTGCTGAATGATTTTGGGATTGGTGACAAAGGCATCATCTCCGACCAGCTGAATCCGATCGCCCAAGCGTTTGGTTAGCAACTTCCAGCCTTCCCAATCTTTTTCACCTAACCCATCTTCGATCGAAATAATCGGGTACTGGTTTGCCCAGCCTTCCCAAAGCTGAATCATCTCTTCAGAACTCTTGCGACTCTGATCAGATTTGTAGAACAAGTAAGTGCCATCTTCCTGATAGAGTTCACTGGTGGCGGGATCCAGGGCGATCGCAATATCGTCCCCTGGACGCAGGCCAGCCTTTTGAATACCTTCAATAATCAGATCGAGTGCTTCAATATTGGCTTTCAGATCAGGTGCAAATCCACCTTCATCGCCCACCCCTGTGCTATAGCTTTTCTCCTTCAGGATGGACTTGAGTGCATGATAGACTGCCGCCCCCATTTCCATAGCAGCACTGAAGGTCGGTGCCCCCACGGGTGCGATCATAAATTCTTGAAAGTCAACGCTGTTGTCAGCATGTGCCCCACCATTGAGGATGTTGAAGCAGGGCACAGGTAGGATATGGGCTTCATCGCCTCCCAAATACTTGTAGAGAGACTTGCCTTGCGCCAGAGCTGCCGCCCGTGCCACCGCCATCGAGACGCCTAAAATGGCGTTTGCTCCCAGCTTCGACTTATATTCTGTGCCATCTAAGCTGAGCATTTTGCCATCGATCCCGGCTTGATCGGTCGCATCTGCGCCTTTGAGTGCTTCTGCGATCGGGCCATTTACATTCCCAACAGCCTGAAGTACGCCCTTGCCGCCATACCGGCTTCCCCCATCCCGTAGTTCTAGCGCTTCTCGACTACCCGTTGATGCACCTGAAGGAACTGCTGCTCGCCCCATACTGCCGCTTTCTAGAGTGACATCCACCTCAACTGTGGGATTGCCGCGTGAATCTAAAATTTCCCTGGCGTGGATGGACTTGATTGAAGTATCCATGCTTGACCTCTATTGTGTAATCGTATTTTCAGCGATGTAAGCGAAGCTCAGCAGACTAAGGCGATCGCACTCGATCACCGCATTCGAGCAAAACGCACTTCAGCGATTTTAGATTGACATGGGCATCTTTGATTGTCCGTATCGATCTAGCGTGCTGCTTTTTTGTCAAAACTCCTTGAAAAAGGGGTAAGTCATGACTGCTTACCCCCTTGAAGTTGCAATTAATAGGGCCACTTCCAGTTGACAATGTCAGGCCGATCGATGCCATGCTCATAGGCATATTGCCGACAGGAGATCATCTCATCCTTCAGATGCTCTTTCACATGCGCTCCTGCAATCTTGAGTTTAGGAACTCGATCGATCACATCGATCGCAATGCTAAAACGGTCTACCTGGTTACAAATGGCCAATTCCAATGGTGTATTGATGTTCCCTTTTTCCTTGTAGCCTCGCACGTGAATATTGTTATGGTTAGTGCGACGATAAGTCAGACGGTGAATCAACCAGGGATAGCCATGGAAGTTGAAGATCACAGGCTTGTCGAGCGTAAACAAGCTGTCAAAATCACTGTCGCTTAATCCATGAGGATGCTCGGTAGAGGGCGTGAGTCTGAACAGGTCGATCACATTGACAAAGCGAATCTTCAAGTCAGGGAAATGTTCCCGCAGCATGACAGAGGCTGCTAGAGACTCTTTGGTCGGAATATCGCCTGCGGTTGCCAGGACCACATCCGGTTCTTCCCCCGCATCGGTGCTGGCCCATTCCCAAATATCGATCCCTTTGGTGCAGTTGCGAACGGCAGCCTCCATATCGTGATACTGCAAATGCATCTGCTTATCGGAGACGATCACATTGACATAATCCGTGCTTTGCAAACAGTGGTTGACGACCGACAGGAGCGAATTCACATCTGGCGGCAAATAAATCCGCACCACTTCCGGACTCTTGTTCATAATCACATCCAGGAAACCAGGATCCTGGTGTGTAAAGCCATTGTGGTCTTGCCGCCATACGGTGGAAGTAATCAGGATGTTCAGCGAAGAGATTTCTTCTCGCCAGTGAATATCCTGACAAATCTCCAGCCACTTGGCATGTTGCCCCACCATCGAATCAATCACGTGAGCGAAGGACTCATAGGTTGAGAAAAAGGCATGGCGTCCGGTTAGCAGATAGGCTTCCATCCATCCTTCCAGCGTATGCTCACTCAGCATCTCCATCACTCGACCATCTGGGGAGAGCTCGCCTCCATCCAGATCTTCTGGCAGGTATTCTGCAATCCAGAACTTCTTACTGACTTCGTAGATGGCTTGCAGCTTATTGGAAGTGTTTTCATCGGGACCAAACACCCGGAAGCTGTTCATGTTATTCCGCATGACATCCCGCAGAAAAACACCCAACGGTTTTGTATTCTCTGCTTCAATAGTGCCAGGGTTATCTACAGCGATCCCATACTGCCGGAAGTCAGGCATGTTTAACTCCCGCCGCAGCAGGCCGCCATTGGCATAGGGGGTCGATCCAAGTCGCTTAGTTCCCGTTGGTGCAGTTGCTTTGATATGGGGGAAGATCGTCCCGCTTTCATCAAACAATTCTTCGGGTTTATAGCTGCGCATCCATTCTTCCAGCAGCCTTAAGTGCTCTGGATTGTTGTGCATTCCCCCCATGGGGACTTGGTGCGCCCGCCAGAACCCTTCTACTTTATGGCCGTCGACATCGCTGGGTCCGGTCCAGCCTTTGGGCGATCGCAACACAATCATCGGCCAGCGGGGACGGGTTGGCGTACCACTATTGCGCGCTTCTTGTTGAATGCGGTGAATTTCTCCAACACAGTGATCCAGAGTTGCCGCCATCGCCTGATGCATGCTTTCGGGATCGGACCCCTCCACAAAATAGGGCGTCCAACCATAGCCGCGAAATAGCGCTTCTAGTTCTTCATGGCTGATGCGTGACAGGATCGTGGGGTTATTAATTTTGTAGCCATTTAAGTGCAGAACGGGTAGAACGGCCCCATCTCGGATTGGATTGAGGAATTTATTGGAATGCCAGGAGGTCGCCAAAGGACCGGTTTCTGACTCTCCATCCCCAGGCATCGCAACCACAATCAGGTTTGGGTTATCAAACGCTGCGCCAAACGCATGGGAAAGACTGTAGCCGAGCTCACCCCCTTCATGAATGGAGCCTGGTGTTTCAGGGGTGCAGTGGCTGCCGACGCCACCGGGGAAAGAAAATTGCTTGAAGAAGCGCTGCATGCCAGCCTCATCTTCAGTGCAATGGGAAAAGTAATGGGAGTAGGTGCCCTCCAGGTAACAGGGGCCTAAAAAACCAGGGGCACCATGCCCTGCCCCCACCACAAACAGCATGTCTTGATCCAGTTTTTTGATGATGCGGTTGAGGTGAGTGTAGAGAAAACTGATGCCGGGGCTTGATCCCCAATGTCCTAACAAACGCTGTTTGATATGATCTGGCTTTAGAGGTTCCTTTAGTAACGGATTCTCTTTCAAATAAATCATGCCAGCAGCGAGGTAGTTTGCAGCCCGCCAGAAAGCATGCATCTGCTGGAGTTCTTCGGAGCTGAGCGGTGAGCCTTCGATTGTCGATCGAGCCTTTCCAAAGGAGCTGATTGAGGCAGTATCCGTTGTTAATTTTGGGGGAGTTGCTACCATAATGCCTTGATAATGCCTTTTAACAGGGTGAGCAGTTTGCTTGAAGCGTTCCTGAAGATCTCTGCTGAGAAAACGCAATGGGTCTTCTGAGTGGAAGGTTGATCCTCACAACCGAAATCCCATTTGGTAACCCAAGAGATGCAGTAATTTGTGATGGCATTATAGGCCAGAAAAATCAGGCGAGTTTAGTGTATTGCGCACCAAACCGTAGAAATTTCAACCATCTCCAGTAGTCAATGGCTTTGCTTTCAAGCTTTTGTTGAATTAATAAAGAAAACCTGTAAAAATATCTTTTGGTAATTTACCTGACGAGAATTAACAATTAATTCAATAATTTTTAAGAGTAATTTAATACATTAACTTTAATATTTTCTTAGGTTCTCAAATCTTGCTTTTTCAAATTTTTATGCTTATGGAGAGCAATCTTAAATCGCAGTGAAATATCAACTAGAGCGATTAGAAAATAGCGATGACATCTGAATCCGAAATCAGAGGCGGAGGCAATCTTTATCCTACCGCCTCTCCTCGTTAAGAAATCACAGGGATGGTTAGACCGCAGGCGATAGATCCAACATTTTTTCCAGCGTTTGGAGCAAGGTTTGTTCGTTGTAAGGTTTCGAGAAATAGGCAGTTGCTCCCAGTCTCATGGCTAGATGGCGGTGCTTTTCCCCGCTCCGAGAAGTGAGCATGGCGACTGGAATTTCTTTTAATGTTGGGGTTGACTTCACTCGGGCGAGAAACTCGTAACCGTCCAGACGCGGCATTTCAATATCACAAATTACTGCCTGAACGGTCAAACCTGCCGCCAGCTTGTCAATTGCATCCTGTCCATCCTTCGCTTGGGCGACCTGATAGCCTGCCTTTTCTAGGGTTAACGCCAGAAAACGACGCACATTGATTGAGTCATCTACGATTAAAACGGTCGGCTGCTGCTCCATTGGCATGGGCACTGGTGCTGCAGGCTGATTGGGGCTGCCTTGGACCAGAAGGCGTTGTTCTGCATCTCTGGTTCGCTCACAGCTTGTAATCCAGTAAAGTAGTTCAGCGGCATTGACCATGGGAACCACTCGTCCATCCCCTAAAATCGCGCAACCATTAAAGCCGGGGGGCATGGGAAAGCCGCCCTGGGCATGACGAATCGCAACCTCTTGTTCTCCCCAACAGCGATCGACCTGAAGACCAACCCATTGATTATTTTGGTTCAGCATCAACACGGTTGGCACACTGATTGAGGCAGAGGTTTCCAGGCTTTCTGGCTGAATGGGCCGATGGAAATGCAACCAGCGAGAAAGCACGACAAGCTGAACCATAGAGCCATTCCACTCAAAGGCTTCACTTCCAGCGGTGGAAAAGATCTGATCAGGTTGCACCACTGATATTTCCTCAATGGCCTCTGTGGGAAATGCGAATAGGAACCCACGGCTTTCTGCAAGCAACACGCGGGCAACGGATAAGGTAAAGGGGACCGATAGCGTGAATGTTGTGCCTCGTCCAGCCTGGGTTGACACAGAGATTTCCCCTTGAATTTGCTTCAACCGCTCCCGTACTACATCCATGCCCACCCCTCGGCCTGAGAGTGCAGTCACCCGATCACTCGTTGTAAATCCCGGTTCAAAAATCAGAGACAGTAGCTCATCATCCGTTGCTCCTGCTAGCAACATCTCATCTAGCCCCATCTGGCGGGCACGGGAGCGAATTTTGTCGATCGGAATGCCTGCGCCATCATCACTCACCGTAATCACTGTGCGATTTTGACGGTTGACAGCTTCAATCTGAATCGTGCCTTGCTCTGGTTTGCCTTGCTGTGCCCGGATTTCAGCGATCTCAATGCCATGATCAAATGCATTCCGTAACAAATGCATTAAAGGCTCACTTAAAGCCTCTAAAATATTGCGATCGATCAAAAGTTGTTCACCTTTCAGCTTCAACTGAACTGGTTTTTGATATTGCAGCGATAATTCCCGCAATGCGCGCGGAAAGCGATTTGTCACATCTGACAAAGGCCGCATGCGCACCTGATTCAGTTTGGTCTGGAGTTGCCGAGAGGTTTTGTTGAGTTCTCGCGTTGTTTGTTCCGCATCTTCTAAACCTAGGTCAATATCGCTGGTGACTTCCTGCACCTGAACAATTGTCTCCATCATTTCCTGAGACAGGAGATGCAGTGAGTTATAGCGATCCATCTCCAAGACATCAAAGTTGGGGCTGTATTTAACTAGCTGACTAGCCGAAGACGCTGGCCATTCCTGGGGTAGCACTGGGCGAACCGGTTGAGTTAATCCATTTGAGTTGCCACCTTGGACTTCGACTTTGTCGTAGGCATCTCGCAATTGCACGTTCGATTCTTCTAAGATTTTGACCCGGCGGTTTAGCGTCAGAACTAGATTCCGCAGGCGTTTGAGGTGGAGATCAAGGCCATTCCGCTCAATGATCAACTCACTAAATAAGTCATTAAGCTGCTCTAGCTGCTTGACCGGCACACGCACTGTGTTTTCTGTGGTTTCCGAGGCCGTGGTGCCGACAGGTTGCGGATCAGGCAGGCGCACTTCTGGTGGATCAGGTAGGCGCACTTCTGGCGCAGGTTCGGACACAAAACTGGGTGCAACTGAAACGACCTCAACTTCCGGGTTGCTCTCTTGCCGTGGATGAATCGGGGTTGGATGGGTTGTCTCAACCTGACTCTGATCAACGCCGTCTTCGATCGAGACAACGGGCTCAGTTACAGCAGGGGCAGCAACGGGACTGAACAGATCAGGAGAAGCCTCTAGCTGATTAGGAAGCGTCTGCCAATTGCCTGCCAGAATGAGCTGTTGGGATTGTCGCCAAGTTTGCAATGCGAGCTGAGCGATCGCTTCAGGCTGTTGGGGATAGACTGCAAGGTGATCGCTGACCGATTGACACAGTTCTGTAAAAGCTGTGAGTTGCAGCATCTCTCCTAGGCCACCCAATTCCTGAGCCATGATGTCTAGCTCTTCAGGCAAGCGGGGATCGTGGGCCGCTAATACCGCTTCTAGCCGCTGGAGACACCCCTCGACTTCGGTTTGAAACAGCAAGGGAATGATGTCTTGTCCCTCTTCGGGGGAAAGCATCGATTGAGCATCTTCGTCTGCGGGTTCCCCTAATTGTTGATATAGTTGCTCAAAAATGGGCTGGGCTTGGTTTTCTAACCAGTCAAAGTCGATAGTCTGCTGATGCTGATGCCACTCAATCACCTGACGTAAACAGCTCACTCCAGACAGCAGCAATTGCTCTAATGACGCATCAAGGTGCACCTTTTGCCGTTCTATTTTCAGAACCTTAAAGGAATCTTCTAGGCGATGCGCTAATGCACTCAAGATTTCAAAGCCCATCATCGCTGCACCACCCTTAATGGAATGGGCCGATCGCAACGCTGCATTCATTTTGTCTGCCTCAATTCCACTGTGGGTGATGCCCAGCAGAGCTTCGTCGAGGACATTGAGATAGTCAGAGGCTTCGTCGAGAAACTGCATCTGAATTTCGAGTTCTTTGTCCTGTGACATGCTTCAATCCGTAAGAAGTTTCAGGAAATGTAAGTTTAAGATCCAGCTTCTCAAGGTAGAGAAGCAACCGTTCGGAAGGAAATGACCTGCTGAATAACAGCTCACGCTCGATCAGTCCTCAGTTTCAACTTCAAAAGTACCGACTGAGGCTTGCAGCTCTTGAGCGATCGAGACCGTTTGACGGATCGCCTGGGAGACTTGCAGTGAAGAAACAGAAGTGCGTTCAGACACTTGGGCAATTTGGCGCATTAGTTGAGAGACGGCACTTGATGTTTCGGCCTGAGAAACGGTAGTAGCTGAAATAGACTGTACCAGTTCATCAATTTGCCGTGAAACCGTCAGAATTTGGCCAAGACTTTGCTTCGCATCTTCGACTAAATGGGTGCCTTCCACCACTTGCGTTGTACTGTGCTCCATTGCTTCCACCACATGGCTGGTTTCCCGCTGAATCGTCGCCACAATTTCTTCGATCTCGCGAGTTGCTGCAGCCGAGCGGGCTGCCAATTCACCCACCTCCTCGGCGACTACAGCAAAGCCTTGTCCTTCTTCTCCAGCGCGAGCCGCTTCAATCCCCGCATTAATTGCGAGCAGATTGGTTTGTAGGGCGATTTGGTTAATCAACGAGACAACTTTAGAGATCTGCTGCGAAGATTCGCCTAGGCGTTTTACTTTTTTGGCGGTTTCGCCGATCGTTTCCCGCAGGTTCAGAATATTCTGTACGGTCATATCCATGGCGATCCCCCCCGTTTCGGCAGTGGTTGAGGCATCGCGGGCAATTTGAGCCGCCTGCTGAGCTTTCTCTGAGACTACCTGGATCGATTGCGACATTTGCTCAACGGAAGTAAGGGTGCGGGTGGTTTCCTCAGCTTGGATTGAGGCTTCATCGGCTAAGCGACGAATCGCCACTTCGTTCTCGCCCAATGCACTGTTCACCTGCTCTGCCGACATCTTCACTTGCGTCACAATTTGGCGCAGGCTTTCAATAATTGAGTTAAAGAAGTCAGCGACCGTACCAATTTCTCCCGCAGTCACATCTGCACGCACGGTTAAATCACCCCGAGATGCGCCTTCCACATCACTTAATAGCGTCAAAAGCTGCATTTGCAGGGCTTCCTTCTGGTAGCGCTGATCATTAGATAAGGCTTCTGCTTCCAGCCGGGATTTCTCCTTCTGAGAGAACAGGAATGCTTGCTCTAGGGCAAAGCCTAACTGGATTGCCACTTGACGCATGAAGCTAATTTCTGTTTCGGTCCAAGCGCGAGGGCCAGAACATTGGTGCACGATCAATAGACCGATGAGATTGTCCTGGGCCAGAATAGGAGCAACCAGATTGGCTTTCACCTGGAAAGCTGCCAATTGGTTCAGGTGACATTCGGTTAAATTTGCCGCATAGATATTTTCGAGGGCCTGAACGCGACCGTTGCGATATTGTTCGACAAACTTGCCAGCGAAACAGGGGTCTTTAATGTGGGCATTCAGCGCAGGCACCCAACCAGGCTCCACGGCTTCTGCCACGATCGTGCCATACCAATCAAAATCAAACAGATAGATAATTGTGCGATCGGTGCCCATCGCCGCCTGCACATCTCGGACCACGGTTTCAAAGATTTGCTGCTCATCCAATGAGGCCCGCAAGTGGGCGACGATCGCATTGACTTGTCGCTCTTTTTCGGCGACTTGTTGCTGCTGCTGAAGCAGGCGAGCTTGTCCTAAGGCATACCCAATTTGAGTGGCCAGCTGTTGCATCAAATCAATTTCAACCGGTTCCCAGATCCGGGGTTGGGAACATTGATGGGCACATAACAAGCCAATCAGATCATTCCCGATCAAAATTGGAGCCACAATGTTGGCCTTCACTTCCAGGCGTTCCAGAATTTCGCAATGGCAGCGGGAAAGCTCAGCATTCTGAATGTTTTCCATTGTGGAAATGCGGCCCAGCTTATAGCGTTCAAGCGAACTGGGCGACAAGGGATCATAAATGGTTTGCCCCAGGGCCTTAATCCAACCTTCTCCAACCGATTCTGCGGTGATCCGACCTCCTGTCAGATCAGGGTTGAAGCGGTAAATTAAAACCCGATCGGTTTTCAGCAACGCTCTGACCCCTTCCACCGACACACTCAAGATCTCGTCCGGATTGAGAGAACGGCGAATTTGCACCGTAATTTCTGTGACCAATCTGGCCCGTTCGGCTGCGATCTGTTCGCGTTGGGTTTGATCTCGCAAATTTGCCTCAGAGGCCGAAACATTGGCCGCTAATTGGTTGAATGCTGTTGCCAACTCACCTGTTTCATCGGCTGCAAAAACTTCGGCTCGCACTTGACGATCGCCCTGAGTAAATCGCAAAGCAACTTGGCGCAGGCGTTCGATTGGCATTGCCACAGATCGTCCCAGCACTCTCGCCAATGCGATATCTCCAGTAACGGCCAATAGCGCGATCAGAAACTGATACAACAAACTTTGTTGCAGGAGCCGATTCAAGCTCTGTTCCGAAGTTCCTCGTACAAGAACTGCGACTGGCTGATTCTGGAAGTCTAGAATGGTTCGAGCCGCCATAGTATAGGTTTGGTTGCCTATTTGCACCCGTTTCGTCTCAACCGTGCTGGGGTTGGCGATGGCCTGTTCTAGAAGTCGCTGATCGGGGAGAGGCACGTTTGCAGCTGCTTTAGACAGTTGAGTCGCCTGCCCCAGGTCCAGCGAAGTCGCCAGTTGAAAGGTGCCATTCGGTTGCCGTTGATAGACTGCACTGTATCCATTCTGGAATGAATCCAATGTCCCCTCAACGATTGGTGTCTTCTGGTTGACAATATCTCCTGCGATCAGTGCACCTAACACCGTATCGGTTTCTGGATCCTTTACGGGAGTAATGACATAACGAATCAAGGCATCCTGCCCGCTAAAGCCTTTGGGCAAAGGGGGGGCTTCATTGGCCAGTTCTGTCCAACTGACGATAGCGCTGGTTTTAATTTGACGAGGATTTGCTAATACTGTGCCAACTAATCCCTGGGGATCAAACTTTTGCCCAACCCGATCGGCATTTGCACTTNGCAATAATTCGTAGATCATTGCCAACCAAAGTGGCGTATTCGATCTTACGGGCTGCTGTTTCATTGGCCAGAATCTGCTTAACTTGTTCTCGCAGTTCCGAATCAACCGATCGGTTTTCAGCATACGATCGGACCGCATCAATGACTGCGGTATTTTCAGACTGGCCTCGAAACCCAAACCCCATCTGGTTAATTTTAATGTCGTATGCAATGCCCGTAACCGCGACTTCTGACTTGGCCTGACTCAGCAATTGGGTGCGGCCTGCAGCAATAATCAGCCAGGAACCAACCCCAACCAACCCAATCACAGAGATGATTTCAGATGCAATCAGGGCGAAAAGCTGCTTCCGCCGAATAGGCAAATTATGGAACCAGTTCATAGCTGGAGAAGAACCTGGAGCGTGCTCGGACGGGTTATGCGGGACAGATAAGCCTGAGCCTCGCCAGTGAGTGGACTGATCTGATGGCTGGGATGCTGGTGATAAGTTCGATGGCAGCGGCGGCTGATTTTCTGGTGTAGAGGTTGAATGGGTTGGAGAGGTACCGTCCAACTGAGGATGAGATTGAGAAGTCGCAAAATCGGGCTGAATAGACATCGAGGCAATACCTCACTGAACATCAAAATGAAGGGGATCAAAAACAGTCCAATAATTAGGACCAGATAGACTCACGCAATGTAGGTGCCTGTATGATTGCTTCAGCGTCTAAAACAAGCATCATCTCTGGCTTGGAATCATGAGGCTGCAGGGCACAACCTCGTAAATAGGGCAACAGCGTCATGCTCATTTGCCCAAGGGGGGTTTGAATCTCCTGCGGCTGCAATCTTGTCATTCCTTCAACCTGCTGAACGGCCAAACCTAATGGCACGGTTCCAACTTGAATCAGAATGAGCGTGTACTGCTGCAGATTAAAGTCGAGTGTTGATATTCCCAAAAGTTGTGCCAAATCAACGACCCAAATGACGCGGCTCCGACGGTTCATTAGCCCCATCATTGCAGCAGGCATATTGGGCATTGGCGTTAGCCGTCGTGCAGGTAAAACAATCGCTTCTTGCACCGATCGCATTGAAAAGGCTGCCGGGGTTTTGCTGTTGAGACGAAATTTAAGATAGGCATCTCCGGTGACTTTGCCGGTTCGGTCAGACGGCAGTGCAATTGCTGAACTTTCCATGGATTTTAACTGCTCTTTAACTTGCAACAGACTTAACAACGCGAATCAGTTGCTCTCGCGTGAAGGGTTTTGTGATATATGCATCTGCTCCTTGCTTCATACCCCACAGTCGATCGATCTCCAAGTTTTTAGAGCTGCAAATCACAATGGGTACCTTTTCCGTGAGTGGATGCTTCTTTAAACTGCGGCATAGTTCAAAACCGCTCATCCCTGGCATCACGACATCTGTCAAAATCACATCCGGACGCTGCTCGATCGCCTTATTAATGGCTTCTTTCGCAGTGATTGCACTAATCACCATGTATCCACCTTCCCGCAGGTAGTGGCTGATGAGTTCCATCTCTGATGGAGTATCTTCAACAATCAAAACAGTTCCCATGAATCTATTGTTCTCCTGTTGTTTGTTGGGTTGAGCGAGTAGATTTGTAAGAGCAATCATCCGCTCATCCCCCACCCTAATTCGTCTTTGATTGCTCTATGAGCCAGTCGCAATTGACCAATAGACAATTGACCGATAGGCAAAGCAACTCAATTGGAACCTTGTGGCACCAATTCTCAACTCAAGCCTGCTATCGTCAATCGCCGCTCTACCGCCCTCTGCTTACTCAATTAGCTGAGATATTTGAAAACAGTTTTGAGCAGATCAGGTTGGGTAAATGGCTTAGTTAGATAACCAGAGGCTCCAACTAACTTGGCTTTAGCACGATCGATTAATCCCGTATTACTGGTCACCATAATCACAGGGGTATGGCGGTAATTAGGATGTTTGCGCAACAGAGAACAAAGCTCGTAACCATCCAGATTGGGCATCGTCACATCCAGCAAAATTAAATCCGGTTTGCTGCGGATAATCTGCATGAGTGCTTTGACTGGATCATGAATTAATACCACTGAAAAACTGCGATCGTCTAGAAACGAATTAATTGATTGTAAAACTGTTGGGCTGTCATCAATACAGGCGATCGTATAAGTTTTCTCAGTAGATGAAGCCACCCGTTTTGCATCTAGCAAAGATTTTTCGCTTGGCTTTGCAGGCGCGGCAGCTGGGGGAGTGGGGTGCTGTAGTGGTTTTACGAGGGGCTTGGGTAGGGGAATTGCTGAATTAGCAGCAA
The DNA here is from genome assembly GCA_002796835.1 of Elainella saxicola E1. Taxonomy (GTDB): domain Bacteria; phylum Cyanobacteriota; class Cyanobacteriia; order Elainellales; family Elainellaceae; genus Elainella; species Elainella saxicola. The sequence continues at coordinate 174,463 of LUGL01000048.1, read as the reverse complement.
AGTTTAACCGCTCAGAGACCAGAGGAATGGACGGAGCATCGACCTGGCGCTGACGTCTTTGTTGTTCCTCAGCAGTAAGCAATGCAGGTAAATCAATCTGACTATATTTAGGATACTCGGCTAGCAAATCCTGTTCAATCAATTCATAGCTTCCAGTTTGAATCGGCAACAGAGCCCCAATGACTTCCTTTGCCAGCGCTTCAATTAAGGTGGCAGCCTGGTCAGGTTTAAGATAACGTTGTTCAACCAGCCAACAAATGGCTCGATAATCATTATCTTGGGCAGAATATTCAGCGGTTGGGGTTTCAAACGTCAGGCGGATCTGGACTCGCACTGAGCTCACGAGGCTTAAGACTTGAAGACTCATTTGGCGGAGGTGGCGATCGAGTCTTCCGAACGGATCAGTTAGATCTGAGGCGTAAACTAACTTTCCGGCTTCAAAATGCAAAAACCAAACGTTACCACCACTCGAAATTTGTAAACAGCCAGTCGTTGCTTGGTTACAAAATTGTGTCAATAGGCTTTGAGGATGCAGCTTTTGTACAGGTCTGTGATCACCTATCGAAATCGTATTCATTCAGTACTCCGATTCGTTTAAAGACTCGTAAGAGACTGACCTTCCATCTCCATGATCAATCAAGCTGCCAAGGGTTTCAGTACCCGTCGCAACAGACACAATCGGTCTGATTGTCAACCAATGGAAAGAAAGACACTTACCAACTGGGAACAGAGCGGAAACTCCTACCTGTTAAAAACAGTGCAAATGAAAACAGTGTGAAGAGTCTCATCAATGCGATCGATTCAACCAGAAAGGCCTTGCAATACAGCAGACTGAACGAGGAGTTCTCCATCGATACTTCTTATAAGAAATGCGTTAACCTCCCTTTTCACGCTTCAGAAATAGGAATTGAAGAGATCAAAGCTGAAACTTGAACTCTTGCTTACTCAACATCTATGTCAATTCCCATCGACTGAAGTGTTACGCAGTGTGAGTACAACGCACCCCATTTGCAGTCAGTGTAAATGCCAGCCGGTATAAATGCACCTTGCCATCAACTCTTTGCAGTTCAATTTAGATATCCCTGATAGTCAGGAAATTACGCTTGACTTTTTGAACACATCGACTATTGTCTATGACTCAGATTATCAGATTGTGCTTTCAAATTGATCGAGACTTGGTAAAGTTCGACAAGCGAACTATAAAGATGAGATGAGGTTTCGCAGATTGATCAAGGCTTTCCAAGCACGATCGAACAGAGCATAGAGAATTGATCAAAAAAGTGGATTAAGCTAAGAGTTTCCCGCAGGATGAAGATGTTTCTACTGTAATTTAAAATACAGATAGATCTGTCAATACCGAAGGTACTGTTTTTTTCTATTAAAGCTCGTCAAAAATGTGATATTCTTCCTGCGGTTTCACTGAGTTGCTCCGTAAAAGCTAGAGGCAAAGTTAGATGCAACCTTTTTCCACTTGTTGAACTCTCATATCCGTCTTAACCCGGCATCAACTTTGCAACTTTATGAAATTTTTGCTCTTGCCATGGTTCTGGGGAATTGGATTGGAATACTTATGCTTTGATTGAAGAGTAAGACGGAATTGCCCGTTCACCATGCTCTGGCGTTAGAACATACTCTTGCGTTGCCTTCAGAGATTAAGGGATTAGAAATGGTTCCAAGCAGTTCAAACGCTTAAATTCTATGCTTCTCCTCAATTATTTTCTCAATAACAAAAATTTGAGTTTGTAAAGTCACGGGTTGCACAAAGTGGAATAGGATGGGTTAAATGAAATTTGCAACGGGTGATCACATATCAAGTTCTCACAAGAGCTTGCAACTCGATCCGGATTGCGGTATTTACTCAGTGGATGTAGCCATTGATGCTCGATCGGCTTGGGCCCCTGGACAGTTGGCTGCAAGAATGAAGTTCCCTAGGCTGATTTACTTCCTTACATCGTTGATACATCTTGTTTGTTGCTCATGAAGCAAGTTCTAAAACCGCTGGGGCATTGTCTGACCACTGCTGTCATGACATCAGCCATGCTAAGAGTTTATGCTATACCGACTGTAGAGGCTGCTGTTCCTAACCCAGCCAATTCTCAGCCTTCCGCTGAAGAGACGCTGCCTGCCACAGAGAGCAGTCCAGATATAGCTTCAGATCCTGTTCCTGCGGCTCAAGCGGTGTCTACACCAGAAGTTGTTAATCCGATCGAAACGCCCTCACCCAGTCCAGTTCTCGATCAGCCTAAGGTCAGTAGCCCTGGTGGAGACTCAGGTCGCCTAGAATCTCCTACCCCCGAACCGGAAGAACCGCCTCTTGTTAACCTTAGTCCGAGTGAGCCGAAACATCCACCGGCATCACCTCAAAAAGCATCTTCCTCGACTGCTCCCACGGTCGCTGGCATGCGACAAATGGTTGAGAAACGTTTGGCTGCGATCGCCGAACAAGACAAAATTAGCCGAGATGAAAAATGGCGGCAAAATTTGATTATTTCTGCACTCCAGGCGGCCTGGAGGGGTGAGTTTGAACAGGCTCGAAAAATTGCGGCCCATCCCGCATTGTCTGCAGCTTTGCAAACTGAATTGTTGGCAAAAATTGCGGCGGTTGAAGCTCAGTTAAACCCATCCCAAGTTGCTCAACAGCCCAATGGCAAGAAGTTGTCTGCCCAGCAACAGGGCAATGCCCGACGCACCAATGCTCAACAGGCGAATCTGCCCGGACGCCAAGTGCCTTCTGCTTCATTTAGCAGCGTTTTTCCTTCGATCGCAGCTTATCCGGGTTTGGGTAACCAATGTCCAGCGATCGGCACAACCCAATCGCCGGCCCAGCCAACTGCGCAGGCTACTCCAGCTAAACAGACAGGCAAATCAGGAATTTCAACCTTTGTGCCCAGCCTGAGTGAGAATTTAGCAGCTCGACTCGTTCAACTCAGTAACACTCAATCTGTCACAGCTTCTGGAAAACCCACCAATTTGCAACAAGCATTCGTTGCGCCACAGCTCTTTGTCGGAGTTGCAGCTCGGAGTGTCCACTCAAAGCCTGTTGTGAGTTCGACAATCGCTACGGGTTTGACAACTGGTACGGTGAAAGCAACGGCCCAACCCAGCCACCTTAAAGCAGAAGTCACACCGATTCAGCCAGAGGTCAAAGCGGCATCAATTGTGGCAGAGGCTGGTGCGCCAGCAGTTTTGCCTCATGCGACTGAATCGTCAAACGCAACTCGTGCTGCAAACCCATCTGATTCTTCAACCCCTAAAACCGATCGCCTGTTGGCCACGATCGAGCACTTACCTTTAGACCATCTGATCGATCAACCCTCCAGACCACCTGCGCAATCATCCGCCGCTTTGGCAGATCATCCGTTGGAGCAAGTTGCTGTTTCGTTATTCCACTTTATTCCCGATCCGCTGCAGCAAATGTGGAAATGGTGGACTCCTGAAAGTGCTGATGCAGTCGATTCAGGTTTGCGAATTGATCAGCCGATCGGACAGCAATCTTTGCCTCCGTTGGAGCAATCTACAACATTCACCGGATTGCAAACAGAGAATTTGGTGATCGCTGCCCAAACTGGGTTAAATCATTCTTTATGGCAAAGCTGGAGGCTAGATCTGCCCACCGCTACTCCAGTTGCTCCCATCCGGAGTGCCTATAAGTTCTCGGCCCTGCATTTCTCTACTGCCAAGACGGGGACAGCTAAACTAACCCAGCCAACGGTGTTTGATGCCAATGCTTTGCTAGCAGCGAGCTGTGCCAGAGCTCAACTTGCCAATCAATTCACAGATCAAGTGATCGATCCGACAACCTCTAAGCAACATGGCTGGGTGAACTTAATGTTCCCGCTGCCGATCCCTGCTGTTGTCACTTCAGTCTTTGGCTGGCGCACTCATCCGATCTCAGGTAATTTAAGCTTTCATACGGGCTTAGATTTAGGAGCACCTATGGGGACGCCGGTGCTGGCTGCATTGGAGGGTCAGGTGGTCGCTGCGGATTCCATGGGGGGATATGGGCTGGCTGTAGTGGTTGAAAGTAGTAATACGCAACAGCGCAACCTGTATGGTCATTTATCTGGAATTGCTGTACAACCTGGTACTCATGTCACTGCCGGAACGATTTTAGGCTGGGTCGGCAGCACGGGCAATTCAACCGGTCCCCATCTGCACTTTGAATCGATGATTCACACCCAGAGTGGCTGGACTGCGATCGATCCCTTGGCAACTGCTGCGCTTGCTAGTTCACGAACTCGATAAGCGGCAATGTTGCGTGAGTTGCTGAGGCCAATTTGGTGACTAATGCGGCGTTTCGACTGATCTTTGTTGATCGGTTCAGTTGTGCGTCCGATCGAGTATTGGTCCACTCAATCGTTGGTCGAAGGCCGCAAGTCGCTAGAGATGTTTTGCCAAAATGGCTTGAATTTCATTAGCAATTGCTTCTGGCTGTTCCACCATAGCCAAATGGCCACAATCCGCAATTTCGCTCACGTTGTTGCCGCAGCATTCAAAAGAAGGATGAAAACTGGCAAGATGATGAACATACTTGGGCTCCATCATCATATCGTCTGCTCCAGCAATGAAATGAACCGGCTGTGGCAGTCGAGCCACCACTTGGGGCAGGCGATGAACTTCCGCTTCTGTAGTTGACTCCATCAATGCGCCCAATGCTGCTTCAGGATCAGCTGCCATCAGATCTAGCAATCGCTGTCGGCCCCAAGCAGGGGTAAGCGGACGCATAACGTTCAGGCGCGTTAAAGAGAGATCGATGAATGGCAAATAGGTGAGCCATCGGGGCCGCAGTTTTACAAGTAATTGACCTGCAGTGCGAAACCGCTCGAATTCTTCCTTTAAATAAATTCCGCCCCCTGAGTTGATACAGACCACGCCAGCGACTGTTTGAGGAGATTGGTCAGCCGCCCAGAGGGCAATACTGCCGCCTAGAGAATGCCCAACTAGCCAAACATTCCGGATTTCTAGCTGTTGTAACAGCAAACTGAGATCCTGGGCATAAGCCAATGGAGTGTAACCAGCAGGCGGATCGACTAATCTTGGCTTAAGGTCTAACCCTAGAGGAGCTGGCCCTTTCGCAGTTGCAGCACCAACAGTCTCTCGGGTTTCTAGATTCGCGGAAATGGGCGATCGCTCTTCTTCTCCTTCCAGACCAGCTTGAGATTGGCCAAATCCTCGCAGATCATAGGACAAGCATTGATAAACGGAAGAGAGCCGTTCAATCACTGGCTGCCAGTATGCACGGCTCAATAACCATCCATGAATAAAGACCAGAACAATCGGGGAGGCAGTCGGAGCAGAAAGCTCATAGCGGTGGGGAAATCCCTGAATGTCAATTGTTTTGACCATACCGAATCGGATGTCCTCTGTTGCGTCAACAGCAGGGAATTGGCGTGAGCAATTGGCAGCAAACGTTGCCTCTTTCTCTATGATAAGTTCCGACGGGGCTGTTTCCAAGCAATTCTCGATCGACTCAATCTTCAACTATATAGGTTCAATTGTACCAGCCTTGCTGTAGTCGATCCAACCGGCAAGCAAACGCCTTAACTTTCCTTCTCCTTATCTTTCCGAATCTGTCGCTTAAGTGGGTGCTTAATAGGGCGATCTTTCCTTGAACCAGATGGTGGTTCAGGCGATTGTAAAAGTGAAATGAGGACCGACACCATTTCCAGTGAGACAGGATGGATGGTGAAAGAAGAACATATGGTTAACGGAACTGCACTCAATCAGACCCAATCAGCCAGGGCAACGGTGTTAATTGTTGAAGATGAGTTGCTCGTTGCTGAAAATATTGCCAGGAACTTGAAAAAGCAAGGCTATCACACGGTTGATATTGTCACATCTGGCGAGGAAGCGATCGTCCAGGCTCAATTTCATGCTCCCACGATTGTGTTGATGGATATTATGCTGCAAGGCGAGATCGATGGGATTGCCGCAGCAGGCACAATTCGCCAGGAGTTGGGCTTGCCCATCATTTACATGACGGCTTATGTTGATGACGTTACCTTAGAGCGGGCTAAACTCACAGAGCCCTATGGTTATTTGGTGAAGCCGTTTAAGCCTTACGATCTCAAAACGACGATCGAAATTGCGCTTCAAAAACACCAGTCAGAGCAGGAAAGGCAAAAACAGTATCTCAGCCGGATCAAACAAGCTGAACAGAAATTAAATCAGTTAGCGGAGCGGGATCCGTTAACGCAGCTTCCAACCTGGCCTGTTTTGCAAGCCCAGTTTGAGCAAAGGAGCAGTGAATGGCGATTGACTGATAGATTGGTCTCAGCTTCTGCTCTCCTCATGCCGATCTTTTATCTGGGCCTCGATCGCTACCATCGGATTGGCCATCATTGGGGCTATCAGTTCAGCGATCAGCTCTTAAAAGCCATTACCACCCGCATGACGAATGCCCTCAGCAGCAGTAGTCTCATCACCCGGATTGATATCAGCGAATTTGTCATCTTGACCGATCCAGTCGGTTCCAAAGATCAAGCAGAGGCAATTGCGCAACATTTGCTGAACCAAATTGCTATCCCCTTTCGAATTAATCAGCAAGAAATTTTCCTAACGGCCAGCATTGGCATTGCCTTTTATCCCCAGGACGACGATCAGTTTAATCCTTTGCTGCGCCGTAGTCGTCGGGTCATGCATTTTGCTCAACAACAGGGGGGCAACACCTATCGCTCTTTCACTCACCTATTACGCAGTGATTTGGTCGATCGGCTCACTTTAGAAACCGATTTGCACTATGCCCTGGAGCGTCAGGAACTACGTCTGTATTATCAACCGAAGGTCAACTTACGCACGGGCAAAATTACCGGAGCAGAGGCCCTTTTGCGCTGGCAGCATCCTAAACAAGGCATGATTCCACCGGATGTATTTATTCCGATTGCTGAAGAAACTGGGCTGATTGAATCGATCGGAGCCTGGGTGATGCAAACGGCCTGTCAGCAGCTCCGCACTTGGCAACAGGCGGCCATGCCCCCGCTCAAAATTGCCATCAACCTCTCGGTTTGTCAATTCAACCAATCGCAATGTCACCAGCGAATTCGCAGAATTTTAGCAGAAACGCAGGTCAATCCCCAATCCCTCGAAATAGAACTTACAGAGAGCACCTTAATTCAAGACATTGATCTAGCGGTGCATCGGCTACAGGATCTGAAATTGCTGGGCATTCAGATTGCGATTGACGATTTTGGCACAGGTTATTCTTCTCTCAGCCATTTATATCGGTTTCAGTTTGACATTCTGAAACTCGATCGTTCTTTTGTGCAAAACATTCATATGAATCCTAAGAATGGGGCAATTGCCGCTGCAATCATCTCGATGGCACACCAACTGAACTTAAAAGTTGTAGCCGAAGGCGTTGAAACTATCAATGAACTGGCATTTCTGTATGAACACCAATGCGACGAAATGCAGGGGTATTTATTCAGTCGGCCTGTGCCAGCCGAAGAGTTTGCTGCACTGGTGAGAATGGGAAAACAATTAGTCACTCCAGCGTAATTCTCATGGATAGAGGCTGGATAGGTTAGAGAGAACAATACAAATAGATCAGCGAGATTAGCTTAAACAGAAAATCGATTCAGCCACTCAGCTATTTGAGGGACGGGCATAATCCAATCTGCAGCGTTACGAGTTAACACAGCTTCTGGCATCACTGCACTCTCTGCTGTTGCTGGATCCTGAACAATCACCGTTCCGCCTCTTGCTTTTAAGGCAACTGCACCTGTGGCTCCATCGTGATTGGCTCCCGTTAAGATAATGCCGATCGTTGCTGGTCCATAAACTTCCGCCGCTGATTCAAACAGCACATCAATAGAAGGGCGAGCGAACGAAACAGGCTCATCAACCGATAAGGCAAAATAACCTGGTTCCACCAGCAGGTGATAGTTGGCAGGAGCAAGATACACCCATCCATTCGTGATCTTGTCTTGATCTTCCACTTCTTTGACCTTAAGGGAGGTGCTGCGCTGCAAAAAATCAATCACGCTGTCCTTGGAATCTCGATGACGATGCTGCACGATCGCGATTGGAATGTTAAAAGCCGGACCAAGTCGTTGAAGCAACTGAGAAAGGGCTATCAACCCTCCCAATGATGCACCCATAACAATCAGCTGAGGCTTCATCAGCTCAGCCTCCGATAGATCTTTTCGCTCTTGGCGATCGGCTCATATTCGGTTTGGAAAGGGCTCAACCGCAAAGACTCCTGTTTACCAAGGGCAAGAATGCCAAACATGCAGAGACTATCGTGAAATAGCTGGTGCACCTGCTTTTGTAAGGTAGGGTTGAAGTAGATTAAGACGTTGCGGCAAACGATCACATGGAACTCATTGAAAGAGCGATCGGTCGCCAAATTATGCTGAGAAAAAATGATGTTGTCTTTCAAAGAGGAACGTAAGATCGCACTACCGTAAGCGGCTGTGTAATATTCTGAGAATGAATGTTTTCCGCCTGCCTGCTGATAAAGCTGGGTATACTGCTGCATCAACTCCAGGGGATAGATGGCTTTCTTGGCATGTTTGAGGACTAATTCGTTCGTATCGGTTGCATAAATTCGACAGCGATCGTACAACCCTTCTTCTTGCAGCAAGATTGCCATTGAATAAACTTCTTGCCCTTCTGAACAGCCTGCATGCCAAAGCCGCACGTAGGGGTAGGTTCGCAATAGGGGAACAACTTTGTGACGAAAGGCTAAAAAAAAGCTGGGATCGCGGAACATGGAGGTGACGTTGACTGTGACACTCAGCAAGAACCGCTTAAAGCAATCTGGATTATGCAAAATTCGATCCTGGAGGGCCGAAATATGCTCTAAATCCTCTGCTGTTAAGATTTTGCGAATTCGGCGTTTCAGGGATGAACGAGCATAATTCCGAAAGTCGAACCCATAATATTGATAAATGCCTTCTAAAAGCAGCTGGATTTCAATTTCTTCTAAATTTGATGTCAATACATCCATGTCAATATGATTTAGTGTTTTCTTAGCATAAAACATCCATGTCAATATGATTTAGCGTTTTCTTAGCATAAGATGACTGACGATCGAACGCCCCTATCCTAAGTTGGGAGGATGCCTAAAATAGCACGTAGAATTAAAAATCTATCTTAGGGGATATGCTAAATGGTCGGTATGACGGGTTACGCTAGCAATATTTTGCGCTGCGGCATCTCGCTGTTCTTCAGTGAAATAGGGCCTTCAGGGGATTGAGATTTCAGATTCAGTTGTTTTCTGGGTTAAGCATGTTGAGCCGTTTGAGAATCGGGACTAAAATTGGAGCCAGTTTTGCCTTAGGGCTGGGTATCTTTTCAGTGATTGCGATCGCCTCCTATCAAGGCATTAGCCGGTTGGTAGAAGCTTCTCGCCTCGAAGCCCATACCTATCAGGTCATCGAGCAACTGAAAGAACTGGACTCGCAACTTAAAGGGGCTGAAACGGGACAGCGAGGCTATATTATCACCGGAAAGGATGAGTACCTGGAGCCTTACCGGGCTGCGCTGGCTGAACTGGATACAACTTTACAGAGTTTGCGCACGCTCACAGCAGATAATCCGATGCAACAGCAACGGCTTGATGCGATGACGCCAATCATTAAAGCTCGATTGGATGTGATGCAGGGCAGGATCGATCTGCGTAGAACGCAAGGATTTGAAGCCTCTCAACGCACGATCGCCCAAGGGACTGGCTTCAAGCTGGGCAACGAAATCGAGCAAATTAGGACGGTCATGGAGAACGAAGAGCGGTCCTTGCTCAATCAACGCAGGCTTGAGACGCAGAACGCTACCCGGACGACCATGAACAGCATTCTGTATGGGATGCCGCTTTATGCAATTTTGCTATCTGCGATCGCGATCGTCTTAGCCCGCAACATCTCTCGTCCCCTGAATCAGCTAGCAGATGTGGCCGATCGGGTTGGATCAGGTGATTTAGCAGTCAATGTTCCAGATAGCAGCCGCCAGGATGAAATTGGTATCCTCTCCCGCGCCTTTAATCAAATGATTGCCAACCTGCGGGAGACAACCCGCAAAAACGATGAGCAGGGCTGGCTGAAGTCGAATTTAGCTGAACTGACCCAAAAGTTGCAGGGACAACGAGACCAGCTCACCGTCGCGCGATCGATCCTGTCGGAACTTGCTCCCCTGATCGGAGCCCAGCATGGGGTGTTTTATGTGTTGGATGCTGCCGTTGAACCACCAGTCCTGAAATTGCTCAGCAGCTATGCCTATGAATCGCGCAAGCAGCTCAACAACCAGTTTCATCTGGGCGAAGGATTGGTTGGCCAATGTGCCCTCGAAAAACATCGGATTTTGTTAACTGAAGTGCCCGATGACTATATACGGATTCGATCGGGCTTGGGGGAAATTGCGCCAAGCAACATTGTTGTGCTGCCTGTCTTGTTTGAGGAGCAAGTCACGGCAGTCTTAGAGTTTGCTTCATTGCAGCCATTCAAAGAGATTCACCTGACTTTTCTAGAACAGCTAACGCAGAATATTGGCGTGGTGTTGAATACGATCGCCTCCGATACCCGTACTTCTGAACTATTGATTCAGTCTCAGGCCCTGACGGAAGCCCTGCAACAGCGGCAGTCTGACCTGGAAACGAGCTATCAGCAGCTTGAGCAACAGGCTGAAGATCTGCGCCGCTCAGAAGCACTCTTGAGAGAGCAGCGAGAAGAGCTACAACAAACCAATGAGGAATTGCAGCAGCTCAACGAAGAGCTAGAAGAAAAAGCAGAACTGCTGGCCTTGCAAAAACGAGAGGTAGAAACCAAGAATCAGGAAATTGAAGTCGCCAGACAGGAATTGACCGAGAAAGCAGAGCAGTTGGCCCTCAGCTCGAAATACAAATCAGAGTTTTTGGCGAATATGTCGCATGAGCTACGCACGCCGTTGAATAGCTTGCTGATTTTGGCGCGGTTGCTGACTGATAATCCGGATGGTAATTTAACTGAGAAGCAGCGGGAATACAGCCAAACCATCTATTCTGCGGGCAATGATTTGCTGGAGTTGATCAACGACATTTTGGATTTGGCCAAGATCGAATCGGGCATGATGGTGCTGAATTCAGAAGAGGTCTTGTTCAGGGATTTAAAGCTGCATTTAGAGCGAACCTTCAGCCAAATTGCAGCAGACAAAGGACTTTCCTTTCAAATCCAGGTTGACGATCGGCTACCCACATCGCTAATGGTTGATCCCAAACGCTTGCAGCAAATTCTGAAAAACCTGCTATCTAACGCTTTTAAGTTCACCGAGCAAGGCAGCATCACGTTACGGATTTCCCTGGTCGATCCGGGTTCAGCAGATGGGAGAAATGGCGATCGGTTTGTGGTGTTTGCGGTTCAAGATACCGGCATTGGCATCCTGCCAGATAAGCAAAAGATCATCTTTGAAGCATTTCAGCAGGCGGATGGAACGACGAGTCGCAAATATGGTGGAACCGGGCTGGGGTTATCGATCAGTCGTCAATTGGCCTACCTGATTGGTGGAGAAATTAGCCTTTCCAGTCAGCCTGGGCAAGGCAGCACCTTTACCCTCTTCCTACCGTTGAAATCCGCTGTAGCCCAAGCGAGTGTGCCGATCGAGCCGTTACCCTCCCCTGCTCCTCCGCTGCCTGCTCTATCCATTCCCCCCGCTCCTCAAGGCTTACCGGACGATCGAGACTCTCTGCAAGCGGGCGATCGGGTTTTGCTGATTATTGAAGACGACCTTAACTTTGCCCGGATTTTGCTGGAAATGGCCCGCAAACAGGGTTTTAAGGGCATTGTTTCGCTGCAAGGCAGAGCGGGAGCCTTACTGGCCCAGGAGTTTAAGCCTGATGCGATCATGCTTGATATTCGGCTGCCGGACACGGACGGCTGGACCATTCTCGATCAACTCAAGCACAATTCGGACACTCGCCACATTCCGGTGCATATCTTGTCAGTCGATGAAGAGGAACAGCGGGGTCTGCAATTAGGAGCGATCGCCTATCTGCAAAAGCCTGTTTCAGCAGAAACCATCAATCAAGCCCTTGCCAACATTCGCGGTTTTGTAGAGCGGCGGGTGAAGCAGCTGCTGGTGATCGAAGATGATCCGGTGCAGGCCCAGAGCATTATTGAGTTGATCGGCAATGGGGATGTCAAGAGCACCGCAATTCACACGGGAGCAGAAGCGCTCAATTTACTGAAATCTCAGGTGTTTGACTGCATTGTGCTGGATCTGGGCTTACCAGACATGACGGGCTTCGACCTGTTAAACCAAATGAAGCAAGATGCTCAGCTCGCCAAGCTACCCATCATCATCTACACCGGCAAAGAACTGAGTCGCCAGGAAGAAACCGAACTGCGCCGCTTTGCTGAAACCATCATTGTTAAAGATGTCCGATCGCCAGAAAGATTACTTGACGAAACTGCTCTATTTTTACACCGGGTGCAGGCCAATTTACCGCGTCGCAAGCAGCAAATGCTGGAGCAGTTACGCCACGACGACCCGATTTTGTCCAACAAGAAAGTGCTGATTATCGACGACGATGTGCGCAACATTTTTGCCCTCACGGGGCTGCTAGAGCGCTACCAGATTCAGGTGATCTATGCCGAAAATGGGCGAGACGGCATTCAACAGCTGGAGGCCAATCCAGACACCAATGTGATTTTGATGGATGTGATGATGCCGGAAATGGATGGCTACGAAACCACGCAGGCGATCCGCCAACAAGACCGCTTTCGATCGCTCCCCATCATTGCGCTGACAGCCAAGGCGATGCAGGGCGATCGGGAAAAGTGCATTGAAGCAGGCGCATCGGACTACATCACCAAACCAGTGGATACGGAACAGCTTCTGTCACTGCTGCGGGTCTGGCTGTATGGGCGGCCTTAAAAAACGATCGACCTGGGTCTGGGCGACTACTCGACCTCGTTTGATCACGGTGCGATCGATCGGGGCGGCAGCAATTGCTTCCGTCGCATCTGTTGCTCCCAAAATCACCAGATCGGCTGGTTTGCCCACTGTCAATCCATAGTCCGTCATGCCGATCGCTGTAGCCGCTTGACTGGTGGCCATCTGTAAACAGCGTTGATGATCGGTTGCAGTGCCTAAATGTAGCACCTGTGCCAGCAGCGTACAGATTTTCAGCACATCGCCATCACCAAACGGCGTGAACAGATTTTGCACATTATTGGTTGCCACGCCCACATTCACGCCCCAGTTGGCCAATTGGTGAATGGGCGCAACCCCTCGCCGCACATTATGGGTGTCTTGCCGCGCCATCATATACAGATCGGAGGCAGGTAAGGCCAGAATTGAAATGCCTGCGCTTTGCAAATCGGCAGCGATCGATCGCAATTCATCGGGAGGTAATCCCGCCAGCTTGGTCATGTGGCCCAAACACACGCGCCCCTGCCAGCCTCGATCGATCGTGGCTTGAATCACAAAGGGCAGCAGCAAAGGCCGATCGTCATCCAGGAAGTCCAGGTGAAAGTCCACATCGCAGTTGAATTCTTCCGCCAGGTCAAAAATCATTTGCACGTTGCGTTCTGGATCTGGATCGACATACGGGGCAGAACCGATCGCATTACCGCCCATTTTTAATGCTTGTCGCAGCAAGTGGATCGTTTCTGGCTGCTGAGTCATGCCTTCCTGAGCGAATACAGCCAGCTGAATCGTAATGCCCCAGGCATAATCTTGCTGCAAGGGCAATAGGGCTTCCATTCCGACTAAACCTACGGTTGGATCGACCTCCACATGGCTGCGCATGGCTGTGATGCCCAGACCGATCGCCTGTTCAATCACCCGTCTAGCCCGACTTTGAATATCTTCGATCGTAAATGCTTGCTTCAGCCGCAGAGTTTCTCGCATCGCCTCGGCAAAATCGCCCGTTTGGGCAGGCTGACGTTGCAGCAGCAGGGCTTTATCCAGATGAATATGAGCATCGACTAGGCCCGGAATCACCAGCTTGCCAGCCGCATCAATGATGTTTTCAGCAGGTTGACCTCCTGTTTCAGCTTTCTCTACTTCGGCCTTTGCCTCCAAGAGTTCGATAATCCTTCCTTGCGCAATTCCGATTTGCCACAAACCAGGCCGATCGGACAAACGGGCATTCTGAATTTTCAACGGCATTGTGCGATCGAACAAAACTCAGCCCTTAGCTTACAGTGGTTTGTCTGAAATGAAAAAATTCTGGAGCAAACTGCCCCAGAATCAATTCAGGTTAAACAAAGTTGGAAACCAGTCAATTGATTATTAGAGATTCAGTGAATGCAAGGTTTAGTAGCTGCTCAACCCATAGGTAGCATTAGCGATCGGGGTAGCGAGCAGCAGTTGTCCGCCTTCTACATAATTGCCTCCCAGTACATTGGTTGAACCGGGCGAATTTTGTACAGTGTGGGCTTGGACATTAAGCAAATAACTCCCTGATAGTCCAGGTAGTTCGATAATGCCAGAACTTTCCCATTGGCCTTTGGCGTCTGGATCGTTGAACTGGCTTCCTGCGGCTGACTCATCCAGGGTCAAAAAGGGTGAAACGTCTCCGGTTGCAATGTCATAGGACCAAACCCCAGCTTCGCGACTCTCTGACTTCATCAAGTCACCGCCAAAGGATGTTTCATCCTCCTGAATCAGCACCTTGCCTGCGGTTGTCACAGTCAGGTTGTCATAGCTGACGCCTTTGCCGGGACCACCGACCAAAACGGCTTCAAAATCAGACACCGATGCAGTGGGATCGTCAGGATTTAAAGAGAAGCGATAGACTCTGCCGTAAGGATTCTCCGCTTCCTCTGGTGTTGTAGCAGTACCCGCTTCAGAACCTTGACCTTGCTTATTCTTGGTGCCTGTGGTTGTGAAGTAGAAAGTACCTGGGTGGTTAGGATCTTCCCCTAAATCTTCGATTCGCTGGAAATTTGTGGATTTACCATCGCTGTTGGCAAATGCCGTGAGAGCATCGCCATTGCTCAGAGGTTTCCCATCGGCATCATAGACTGCTGATCGATCGACCAAAGTCCAAGTTGCGGTGAATTCGCTGCCGGGAGTCACCTGTACTTCAAAATCAGCATTCTCGACTTTAAGGACATAGAGATTGCCATTTTTCAATCCATTCGGATCTGCCGCTGTCTGTTCCCCCACCCAGAGGTACAATTCACCGTCCGCATTATCTTCTGTAGACAGCAAAACGGTTTTGTCTGAGTTGGTGGCGCGGTATTGGCTCGCAGCAACCACATTCTCTTTGGCATAACGGCCCAGTCCGTCCAAACTGAGAGCGGTACCATCTGGAAATATAGCCCAGCCGCGACTTTTGGAATCGGTTTCCTCCGCTGTGAAGAAGATGGGGGTGTCATCGCCTGCTGCATCGACAAAGCCGGATGCTGCCAAATAGGCCGAACAGAAACGGCTAAAACTGAAGGTTTCGCCTGTCTCCGTCACATACTTCCCGGTTGTTGTATCGAGATGGTATGTGCCTGTTGTATCTTCAACGGTTTCGATCAGGTTTTTACCACCGATCGCTTTCCAGTCTTGGTCAAATACTAAGAGCGATACTCTAGCCCCTTGAATTTGCCCTGGAACGGTGCTGGAAATATCGCTGAGCGTTGCAGAACCATTGCTTTGTGTTGCCGAAATTTCATGGTTAAGAAACAGGTAGTACTTGTCTCCTACCTGAGTGACGCCCATGCCATCAGGAATGCCAGTCAACGCAAAGGTTTTATCGCTGCTCGGCGTCAGGTTAGAAAATTCGCCTTCCAGCAGTGGTACTTCATCACCAACCGTCAGCAATGGCTGAACTTTGTAATTGTCATCGACAGAGGTGACATAGGGGTTGGCATAGGTATTCAGGTCGAGTCCTGCCAATCCTAACCGATCGTCCAAATTCAGGGATTCACCAAGCTGCAACACCAGCATTTCGTTGTTGTCGATCGCTGGAGGACGGCCTGACGAGAAGGGATAGTTGTTGTCATTGGCGACCAGAATTGTGTCCTTGTCCAGCACAATCACATCTTCGATCGTCTGGAATGGGAAAGTGAAGGTAGTGCTGCCATCCTGATTCAAATCATCTGGATCTTGGATATTCAGCAGATCGACGATTTCTTCCTTCTTAACATATCCTGCTTCGTCTTTTTGAGAGAAATCGACCTTGAAGATCTTTTTGAATTTTGCTGCGCCACCCTGATTATTGTCTCGTTCAATCACCAGATATTCATTCGCATTGATGGGTGTTAAGTCACCGATCGAATTTGCAGAATTTTCTAGTTTGTAATAGCCCACTAGCTGATCGGCAAAGGATTGCGTCGCCACATCAAATTCATAAATCCGCAGTGCATTGCTGGGATCGCCGACAACAGAACCTTCCAGTAAAGGATAGAGCTTGGTGCGATCGGGACTGATTGCCATCCCTTCAAACCCTTTGGAGCGGCCCAAGTTCGCCAAACTTTCACCTGCCAACACGCTTGGATGATCAGGAGACTGAACGAAATCCTGTACCGCCTGATCTCGCACTTTGTCGCCTGTGCCTGGATAATCGCTGAAATAGCCATCTACCCCAAGCTGGATAAATTGGCGATATTCCTGTTCCGGATCGCCCTTATAATCTGCTGCTAAATACAGCCCCTCATTCCGGAATGTATAGGGATGCACTACTAAACCAGCAGCATGGGCATCTTGAACGAGTGTTGTGGGTGTGGTTAATGTTTTGTCTGCGTCGTTAACTGCTCCATCTCCGTTAATGTCATCGGCTTTGCCATCTCCGTTAGCATCTGTGCCTTTGACCGAAACGATCATCCGCTTCCAGGGACCAATGCCATCTGCATAGGTTTTAATTTCCTGCAACCCTTCTGGTGTGCGCAAATCCCCATAGGTGCGCGAGTCACCACTCACGACAAAGTCATAGGGTTGATTTTCAATCAGCGTTCCGTCGAGATTGATGTCAGCAGCGTCTAAAAGCTGAACCAGGGGCACATCGATCATTGTATTCAGCTCTTTCAGGTTACCCACCTCAAAGGACTGAATGTAAACCGGGGAATCTGCTTGATCCCAACCATTCGCTTTCAGAATCTCGACGAGGGGTTCTTCTAGCGACAGGCCGATCGAATCATGATAGCTCGGGTGCTTGGTCTCTGGATAAATGCCAATTGTCCGTCCGGTTTCAGCGCTCTTGCGTTTCGCTAGATCAATAATTTCTTGCAGCGTCGGAATTTCAAATTCGCCGTTAAAGAAGGGACTGCGGAACGGTAACCGCTCTTTGGCACGCAGGGTCTTAAGTTCAGCCAGGGTGAAATCTTCCGTGAACCAGCCGGTGTATTCCACGCCATCGATTGTCTTGGTGGTTTTGCGATCGGCAAACTCTGGGTGATCAGCCACGTCTGTGGTGCCAGAAATCTCGTTTTCATGACGCGCAATTAAGACGCCATCTTTCGTCGAAACTAGATCCGGCTCAATATAATCAGCTCCTAAATCGATCGCTAATTCATAGGAAGCAAGGGTATGTTCTGGACGCAATCCGCTAGCTCCACGATGCCCAATGACGATTGGTGTTTGGCCGTTCAGCGTTTGCAAATTAGCCAGATTTGGCGTGGCGATCGGGGCTTCTAAGAGTTTGCCATTGTTATCGAAGTGCAACAAATAGGGACCAAACTCATCGCCGATCCACAAAGTGCCATCTGCTGCGATCACCAGAGACTCAATGTCAAAATCTGCCCCTGTTAAGAACCTTTCTGGCCTGGATTCATTGGTAATCTGGAACGAAATTTTTCGATCTGGATCGGCGAGTTGAATAAACTTTAATATTTCTACTTTGCCGTCTCCACTTTCTGTCCCTTGAAAATTGGGATCGACCTGATAGACCCGCAATAAATAATCAGAGCTGTTGGCTTTTGCTCCAAAGCCATTGTCAGGCATAAACCAAAAAGTATCCTGATCGGCAAATTGCACCGCGCTGAATCCTTGAACGGGTTGTCCTTGACTAAAAGGCCCTGTGCGTCCATTTGCAGAGACATCTTTCCCAGCAGCAGGACCTTCAGCAAAGGTATCAGCGGGTAGAACTGCAAAGCCCTTCAATACGGTGTCTGTCATAAATCCTCGGTGAGTTGCTTAAGCGCAAGAAATACCAATTCCGCCCATAGCATCCCACAGCCATATTAAGAAGTGACTATCTTCAGCCAAAGAGTAGCTTTAGATTAGATTAAAACTCATTGTGTTATCTTACTCATCTTTGATAATAAAGAAATGATGTAAACAAGATGTGATTTCTTATGATTCAGGTTGCGTTCTTGTGTTAGCCTTAGGCAGGCTGCTTCTTAATAAGGTTGAGCAATCAGCCACAACCTACAACTCGATTGCGGCCTTGTGCTTTTGCAGAAAGCAGACATTGATCGGCGCGTTGCAATAAACTTAGGCCTTTTGTATCATCATCGGGGTTCAGCGTTGCGGTTCCAGCGCTAATCGTGATTGTCAAATCCAATGCCTCATCGATTGCAAAGGGTTGTTCACTAATCAACTGGCAGAGACGGCCTGCAATCAGCATGGCTTCCTGGCTGTCGGTGTTGCTGAGAATAATCACAAATTCTTCCCCGCCATAGCGAAAGGGGGTGTCATAAATGCGGAGATTATGGCGCAGCCGAGCCGCTAAGAACTTTAAGACCTGATCGCCGATCAGATGGCCATAAGTGTCGTTAATCGACTTAAAGAAATCCACGTCCAGCATGATCAAGCTGATGGGAATGCTGCGATCGCGGGCATTTTGAATCTGTCGCGGCAGTTCCCATTCAAAGGCTCGACGATTACTCAGATCGGTTAGTGGATCGGAAAGGGCGATCGCAGACAACACGTCATTGGTTCGCATCAGCTCCCGGTGGGTTTGCACCTGGCGCAGCCCAGCCCGAATTTGAGCCTGAAGCAACCGATGGGGAAGCAAGCCTCGCATCAGTCCTGCATCGACTAAAGGTAAATGCAGGTAAGCATCTGCACCAACCTCTAAAGCTTCTAGCTCTAACTCTACTAACTCACTTGGATCGAGAGAGAGGGATTGCTCATTCACAACAATACAGTAGATCCAGGCCAGTCTTCCCTGGGCTTTCACTTGGCGGCAAAGCTCTAAACTCTGTGGTTGACCTGCTTGAATTAACAGCAAATCGGGCTGCTGAGCCAAAATTAATGGCATTGCCTCAAACGGATCAGCGGCGCTCCCTACAGATAAAGAGGCCATTTCTCGTGTCAAGCTGAGCAAAAAGCCTTTAAATTTTTCGTCTCCAACCAGGAGAAGTGAAGCATCCATTAACGTTTCAACACCAACTCCCTAACAAGCTAAATTACCCTTAAAAATCTGGATTAATCGTTCATCATGTTTTTGCGATTAGACATTTACTCACATCAGTACTCACGCCTAACAATGCTGTTTAATTTTATACTTACTCCTGGTCTGATCATGCAATGTCTAAATTGCTTCGGCTAGCGCCATTTGGCTGACTATATCAGGTTTAATTCCATTTACCCACTCTTACAACAGCAAACCCATACAGAGCATTCCAGATTTTTTGCTGGAACCGTATCTTTGTCGAATCTCACAACTTGATTGAGAATAGAGATCAGGCTAGCTCACAAATTTGTTCAACAAATGACGGTTTGCAGACAGATTTGTGGCGGACAATGCTGGCAGAACACCCATAATCCGTGTGATAAATTGTAGATTCCCATGGCCATTCCTTTAAGCGGCGCTCAAATTCGACAAACCTTCCTGGACTTCTATGCAGCAAGAGGACATCAGGTATTGCCAAGCGCCTCATTGGTTCCTGAAGATCCAACCGTGCTGCTGACGATTGCAGGAATGTTGCCTTTCAAACCCATCTTTTTAGGGCAGCGGCAAGCAGAATTTCCGCGTGCAACTACGTCTCAAAAATGCATTCGAACCAATGATATTGAAAATGTGGGACGGACTGCCCGTCACCATACCTTTTTTGAGATGTTGGGGAATTTCAGCTTTGGAGATTATTTCAAAGAAAAGGCGATCGCTTGGGCTTGGGAACTCTCTACAGAGGTGTTTGAACTGCCTCCGGAACGCCTGGTTGTCAGCGTCTTTAAAGAAGACGATGAAGCGTTTGCGATTTGGCGAGATCAAATTGGGATTCCCCCCCATCGGATCATTCGCATGGGAGCAGAGGATAATTTCTGGCAGTCTGGTCCAACGGGTCCCTGTGGTCCTTGCTCTGAAATCTACTATGACTTTCATCCCGAGCAGGGAGACAAGCACATTGATTTAGAAGATGACTCGCGCTTCATCGAGTTCTACAACCTTGTCTTCATGCAATATAACCAGGATGCAGAAGGTCATCTAACGCCGCTCCAAGCCCAAAATATCGATACGGGTCTTGGTCTGGAACGGATGGCCCAGATTCTGCAAAAGGTGCCAAACAACTATGAAACCGATCTGATTTTTCCGATCATCAAAACTGCTGCCGAACTGGCTGGCTTAGATTATGCGGCAGCAGATGAGAAAGCCAAAGTGTCCCTCAAAGTGATTGGGGATCATGTCCGAGCCGTGGTTCATATGATTGCCGATGAGATTCATGCTTCTAATGTCGGGCGGGGCTATGTGTTGCGTCGTCTGATTCGGCGGGTGGTGCGGCATGGGCGACTGATCGGCATTGAAGGTGAATTTATTGCCCAGGTGGCCGAAACGGCGATCGCTCTAGCAGAATCAGCGTATCCGAAGGTGCGGCAGCGAGCAGACCAGATCAAAGCTGAACTAGAGCGGGAAGAATATCGCTTCCAAAAGACCTTAGAGCGGGGGGTGAAGCTGCTCGAAAAAATTGTCGAACGGGCTCAGCAAGAAGGCAGAACCGAGATTTCAGGTCAGGATGCCTTTGTGCTTTATGATACCTATGGTTTTCCGCTGGAATTGACCCAGGAAATTGCGGAAGAGCAGGGACTTACGGTTGATGCTGCCGGTTTTGAAGCCCAAATGCAGCAGCAGCTCAAACGATCGCAGGCAGCGCATGAAACGATCGATCTCACAGTTCAAGGATCGCTCGATCAGCTTGCCTCACAGATTAGCGCCACTGAGTTTCTGGGCTATCACCANGTTTTCAAGTCAGGCTGAAGTAACTGTCGTCCTGGTTGAAGGCAAGACGGTGGAAGAGGCACTTGTCGGCCAAACGGTTCAGGTAATTCTCGATCAGACTCCTTTCTACGCTGAGTCAGGCGGACAAATTGGCGATCGCGGCTACCTGTCGGGTGACAATTTGCTGATTCGCATCGAAGATGTCCAGAAAGAATCTGGCTTTTTTGTCCATCACGGACGCATTGAACGGGGAACCCTGCAGGTGGGTCAGGTGGTGACGGCTCAAATCGATCAAGCCTGTCGTCGTCGAGTTCAAGCCAACCATACGGCTACCCACTTACTGCAAGCTGCTCTGAAAAAACTGGTGGATGACTCAATTTCTCAAGCAGGATCGTTGGTCGCCTTCGATCGCCTGCGGTTTGATTTTAACTGTCCTCGACCCTTGACGCCGGAAGAAGTCCGACAGGTTGAAGCACAGGTCAACACCTGGATCTCAGAGGCCCATGCTGGTCAAATCAGCATCCTACCCCTTGCCGAAGCGAAGGCCAAGGGCGCGATCGCTATGTTTGGCGAGAAATATGCCGATGAGGTGCGTGTCTTAGATTTCCCGGGTGTGTCAATGGAGTTGTGCGGTGGCACCCATGTGAGTAACACTGCCGAAATTGGAGTATTCAAAATCATTTCGGAATCAGGTGTGGCAGCAGGCATTCGTCGGATTGAAGCGGTTGCAGGTCCGGCTATTCTTGATTACTTGAACGTGCGCGATCAGGTGGTGCGGGATTTGAGCGATCGGTTTAAGACCAAACCGGAAGAATTACCGGAGCGGATTACCCTGCTGCAAAATGAGCTGAAGAGTAACCAGAAACAGCTGGAAGCCCTCAGAGCAGAACTCGCTCTAGCCAAGTCGGATCAGCTGCTGGAACAGGTCGAGGCGATCGGTCCCTTCAAGATTCTGGTGGCCGAGATGAGTGGGGTGGATGCTGAATCCCTCAAGACCGCAGCAGAGCGGTTAATGCAAAAGTTAGGAGAGGGGGCAGTGGTTTTGGGTTCAGTGCCAGAACCGGAAAAAGTGAGCTTGGTTGCAGCTTTCAGTAAATCGGTCAATGAGAAAGGGCTGCAAGCTGGTAAATTTGTCGGTGCGATCGCCAAGCTATGTGGCGGTGGTGGTGGTGGCCGACCCAATCTGGCTCAAGCGGGTGGCCGTGATGCCAGCAAGCTACCAGAAGCGTTAGCGGCGGCGAAAAAAGAGCTCAAAACTAACCTGAGTTAATCGAAGTCATACGAAAGATGAAGTGGAGAGGATAGATCCCTTTCCACTTTCTTTTTTCTCTTTTTCAGAAGTGAATTAGACTGAAAAAATCAGCACAAAAGGCTGCAACTTTGGTGCGATCAGTCTTATGCAACGTGACTAAACCGTTGAATTGTTTCTCGCCAGAATTCAGTCGGTTCTTCTGAAGGGAAATAGCGTTTAATTGCCTGGTAGGCATTCTGAGCGATCGAATCTCGCAATTCAGAATTTTCTAGCTCAAATAAGCAACGGGCTGCGGCTTCTGGTGTGTCAGCGATCATTGCTGTTTCTCGATGCTCCATGCAGAAGTTTGCGCCACGGGCATTCTTGCCAATCACTACAATCCCAGAAGCCATGGATTCTTGAGGCGGCAAAGCACAACCCTCAATCTCTGCGGAGGCAAGAAATGCTTGCGGTCGGCGAAATTGCAGCGCTAATTCTTGAATTGAGAGGCCATCGATCAGTTCAAATTGCCAGTACTTGCCTCCCATTGTCTGGTAGCATTTCTGTGTCTCTAGAATATATTCCTTCCCCTTGCGAGGGAATGCAAAGATCAGGCCGGACTCACGGCTGGATTGAGGAATAAACGGGAACTGATCATTATTAATAATATTGGGAACAATTTGAATTTCTTTACCGGGATATGCCGCCTGACAAACCTCCAGCATGTAAGGAGAGTCAGTCCAAAGCGTGACGCGATCGTCCCGAAAATTAAAATCCGCCTTTACGAAGAGAGGATTCTGGAGATAGGCAATCACTGGTCCCTCGACCTGATCGATCAAGGCTGTGACAAAATCTGGCACGATACAAATATCATCAGGCCGGCGATCCTGCCAGCGAATGTAGCGTAAACCTGGAATTCCTTTTTCTTGGTAAGTATCTTTGCCGCTAATTGTTGCTAGGACTGCTTCTACACCGCAACTCTGGGCAACCTGGCAATGGCGCATGATATTGAGCGTTCCGCCAAAAACTTGCCCTACCCGAATCAACTTAAGCTGTAAATGTTGCTGTAGAGCCTGAAGGCGCAGTCGCGTGAGAATCTCTTGGAATTTCCACCAACTTTGACGGGTTTCGAGATCTGCGGTCAGAAAAACAAATCGCATAAAGCATTCTCTTAGGAAAAACACACGCTGTTCGATTTATCCAAGCATAGGCTAAACAGAGGGATCTGAAAAAGCGATGCTCTAAGAAGATAAAACAGCAGCATTGACAGTGATCAGCAGTTGTGTAAATGCCAGTCTATATGAACTACAGATACTTTCGAAAACTTGCTGATTGTAAATGAGCAGAATCTGATGTTTCCCAGTGATCTCGAAAATCCCCTAGTCCAAGCAAAATTGTAGGCATTGCACCAGGTGTGTAAAGCGAACTCTTTTTCTGCCACAAAGAAATCAAGCATTCGGCAAGGTTTCCTGCTCTGAACAGCAATTTGTGATTATCCGATCTCACTATATAAAAAGAAACTTTGTCTTCTGAGGTTTTATGTAAGATTTATCGTGGCCTTCAACAAACGATGAACTTTAGGTGTAGCCATGACTTGACTGCTTAATCCAAAGTATGGATTTGAGCGGAGTTAGGGAAAGCTAGCTAAATATTCAATGTTAGCTATTGAATGCAAGCCAGTGAACGAAAGAGCTGGTTCGCACCTGAAGGGGGTGAGGCAGAATCTTACAACTCTACAACGGGCTGTCCTATCTTAACCGAAACTATGACCGTGTTTATACGGCTTCATATCTAGTGGGCCAAAAGTCACCAGATTTCAGCCGAATTAAAGAACTATGGGCTAAATCAAGATTTCGCAGAGTTTGGCAGCAGGAAATTCGCTTCATCTAAATCTCATATTTAGGTTGATTTTTAGCGAAGTTAGCTCTTGAACACACGGTGATCTCAGCAAAATCCTGTAGTGTAATAATCAACACTCCCCAATCAGGCCATCTCCCCTCCCTATCAGAAGCAGCATCAACCACCGTTTGAGTTCTTAGGAAAAGGGGTTTATTTTTCCGGAATTCTGCCCCCACTACTGGACTGACATTTATAGGGCGTCTCTCCTTTCGCAATGCTCTGCGCTCTATCTGGATCCTTAGGATCTGCTTTTAGTCTGTCTTAGCTTTGCTCGTTTTGATACCACACTGAGTTTTATTTAAGACAATGGTTTATATCCCCTCAGACCCCTTTACCCAAAACGCTATCGCTTCTAAAGCTCAAAATTTCATGTCGATCGATACAGCATCTATTTCTACGACTTCTGAATTAGCCGCGATTCCTTTCAACAATCCACTTGTCACTGGTCGTGAATTAGAGTATGTGCGAGCAGCGCTGAGCAGTAAGCATATTGCGGGAGATGGTCCTTTTACCAAGCAATGTCAGGCTTGGCTGCAACAACTCATTGGTTGTCAATCAACCTTGCTAACCCACTCTTGCACGGCAGCCCTTGAGATGGCGGCATTGTTAGCAGATGTTCAGCCTGGGGATGAGGTGATTTTGCCTTCCTATACGTTCGTTTCAACTGCAAACGCCTTTGTTTTGCGCGGAGCAGTGCCGGTCTTCGTAGATATTCGTCCAGATACTCTCAATTTAGATGAAACAAAAGTAGAAGCGGCCATTACAGAGAAGACTAAGGTGATCGTTCCCGTTCACTACGCTGGTGTAAGTTGTGAGATGGATACATTGTCTGCGATTGCGGACACCTACAACTTGTTAGTGGTTGAAGATGCAGCCCAAGGAATTACATCCTCTTATAAAGGTCGGCCAGTGGGCAGTTTAGGTCATCTTGCTGCATTCAGCTTTCATGAAACTAAGAACGTGGTTTGTGGAGAAGGCGGGGCTTTAGCAATTAACAATGCCAGTTTGAAGGAGCGGGCTGAAATCCTCCGAGAGAAAGGCACAAACCGCAGCAAGTTCTTTAGAGGTGAAGTAGACAAATATACCTGGGTAGATGTTGGTTCTTCCTTTTTGCCGAGTGATATTCTGGCCGCTGTTCTTTTGGCGCAGTTCGAACAGTCGGACTATATCATGCATCAACGCATGGCGATTTGGAACCTTTATCATCAAGCGTTTGCGGATTTAGAGCAGCAAGGCAAACTCCGTCGTCCGATCGTTCCTGCTGAATGCCAGCACAATGCACATCTCTACTATTTGTTAGTTGAAGATCTTAAAGTTCGTACCGAATTGCTGGCGTATCTCAAGCAGCGAGAGATTAAATCAACCTTCCATTATGTGCCCCTACACAGTTCACCCGCAGGTATGAAGTATGGGCGTGTCTCTGGCACCATGACATTCACCGAGGATTTGAGCGATCGCATTGCTCGACTGCCGCTAGGAGCTGCAATGACTTTAGCTGAGGCAAAACAGGTTATAGAAGCTGTGCTTGACTTTTTTCAATCCAAGTAGGGGTTTGAAGTCAGTTTGGTGCAAAGGTTTACCATGAGGGCAGATCACATGCCCTCTATCCAGTTCTTTAGATGAGTGACAGTCGTTCAGAACTGATTAGTCTCATTGGGGCTGCTTCCCGGAAGATTCGGGTAGGGGCACACGTGGTTGATAAGGCATGGGAATGTATTGGACTGAAGGACGCCCTGTCATAGGCTGGGGATAAAGTTCCATTAGGTTATAAATTTCTGTGGGCAAGCCAGTGGTGATAGGTAATCCTAGCTCTCTGGCCTCTTCCACCAAGATGGGATAGTCATGGGTAACCCGTCCTGTTGTCAATGCATCAATAATTCGATCGATATTTTCAGGTTTGATTTTTTGAGTGGGCACCTCATCTTCTAAAACGGCTCGCACAAAGCGTTGCACCTGTTGGATGGCCTTGCGAGCAATATCGGCTGTGATCAGGGTCTGATCATCAATTTCGCTAATGGGTTTGTCTTCCAATACTTTGAGCAGACTGGCGGCAGGCATATTGCCAAGCTGTGGATCGACCGGACCTAATACCGCATTTTCATCCATGACAATTTCATCGGCTGCCATTGCCAGCATCGTGCCGCCGCTCATGGCATAGTGGGGAATGAAGACGGTGACTTTGGCACGATGACGTAACAAAGCCCTGGCGATTTGCTCGGTGGCTAACACCAGACCTCCTGGCGTATGGAGAATTAAGTCGATCGGCACATCCGGAGGAGTGAGACGGATCGCCCGTAAAATTTGCTCTGAGTCCTCAATGCTAATAAATCGGGAAAGAGGGATGCCCAAGAGGCTAATTGATTCTTGGCGGTGAATCATCAAGATGACTCGACTGCCGCGTTGTTGTTCTAGCGTCCGAATGGCAGTCAGGCGACGAGACTCCACAATTCGCCGCTGAATGACAGGCTGCAACGAAGAAATTAGGATAAAAATCCCAAAAATATCAAAAAAGCTCATGCAGGCTCCTTTCTATGAGAGACATCGGCTGCCCTCAACACCCTGAACTCAAACTTAGGTTTTGCAAAGGGACAGAATTTTCCTTTATTGAACCGAATTCTGCCAGCTTTGGGCAACTATCTCTAGAGGAATCTGCAGCGGCATCTCCAACAGCGGCATCTGCCAACTCTGTCTTATCCGTATGACAAAATTGTCAAACCAGCGACCTATGAGCGTCACACAGGCGGCTTATTCTAAATCTCATAGGTTTCTAGCACCATCCTCAGACCAATTCAAGTCAGCCCCGGTTTACCCGACCGGGGTTTTGTCTTGCTGGCGTTTTGTTTTGTCATAGAGTACGGATCAATTGAGCTTACGTAGCTGATCGGCCAAATGAGAGTCGGGAGAAAGATCAATCCCCACTGCTGATTTAATCAAATAGGCGAGTAAAAGAATAAATAAACTGATCAGTAAGTTAAGCCCAATTAACAGCATGACTGCCGCAATCACATTGCCCAGCCGTGCTATTGGTTCCGGCATGTGTGATCGGGCTTGCTGCCGCCGATCTTTACCCACAAACAGCACCACGTAAAATCTAGCAAGCAGCAGGTCTACCCCAAATCTCAGGTCCACTAGTTTAGGAGCAGGTTTAGGAATTGCCGCCTCCAACAATTCGCTGACTGACTCTAACTGCTGTGCTGTAAAGCTCGATCGAACTTCTGGATCCAATGTCTCAAGGTAATATGCAGGTGTTCTCGCAAGATAGGGTGGCTGATTGATGATTTCTTTTTTTAACGAATTTTTGTGCATTCTCACCTCCATCCTTAAACTGATTTCAGTAAAATGATCTGCCGATAGCCATTGCAGTCCAAATTAAAATAACTAAACCATAGATAACCTGATTGGTGCTGAGCTTTAAGGAACGCGCCAAAAGTTGGGGGGCAAATGCGAGTAGCACCACGAGGCCGATCGCACCAAACCAGATAAGCAGCAGTCCCTGTGCCCAAAGCTGAGCATGTTCATGAGGCAACTGACTATTCCAGACAGGCGTCCAGGCTTTCATGACAGCGGCCAAGGAGATGAGCCCAATCACCCAACTGCTAGAGAGGGCAATGGCTGCGGGACCCGATCGAATTAAATGCAGAGTGACTAGGAATGTGACAGACCAAATTAACCAGGAAACCTGAAAGGCTGCCAGCAACCATCCTGCCAAACTGTAGCCCAGCAGCAGAATGATCAAATATCCCCAGAGCAGCACAATCGACATTGGCTTCATAGTAAGAGGAGCGTTGAACCTGCTTCTCTATTACTCCCAAATTTGGGACATAGGATTGATTGGCAAGCCAGAAATTTTTGTGGTTGTCACGCTGTCATTTGTCACGTTGTCAGTGCAGAGGGCTGCGTAGCTTGGTAATGGGACGATTGAGTAGAAGTCGGAAGCCACTGACTTGCGATTGGCATCCGCCATCCTGTGCCAAAGGCGCGATCGGTAATTTTGAGTCCTGGAGGAGCCTGCTTGCGTTTGAACTCGGCTCTTGTCACCAGCTTAATCACGCGATCGACTGTATTTACCTCATGTCCGGATGCCACAATTTCTGCTGGCGCTTTGTGCTGCGTGATGAACTGGCAAAGAATATCATCCAATACTTCATAGGGCGGCAGCGAATCTTGATCGACCTGACCGGGCTTCAGTTCTGCACTGGGCGCTTTCGTCAACACATTGGCGGGAATCACTTCTGGCAGGTCGGGGTTTGAGGCCGGACGCCATCCGCCTGCATTCAGCCAGCGGCAAATCGAATAAACTCGCGTTTTCGGCACATCAGCGATCGCTGCTAATCCCCCATTCATATCGCCATAGAGGGTGCAGTAGCCTACCGCCATTTCTGATTTGTTGCCGGTTGAAATTAGCAGGTGGCCGAATTTGTTAGAGATCGCCATTAGCAAATTGCCCCGGATGCGGGACTGAATATTTTCTTCGGCTAAGCCAAAGTCGCTGCCAGCAAACAGCTCGGCGAAAGTGTGGTCATAAGTGCTCATCAGATTGCCGATCGGCAGAGATTGAGTTTGAATACCCAGGTTTTTGGCCAGCTCCAATGCATCAGCCACCGAATGATCAGAACTGTAGGGCGAAGGCATCAGCACCCCCAGCACCTGCTCTGGTCCAATCGCGGCTGTGGCAATAGTGGCGACTAGGGCCGAGTCAATGCCGCCGCTTAAACCCAACACCACTTTTGAAAAACCGCACTTCCGCACATAGTCGCGCAGTCCCAACACCAGTGCCTGCCAAATTTCCGCCTCGGTGCTTTCGGGTTGTGGGGCGATCGAACCTAGCTGCAAATCCCGCTGAGCTGGCTCAAAATCCACGTAAATCAGATCGGTATCAAAAGCCTGAGCCCGACAGACTAACTGGCCCTGGCGATCGAACCCGACGCTATTGCCATCAAAAATTAGATCGTCGTTGCCGCCTACCTGGTTGACATAGACGATCGGCTGACCATAGGTTTGAGTGGCCTGCCGCAACATCGCTTCCCGCAACTCCTGCTTATTAGCGGTGTAGGGCGATCCGGATAGGTTGACAATCAGGTCTACGGACTGTTCTGCTAACTCTGCTAACGGATCCACCCGGTAATTCCGCTTGCCCCAAAAGTTTTCGTCATTCCACAGGTCTTCACAGATGGTGACGCCAATTTTCACGCCATCTAGCCAGAAGCTGTGGCTTTCCAGTCCCGGCTCAAAGTAGCGATTATCGTCAAATACGTCATAGGTGGGCAGCAATCGCTTGTGAAATAACTGCTGAATCTCACCATTGTGCAACAGAGCGGTGCTGTTAAATAAGGGCTTGCCGCCAATTCGAGTTGATCGATCGTTCACAACTACCGTGCCTACTAATACCGCAAGCTGGGGTGGCAAGTCCTGAGCCAGTTGCATCAAGGTGGCTGCCATTTCGGCAACAAAGGCGGGCTGCATCAACAAATCACGTGGTGGATAGCCACAGAGGGACAATTCCGGCGTTAACATTAACCGGGATCCCTGGGCAACAGCTTGCTGGGCGGCAGCGAGGATTTGCTGAGCATTGTGGGCCAAATAGCCGATCGTTGGATTTAATTGAGCAATCGCAATTTTCATAAGCCTGATATCTGATGTTCTAAGGAGTTGTTCAAATCGTTCAGCAGAATTCCAATCAACAACGTTCAAATAAATACCGGTTCAAATAAACATCGGTTCAAATAAACACCATGGGTTTGTCTTTGTAGGGTGCAAATGCGTCCGCATCAAATCGATAGAGGCTAGCTGGACGACCCGCACCGCGTGAAACTTTAACGCCCGTGTCATGCAGAAACCCCAGCTTTAAAAGGCGCGATCGAAAATTGGAATAGTCGGAAAAGTTGTCACCCAAAATCGTCGTATAGAGTTGGTATAGATCGCTCAGCGTGAACAGTTCAGGCAACACTTCAAACGCCACTGGACTATATTCCAACTTGTTGCGTAAGCGCCGATAACCATATTCCAGGATTTGTTGATGATCGAACGCGAGGGGGGGCACCTGCTTCAAGGGATACCAGGCAATGCCGCTCACCCCGTCTGCAATCAGTTCCGCTTCAGCAAACCGTACCAGCGCAAAATAGCTGACTGCCAGATAGCGCACCCCATAGCTGCTCTTGGATTCCCGCGGATCGCGATTGGGGCCACCAAAGGTATAGAGCTGCTCCAAATACAAATTCTCAGCGCGGATCTTTTCGGCCAGAACCCGGTAGGCTGCATCTTCCAGCGATTCGCCTTTACGCACCAGCGTTCCTGGCAAACTCCATTGCCCTGCAAACGGATCTTCATGCCGCATAACCAGCAAAACCAGCAGGCGATTTTGGGCAGTATCTACCGAGAAAATCACGTTATCGACCCCAACTTTGAAGTCTGCTAGCTGTGCTGAGAATGTGTCAGCAGTTTTTTTGGCTTTGCGTCCTGGCATTCGTACAAATGCTCCCGATGAATGTAGGCCTCGATCGGAGGCGTCACCATTTCTGGATCTCCTTCTTCTCGATAGGCAGTGGAAGAAACGGCGGGAACTTTCAGATCGGTCAGTGTAACCTGTGCTCCCATCTGCCGCAATGATGCCAGATCCGCTTCCGTTATGGCATATCCGGGGCGCGGCACCACCAACAATTTGACGCGCTGCAATAACTCCTGCATGTGATACCAGCGAGGCAACTGCGGTACCAAATCTGACCCGATCGTCAAGGTTAAGTCAGCTTCTGGATATTGTTGATGGGCCCGATCGACCGTCATCAAAGCTCTGGGAAAGCTCAAGGCTTGATCAAGCCAGATATTATGGGCTGGCGGATGAATCTCGTCGATCAGAAGTTGCAGCATTTGTGCCCGATGGACCAGTGGCGTTTGATGCGACTTGAATGGATTATCCGATGCCCAGACTAAAACTCGATCGTATCGACTGGCCAACCAGATCAGGATGGCCTGATGTCCAGCGGTGGGGGGATCGGCACTGGTTCCAAACAAAGCAATGGAGGTCATGGTAAGAGGTGGATGGTTGGAGGACAGAGATAGAGATGCGGGGTACGGGTGGAGTCGATCGAACTGCTTCATGTTCCCCCTCGTTTTCGAGTTTGTTGAGTGAGGGTTTGCAGCTTGTCGGAAATTTTAGGAGCGGCGGGAGTGGGCTGCTGGATTTGACGAATTGCAGCGGGAAGGCTGGTCACAGAAACGCGGGTACGTTCGGCGATCGTCTTCAAATCTTCTGGCTCCTGCAATCGCTCGCCCTGTTTCATCACCAACTGCAAGAGCGGCTGTTCACCTGGTTCGGGTGATTCATCGGCTAAGCCAAGACGATCGCCCTGTATTTTCCCCTGCTCAAACTGACTCTGTTCAAACTGGTCCTGTTCAAACTGGCCCTGTTCAAACTGGTCCTGTTCAAACTGCCGAAAAATCTGCTTGCGGCCTGGATAAGTCATTTTGTCGCTCGATTCTTTCATCACAGGAATGCCATCCATTTCAACCAGTTTATACACCCCGTTGACTGGAGCGCCTGTCACGAGTTTGGTGCCCAAGCCATAGGCATCGAGCAAAGCTCCTTCTGCCTGGAGCCGCTGAATTTCAAACTCATCTAAATCACCACTGGCTACAATCGCCACATCAGGCAGAATTTGGCGAATTTGCTGTGATTGGGCTACCAGATCGCCAGAGTCAAGTCGGACTGACTTTACGGCTGCTGTACCCTGCTGACCCTGTGCGGATAGGCGTTGAGCTGCGGCGATCGAATCATAGGTGTCGATCAATAATGTGGCCCCTGGAAAATAGTGATGGAATGCTGCAAAAGCGGCGTCCTCACTTCCTTCTAGTGCAGTTAGCGCCATCACCAGCGCATGGGCCATTGTGCCGCTTGGCTTCTGGCCGAGTTGAAGTGCCGCTAACACATTTGAAGTAGCATCTAGACCTGCTGCCAGTGCAGCCCGGACTGCCCACAGGGAAGCTTGCGGACCAAAAGCCCGTCTTGTGCCAAATTCGAGCAGTGTTGCTTCATCGCCTGCCACATCCCGCAAACGAGCCGCTTTTGTAGCGATCAACGTTTGATAGTTCAAGATGTTCAGCAGGCAAGTTTCCACGATCTGGGCTTGCCACAAAGGGGCTTCAATCCGCAGTAGTGGCTCATTCGCAAAGACTACCGTTCCTTCCGGCACCGCCCACACATCGCCCGTGAAGCCACTAGCAGACAGTACTTCCCAAAAGCGATCGGGTACATGGGCAAAGATACCGGTTGCCTGAAGTGCCGCAATTTGTTCTGGCGTAAACCGGAAGGATTCCAAATATTCCAATGCCTGGGTTAAACCCATAGCGACCAGATAGCCAAAGTTGTAGGGCAGACGGCGAGTAAACAGCTCAAAACTGGCCCGACGCTGCTCAATCCCTTCTCCGACGTAACAAGCCGACATGGTGAGCTGATAAAGATCG
The DNA here is from genome assembly GCA_002796835.1 of Elainella saxicola E1. Taxonomy (GTDB): domain Bacteria; phylum Cyanobacteriota; class Cyanobacteriia; order Elainellales; family Elainellaceae; genus Elainella; species Elainella saxicola. The sequence goes on along the minus strand of LUGL01000048.1, from coordinate 141,872 downwards.
GTCAACAGACTGTAGTCTTGAGGACGAAGCAAAAGCATCGAGTCTTCCATAATTTCAGAGAAAGGCGTTTAGCCAAGCAACGCTTTGTTTTTAATTATAGTAATAACAACCAAAATTAGGTAGGGTGATTCCGGAAGATTAGGCCAAATCGCTTATCTTTCGGTGGGTATTATATTAAAAGCAACTAAAAATTGGCGATCGACCACTCGCTTTGATGCCAATACCGGATTCTTTGACGGATAAGCGATAGATGGTCTCCTATCCTCAAATTTCTTGCAATCCTGATTGCCAGACGGCAGGCAAGTTGGCAGCGTATCAGGCCGTTGCCTCGTCAATCCCTGCTTACTGGAATGGCAAAGTGCTGTTTGGTTATCAGCGTGGCGATCGTCTTTATGTAGCCACAAGCGGTAAGCAAATCTAGAGTTTGAGTACGGCGGGAGCCGTTCTAGAGACTTACACCTGCGCAGCATCTGTTTATGCTTGTACGATGGATAGTCAAGGGAAACATCTCTACGCTTCAGATAGTTCAGCTTTTATCTACTGCTTTAGTCAGTCGAGAGAATTGCTCTGGAAAGTTTCGACTGGCTGTGGTTCAGCTCTGTCAATGCAGTGGTTCCAGGATCGACTTTACATTGCAACCAATCAGAGTGTGATAGCCTGTCTGGATATCAGTCCGACAGTTCTGCAAAATTTATGAATTTTGGTCTGGATGTTCAACAGAATATATCTAGCAACCAAAATCAGGTCAACCCAATCGTTTGGCAATATACAGTCCCTAACCCAAACGGCAGCTGGAGCATTCCGATTCTAGATTTATGGGTCAACGAGGCCTATCATCTCAAAACAGATCACGAGCAATGGATGCAACCACTGGAGGCTCCTGTTCTCTGTGGTATGTTGACTCAGCAAGAAGTGATTGTTGGCTGTAGTGACCAGCGAATTTATGGATTGGAAAAAATAGCTGACTCTAAAACAGGTGAGCCAATTATCCGAACGATTTATACCTGTACAGGAATGCCCTATGCGTTGGCTCTGGCAGCAGATACGCAGTCATTCTTTGTGGGAGATTACACAGGCAAATTGAGCAACTTGATCTCAAAGGTTCGCTGCAAGCAACTATTCACACTCAAGCAGGGGCTATCACTGCTCTGAAATGCTGGGGCGATCGTCTGTATATCACGACGGCTCAAGGTCATTTAATTTGCTTAGGATTGAAGATTAAATAATCTGGCATTGGTTGTTTGAACTGTCCGGGCGAATAGGATGTCTACTCCACAAGAAGTTCTATTTTATTTAATTGCTGTTCCTTGAAGTATTCAGAGTAAAATAGTGATTCTTTTAAGGGTAGAATTCTTCAGAGATAACCTATTGATTACAAATCGGTCTTTTGCGGAACTACTATGCCTGATTACATGCCTCAACTGCAATCCTTGATACAAGCCGTCGGTATTCCTAGCTTACGAACGCTGAGTAAAGTCTCAGGGGTATCTCGGTGGCAGATTGAACAACTCCGCAAAGGACAGGTGACTCAAATGCGAGTTGAAATATTAATAAAAATTAGTCAAGCATTAAAGCTGTCTTTAACGGAATTAATCAGTCAATTTTCCGATTTGCCGATTGCCCCACAGCCTGCTGTCTCAACCGTTCCTGCTGTTCAGCAACTGCAAGATGAATACGATCGGTTGCAAATGCAACTTGCTCAACAGCGCGATCAACTTCAGCAAGAATTTCAGCAGACTAGTTTACAGGTGCTCGAATCCTGGTTGTTGCAATTTCCAACAGCGGCCTATGCAGCGCAGCAAAATCCTCAAGTGCCAGCCACTCGTTTGCTCCCCCTGATGCGACCGATCGAACAATTGCTGAAACAGTGGGGTATTGAAATGCTAGAGCCTGTTGGCAGCGAAATCTCCTACGATCCGCAGCATCATCAGCTCATGGAAGGTTCTGCGAACCCGGGCGAAATGGTAAAGGTGAGATATGCGGGCTATCGTCAGGGCGATAAACTACTCTATCGGGCCAAAGTGAGTCCAGTTCAGCCCTGAATGTTTCTAGCCATGCGTGGACATTACGGACTGGGTGCAGCCGAAGGCTCGATCGATGGAGCGACGCTAGGTTCAGGAGAAATGGTTGGAGAAGCAGTTGGTGCGGCAGAGGGGCCCGGAACAGCAGCAGGAGGAGTGACCGATCGACCTAAAATGCCGGGATTCCCTGTATCAAATACACCAGCAACGCAGGCGATCATATAGGTGGCCAAAGTGCCGACAAATAGGGCTTTCCAGCCTAGAGAAACAATGTCTTTGCGGCGACTGGGAGCCAGGGCACTAATGCCACCCACAAAAATTCCAAGGGAGGCCAGATGGGCAAATCCGGTTAAGGCATAGCTGATAATCAAAAGGGCGCGATCGCTCAAAACCCTGGTTTCGGGTGGCAAGGAGGTGGCAACCGCAAGCACTTGATAGGAAGGAATCTCGGTTTGAAACAAACGTTGGCCAATCAAGATCGAAGCCTGCCAAATTTCGTTCAAATTCAGCGAAATGCCGGTCAGCAGCGTCAGAGGAAAGAATAGAACCCCGACAATATTTTGCAGACTGATGAAGCGGAACAGATAGCCGATCGGCTGCAGAAAGCCAATATTGGAATTTGCTAATCCGGCCATGGCTACAAAAAACTGATTAATCAGAAAAACTAGACCCAGCACGGCAATTAATACAGCGGCGATTGAAGCAGCCATGCGCAATCCGTCCAAGGCTCCGGCAATAGTGGCATCCATGAAACTGAGCCGTTCAGCTTGATATTCTTCAACGGCCTCTGGGTCCAGTTCAGCCGCCATTGATTCGGTCGGAATGCCGGTGGCCGTTATAGGCGTTTCGGTTTCTGGAATCAAGATTTTCGAAAGCACAAAACAGGCGGGGATTGCCATGATCGAGGCGGAAACGAGATGTCCCAGAATATTGGGGAAGACGGGTTTTAGAAAGGCCGCGTAAATTGCTAAGGTGGAAGAGGCGGCGGTGCCAAAGCAGCAGGCGAGAATGGCACAGAGTTCACTGCGGGTCATTTTGGAGAGAAAGGGGCGAACAACGATCGCAGCCTCAATACCAACAAAAATATTAGCAGCCCCGCTTAATGCTTCCGCACCACTTAGCCGCATAGTCCGGTAGAAAATGCGAGCGAATAGATTAGTAATGACCTGTAAAATACCCAGACTATAAAGCAAGGAAACCAGCGCGGAAAAGAAAATGACTGCAGGTAAGGCACGCAAAGCAAAGATGTAGCCCAATTCCACGCCACAATAGCCCTGCATAATTTCTCCAATGGTGGCCGCAGAACAAACTTCTCCCTGCGCCAGTTTTCCTAACAGCAACGGAGATTGTCCAGCCGGAGGAACTAGGATGCCGCCGAAGACAAAGCGGGCTCCTGCATCAGCAGCTTCAAACACTACATTCAACAGAGCACTAAATGCTTGCAGCAAATTCCGCGTTCCGGGTACCACAAAGACGAGTGCCCCCAAAATCAACTGCAAAAGCAAGCCCGCAATCACCACTCGCCAAGGAAAGTACCGAGGGTTGCGATTTTCTGAGAACAACCAGGCGATCGCACAAAGTCCAACAATTCCGATCAGGGAGAGGAGGTTAAGAAAACTCATAGGAACTGACCTTGGCGGTTGATGCGTAGATTCAATAATTTATCTAAAGAGAATAGCTAAAAATGGGGTCTTTGTGACGGGAATTGTGGATCAAATCCACAGGCTGATCCACAGGCTGAGTTGAAAGATACGACTTGCTCTGAAAGTGTGTGTAGGATTAAAGGATATCGCTCACTCTTTTCCCCAATCGCGGCATGATAGACGCATTCACTCCCGTTCCTCCGGCTTGGACCGAGGCAGCAGTTCACGCACGTGAGTTTTGCTGTCCGACCTGTCATGCCTTGTGTGTCGAAGCTCAGGCTGTTTGGATTAATCGTAAGTCACCTGTGTATACCGAAGATCATCGGCGCAAATGGCAAGAATTTTATCACTGTCAATGCGGCACTGCCTGGTGGGCTTGGAGTAACGATCGTCCGCCAACCAACCTTAAAAAGCCTGATTCGATCGAACCTTCGCCTGGAGACTGGATTTTTTAATCTGCCCTGGCGGCTAGCAGTTTGCGGCGGAGCAAATCCAAAACGGTGCAGAGGCTAAACCAACGAACCAAATCTCGACCCCGAGATTCCCCAAACAAATAGCGATGGCTTTCCACCTGCTGATTGGGGCCAGCAATGCCCAGATAGACGAGTCCAACGGGTTTGGTGTCACTGCCGCCATCAGGTCCGGCAATTCCGGTAATGCTGAGGCCCCAGGTTGCATTCAGGCGATCGCGCACCCCTGAAGCCATTTGTTGTGCCACAGTATCGCTAACGGCTCCTTGTTCCGCTAAATCATTGGCGTTCACGCCCAGCAACTCTGCTTTGACTTGATTGTCATAGGAAATCACCCCGCCGCGAAAATAGCCTGAGCTGCCAGGAATGCTGGTGAGAAATTGACCTAAACCGCCTCCGGTGCAGGATTCCGCCACAGCAACCGTTTGTCTGGCCTGTTTCAACAAATCGCCCACAACAGAAGCTAACGAATCCTGATCGGTGCCNGTAATAGTCCAATCCAGCAATGGTCTGAATTTGTTGCTCAACCGGCGTAATGAGTTCCAAAGCTTCTGCCTCGGTGGCAGCTTTCGCGGAAACCCGCAGCCTCACTTCTCCCTTGCCTGCATAGGGAGCGACCGTTGGGTTTTGTAATTCCAGCTGAGCTGAGACTTTTTCGGCCAGCGTCGATTCTGCAATGCCCCAAAACCGCAGGGTGCGGCTGTAAATAATTTCCTGTCCCCAACCCTGACTGCGCAGATAGGGCACGGCAGTTTGCTGCCACATGACTTTCATTTCACTCGGCACCCCTGGAAAGGTGAGAATGATCAAACCAGGGCGAGGCTGCCAAATTATGCCAGGAGCACTGCCAGTTGGATTCGGCAAAATTTCTGCCCCTTGCGGCAACAATGCTTGCTTGCGGTTGCTGGGGGACATGATGCGTCCCCGCCGAGCAAACTTTTCGGTAATATCTGCGATCACTTCTGCTCGCTCAATCAGCGGCGTTTGAAAAAAATCAGCGATCGCTTCGGTAGTTAAATCATCGGGGGTTGGTCCCAAGCCGCCTGTGAAGATCAATAAACGCGATCGGTCACAAGCAATGGCGATCGCTTTCTGCAACCGCAAAACATTGTCGCCCACCACCGTTTGATAGTAGTGAGGGACGCCTAACTGCGCTAACTCCTGAGCCAAAAACTGAGCGTTGGTATTTAAGATTTCACCTAACAGAAGCTCTGTACCTACGGAGATGACTTCGGCAGCGTTATTTGGGCTCATAGTAAAGAAGGAGGAGAGGGCTTACTACGATTTAATGGCGTACTTTCTGACCCGCCAACTCGCATAGCTAAGAATCAGGGTTGCCACGATCGCATAAGCAAGGCCACTGGGGATTCCAGAAAAGGCCAGCGCTAAGCTGCCCACCCAAAGCGTTAAGGCGTAGATAAACAGCACCGTTAAGCGATGGGACAGGCCAGCCTCAAGCAAGCGATGGTGTAAATGCCGTTTGTCTGCAATAAAGGGGGATTTGCCGTGACGGAGGCGATCGAGAATCACTGCCGACATATCGAGCAATGGCACTGCCAAAATCAGCATCGGCAGCAACACAGCCACCGTGGTGACACTCTTCACCAAGCCCACTACACCAACGCCAGCCAGGGTAAAGCCCATGAAGTAAGCGCCACCGTCCCCCATGAAAATTTGAGCTGGGTTGAAGTTGTAGCGCAAAAATCCGAAGGCTCCTCCTGCTAAAGCTGCAACGATCAAAGCGGCAGCAGGCTGATTCATAAACAGACAAACGATCAGCATGATCACTGCAGCGATGCCGCAAACTCCCGCAGCCAGACCGTCTAAACCATCAATCCAGTTGATTGCATTCGTCATGCCCACCAGCCAAATCACTGTAAAGATGAGGCTAATCAGAGCAGGCAAAGGCACTAAGCCAAAGAAAGGAATTGACAAAAACTCGATTTGTACGCCTGCTTGCCAAGCAAACGAGGCCGCAACAACCTGCAAGAGCAAACGCAGGAACGGAGACAAATTGAAGAGGTCATCGGCTAGACCGATCAAGAAAAATGCTAATCCGCCGAATGTCAGTCCCCAAATTTCGTACTCTTTTTCAGGAGGAAGGGTGCCAAATCCACCACTCCACCACACAAATAACAGGGCCAGCACAGTGCCCAGAAAAATTGAGACGCCGCCTAACCGCACCATTGGCCGCTTATGTACCTTGCGACCGCCCGGAGGATCGTAATAGCCACTTTTCAAACCGATCCGTTTGACGAGCGGTGTGGCTAGCAGTACGACGCTAGCAGAGATGATGAATGCAGCCAGATGGTAAAACTGAGGGGGCATCAGAAATATCAAAGGTGTAGAACAAAATAACTACAGACGATTTACAGCCAAGCTTCACTTGCCCGAAAGTAGTTTTAGCACAGGAATTCGATCGCGAGATTATAAATTTCTGATTTTAGTAGTAAATAAAACGCTAGTTTTCAATCTTTATCTTACGGGCCAAGGGATAAAACCCGTCAACCGGTCATAAAAACTTTCGCTGTAAAGGGCAGTTGTCTGAGCAATTTAGATCGCTGGATCATTTTCCCAAGACATCAGGCCCCGAAGAATAAGAATGAATGATGCTAAAAATTAGCGCGTGTAATTGATCGGGTAAGAAGGTGTCTCATCAATGGGGGTCCACAGGTCACTATAAGCAGACCAAAGTTCTGGCTCAACCCATTCATAAACGACTTGAGAGTCATACATTGACTGAGATTCATTCATCAAATAGGAGCGGTGTGCCATTTCGGTCATGTAGCCGACATAATGCCCCATCAAGAAATACACCGCCATCATTCCAGCCGCCGCAGTCGAAACGAGGAAGCCCGCCAGCATCAGCGAAAATTCGCGGCGTTGGATAGCTTCCTGCATCAGATGCAGTGCCCATGCCACGAGGCCGATAACAACAACCAGAATAAAGATCATTTTTTAAGCGTTTTTACGATTTTTAATATTTACACATGTTAACAAACTCTCAGAAAGCTGTCTTTAGGTTTTACTACTCATGCCAATAAAATTGCAGACAGCTGATGGAGATGGGCAAAAACAGGCAACAAAAACATCGGTAACCGGGGGCTATATAGCCTTTTCAGTTACGCTTTTGAGCGCTTAAGGCGATTTCGTGACGATCGTCCTCACAGTTCAACCAAGAACCAGGGAGTTTGCACCACTGCTTGTTAATAACCTTTGTTCAAGGTTACAAATTTTTGCGAAAAATGACCTATTTCTTAGGCAAAAGATCAACTTTGTTGTCTCTTGACCTTGACTCTATGTTGACCTTGTCCTTATGCCAATTGCCTGACTGGAACCTGGCGATCGCCCAGGAATTGCTTGATTTCTGCCACCGTCAGTTGCCCATAGTGGAGTAATGAGGCCAAGAGCGCTGCTTCGGCTTTGCCGTCCGTTAATGCTTCATAAATATGCTGCGAGTTGCCAGCACCACCTGACGCGATCACGGGAATTTGCACCTGCTCAGCGATCGTACGAGTCAGCTCTAGGTCGTATCCCGCTTGAGTGCCATCTGCATCCATACTGGTAATCAGCAGCTCTCCGGCCCCCCGTTGCTCGACTTCCCGGGCCCAGCCGATCGCGTCAATGCCTGTATTCTCGCGGCCTCCTCGCACATAAACATCCCAACCCGGATTCGCCGGATCCTGCCGTCGTCGAGCATCGATCGCCACCACAATGCACTGATTGCCAAATCGATCGCTGGCCTGGTTGATAAAATCGGGATCGCGAACTGCTGTGGAATTGATGCTGACCTTATCGGCTCCTGCTCTTAACAATTTTTTAATTGTCTCTAAGGATTGGATACCGCCGCCCACCGTGAGCGGAATGAAGACCTGTTCAGCCGTACGGTAAACCACGTCATAGATAATGTCTCGGTCTTCATGGGTCGCTGTGATGTCCAGGAAAACCAGCTCATCGGCTCCTGCTTGGTTATAGATTTGCGCTAGCTCAACCGGATCGCCCGCATCGCGCAAGTTGACGAAGTTTACACCTTTGACGACGCGTCCGGCTTTGACATCAAGACAAGGCAAAATTCGTTTGGCAAGCATGTGAGGAATTTTGAGTGATGAATTTTGAAGTTGGATGAGGATTAGACAGAAGTCTGGAGTATGGAAAGATTAAAGATTACCCCCTCATTGGCTTTCAGAATAGCGTAATTACGGACAAGACACTGATATATTGGTTCATGGTCTATGCTTTGTGGAGTGGTGATGGAAATTGGTCAAAAGGTACGAGTGCGTCGGTTGCGCGATCGCTCGCCAAAAGAGGTGATTGAACGGCTAGGTAAGACGGGCGTTATTAGCGACTACAAAATGGTGGACGGTAGTGGCGTCGGTATCGTGGTGAAGTTTGACGACAGCTTTAAAACCTGGTTTTTCGAAGACGAATTGGAGTCAGTTCAATAGGATTGAAACAAGGGATAGCGGAGGTCGCAAGATTGGTTTGCTATTGGAAATTTCAATGCTGAACTGCAAAACGATTGAGTGAAGGGGATGATTGGTCAGACCAGATGGGAGCTTTTTATTTCCATCAGCTGAAGCATCCCCTTTTTGTTGATCGTTAGGATGAGGAATGTTGCTTGTGGCAGCTTAAGACTTCACCCCCTCCAATAGGATTTAGCTTTATGGCATTTGTTTTGACATTTTTGGGCAAAGGCGGCACTGGACGTACAACGATCGCCATCGCAGCAGCAAAGCAATTGGCGGCTCAGGGCAAACGGGTTTTGTTGGCCAGTCAGGATAGAAGTCCGGCTCTGTCGATCCTGTTAGGGACGACGTTAGGGGCTGAACCTCAGGCGATCGAGGCGAATCTCAAGGTCGTGCAATTCCAATCCACCGTGCTGCTGGAGCGGGGTTGGGAAGAGCTGAAAAAACTAGAAGCCCAGTATTTGCGCTCCCCTTTCTTTAAGGCTGTGTATGGCCAGGAATTGGGCGTTTTGCCGGGAATGGATGATGCCCTGGCTCTGGATGCAATCCGTCGATATGACGCGAGTGGAGAGTATGACGCGATCGTGTTTGATAGCAACGGCGATCTATCTACGCTGCGAATATTAGGCACGCCAGAAATTATCAGCTGGTATGCGCGGCGCTTCCGGCAGGTGTTCGCCGATTCCGATCTGGGCAAAGCCATTTCGCCCTTTGTGCAACCTGTGGCGGCAGCAGTGCTGAATGTCAACTGGACTGGCGATCTGTTTTCTCAGCCTGCGGCTAACCAGATGACCGAAATGCTGGAGCAGGGCAAAGCGGTGGTGGCGGATCCAAACCGATTGGCTGCCTATTTGGTCACCACTGAATCTGAAGATGCTGTTGCGACGGCGCAGTATATTTGGGGCAGCGCTCAGCAGGTTGGAGTCACGGTGGGGGGAGTGCTCCTAAATCAGTCCAATGCTGCGGCAAACCTCACCGCTTTTGCTCCCCTGCCCATTTATCCTGTACCGGTCCGATCGGGCCAGGATTGGCAGCCCCTGATCCAAGCCATGCCAGATTTTAGTCAAGCTGCTCAAGCTCCGCGACCGATCCGGGTTGATGTGGCTGAAGGCAAGGTCTATCTCTTCTTGCCCGGATTCGACAAAAAGCAGATTAAACTCACCCAATATGGCCCAGAAGTGACGATCGAAGCAGGCGATCAGCGTCGCAATATCTTGTTGCCGCCTGAATTGCGGGGACGGCAGGTAACAGGTGCAAAATTTCAGGATAGCTATCTAATCATTTCGCTGTAGACCAGACCAGAATCGATCGCAATCAATGCAAACTGTGAACAACCTTGAGCAGCGACACCTATCGGAGGTTAGATTAAATTCAGTTTTGCCTGTCCTCTGCTTATGGTGACTTTAACGATTGGCGATCCGATTCCCTGGTTCATTATTCCTTCGACCTCAAACCCGAACTATCACTTTGATACGGTTGGTGGCTATCGGACGGTGCTGTTTTTCTTTGGCAGCACCAAGGCCCAGAATGTTCGGGCGATCGTTCAGGATTTTTGCAATCTGCAAAGCCAGTTTGCAGCAGTCGGAGTGCCATTCTTTGGAGTCAGTGTCGATCCAGCCGATCAAGAACTGGCTGATGTGATTGAAGAACCCACCTTTTGCAAATTCCTCTGGGATTTCGATCGATCCGTTAGCCAATCCTTTGGTGTTTGTCAGTCTACAAATCCAGGGGAGACTCAGTACAGTCCAACCGCCTTTGTTCTGGATGAAAATTTGCATGTTCTGCAAGTGTTTCCCGTCACTCAAGCCGAGGGCTATGCCGAACAGGTTCTGCATTATGTCAGTAATTTGCCTGCGGTTGCCCCTGCGGTTGCAGCTGCTCGACAAGCGCCTGTCCTATTTATTCCAAGAGTCCTCGATCCAGAATTCTGTCAATCCCTCATCCAGCTCTATGAACGGGATGGAGGGCGAGACTCTGGCTTTATGCGAGAAGTAGATGGCAAAACCGTTGAAATTCTCGATCATTCTTTCAAGAAACGGCGAGATCTCAATCTGGCAGAAGATCCAACCATGTTAAACACGCTCAATCAGATTATGTTGCGGCGGATTAAGCCGGAGATCGAGAAAGCCTTCCAGTTCAGTATCAGCCGGTTTGAGCGCTATATCGTCTCCTGCTATGAAGCCACGAATCAGGGATTCTTTAACCGTCACCGCGACAACACCACGAAAGGGACGGTGCACCGCCGGTTTGCGATGACGCTCAACTTGAATACGGGCGAATATGAGGGAGGCTGTCTCCGATTTCCGGAATATGGCACGCAGCTCTATCGTCCGGAGGTGGGCGAAGCCGTCATCTTCTCCTGTTCTTTGCTGCATGAAGCAACGCCAGTAACCCAGGGACGCCGCTTTGCACTGCTTTCTTTCTTCTATAACGACGAGGATGCTCAAATCCGAACCCAAAACCAAAAATATTTAGCGACTGCGTCCAGTGAATCGAGCAAGCCAGCTACTGAAAAACCCAAATCTGTCGCGAAAGCAACTGGATTCCAGCCTAAATCTAGCCGCAAACGTCGCTAAGCCATAGAAGCGCATATTGGATAATGAAATTCAGAACTTAAAACTCAGCAAGGTTATGGATTTCACCAGTGCTTTACCGACCTTTGTCGTCACGTTGCGCGAGGGCACTGAAGCCGCACTCGTCGTGGGCATTGTTTTGGCGTACTTGAAAAAAGCTGGACAAAGCCGTCTCAATTCCTGGGTGTTTGGCGGGATTGGCGTTGGCGTTCTGGGCAGTTTGCTGGTGGGTGTGCTATTTAATGGTGTTTTGGCCGCGCTCGCCGCTTCTGATCAAGCCTATGCCCCAATTTTGAAACAATTGCTGGAAGCCAGCTTTGGCGTGATTGCGATCGGTCTTTTAAGCTGGATGTTGATTTGGATGACCCAACAAGCCCGTCAGATGAAATCGGAAGTGGAGGGAGCAATTACAACGGCATTGCAGCAGGGCGATCGAGCAGGCTGGGGCGTGTTTGGACTGGTGACGATCGCAGTGCTACGCGAAGGATTTGAAACGGTGGTGTTTATTGCCGCTCAATTTCAGCAAGGCTGGATTCCTGCCTTCGGAGCCTTTGCAGGATTGGTGGGGGCAACGCTGATTGGCTTTCTGCTATTTCAGTTAGGGGTCAAAATTAACCTGCGCCAGTTCTTTCAGGTGATGGGCATTTTACTGCTGCTGATTGTGTCTGGACTGGTGGTGAGTGCTTTGCGCCATTTCGATCAGGCTGCCAGCCTCTATTCTCAGCTCAGCGACACCGCCAATCTTTGCTTCAGCACGGCCTCTTGTATTTTGGGACCGATCGTCTGGGATTTGAGTCAAATTTTGCCCGATCGCCAATTTCCTGGCATTTTGCTGAAAGCTTTCTTTGGCTATACTCAAAAGCTCTATCTAGTGCAGGCGATCGGCTACCTCGTCTTTTTAACGGCGATCGGTTCGATTTATTTGCGGAGTGTGACTGGCACAGCAGATCCCCCATCAGCAACCTCCTCACAAAAAGCTGCATCCTAGAATCGATCGGGCTTACTGGGACACAAGTGAGATGGAGACAAAGCTGCGATATCTTAAGAACAGTGTTCCTGTGGGTTGATTGGCTCCTGTTTTCTCACCGTTCGATCGAACATAAGGGTAAGCGACATAAGGGTAAGCTATGAAGCTGCTTAAGCTTCTGTTCATTCGTCACGCGCAATCTACCGGCAACCAGCAGAAACGCATGCAGGGTAACGGCGATTTTGGGCTGTCTGAAGAGGGCCGTCATCAGGCTGAAAAGCTGGCCGAGCGTCTACTGGCTGAATCCTGGCATCCATCCCACATCTACAGCAGTCCGTTGAAGCGGGCAATGCAGACAACTGAGATTTTGCTGTCTCATTTTCTGGCAGAACCCCTACCCGCCATGGTCAGTGATTTAGTGGATGGGGAGCTGGATACACCGATCGATGTTTTTCAGCCCCAGCCAAATGCTCAGACAATTCCGCTTGACTATGCGGACGAACTACGCGAATTTCAAAATGGCATCTTTGAAGGGTTGACCTGGCTGGAGGCCAAACAGCAATATCCAGACCTCTGCCAAACCCTGGAACATTCTGCGGATTGGATTCAAATTCCAGGGGCAGAATCGCTGCAAGTTGCTCGCGATCGCGCCCACCGATTTATTCAAACTGTGATTAATCGCCATCGGGATGGGGAAAAAATCTGGATTATCTCCCATAGCTGGATTTTGCAGCACCTGATTGCTGAACTGATGGGCTGCGATCGCTCCTGGCGCATTCATGCTCGCAACACGGCCCTATTTGAGTTCTGGGTCGATCGATCGCGCTGGCAGCGCATTGATCAAAATCGATTTAACACAGATTTGTGGCAAATTCGGCGCTTTAACGACTATCATCATTTGCTTTAGTGGGAGTTGAGGCGAACATTGATCAAAAATGTTGTGACAAATCCAAGATGTTGTAATGTTGAAGATTAAGGTTCATTCCTCAGCACTAGCGTCGCAAATTCAGTCGATCACATTCCGAGATGACCGTTCAAAGTCGGTGATCAGAAACCAATTGGCTGAAATTAGGTCGTTCCTAATCATGCTTGAGTTGTCAAACATGGGTTCACTACCCATCTAGTGGCTTAGAGAACAATGGTAGATCCGATAGATGACATCGCACGTCAGGCCCGTCAAGGCAGCGTGTCGGCAATAATCCAGGTCCTGAATGATAAACTCGCCGATTCAGGGGTGAGAACGAGAGCAATGTTTGATCAAGGGGTCCTTCAGCTATTGTGCGAAGCCCCCACTTCTGAGCAGCTAGAACAGCCTGTCCTGGTGCCCTATGTGCGACAGATTCTAGAATCGCTTCAGCCCCGCAACGTGCGTCGAGTCAATATCAATAGCCGGATTGTGCGGGAACAACAATTGCTCTGGTTAGAAGAAATTAAACGAGATCCGACTCATCAGTTGCTTTGGTCAGAGGAGATTACGCTCGATCGCGGTGGTTTTTTTCAGCGCTTTCTGCAAGCTCGTCAAGACAATCGCAGCGAGAGTGCTCGGACTAATCTGCCGCAACCTTCATCTCGATCGCGACGAGAAAAGAAAGTATTTTGGCGAGGTCTGATCGGGGGAGCTAGCCTCAGCTTATTTTTGCTATTGCTGGGCTGGGCGCTTTATAGCTGGCTAAATCCTCGATCGGCCAATAGCGTCATCGGTCAGGCGACCAAGCCGGAAACTGCCTCATCTAGCCCATCAGCCAGTGCCGTATCCCCGCAAAATGCTACTCCGGGCGATAGCAAAACTGCTGATCCGTTTGCTCAGGCAGTGCGGCTTGCTGAAGACACCGTGGTAGCAGGTCAAAATGCGAAAACCTCAGCAGCTTGGTTGGATGTGGCCAGTCGTTGGCAGCGGGCTTCCGATCTAATGAAGCAAATTCCGGCAGCAGATAATCGCTATAAAGTGGCACAGGATCGGGTTCAGCTTTATCAGCAAAACAGTGAAGCGGCTCTCCAACAGGCAGAGAAATTGCAGTAGGATTGGCGAGGAGCGCTGAGATAAAACCATGAATTTGCGAATTGGCAATGGCTACGACATTCACCAGTTGGTGAGCGATCGTCCGCTGATTTTGGGTGGAGTTCAAATTCCCCATCATCTGGGTTTGTTAGGCCACAGTGATGCCGATGTGCTGACGCACGCAATTATGGATGCCATGTTAGGCGCGTTGAGCTTGGGCGATATTGGGCACTATTTCCCGCCGACCGATCCGCAGTGGAAAGGCGCTGACAGTCTAAAGCTTTTGGAACAGGTAAATCAGCTAGTTCAATCGAAAGGCTGGCAGATTGGTAACCTGGACTCGGTAATTGTGGCAGAACGTCCAAAAATCAAACCCCATATTCCGGCAATGCGCGATCGGCTAGCCCAGACACTTCAGCTCGATCCAGAACTAATTGGAATTAAGGCAACGACCAACGAAAAAATGGATGCCGTAGGCCGAGAAGAAGGAATCGCAGTTTACGCCGTTGCGCTGTTGACCCGATCCTAACGGCAGCATTGAGATTATTGACCATTAGCTTTTTGAATGGCAATCATCAGAAATTTCTGGGTTCAAAAGCATGTATGGAAGTTGCTGCGCTATGTGGACTGAAGCATCAATATTGAGCAGGCGCGATCGGTTCTAGCCCTTATCCCTCTTCGTGTTCCTCTGCAAGACAAAGCCATTTAATCAGACCGAGCTCGTTGCTTTGAGTGCCCCACGCTACTTGATCGAGTCGGCTATAGTAGGAATCGAGGAATTGTTAACGACCGTTAAGGGGAAGTATGGCTGTTCATCTGGCTAACAATGTCGCTTCCTATGATGCGCCGCAAGATGCAACAGCGCTGAAACGCGTCTTTAAGACAATTACAGCAGGAAGCTGCCCAAAATATTTCAACTTCCACATGCATACCGTTTGTTCTGATGGCAAATTAACGCCTGAGCAGCTGATGGAACAAGCCGTGCAGATCGGCTTAAGAGGGTTAGCTATCACCGACCACCATAGCATTCAAGGATTTCATCGAGCGCAACAGTGGCTCGATTGCTGGCAGCAGTCGAATCGAACTCAGTCAACTCCTCAACTATGGACTGGAGTAGAGATTAACGCAGATTTACTGAATGATAGAGTGCATATTTTAGGCTATGCCTTTGCGGGAAACCACTCGGCAATCCAGCCCTATTTACAGCAAGAGGCTGCAACTGGACCCGCTTATCAGGCAGCTCAGGTAATCAGCGCTATTCATCAGGCTGGTGGCATTGCAGTGCTTGCTCATCCCGCTCGCTATCGTCGATCGCACAATGACCTGATTCCAGCTGCCGCAGCCCTGGGAATTGATGGGGTTGAAACCTATTATGCTTATAGCAATCCGAGACCTTGGAGACCCAGTCCTAAACAAACGCAGGAAGTCTGGAGCCTGGGCAATCGATACAGTTTGCTGCACACTTGCGGTACAGATACCCATGGTCCAAACTTACTAGAAAGGCTTTAGCCAACTGAATCATTGAATTGGATGGGAGCAGGACAATGGATGCGGGTGCGGTTTCTCAGACAGTTTCTCAATGGGACTGTTTTCTAAAAAATCTGGGGGTTTGGCAGGGCTCATTCAGCCATTTCTCGCCGCAAGGCGACCTTCAGAATGACGTGCCTAGCTTATTGACGTTAGAAAACATTGCTGATCAAATATCTGATCAAACAGTGCGGCTGACGCTCCAACGATTTGCTACCACTGGAGAACCGATCGCCGATTTGGTGCAGGAATACAGCAGCTTAAATCGCAGCATCCTCTTTTTCGAGACGGGCGCTTTTTCCCAAGGCTCCATCCAATACGGCCCTTTTAGCGAGTTTGGGGCAGAGCTAGCCTTTTTGGCAGGCGATCGCCGCCTGAGAATGGTACAACAGTTTGACCAGGCAGGCCAGTTTGCTAAGCTGACGCTGATTCGAGAACACCGATCGTCCGTTAGCCTATCTCCTCTGCCAGACCTGACGCCCGATCAGTTGGTTGGCACTTGGCAAGGCACAGCCGTTACGATTTTTCCTGATTGGCGGCCAGCCATTCGCTATGAAACCCAGCTCATTGTGGAACGAGAGGGCGATCGCCTGCATCAACAGCTTTCTGCTCCCGGACTGGAATTTGCTTCCACCGCTCAAATTGAGGGAACAGTGCTGCAATTTCAGCAAGGGAAATACCCAATTCAGGTGGTGCTGCTGCCGGGAGGGGCTTCTTCCAACACGCCTTTGGTGATTCCACGCAGTCAACCCTTTTTCTTAGAAGCAGGTTGGTTAATTCAGCCCGATTTGCGACAGCGGATGATTCGCAATTATGACGCCCGGGGTGGTTGGTATAGCTTAACACTGATCACTGAGCGGAAAAAATCGGGATGAACAAATAAGTTTCAGAATTGTCCTGATAGCTTGTCCACAACCCGAATAGTGTATTGGTAGATGCACCCTAAACACTTATCCCTGGCTTTGTGCTGGGGATTTTTTGTTGTTCGACGCTCAAGCAAAACTGGATTACCACCAAGTGCGCTCGCCATTTTCATCCACACGGGCCTGACGAATCACATCTGAAATTTCTTCAGCATCCTTCACATGGTGCAGTGCCTTCTGGCTACCATCTGGTTCGTCCACAACGAAATAAGTGGGTACTACGATATGTTCACCAGTGATGTCTGGTGCATCAACAGCGACTTGCTTGGCTTTCTCTTCTAAGGATTTAGACTCGTCAATGCGATCGCCCGGATTTAGCGTCAGGTTATTACCTTCCCGCTCCAGTTCTTGCTTTTGAGCCTGCTTCTGTTTTGGATCGACCTCTTCAGGCGACATGGGCTGCTTCGTCACGCGAGAGTCTTGATTCGACATAGCCATTATCTCCTACGATCGTTGGTAGAACTTGATCGACTTATCTCTGGTTATCTTAGAAAAGCCCTACAGCTTCGTCCTCTCTCCAACGATATGAATCACTCTCCCTCTTCAGGGCGTCCGGCCCATCATTATGCTTACCTCTCTATTGGTACAGCAATTGTCATCTTGGCTTTGAAAACCTGGGCCTTTGTTATTACCGGCTCGGTTGGTCTCTTGTCTGATGCTGTAGAGTCGATCGCCAACCTGATTGCTGCTGGTGTAGCCCTCTTAGCTCTGATCATTGCGAGTCGGCCTCCGGATGACAATCACGACTTTGGTCATTCCAAAGCAGAATATTTTTCCAGTGGCTTGGAAGGACTGCTGATCTTAATTGCGGCTGGAGGGATTGCTGTCACTGCCGGTGGGCGGTTGTTTCATCCTCAGCCCTTAGCGCAACTCGATCTGGGTTTAAGTATCAATTTCTTGGCGACTGCGATTAACGGCGGTGTGGCATGGATTTTGTTACGGGCCTCGCGACGCTTGCGATCGATCACATTACGTGCCGATGCTTACCATCTGTTAACAGACGTGTGGACATCAGTGGGGATTTTGCTGGGAATATTAGCTGTCAAAGTGACAGGATGGCTAATTCTCGATCCGCTCGTGGCGCTTGTGGTTGCAGCAAATATCACCTGGACAGGGATTCAGCTTGTACGTGAGACCAGCTCCAGTCTACTGGATGCCACATTGCCAGAAGATATGCAAGCGACCATTAAACTGATCTTAAATGAATACAAAACACAAGGCATTCAGTTTCATGCTTTGCGAACGCGCGTAGCCGGATCACGAGGATTTGTTTCATTTCATGTCCTTGTGCCCGGAACCTGGACAGTCCAGCAGGGACATGATCTCTGTGAAGAGATAGAACGATCGCTACTCAAATCCGTTCCCGGTATATCGATCATGACCCACTTGGAACCAATAGAAGATCCTCGCTCCTGGCAAGACGAATCTCTATATCGATCGATCGAGTAATTCCTGATTAGACTTTGCACTCCGCACTCCGTATTCTGTACTCCATCACTCCATTCCATAACTCCGCACCCCATACTCCAACCCAGTCTCAGCCCTTTCCTCGCCCTATCTGCAAAATGCCGATCGCTAATGCCCCTGCGACCAATCCCCAAAATGCCGATCCAACGCCGAATAAGGTTACCCCAGAAGCTGTGACCAAAAACGTGATCAAAGCTGGCTCACGCTCCTTCTCTTGGGTCAGTGCGGTTGCTAAACCATTCCCAATTGTTCCGAACAGGGCCAATCCAGCGATCGTCAGCACCAACTCTTTCGGGAAAGCCGCAAACAAGGCTCCTACAGTTCCGCCAAACAGACCCACCAGGATATAAAATCCTCCTGCTGCGATCGCAGCGATATAGCGCTTGTTCGGATCTTCGTGCGCTTCTCGTCCCATACAAATTGCGGCGGTAATGGCAGCTAAATTGAATGTAAAGCCACCAAAAGGAGCTAACAACAGGGTAGTCACTCCCGTCCAGCCAATCAGTGGTGAGATCGGGGCTGCATAACCTGATGCCCGCATCACTGCAACTCCGGGCACATTTTGCGAAGCCATGGTCACCACGAAAAGCGGCAAAGCAACTCCGATCAATGATGCCAGTGAAAATTGAGGTAAGGTCAATACAGGCTGTGCTAGCTGCCAATGAACTGTATCCAGATGCAGCAACCCTTGAACACCAGAGATTCCCAGGCCTAGAAGCAAGGCAGCAACAACGGCATAACGGGGTTGCAAGCGGCGAGTTACCAAATAGATGCAGAACATAGCGAATGCCAGCACGAATTGGGTCTGCATCGCGACAAATACATCCAGGCCAAACCGCAGTAAAACACCAGCCAGCATACCAGACGCGATCGACATGGGAATGCGATTGATGATTCGCTCAAACCAGCCGCTAAAGCCACAGAGCGTAATCAGTAAAGCGGTGATCAGAAAAGCGCCGATCGCTTCTGTCATTGGTATGCCTGCCGCAGTTGTAATCAGCATGGCAGCACCAGGAGTAGACCAGGCTGTGACGATCGGCATGCGATATCGCAAAGACAGCAGAATACTAGTGAGTCCCATGCCCAGCCCTAATGCCAGCATCCAGGAGCCAATCTCAGCCGATGAAGCCCCCAGCGTTTGAGCAGCCTGAAATACAATGATGGCCGAACTCGTGAACCCTACCAAAACAGTGACAAAACCCGCAATGATGGCGGAGGTAGAGAAATCTTTTAAAATCGTCATAGCGGAGCCAAATCAGCGAAGAGCAGCGTCAGTTCAATAAGGATATCCAGGTTTGAATGGAACGTTGTTCGTTTATATTCGTTGATGTTCGTTGATGTTCATTAATTGAGAAAATGAGTCTGACCTGAAAGCCTTGTTCCAACTCATAGTATTCTACAGACAGCTTGTGGCCCGAACCACAGCAATTTATCTCGATCGTGGATGATGAGCTTGTCTTCTGCCCTGGATTGGACTTTATTGCGAGGCGATCGCTGCTTGATCCGATTGACCTGCGTGCCATTCGCTTTAGCTCAGGTGATTTTAGTCCAGTTAGGTTTAGCTCAAGCAGGTTTAGCTCAAGCAGCACCAGCAGATATATCCATTCCGTCAGGAGCCTCTGATGCGGTGGAAGACGCCCTACCAAAGCCTTCTGATACGCCTCTCCGCTTCCCCGCATCCCCTTCTGCGCCAGCTCCAACGTTGCATGCCCCTAATGCATCCCCTCCCCAGTCTGCTCCTGAGGTAGATGTCAGATTCCCTGTGCGTCACATTACGGTGGTAGGCAGTACGGTACTTCAGCCAGAAATTGCGGCCCTCGTTCGCGAGTATGAGGCCAAGGAAGAACTTAGCTTTAATGAGTTACTGGAGTTACGATCGCGCATCACCCAGCTGTATATCGAACATGGCTACATTACCTCAGGTGCATTTCTACCGAATAATCAATTGCTGAGTGATGGAGAGATCCGAATTCAGGTGATTGAAGGTCGCCTAGAACCCCAAATGGTCAATGGTAGGCTAGAACCGATCGTCCTCTGTTTGCTCGCGCCGAATGCAGATCGAGAGAATTCTATTGCGGCAGTGAGAACATCATCTCAAGCAATGCCTGAAGATCCTAGTCAATCTACTTCTGAACATCAGCAAGTACAACCTTCACAGCAATCTGATCGCATCCATGATAAATCTGTTGCACAGCCTATCGTTGACCCTAAA
Organism: Elainella saxicola E1; assembly: GCA_002796835.1. Taxonomy (GTDB): domain Bacteria; phylum Cyanobacteriota; class Cyanobacteriia; order Elainellales; family Elainellaceae; genus Elainella; species Elainella saxicola. The sequence goes on along the minus strand of LUGL01000048.1, from coordinate 121,604 downwards.
CAAGGTGCTTGTGGTTCAGCTCGATTGCGAGAAAGTTATGTGCGCGATCGTCTATCCAGAGCAGTCACTACACCCGTCAATCAACACCGGATTGAAACCGCATTGCAACTTTTGCAGCTCGATCCTTTGATTCAACAGGTGAATGCAGAACTGGCGGCAGGCAGCCAACCAGGACAAAGTATTTTGCGAGTTGAAGTCAGAGAAGCGCCCGCTTTTCATTTCAGCGCCGGTGGGGATAATTATCAGTCTCCTAGCATCGGTTCGGAACAGTTTAGTGTACAGGCAAGTTACGATAATCTGCTGGGATTGGGCGATCGCATCAGTGGTGGATATGGCATCACCGCAGGGCTGGATAGCTTTGATGTGGGATACCAGCTGCCGATCAATGCGGAGAATGGCACTTTGAGTTTCAGTTTTAGCCAGGATGAGTCATTGATTGTTGAGAATGAGTTTGAGGATTTGGAAATCCGGAGTGACTCTGAAACGCTTTCTCTGGGCTTTCGCCAACCGATCGTTCGCACTCCCGAAACAGAGATTGCTTTGGGCCTTCAAACCGATTTGCGGCGCAGCACTACTTTTTTAGAAGATGAGGCTTTCTCCTTTTCTGAAGGCCCAGAAGATGGCAAAGCGAATGTTACCGTCGTTCGTCTGTTTCAAGATTGGCTCGATCGAAATGCCAACACTGTATTAGCCGCTCGATCGCAATTTAGCTTTGGTCTTGAGGCACTAGATGCAACGGTTAATGACAGCGGCACAGATGGCACTTTTTTTGCCTGGTTGGGGCAGTTTCAGTGGGTGCAGCGGGTTTCGCCCCGCTGGGTCTTGGTATCTCGCCTCAATGCCCAACTCACTCCCGATTCGCTGCTGCCACTAGAACGATTTGGTTACGGTGGGGTTGATACCTTACGCGGCTATCGCCAAAATCAGTTAGTGACGGACAATGGTCTACTGGCGGCGATCGAGGCACGCTTTTCATTACTCTTGGACTCCAGCCTGCAGTTAATTCCGTTTGCAGAGGCAGGCCACGGATGGAATAATCAGTCCCCCAACCCAGATCCGTCAACGTTGGCGAGTGTTGGATTGGGCCTCCGCTGGTTGATGACGCCGGATTTGGCATTGCGGATTGATTATGGCATTCCGCTGATTGAGGTCGAGAATGAGGGCAATTCTTTGCAGGATCACGGATTATATTTTTCGCTCAGATATGAGCCCTTCTAGCATCAATCACAAGCATCAATCACACGAGATACAGTGCCTAAGGGAACGAGCATTTTTGCTTAGCCTACTGTGGAACCTATTTTACTCTGAGCAAACAATAAAGCATCGACTGAAATAGGCTTTTCCCCAAGATTTGTCTTTTTGTCAAAGTTTGATGACAAAAACCAGGTTTTGAGTTGACAAAAAACTGATAAACGGTAACAATGAATACAGAAATGAATCGTTCATCTCTCTTTGAGGAATTCAAAGCTTCGAATTTGAGAGACGGAAGTAAGGACTTAATCCTGAAGGAACGCGCCTCAAACTCACTGCATTTTTCAAGAGGCGAAGACCATGAAACTCACCTATCGCGGCGTAACCTACGACTATAATCCTCCTAAAGTTGAATATGGCGATCGGCAAGAAGTTGGCAAATATCGGGGTGTGGACATTCGATTCCGCAACATTAAAAAAGCTCCTGTAATGCAGCCAACACTTGACCTGCTATATCGCGGTGTTGCTTATACGACAAATCCGGCGGCAGTTGAACCGACTGTAGAACCCACAGTTGAATCAGTTAAGACACCTGCTCTTCTATCTGTGCAAGAGCGCGCTCGTCAACTGATGATGAATCATCACAAAAACGTTAAGCGCCGTCAACAGGCTATGCTTACTCGTTCAGATGCACAAATTGGCTTACCGCCCAGCGAAGCAAGTCACTTCTGGAACCACATTCGTGGTGAAGTGCACCCCAGCTTTGATGCATCCTACGATCGCAGTCAGGCTGCCATGAGCTAGTCCCAGTTTGTCTCAAGTTAGCTGGTTGGAGGCACCCCCCATGTGGGGGTGTTTTCTTATGTTTAATCCTATTCCTTACTGGTGCAAAACGATCGTCAGACAGGGAATCAAAGCGACTAGCACCCACACCCAGGGAAAAGCTGGAGGCACTGGCACGGCTGATTCAGAAAGCAGGGATTCGATTCGCTCTTCCAGGCGAGTTAAATCAGAACTAGCACTTATCGCGGCGCAGGCATTTTCTAGCTGCATCAGCGGAGCTTGAGCCATTTGCAACAGCGTCTCTGCAACGAGTAGGGCATCAACCCGTTGAGCAGCCCAACCATCGGCTCGCATCTCGCGTAACAGCAGTAATTCTTGCCAGAGATGCTCGGTTTTCGGGAGCCAAACGGTCACTTGCCGCAGCCAGTTCAATCCGAAGAACCAGAAAGTGTCACGGTAATGGGTATGCGCTTGCTCATGGGCGAGCACGGCTTCAATTTGCGCTGCACTGAATTCGGCCAATAAGCCTCGACTTACCACTAATTCCGATCGCCAAAACCCAACCTGAGCGGCAAAGGGAATCGCTGTGTCTAATAGATAAGCTTGCTGCTGCTGAATTTCGATTTGGGGATATTGCTGAAGAGCTTGCAGCGATCGCCAGCCTGTCCATAATTTCCATACCAGGCAAGCCGCAACATAGCCGAGAAACCCCAGGGCGCAAGCATAACCCACTTGACCCACAGGAAGTCCGAACATTTGACCATGTTGTCCCATTTGCAGCACGGCAATGGCAGTCACCACCAACAGCAGCGGCGAGAATAAAAATAAGCCTAAGGTTCGCTGCCACCGATCGGACCAGGTTGTGCCAGAACGCATCGCCATGAATCGAACAATAACGGCCACCCCGATCGCTAACAAAATCAAATCCAGATGGATCATGACTCCTCCTTGGCCTGACGGACTGCTTTCAGCCGTTGAGCGATCGCCTCTAATTTTTCAGCGCTAGCCACATCTAACGCATCGGCAAAGGCGGCAACCACTTCTGGATTGCTGACAGACAGGAATTTTTGCAGCCGATCATGGGCTTGCAGCACTTTTGCTTCTGCTGGCGAAACGAGGGGACGCCAACGAAAGGCGCGATCGGCTTTGTCACAAGCTAACCAACCTTTTTGGGTTAAGCGACGTAAGACAGTGGTGACTGACGTGTAGGCGAGTTCTCGATTGGGGTCTGTCAATATGCGATCGTGAATGTCCTTTACCGTCGCTGAATCCAACTCCCAGAGAATTTCCAAAATCTCGGTTTCCAGGGGACCTAAGGAAAGTTGCCTGGGACGGGGGTGAGGTAAAGGCGGCATAGGCGTTGATTTAGCGTAGTTAGTAAAGCGTAGTCAGTCACAAGCCTGCTCTTCAGTGTAGCGGATAGCAGACAGTTTAATCTTTCGTCATCTTTGACAGGCTGTCTTTTGACACTCGTCAAGGAATTTTTCACGATAAGTGTTTNGATCCGACTTGCTGTGTTGAGAGAGAACGAATGAAAAAAATTCTTGCGATTTTCATGCTGGCTGCAACCTGGGCAACCCTCTGGTTTAGCAGCCCTGCCTATGCTGCGGATTTAGCCAACGGCGCGAAAGTGTTCAGCTCCACCTGTGCGGCTTGCCATGTCGGCGGCGGGAACCTAGTGAATGGGGCCAAAACTTTGCAAAAGGCTGATTTAGATAAATACCAAATGGCCTCGATCGAAGCGATCACAGCTCAGGTCACCAATGGTAAAAATGCCATGCCTGCTTTCAAGGGCCGACTCAGTGATGCCGAAATCAATGATGTCGCCAACTATGTCTTAGATAAAGCAAGTAAGGGCTGGTAAGTTTAACCAACTCTAGAGCTTATGAGGAGCGAGATCTAGGGGTTGAGGGTTAGAGATTGGCTGGAGAGAGTCATCCGACCACTTTTGTGAATTATCTCTGGCGTAAAGGTTTCAGTTAAATTCATTCTCATCTCGACTGAAACAGACGTAGGTCCCACTGCGACACCAGTAATCTCTAGCCCCTTACCCCTGGATCTTTTTTTGTCAGAAACAACCCTGCACCAAACATCACAAGGACTGTCAGGTCATGATCCGAAGTTTGTTTTCTGGATTCAGTCTCGTTTGGCTTCTGGTTTGGATAGGGTTGATTTGGCTTCAGCCTGGGTGGACCTTCGCAGTCCATGCGGATTCGAACAGCATGAGCGCTAAAGATTGGTTGCGATCGGGCGTGGCAGCCTTTCAAGCAGGTGATTATCGAACCGCACTTGAGCAATTTACAGCAGCCATTGCAGCAGAACCGGCTTATACCGCAGCTTATAGCGATCGCTGTCTCACCCAGATTTATTTGGAAGACTATTCTGCCGCGATCGAAGATTGTTCACAGGCTTTAGTTTTGAATCCTAGAGAGACAGAGGCTTTACTTAATCGGGGCCTTGCTTATCATCGAGTAGGCCAACCGGCTGCAGCGGTTACTGACTATAACCAGTTGCTTCAGCTCAAACCCCACGACTTACGAGCTTATTACAATCGAGGATTGGCTCAGGCTGCTCAACAGGCTTATCGAGAGGCGATCGTCGATTATGGAGAGGCAATTCGTCAGGTTCCACCTTTAGCCCATGCGACTCTGGCTGAAATTCACAACGATCGAGGCTTAGCCCAGCTTGAGCAAGAAAACTGGCTGCAAGCGATCGCTGATTTTACTCAGGCCATTCAATTCAACGGCAACGATTTGCGAACTTATTACAATCGCGGTTGTGCTTATCACCATCAAGGTAACTTAATTGCAGCATTACAGGACTTTACTCACGTCATTGAAATTGCGCCAAACCAGGCCCAAGCCTATTTGAGTCGAGGGTTAATTCAACAGCAGCTCGGCAAGACTGAATTGGCCCTGGCTGACTTGGAACGAGCCGCTCAGATGTTTCGGACTCAAGGAGCAACGATCGCCCACCAACAAACGTTAGATCTGATTCAAAAACTGAAAGGTTCTATTTCCATCATCGGCTGACATGAAAATTTCGTTTGCTTTACCTGTTTCTGGTTTTTTCCTGCCGCTGCTCTCTGTTGTATCGCTAACCAGTCCGGGCTGGGCGCTGCCTCGCAGTATTCTCTACGCCGATCAGGGACACTCTCATCACCATGCCACGCCGGATTCAGGCCAGATGAATCAAGCTGTGGGTGAGCATGAACATGGATCGATCGAAGTATCCGCAGCCCAGCCTTTACCCGACGTAGAGTTAATTGTCCATCCGGATGCGCGTCAGGGGTGGAATTTAGAAGTGCAGGTTACCAATTTCCAATTTTCGCCTGAGGATGTGAATCAACCAGGTTCCAGTACCAGCGAAGGCCATGCTCACCTTTACATTGATGGCGTGAAAATTACCCGCCTCTATGGCAACTGGTATTACCTGGAAAGTCTTGCGCCCGGTCAACATGAAGTTACGGTGAGTTTGAACACAAACAGCCATGAAACGCTGACCCACAATGGGCAACCGATCCAAGCTACTGTAGTCATAGAGGCTCTAAACGTTCCTTAGTTGGCAATGGCTGTAGGCTACCCATGTTGGATTTGTTATTGATCTTTAGTCTGGGATTTCTGGGCAGTTTTGGCCACTGTGCAGGAATGTGTGGGCCGATCGCGACAGCTTTTGCCCTTTCTACCCAATCGGCTACCTCAAATCCTAGACGACAGCAGTTGATGTTTCATGTCCTGCTAAATTGTGGCCGCATTCTCAGCTATGTGTTGATTGGTGCGATTATCGGAGCGCTCGGTTCCGTGCTGATTGCAGGCGGACAAATGGCTGGAGTGGGTAGTATCCTGCGGCGCAGTATGGCGATCGTTACGGGTTTGTTGCTGATCTGGTTCGGACTGAACCAAATTCGCCCGGATGGATTGCCGCCGTTGCCTGTTTTACATCCTTTCACTCAGGGGAAGCTGCATGAGCGGTTGAATCGAGCGATGATGCGGCTTTCGTTCGATCGCCAGTGGTGGACTCCCTTTGCGTTGGGTATGGTATGGGGATTAATTCCTTGCGGCTTCCTGTATGCAGCGCAAATCAAGGCTGCCGAAACTGGAAATCTCTGGCGAGGGAGCGTGACCTTACTAGCTTTTGGGCTGGGAACTTTGCCTACGATGCTGGGGGTTGGTCTTTCTGCGGCGTTATTGAGTGCCGATCGTCGCAGTCAGTTGTTTCGCATGGGTGGCTGGATTACGTTGACCATTGGAGTGCTAACCCTGCTGCGAACAGGTGACATGATGGTGGACTATACCGGCCATGCGGCCCTGTTTTGCCTGATGCTGGCCTTGATTGCCCGTCCAATTAGCCGCCTCTGGGCAACGCCCCTGCATTATCGTCGAGCTCTGGGCGTCGGAGCATTTATTCTCTCGATCGCTCATACGCTGCACATGGTGGAACATAGCTGGAAATGGAATCTGCAAGCCATTTTCTTTATGCTGCCGCAGCATCAATGGGGAATTGCTGCCGGGACGATCGCCCTGATTCTGATGATTCCAGCCGCATTGACCAGCTTCGATCGCGCCCAAAAATGGTTAGGCCGACACTGGCGCAATTTACATTTACTGGCTGTTCCAGCTCTCGTTTTAGCCGCAATTCACTGTATTCTTGTTGGCTCTCATTATCTAGGGGCTTGGCAAATCACCCACTGGAATCGCTTGAGTGTGGCATTGCTGACAATTGCTGTGATTGCGGTATTGCTTCTGCGGCAGCGCGGCAGTTGGTTACTGTTATCGATGGAGAAATTTTATGGAACCTCAATTCAGAAATAGTGGCCGCACCTCATGGATTGGGGTAAGTCTTTTCCTGTTGACGATGATTCAAGCCATAAACTTACAACCAAGTTTGGCGCATACGGTGGAAATCTCAGGTGAGGTTGGCGGAACGCTGCATATTGAACCGAATGACTCACCCCAAGCCGGTCAACCCAACCTAACTTGGTTTGCATTAACCCGACGTGGGGGACAACCCATTCCGCTTTCCGAGTGTAACTGTACCCTTGCTGTATACCAAGAGCCACGCCGACAGGACGATTCGCCAATTCAACAGCCACGCCTCAATGCCACAACGGTTGAAGGAAAATCAGGTGTTCCCAGTGCAACCGTTACTTTTCCACAAGCGGGTTCTTACGAATTGGTTCTGCAAGGAAGACCGATCACGGCTGGAACATTCACACCCTTCGAACTCAAGTTTTCCGTAACGGTAGCTCAATAGGCAGCACTAATGTTTTTCTGGCATTTGGTTGATCCAATTTGTCACTGATGTTCCAGGTGGAGCCTGCCAGGGATTATGAGCGGGAGAGGGCTCTGGCGCTGATTGAGGCGTGATATGAACAAAGTTAGGCGTGAACAGAAAAATATTGGGGCCGAGTTGCCGTTGGTGGCCATCGATCGCATAGGCTCCACCTGCAACATAGTCAGCACAGCGTTGTGCCTGATCGGCCTCCATCATGGTTAAGTTAAGAATCACTGATTTACGTTCTCGCAGGGCCATGACGGCTTGAGGTGCCTCATCGAACGATCGGGGTTGCATTAACACCATTTCCATTGCCAGTCCGGGCAATCCGATCACGTTTCCTGGAAGCTTGCGGCCTGCAATCTGAGGTGGCAGAGGATCCCCCTGCTGCTCGTCCTCATCTTCGTACTCGTCATACTCATCGTATTCTTCAATCAACCCGAAGGCATCCCGCAGGCGCTGAAACAGGTTCATATCGAATCTGCCTATACTTAGTTCATTCGTTCTATTTTATGTCATGATAGCAAAAATAACCTTAAAAAAGTCTATACCAGGTTTATGGTCGGTTATTTACGAACATTTTTGCTCTAAGGGTGGCCAGTCCTATAATGCTGTGACTCCTGCTGTCATAGATGACCTCACATAGGCGACTCAGCTTTTCTAGTTGCCCCTGCTGCTTGGGCTAAAACTGTCCGATCGCTCTTATTTCAGATAATGGGTACTACTACAAACAAATAAGTGAATAGAGCCGGATGTATTGATTGTGTCATTAAGAAATAGGCAGAAGAGATCGCTTGCTTGTATTCCCCAGATCGTTCAATTGATGTAGCTAATAGTTGGATTAATCGCTGGGCAACCCGCCAAATCGATCGCGATATTGAGCCAATAAAGCCTCTGCTGCTGCGGCTCGTTGTGCTGCTTCGATCGCCTGCTGTTCTGCGGCTAAGCGCTGCTGCTGCTCCATGTGAGCTGATTCTTCGGGCGTTGGCACTAACTGTCCTTCTGGTGTGAAAAAGCGGAGTTTGCCATCCGCAATGCCCAAAAATAATTGCAACTGCTGACTCCATCGCCATCCCTGCTCTGTGGGAGCGATCGGTTCATATTGGCCATCGACTAAGTGAAACCCCTCAAACTCCAGGCTGTCGGGATCGAACCAGAAATAGTCCAGCGTGCGAAAGGTGTCTTGATAGATTTGTTTCTTCAGTCCCCGATCGGTTTTTGCGGTGGAGTCAGACAATAACTCAATAATCACATGGGGATACTTGCCGTCTTCTTCCCACACCNACCCAGCTTTTGCGCAGTTTGCGTTCTGTGCCCAGCACCACAAAGAAATCGGGTCCTCTAAAATCCTCTGATTTGCGCTGTTTGGGGCTATAGTAAACCGTGAGATTGCCTGCTGCAAAAAAGTCGTTGTGATCGCGCCAAAACCATTCCAGACAAGACAACAGCAGCAAGAGTTGACGCAGGTGCAGATAGGTTTCCAAGGGCGGTTCGTCGCTATAGAGGTCGCTGGGCGGAAAGACAGGCATTTCTGCTGCTGGCGCTGTTTCTGCCAGGGTTTCTGCCAGCGAAGAGGCAAGGGTTTTCTGATCTGGGGCGATCGACATAGCCATGCAGTAGCAACAGTACAGTTATTCTACTCGATTTGTTGATGAGCGATTAGGATTCGATCGCGGTATACGACCTCTGGAATGATGACTTGCTAGTAAAGAAGGGGCAGGAGCCGATCAAACTAACGAATTATGGTTCTCTGTGGCTAGCATCTGGGAAATTGGTATCAAAGTTGCGATCGGAAAGTTACCATTACCAGAACCACCCAATAGCTACATTTCTAGCCGGATGGGTCAATTAGGTGTGCGTGACAGATTACTGCATTTGCATGCCTATTTCACTTCAATTTCCACCTCAATCGCATATTCTCCACCATCGCCAGTGAGGCGGGGTAAGACACGCTGGATTGCTTGACCCCTTACACTCAACAACTCACTCCGCAGCAGTTGGACATGAGTAGATCCCAAATCGTCGTCTGGACTCAAGTCATCTATTTCTTGTCCGCTCACGGCAATGAGAAAGAATTCCCCAGGATCTTGAAATTCTAATGCCTCTATCTCAATTCTACGTTCTGCTCCATCACTGATGTCTTCGTAGCGTTGCGTCGTGATGGCTTGCTGTTTGCCGTTTGCTGTCATGCCGCTAAGGACGAACTCAACTTCATCATCTCCCAGTCCACTTGTAGTTTGTAGACACCAAAACCGCTTTAATCGAACGATTACAGTCTTGATTGGAATTGAAAGATCGATTAGTTTCTGACTGATTGTAGACAAGTGGGCTTCAATTCCATAGTGATCAGACATATCACGGTCTTTACTTGACTGATGATTAACCACTCTTCTGTCAAGGTCTGGATAATTCGCTTGAAAAATCGTCCCCTGCCAACTGAAAAAGTAGTCTAACCTCTGGGCTTTTTTGCCAAAACGCTTACCATCATTTTCTGGGCGTGGATCATTACCGTCATTAAAGGAAGAAACTTTTTCTTGCTCATTTTCGCTGGTAGCTTCAAAATGTTTATCTTTATTTCCTGGCCAGAAGAAAGGCTTCAAATCAGCAGCACTGTTCAAGTGTTCAGTCAGAAAATTATACTGATCAGGATCATTCAGTCCATCAACGTTGAGGTCTCCCATCAAGAGTGCTGGAAAGCGTGTGTCTCGGCAGGATTGAATAAAGGCTGATAGATGCCGAATTTGTTGTCTGATTACTTCAGCAGCTTTGCTGGTTTTGCCAACCACAGGTTCGGGTCCTTGTGTGTGCGTCAGAAAGACATCCACAGGACAGGGCAGTCCTCGAATCTGAATCCGTGCATGTAAAGCACCCTTATTCGCAAAACAGTCTTCGCCTACACACTGGCGATAGATTGTAGAATTCGATTGGATGATCTTATGGCGAGACAACAAGAATAAATCTCCATCAAATCGTTCTAAGTCACTTTCGTTGGGTCCTTCCAGGTGATATTTATAGACATTTCCTAGTGCATTTAATATTTTCTCGCAGTCAGCCTTGACCCACATTTCGCTCAAACCAACAATATCGAATTCTTGTTCGTGTAAAACGTCAATTAGTTTTTGCAAGGCACGATCGCGTTCAGTTCCTTTATAAAGTGGGATGATTGTAACAGGTAATCCTAACAAATCTTTCGGGAATAGCCCCATATTTTGGGCATAAATTTTGAGGTTGGCTTCATGGGTTAATTCAGTAACTTTGCCTCCCATTCGGCGTTGCGCCTTGGCAATGTCGTGTGNTTAGCGAATACCCCTGATGTTGAACAACATATTTGTTCTGCTGCCAAGCAACCTGAGCATAAATATTCTCATAGCGCGGAAATTCATCGTCAGAAAATTGTATACCACCATAACGAACCTGATTGTCATCATAATGAAGTTCAAGCCGTGCGCCATTGGGCACGTCATAACTACATTGAAAATCTGCGGGTGCCCAATGAAGTCCGTTGATATGAATTCGAGCACTCAGCACTTTTCGTTTGAAGTTGAGGTAACTACCAAACTCCTCTTTACTACCCACTTGCAAAATGAAAATATTACGCTTTCCTTCCGCCATGATTTCCCGATCTTTCCAGTCCCCATCAGTCGTCCACTCAGGCTTTTGGGCTGAGTAAAGTGCCACATAGCCATCCCCAACACGACCGAAAAACCAAGCACCAGTATCAATATTTGAATGGACTGAAGCTACGGGTGTCAGAGATGGAATAATTGGGGATTTTAATGAGGTATTCACCGTAGGCATTGGTGTTGGGTAAGGTCCAGACCGCGTGGGTTGACCGTACTCTTCCCAATCGTCATCATCTGCAGTTTGGTCGAAGGCAGCTTTGGGAAACCAGGCATGGGTACGAGAACCAAATAAAGCAAGTTGAAATGCCTTGGGGTTGTAGGCAATAATGGCGGCATTTCCTTGTTGAACAATGCGCGGTAAAGTAACGCTACCCGTCCACCAGGTTGGCCCATTATGATCTGTAGGCAGAATCTTGATTTCGCCCACTGAGCTACCTACGTCTTTGCCCGCCTCGAAGCCTTTGACAGCGCCATAAACCCCTGCGGCTAGCGGTGCAAATGGTACGAGACCACCGAGAGCCATATTGGCAAAATTACCCAGTGCTGAGCCTAAAAAACCACCCCCTGCTGTTCCGGTTGCAGCACCCACTATCTCCAGGAAGGCTTTGAAGTTTTCAAGATTAGAACCCGCTGAAGGATGGCTTGTCCATACCATCGCGCCCATTGACAAGGTTGCCTGACAGGGATGGGTCTGGAAGTTATACTGTCCTGCCCGAAAGTTTTGGACGCTGGATAACATGACTTGGGGGTTGCGGTAAGTATAGAGATTGGCTCTCGTTAAAGCTGATCCTTCAGTAATCACTGAGGCAAGATTAGCGACATCTTCTTCATCAACAATTTCCAGTAGCCCTAAGAGAGAAAACCCCAGAGGTGGGTTCAACAAAATGCCTAAAACCGCAATAGCATACAAATTTTTACTATCAACAGATCCAGTGATTGGAAGTATCTTGTTGAAAGGCTCAGTCTTCATCAGCTGATAGTCTTCAGCTAATTCGCGAGTGCGATGGATCACCTGTTTGCAAAACCAGGCACCTCGACTCCACCAGCGCAACATATCTTCTTCCTTCTGGAAACCGATACCATACTCATGTGCTTCATTAAAGTTGAGCGATACCCGCGATCGATCGATGAAGTGAGCTTTTGCATCTTGACCAATGGCAATAATGGCATCAGGAACCTGATAAACACGAGAAGAGGTTAGCATTACCGGAGATGGATCAATACCTGCATGAATGCCATCATGGGTGCCAAACAAAACTTGGATTAGTTCACAAACCCCTTGCTCCCAGCCACAGTTTTTACTTTCAAAATAGGCACGACCTGCTGATCCTCCAAAATGTCCCTTATGGGTAAACCGCGCCAAGTCAAAAAACATCAGATCAACAACCATGTGAGTTCGTGTCCGAATCTCATCATCCAGACAAAAATCTGCCAGATTTAATAAGGCTTGCAAGTGTTCCTTGTAGTAACCGGGAGCATTCCATTCACCGAAACCAAAGTGCAGGCGATCATTTAACCAACGTAAAATACGTGGTTTCGCCCGTTCCATCCGCTGTCTGCCATTGAAATCACCTCGCTTTGGATCTTCTCCTCCTTCTCGAAAGGCACGTCCAGGCATAAATATTGCATCAGGAAGTAATTGTCCAATCAAATATTCTGCTGCTGGAAAGAGGATTTGGTGATTTTCTGACCAAAAGGTCATTTCATATTTATAAGAGTCATCTTTATTGTCATCCTCTGTGATTTCTTTATTTTCCCTTTTCTTTTTTTTAATGTTAACAGTTTTTCTTAGATCAATTAATTTTTGATTACCATCGGCTTTTGGTTCTTCGTCCATCCAATATTTGAATTCCAACAATGTCTGAAGCATTTTCCGCTCAACGGCTGCTGAAAAGTTTGGATCGCGATCAAGCTGATCGGATGGTCGCCATTGAGGATTCCTGACTTTGATGTGATCGGGCATTTGACCATACAGGTAAATGAACCGCAGAAAATCATTGGCATGAAAGTCAGCCGTATCCCACAGCAAATGCAGATGGTTAAAAGAGCTATCACTATCAGATTTACCGATAAGCAGATCTGACCAATATTCGTCAGCTTTTCGCTGCCGTGGATTGTCTGATTTCTCATCCCAATCAAAGACCTGATGACGACGCTCTGGATGACGACGGGCAATCTCCAGACGTGCTAAGCCTTCATACTTGTCTGGTATTTCATATTTGTCTTCATTCTCACCCACTGGTTCGTGGCGACGTTCGCCACCTACTGGTCTAACGCGAAGGTCTCCCTGAAGTTTGGCTACCAACTGAGGATCTTGTCCCGATGCGATCGCACGATCGTAATGTTCGATCCTGTCACACACCTGCCTCAAGTCGCGATCCTTTTCAGGCGGCACTCGGTATCCCCGTGCCTCACAGATTGACTCTAGCCTAATTGTTTCCTCCTTGAGGTGATCCTTTCGTTCCTGACGTTTTTTCTGCAATTCATCCCCTTTGAGATCCTCATATAAGGGATTTTCCCATCCTGATCGCTTGAGCAACGCCCGACGCACAATACATTCCTGATAACATGCTTTACGTTGCTCGACCTCACGTTGTAGAAATGACAGTCTAGGTTCCCAACCTGGCTGTGTTCCAGAGAAGCTCATACCTATTCCCCCGCGATTTAAGAATTTTAAGTTAGGCTACTCGTCTACTACCCAGTCACCATTTTCTTGTTTCCACTTGGGTAACTTGCTATCGTCACGGAGCCTGACCAGCGTTGTCGGTAGTTTGATCTTCCAAGGTTCTCCATAGGGAAGCGGATTAGTTGCTGTTTTTTCCTGAGTTTTCAATTCTTCTAACAGCGGCAGATAGGTAGAGCTATTGATTTCGGGCAGATTCCCACCCTCCCAAATTTCACCCGTTTCCATAAAGTGAATAATGGCTTTTTCAAAGCCAGGTCGGACTGAAACTAAAGTTCTGGCGGCTCCTGCTTTCAGAAACTCAGTAAATTGGGGGTCGCGATCGTCAAACATCACCTTCTGGAGCCACTGGTCTTTCCGACCCCAGAAATAGGGGTAGAAGTTGTACATCATCTGCTCCCACTCAAACGCCTGTTCAAAAAAGCGGATATACCGTCCTAACAACTCGGCATTTGCCAGGTCGAGTTGAGGATAGAGCAAGTTTGCCTTGTCTTTCGGTGACTCAATTGCGCTGAAACCAAACTGTTGGTAAGTGAAGAGGGTAATGCATGCTTTCTTGAGTTCGGTGCGTTCTAGAATACGTTTTTGCTCACTGCTTTGCCCCAGAGCACCAATCCGAAACGCTGCTTGGAGATTGGCAAGCCGCTCCTCATAATCAGCCATCTGCTGATGATAAGCCCGCAGAATTGCCTCATAAGTATTCAGTTGCCACTGCTTATAGGAACTATCCTTCCGGCGACAGCCCAATTGGGCGTACCAGCACTCTCCTTTTGAGATTTCAATGTTTAGAAATCGCTTGATCTCACCAAAAGCAGATGTGCTTTTCCCAAGCCAAGTGAATATCGAAGTCATTGCTGGTTCATATCCTTCAGGAACAGTTAACTCCAAAGATTGGGGTTTTGGCTCAGAAGCACCTGTCAGAATCTTTGAAACTATAATGTATGGCTCAGGGGGTGCCTTAACTCCGGTCGCTTGATATTTAGCGACGTAATAAGCATAGGTTGTATCGGTAATATCATCAGGTTGTAAAGGTCTCTCTGTCCCGTCCTTTAAGGGTACTGTAAACAGAGCGGGTTTCACTAAGCCGCGGCCTTCTACCTGATTTTGAGCAAAGGCTTGTAACAGGAAAACGGCAGGTTCCGGCACTACGAGGTCGTAGAATAATCGCTTACCATAGTTATAAACTTGGGCTTGATAGATCTTGTTCACCCATTGGTAAATGCCTACAACATGGGCTGCGCCATCTTTTGCATTGTCATAAGTATGCTCAGTCCTATCCTCGAATTGGCGTACAACGCGACGCATAACTTGGGTTCGCACACGCTCAGTGACTCGACTGACAGCGCGATTGGTCACATCTTGACTATAGTTGGTGGCAGTGCGCTCTGATAGCTGTTGTGCCCCTCGGATCTGCGTCTGGTCATTAGTTTCAAACTCAACCACGGGACCATAGCTGGGAGATTTTAGACTGCCGCCGCGGACCTGTCCATCCAGCGCTAGAATATTCTGGCTTTCGCGCTGCATCTCAAATCGTTCGGTTGATTGCTGATCCCGCTCCTCCTCTTTAATACTCTCCTGCTCAGTGAGTGTTGATTCTTCAGTGGTTTCTGACCGTCGCACCTCTCGCTTCTGAATTTCACCTTTAAGAATATTTTCGATGTGGGCAACTTCACCAGTTTCGTACCCGATCAATTGTTGTTTGACCACTAATAAATCTCCGACCCCTACAGGTTTTACGACTCCATGTGTAGCGGGCAGCATGGGTACAGGTTTAGGTGGCTCTGGTGGTATTGGCTGCCTTGCTAGTTCAGGCTTTGGAAAAAACTGGCTCCCAATTGGAACAATATTAGCGGTAGTTATAGTGTTGGCTACCTTACTCTGTAATGCAGTGACTACTTGAGGAGTAATCTGCGTCAGTTCAGCCTTAATTCGTTCTGCTGCAATCGGTAGGGAAGTTGTATCGAGAGTAACATTTAAGTCCGCAAGGGTTGTCTTGATCTCTTCAGAAAACCGTTCAATCGCAGCAGGTTTGAGATGTAATTTTGCTACTGACGATGCGGCAGTCTGACTAAGTGGGGTAACTGCTCCATCTAAAGATGCAATGCGTTCGTTGGCAACAAAATCCTGTACCTGGTGCCAACTGGTGAGCTTGTCTTGCAAGGTCAGGTTTTCATTACCTAATCGATCAATCTCAACGCGAGCTAGTCTTCCAGCTTGGGCACGCAAGATTTTTTCAGTCTCAGTAAATTCTGCAGGGGGTTCTTCGATGGATGGTGAGATTTGCGAGAGGTTGAAGGAGATATCTTCAGGCTCTAACTGTGTCAGCAGACGATAGGCAGTCTGTAGATGTTCGTGTTTCTTGAGCAACTCCTCTCGCTTTTGCGCTTCGGTGTCTGTTGCATCGCCATTCTGTTCTCCACTCTGTGCGGGAGAAGGCAAAGGAAACAGATCTGATGGAAGCACAATATCGCGTTCCAATTTTCTACGAACCGCGTTTTCCTGTGCCAGTGTTTGATCGCTGAAGGCAACGAGTTCAATCAAGGCAATTAGACGAATGTATCTTGATAAGTGGCTAAAGTTGGAATTGGGTTGCCAGACTCCGATTTTGATGGCAATCAGGCTGTCGTAAAGTCGTCTCTTATCCGGTTGAAGGACATTCGTCAAATCGACCGCAGCCGCATTGAAACTGTTCAATATCAATTGATTCAGTTCGTCTAAACTAATTGCTGCATTCTGGGACAGACGTTCTTGCAAGTGGTTGTAGAAGCTCTCAAGAGCGGGCGATCGCTCTATGGACGAAGGAGTCTTCACAAATGCATCGCTGCTAATGAACTCGTCTGCAATTTTTCTCATCTCAGAGAATGGCGCGTCACCATTTCGTGCATTCCGTAGACGAGTTAAAAACTCACTATCAGGTTGCACCAAAAGCGCATCAGATTCCGCTGACATTTCTGGAGGACGTAGCATGATAAGGCGAAATAGATCAAACATGGCTGACTCCTATTGTTTTTGGAATTGGTTGGTGCTGCACATTTATTGAATGCAACCTCACCAACGTATCAAGAACTTTGTCAAGCTCCTCAAAAGCGGTGAACGGGGAAACAGGGCTAAAGATTCACTCGGAGTGTGAACGACTGATGGTTTAAGAGATCGCATAACAGATTTACCGTCTGGGTTTGCAGCAAGACAGTTGGAATTGAATATCTTCTGTCTCAAACTATAAGACCCCAATTTGATCTTGAAATTGCCCTTAAGGGTACTGTTGAGTCTGTTCAAAACCCCTGAGGGCAATTCGGAATTCGTGAGCTTGAGTATTGTAGGTTATGCCATATCGTGAGGTAGGCTTTAAGAGTTGAGTAGCAAACAGGACGAGCGATCGCCCCACTACCGCCCTTGCTAGCATCCGATCGCTGTTGCACGATCGGTATGAGTAATAAAACTGCCGAGATGAAGTTGATCGGTGTTCCTACGATGAAAAACTGAGAATCTGTTTGACCTTTGATAAATATTTTTAAGGCTCAGTGTATAACAGTCTTGAAGTTGTCCACAAAGGCTGTTAAGGTTCCATCTGGCGTGATAGTTTCATGGAAATTGCCCGACACCAATAGATTTGGTGCACTCCCTTTCCCAATAAGGAGAAACGAGAATGGACCAGACTGGTTGTATGCACCGTTCGTAGACTCGTACGTAGCGATAAGTGTGTTACTAGAAACATACGAGCGACCAAGTGTATCTATTCCTTTTAAGCCTTTCGTACTCAGATTTGAGACAAGATGTTCATGGCCTGTTGCGTCTATCATATCGTTGAATACGATATGATAGCTCCCGGAAATGGTGACATCAACATTGTCAGGAGTTTTCGTAGTGAACGTAATTGGATAATCATCGACTGTAGCACCATTTCCATTGAGCGGAAAAGCAAGATTATCTGCCATTGAATTTTCCTCCAGATTAAAAAATCATTCAAATTCAATAGTTACAAGAGCATAGTTCAATCAATGCCTTGGCTTTCAACATTGCTTGAATGCTGTCTACTACAAATACTGCTTCACTTTATGAAGTGCAATTCGATCTTTAACCCAGGTGTTTGTTAAGCAACTGTTACAGTTTCTGGAAAATATAGGCTAGATAGGAATTAATTGAATTAGCCCCAACCAACGCCCCTACGAAAATATGGAAACTCTGATATCACAAGATACTCAGCGACTTCTGTATGCCATTCAAGAACTCTACACGCTGCATGATTTCAGTTCCTTTAGTGCGAGGGCACTGGCGATCGTGCATCAGCTTGTACCCAGTGAAGCCCCAGCCTTCGCGTTAACCAACTTGCAAACACAAGTCATTTCTAATACATTCTTGCCGGGTTATCCCAGTTGGCCTCCCGAAATGGAGCAAGTTGCCCGTCGCTATTGGAGAGAACATCCGATTGTGCAGCATATGCCGCATACATTGGAGGGTGCTTATAAAATCTCAGACTTTTTGACTCAAGCAGAATTCTATCGGCTGGAAGGGTTGTGTCATCAATTCCTGCGGCTGATTGACTGTGAAGAGGGAATGACGCTATTTCTGCCACAGTCTGAGTTACGAAGCCATGTTGTCCCTTTGCAGTTAAATGAGCCGCTGGTGACGATCGCCCTAAACCGCAGTCAGCGCAACTTTACCGAGCGCGATCGTCTCATTCTCAATCTGCTGCGTCCTCACCTATTTCAGGCATACTGCAATGCGAAATATTATCATCAGATGCAGCAAAACCTGGCTCAATTGCATCAGTCCCTAAATTGCCTCAATCTAATTATCCTGAATCATCAGGGGCAGATTCAATCGATCACACCCCTCGCTACTCAGTGGCTGCACACCTACTTTGCAAAATCCACTCACCCAGACTATCTACCCGATCATTTATGGGCATGGGTGAGACATCAAATTTCTAGTTTGACAAACAATCATGTACCAAAAGCTTGTCTCCCCTTACACATTGCTCAAGCAGACAAACAACTCGTAATTCGCTGTGTCATTGACCCGATCAACGATCGCTATCTGCTGCTATTAGAAGAACAATCTCTATCATTGCTCAATTCCCTGGAACTACTAGGGCTGAGTCAACGAGAAGCCGAGGTTTTGCATTGGGTGATGAGAGGCAAAGACAATCAGACGATCGCGAAACACCTGAATGTACATATCAGCACAGTCCGCAAACATTTGGAGAGTGTTTATCGTAAGTTCGACGTGCAAAGCCGCACTGAAGCGATCGCCCAAGCACTAGAAAAACTAGGAGTTTTCAATTCGTTACCCCTTAATTGATAGTTGAAGTTCGTTGAAATCAATCAGAACTAGTTATTTCTTGTTGTCCCTTGTCCTAATCTCGACCGCCTCGCCTGCTCGATCGCCCCACCTCACCCCAAAAATCCAATTCTCACAAAATATTGACAAACTTTGAATTGCGCTTGTGTCCGATCGATCTTTCCTCTATGCTAAAAAACACTGGTTTTTCCGTTCAAAGAAGACCAGTAGATAGCTTAAGGCTTGGTCGCTGATTATGAGTGTTTGCGCCACCCATAACCAGCTAACCGCAACCTCTCTGTTACTGGCAGAGGGCAGGGCTTTGATCATGGTAAACGATCAATGCCTCGCTAATGCTGACAAAGTGGTTGAAATGCCACGCCTTAAGCTTTTCTTCTCAAAAAATATTAGCGAGGCAATTCATTATGTCTACAGAGTTCAACGAACTGCTGCCCACTTGTCGTGACGAACAGCCGCCTACCGAATTTTCGGGCCACAAGGGTCATGGCGACAAAACGCAAATCTGGATTATTGGTACGCGAGAACAGGTCTTGCATACGATCAACGAGTTCTACGTCAAACGCATTGCAAATGATCGAGTGAAATTTACACCGATCGTTCCAGCTCCCTTTGCCGCAGGTAAGTATATGACGGTTTTGGAGAGATAAACGAAGGTGGGTGAGTGGGTAAGTGAGTGATCAGGTGAAGCATTGTTTCTTGTTTTGATGCAGTGCTCCACGCCTACGCAGCCATTCAACATCACACCGACTCACCCATTTCCAGACAATGGGTTGCTTCAACATGGCGCTTGTCCGAATTGAACGAAGTCAAACTGAGGTTGATCGCCTTAAAAAGGGAAAAATTGAGTCAAGCGACAATGGGTAGACTGGCCAGTGTCGAAGTAGTACAATTGTTCAATAGCTCTTGGTTTTCTTCATCTTACAGAGAGGATAAAATATGTTAAATCGTCACCCACAAGCCTCCCCTGTTCCAGATGATGTGCTTTATCGACAGGGAGATGTGCTGATCCGACGCATCGCTCATTTGCCGATCGGCGTCCAGGCGATCAACGGCACTACCCTGGCTCACGGTGAAGTGACAGGCCACAGCCATCGATTCCAACAATCTAGTGCGATTCAGCTTTGGGAAGCGGGCGAGCAGCTTTTTCTGGAAGTCAAACATCCCAGCGCATTGTTAGTGCATGAAGAACATCGGGCGATCGAGATTCCGCAAGGGCTGTATCGCGTCTGGAAGCAGCGAGAATATCGTCCTGGAACCTATGTTGAAGTTGAGGATTGAGGCGATCGAATGCGCAACTTCATGTCAAATGGGCGAATGCCTCGACGATCAGTTAAACCTCGATCGAATCCTAATGCTCTCAATGCAAATCAGTCTGATGTCTCTCCCAACATTAATCAGACTAACGCTAATTTATCTCCTGTTAGTGCTCACGCTAATCCATCTCACGTTACCGATCAGCCAATTTCAGCAGAGCGGGCGCGCAAACTACTTCTGGCCCATCGTGGTTGGTCGGGTATGCGGGTGGCAGGACACTTGAATTTGAGTGGAGCAGCGGTGCTTTACAGCCTGCCAGAAAACCTTACCTGTGAAAGTTTGGATATTAGTGATTGTGTGAATTTGACGAACTTGCCGATCGGTCTGCATGTCACTCACTGGATTGAGCTGGCGGGCAGCGGCATTTCCCATGTACCACCAGGGCATGGGTTTGTCCTGCGTTGGCGAGGTGTGCAGGTGAGCGATCGGCTTGCCTTTGAATCCCAATCTTTGACAGGTCAGGAAATTCTCGATATCGAAAATGTTGAGTTACGTCGAGTTCTAATTGAACGCCTGGGATACGAGACTTTTATTCAGCAGGTAGGCGGCTTGGTGCGCGATCGCGATCAGGATGCAGGAGGAGAGCGGCAGCTCGTTTCGATTCCCTTTGAGGATGATGAACCCCTGATGGTGTTGAAAGTCACCTGTCCTTCTACGGGCCATATTCATGTGCTGCGTGTGCCGCCCTATTTGCGGAGTTGCCGTCAGGCAGCAGCCTGGATTGCTGGTTTTGATGATCCAGATGACTATCAGCCCTGGATCGAAACATAGATTTTGGATTCAATTAAGTTCGATATTCGGTAGGGGCAGGTTTTGCTATCAAATCCATTGCAGAATGCAGTTTGGTCTGCTAAACCTGCCCGTACAATTTGCGGATTGACTAAATCCTCGATCCTAAGCCGTCATTGCAGGCTGCAAGAACCGTTTGACTTCGCCACAGGCAATATAGGATTTGCCATCGGGTCCTACTTTAACTGCCTCAACAACGTACAGCATCCCTTCTTCCCGGACCGATCGCGGAAAACGCATGTTCCAATCGGGTTCATAGCCATCAGAGACGACACGCGCCCGCAGTTTGCTGCCATCCTTCACGCATTGAACGAGAATGCCATCCCCAACTGCATCTGTAGTGGGTAAATCAGCGGCGCTGGCAGGTCCTTTGGCGGGTTTGGCGGCGCTTGTATTTCTCGAACGTCGAGGTGCGGCAAAGTGGTCTACTTCACCTGGTTTGGCAAAGCGGCTGATGGTGCCTTTGGCGCGGTAGAAATTACCATCGCTGGACAATTCGAGGGCTTCCACTACATAACGGGCACCTTCTGCCCGAATCGATCGCGGAAACTGGACATTTTTGCTGGCATCATAGCCTTCAGATAGCACCTTGACGCGCAATTTGCCACCTTCGCGCACACAGTGAAGCTCAACGCCCGTTCCCACCTCGGTAAGGGTCGGCATTGTATATACTTCCTCGCCTGCCGTCACCCCTCGACCCATCAGATCGGTGCGGTTGCGGCTAAGGGTTTGATAAGACTGATCGCGCAATTCCTTGCGACCAGCATTTCCTAATGCTTTTTGAGCAATGCGGCTGGCAAAATATTCGAGCTGATCAATTTCTTCAGCAATTTCAAAATTCTCATGCAGTCCCTGATCGCGTAATTGCTGCACTAACGATTGCAGAGTCTGTTCAGCTGCTTCATGTTGGCCTTGTTCCGCCAGATCGATCGCGGTTTCTTTGGCTTTGGCGATCGTCAAATAGCTTAGCTCCAGTGTGACGTGGCTGGAAGCCGCCATGGCCGCAGCTTCGATCGTGCCCACTTGAGCTACAACTTCTGTGGTGCCAGACAGGGTTTGAATCACATCCTCTTCAACCACATCTGCGGAATAGATCAGTTTCATCAACGGCAAATCGCCAATGGGCGCAGCAGGAATTTCTAAACTTAAGCCCAATAGTTTATCTTCACCTTCATAAAGTTCACCTAATGTAATCACCGTTTGACCGTTAGTATTCTGACTCACTTGCGCCAAACTCAATACGTCAACGAGCTTCACCCCTTCAGCTAATTCCAGCGTCACCTGTAGGTTTTGGCCCACTACCGCTCTGAGGCTTTCTAGCTCAATGCCAAACACTTCCGTTGCTTCATCAATGCTCTGAATAAAATAGAAGTTGCCTTTTGCGGCTCTGGCCATGCCGATTAGCAAGTCTTCGTTGAATCCCTGCGCAAATCCTAAAGTGGTTGTAATAATTCCTTCTTCAGCCTTTTTCGCAGATGTTGCCGTTAATACTTGCGGATCTTGAATCCCCATGTTGGCGTGACCATCCGTCAGCAGTAAGACGCGATTCATTTTCTGCGCATCTAGATGGGACTTCACCTGTTCACAACCCTGCAACCACCCGCCCGATAAATTCGTGATGCCGCCTACATTCACCTGTTTGATCGCTTTTTTCAAAGCAGCCTTGTCAGTGACGGGCTGAGAGGGAATGACCACATCTACGCTATCGTCGTAAACCACCACCGAGAGCCGATCCTCTGCTTCTAGCTGATCCACCACTGACTCAGCCGCCTGCAGGGCGTGATATAGCGGACCTCCTGCCATCGAGCCTGATCGATCGATCACCAGGGAAAGATTGAGCTGTCGGCGGGGTGATTCTGGTTTGTCAGCCCTGAAGCGCAGCAAAACATTGGTCTTGAGTGCCGATCCGGTTGGCAAAATTGCTTGATCAAAGTCGTAACTCGTTTTAATCATGGCGGCTATTCCCTCTTAGGATTCGTCATGCCGGGTATAAAAAAACACTGAGCTATCAAATAGTCAGTGCTTTCTCTTCAATATGCCCAGACACAGAACTCAGATCCGCAAGGAAATGGCCGGGTTCACATTACTTTTAAGTCTGATTGGCGAGGCGTTCGCAAAATTACAGCGGGCGGAAGATAAACGGATAGCGAACGGGCTGATCAGGATTGCCCAAACATTTCAGGATTGCCCAAACGGTTAAGCCCCAATGCACTAGCCACCAAATGCCGCCTGCTAAACCAAACGTGATAAAGGAGAGGGGAATCAGCAGCAAGCCATAAAACCAGACGTTGAAGTGAAAGTTGAGCGCTTCTTTCGCGTTGGCTTTGATAACTGGATCTTCTGCGACAAATCCGATCGCAATAGGCACCAAGACCGAAACGATGGTGGCGCTGAAGAAGATTGAGCCGTGGCAGAGCGAAGATAGCAGCTTGCGTTTGTCGGTATCAGTTGAGCTTTGCATGAAAACTCCCTCCTGGGGATGCATGGCTGGATTGGTATCACAGTTTCGATCGTACCGAGAATTCGACCGATCGATTGGTAGAGTTCACGACTGAAAGAGGTGGATTTACCGAACTTTTTCTCAATTTACAGCACTTTACCGGATCTGCTGGTCTTGAATGCTTGTATTCGAGATTCACGGCATTTGACGTTATGGCGATTCAACCAACCTCATCACCTGCTGCAAATCCTCAACCAGGCGATCGATCCGTTCCTGAGTCGAGGCCCAAGAGCACATGAACCGCACGCCTTCTGTGCCAATAAACGTGTAAAACAGCCAGCCTTTTTCTCGCAGTGCTGCGATCGCCGCTTCTGGAATTTGCACAAAAACCCCATTCACTTCTCTGGGAAAAAGCAGCTCAACCCCTGGAATTTTGGCTAATTGTTGCTCCAAATAAGCCGCGCAGTCGTTCGCATGTTGGGCATTGCTTAACCAGGCTCCGGTCTCAAGGAGCCCCACCCAGGGAGCCGCAATGAACCGCATTTTAGAGGCAAGTTGGCCTGCCTGTTTGCAGCGGTAAGCAAAATCTTCCGCCAGGGCTTTATCAAAGAATAAAATTGCTTCTCCGACTGCCATGCCGTTCTTCGTGCCGCAAAAACACAGAACATCGATGCCGCACTTCCAGGTAATTTCCGCCGGACGCACATTCATGGCTGCGATCGCGTTAGCAAACCTTGCCCCGTCCATGTGAATCCGCAGATTATGGCGATCGGCTACGGCTCGAATGGCCTGCAGCTCATCAATCGTGTAGAGCGTCCCTACTTCGGTGGCTTGAGTTAGGCTGATCACCTTGGGTTTAGGATAGTGAATGTCGTTACGTTTTTGGACAATTGTTTCGATCGAATCTGCGGTGAGTTTGCCATTCGGACCTTTGCCCAGCAGTAATTTTGAGCCGTTGGATGCAAATTCGGGTGCACCACATTCGTCGGTTTCGATATGAGCAATCTCGTGGCAGATTACGCTGTGATAGGACTGACAAAGTGAAGCGAGGGAAAGCGAATTGGCTGCTGTGCCATTAAACACAAAAAATACTTCACAGTCGATTTCAAACAGCTCTCGAAAATAGTCGGCTGCCTTCTGGGTCCAAATATCATCGCCATAGGCAGGAGCGCTGCCCTCGTTGGCTTTCAGCATGTAATCTAACGCTTCAGGACAAACCCCTGAATAGTTATCACTGGCGAACTGTTCAACTGTTGGAAAACTCATAAGAACCCTCAAATAAGCGGATCTTAACCAAACCAGTCACAAAACTGCTGATAGTTAGGATGATGGTTGGAACATCCTAAAACTGCTTGTTCACCCAAATATGAGCGAATCAAGCAGTTAAGGGTGTACGCTCTGTGACAAAGCAGCTATGATCTCAGGCTCACCGCAACGGGTGGAAAATTTGAGGGTTGGAGGATTGGAGTGGATCAGTTGAAGATTTCAATAAGGCTGACCACAGCGCGCTTGCAAATCGGCTTCCTGCAACCCAAAATTTTGTTGGCGACAAAGCAGGATTTGAGCAGTACGCTGTTGAGCATAAACCCGATGAGCGAACCAACCTAGGGGAAGCCCTAGCAATAAAGTGCCGATCGCCGTTCCGATCAGTAAGCTATTCAGTAAATCTCGTCGTCGAATTCGTTCTCTCTCGTGACGAGATTCGGGAGTAACTAGTGGGGTATTTTGCATTAAACTATCCAAACGGCTATTCCTAGGAAAACAAGTTAATCAGATGAATTACATCTGTCCCACTGCCGATGCCTGTTTCCTACCTGCGATAGAGCTTTTTTACAGGCTTTGAAGGTGTTTATGCATTCTCGATCGAATTAATTAATGAGTGCCCATGCATCAATAATTCTGCAAAATAAGGGCAAGAGTAAAGGTTGATTGTCAATCGCTTGGACTGCTGATGATCGTTTCCTATGGAACAACTTCCACAGGTGTGCCAATCTCCACCATATCGAATAACTTAACAACATCCTGGTTATACATTCGCACACAACCATGGGACGCTGGACGCCCGACTGATTCTGCATTTGGGGTGCCGTGAAATCCAATGTAGTTTGTTCCATCAGTCCAAAAACCGATCCAACGAACCCCTAAAGGATTATCGCTGCCGGGTGGGACCAGCTCCCCTGTAAATGGATGCTGCCAAATTGGATCATGCTGCATCTGGATCACCTGATATTTCCCCGTGGGTGTTTCCCATCCCGCTCGACCGATCGCCACTGGAAAACTGGTTTTGACTTGATCGCGATCGTAGACATAAACCCGGCGTTCACTCAGTTTCAGCACCAGGTGAATTTGGGCGAGTGGGTCTGGTGAGGGTAAAAACTTTTCTGGATGCCCTAGAGCAGGCAGCCCTGGAGAAGTCGTCACCGAGATTTGATTCGCGATGTCGATCACCAATTGCGGCACAAAGTTGGCGGTTGCAGGTGAGTTGACCGAAGGCGCAGCGGCGTTTGGTGCAGACACAGTGGATGGCCTGATTGCATCTGCGGAACCGGACGGCAAGGCCACAGCAGCTCCAGCCTGCCAACTGCTTAACAGCGGCATCAACAGCAAGCTGAGATGGGATAGGCGCAGAGAACGTAGAAGTTTCAGGGGATTGCTGCTGGATTTTGGATCAGAATTCATGGACGGACGGTTGGGGAATAATCTAGCTCCTGTTGAAATTTTGCCCTGAACTTTCGGTGGCGACATCCGTAGGAAGGTGAATTTGGCAGATCGCTCAAACAGCCTGATGTTTGCTATGAAGAGTCTCATCATTTTAAGAACAGAAATGAAATTCAACAGCATTTCTTGTGGGGTGAACATCTTGTCCGCCCGGATCGTTCAAGCCTTTCCAGACTGGCAAGATTTGGGTGCAAATTCAGTTGCATGATGTCTATTCCACAAGGAGTACACTTGATTTAATTTCTGTTTATTGGATCAATTTGGAGATTTGCTCACAACATTTATCCATTTCCTTGTCGGTTAGTGACTTCTTTATGTTCCATTATTTGTTGGAAACTAACTCGAAATTGTCAGATCGCTCTCTTGAGCAACTGCAATGGTTCCATCGGGTAAGATTGGGTCGATCGCCCTTATCGATCAACCTACAGTGCTGCGTCATGAGTTGCTCCAATGCAAAATTGGTGAGGTGGGATGTTTTTTGAAATCCGGGTCGAGTGAATGATTGTGGTGCATCAGCCGATCTTGCCATTGCCTCCCTTGCGATCGAATTATTGAGCGGTCTGACTGGAAGTAAACCGATCGCGATAAACTGAAAAGATGCCTTGGAAGGGTACTCTAAATTCAGTCTCAATTCATGTTAGAAACCGCCGTGACCGCTAGTCTTTCATCTGATCCTGCTGCGCCTGCTTACCCTCGCACCAACGGTTGGCCCGGATTAATCGAGGCTTATCGTCGTTATTTACCCGTCACGGAGCAAACGCCAGTCGTGACTTTGCTGGAGGGCAACACCCCGCTGATTCCCGTTCCGTCGATCGCGGCTGAAATTGGGCGACAGGTTCAGGTTTGGGTGAAATATGATGGCCTCAATCCAACTGGCAGCTTCAAGGATCGGGGCATGACGATGGCCGTCACCAAGGCGAAGGAAGAAGGCGCTGAAGCGGTGATTTGTGCCAGTACAGGCAATACCTCGGCGGCGGCGGCAGCCTATGCGCGACGGGCTGGAATGCGGGCCTATGTGCTGATTCCCGATGGCTATGTGGCAATGGGTAAGCTGGCGCAGGCGCTCCTCTATGGTGCAGAAGTGATTGCCATTCAAGGCAACTTCGATCGGGCGCTAGAGATTGTGCGAGATATGGCCGATCACTATCCGGTGAATTTGGTGAATTCGGTCAATCCCTATCGATTGGAAGGGCAAAAAACAGCCGCATTTGAAATCGTCGATGTGTTAGGAACTGCACCCGATTGGCTCTGCATCCCGGTTGGCAATGCGGGCAATATTACGGCCTACTGGATGGGCTTCTGCCAATATCATCAAGAAGGACAGTCCGATCGTCTGCCTCGCATGATGGGATTCCAGGCTGCTGGTGCTGCTCCTCTGATTCTGGGCCATCCTGTTGCTCATCCGGAAACCTTGGCAACGGCCATTCGGATTGGCAATCCGGCCAGTTGGGAGAAGGCGATCGCAGTTCGAGATGCCAGCCAGGGAGCTTTCAATCCTGTAACTGATGAAGAGATTTTGGCCGCCTATCGCAAATTGGCCAGTCAGGAAGGCATTTTTTGTGAACCGGCCAGCGCGGCTTCAGTGGCAGGTCTATTGAAAGTGAAAGATCAAGTGCCAGCTGGGGCAAAAGTGGTTTGCGTGCTGACCGGAAATGGCCTTAAGGATCCAGATACGGCGATCAAGCATTGTGAGAACCAGTTTAAGACGGGCGTTGCCCCTGAAAAAGCAGCCGTGGCTCGCGTAATGGGATTTTAGCTGAGGTAGGGGCTTTAACCCTCTTTCGATCGATGCACCATGGGAATTACCGTGGCTTTGTGGTTGGTCTGACCCGACTGGGTGCGCGTCAGCTGTTCGATCGTGTCGCCTAAAGCAGTGGTCAAATCCTGACGAGTTTGCAGATGGGCCTGCTGTTCTTCTTTTAAGGATTGGATTAGCTGATCGCGCTCCAGCAACACCTGCATTAACTGAGTTTGCAGTTCTTCGATCGACTGCCACTGAGCCACTTGATGCCGAATCAGATCGGCATGTTCAGCAGTATTGGGATCGGCAGTTTGCTGTTGATTCAGCTCAGCTCGCAAAGCATCGATCGTCTCTTTGGCTGTGAGGGCATCTTGTCGTCTTTGCTTGGCTTCCGTTTCATAGAGATTGCGCCAATTGGCAGCGCTGGCATAAGCTTGATCGCGCTCTTGATGAACTTCCACTAGCTTTTGCTGCAACCCTTGAATTTCGGCCAACCACTGCTGGATATTCTGAGTCATAGGTGATAAGTCTATGCAGTTATTGCTAGAGAAGTCTAGAACAAAATCTGCGTAACGGCATAAGGGGCAGGCAAAATGATCATCACCAGCAAGGTTAGGGCTGCTAATCCCAGGAAATCTCGCCGATTGTCCAGTTCGCTCACATCATTGAGCGCAGGTTCATCGATGATGGGCATAAAGAACAGCAGCAAAGCCCATAGCAAAAATTCGCGCTGCACAAACGAAAGGCCCAACACCAGCAGTCTGGCAATTTGTCCGATCGTCGCCCCGCGTCGTTGGCCAAACATGGCATGTACAATATGGCCGCCGTCTAGCTGCCCCACCGGCATGAGATTGAGTGCCGTAATCACGAGGCCTAGGCAGCCTGCGATTGCCACAGGATGTAGCTTCAGTGCCGTATCAGCCACCAGAGTGTTTCCCAGAGCTAATTTACTTAAGATGGCCAGCAGCAGCGAGGCTGTAGGGTTGAAGGAGTCAAAGTTGAGAATGCCGGATTCATCAGTCAGTGGTGCAGGGGTTGAATGGGCTAAGCCCCAGAGCAAAATGGGAATTGTCACCACGAAGCCAGCCAGCGGTCCTGCAATGCCGATGTCAAACAGGGCCTTACGGTTCGGTACGGGCGATCGAAGCTGGATAAAAGCCCCAAAGGTGCCAAATGGAAAGACGGAAGCAGGCGGAACGGGAATAAAGTAGGGGAGTGTCGCTCGAATCCGGTAGCGACGGGCGGCAATGTAGTGGCCTAGCTCATGGATGCCCAGAATCGCCATCAGGGCTAAAGCATAGGGTAGACCCGTCCAGAGTACCGAAAGGTCACGCGGGGGTTCTTTCAAAGCAGGATTGGCCATCAGCATTCCTGCCAAAGTGGTGGTTAACAGGGTTGCTAGCAACAGACCGATAGCCAGCACAGGCCGAGTCACCGAAGCTTCTCGTTGAGCTGTCCCAATCGGCTTTGTGTGGGGATTGGGCACTAACGCGAAAAAGGGTTTGCCGTTTAGCCCCTCTTGAAAGACCACCAAAAAGCGATCGGCAAAACAAGCTTCTACATTGGCCTTCACGGTTTTGTAGGCTTCATCTGCTGAGGCACGCAGCTGACCCCGACAGATCAATGCCTGCGGCTTATGTTCAATGTTTTGCAGATAGTAAACTGACCAGGGAAAGCAATTCTGAAGATTGGCTTCCTCTTCGCGATTAATGGGTGGTAAGGCCGGACGGCTTTCGATTGAATTCACTGCCATCTCTTGTATCGGTGATTGAACAGTGGAGGAAGAAGGTTTGACGGAAGGCTGGGCTGGGCGACCCCATTGCACCAGCAGCAAATATAAAACCGAGCTGATCATGAAAGGCAGGATCAGCAACAGCAACGGAATCCGTTGATC
Organism: Elainella saxicola E1; assembly: GCA_002796835.1. Classification (GTDB taxonomy): domain Bacteria; phylum Cyanobacteriota; class Cyanobacteriia; order Elainellales; family Elainellaceae; genus Elainella; species Elainella saxicola. The sequence continues at coordinate 91,853 of LUGL01000048.1, read as the reverse complement.
ATCCTGGTTGACAACAGCCCAAGCCGTCCAAATAAATGCGGGCATCATCATCACCAACCACAACAGCCATATCGGTGTTTTGGTGACATTCGCGACGCTGCGGCGGATAATAAAATGGGTCAGAACTCCTAGCAGGAGTAGCCAAAACAAAATCATGCGGTGGATTTCAAACCGAAACGGCCTGGGTTGAAGAACATGCGATTCGATCTCCAGGATACCGCTTCCAACCTGTTCGCAGCATGTCTCTGGCAAGATTTCAACACAATACTGATGCAGTATCGTCAAATTCGGGGTGAGGAGGATCGATCGACATTGCCGAATTGGGTTGACTTCACTGAATCGGTTGGGCAAAATGCTCTTTGCTGAACGTAACGAGTTGCTAAAAATAACAAGTCGCTAAAAGTAACAAGTTGGTCTGATATCACCTCTGCTGAAATGACTGATGCTGCTGGCCTTGCTGCCTCTAAACCACCTCGTCTCGTGTTTGAAACCCTTTTTGCGTTTCCGCCCAATCGCGACATTATGGGAGGAACTGCCTACTTCTTGCAGCATGAAACCGGCAACATTTTGGTAGATACTCCAGCCTGGGATACAGACAATCGATCGTTTTTAGAGTTGCAGGGTGGTGTGCGCTGGCTGTTCCTGACCCATCGGGGCGGCATGGGTAAAGTCAAAGAGATTCAGCAAGCTTTTCAGTGCCAGGTTTTGGTGCAGGAACAAGAAGCTTATTTACTGCCTGGGCTTGCTGTCACGACGTTTCAACAATCCTTTGAGCTGAATCCCCAAACTGAAGCCATCTGGACTTGTGGTCATTCTCCTGGCTCATCCTGCCTCTACTATCAAGGCTATGGAGGCGTGTTGTTTACCGGTCGGCATTTGCTGCCGAATGCCCAGGGCCTGCCCATTCCCCTCCGCATTTCTAAAACGTTTCACTGGCCGAGACAGCTCCGAAATGTGCAAAAATTGCGCGATCGCTTCAACCCAGAAACGCTGAGTACGATTTGTCCAGGAGCCAATACGGGCTTTTTAAGGGGGCAACGGGCGATCGGTCAGGCTTATGAACACTTGATGCAGCTTGATTTAACGGCTCATGCCACAATGCAGCCGCTTCTGTGATCGAAGGCATTGAAAACATTGACAGTCATCCTTAAAAAAAGTTAGAGAGGTTAGTATCAGTCTTCCGATACTTGCTAGCTGTTTTATTTCCTGGCTGTAATAAAGTCTAGGGGCCGTCGCTGCATTAGGCAGAGTTGTCTCCTAGCTTGTTGTTTTTTGATCAATTTTTTGGATCGACGGTTTTTGGTTCTTTTTGATTCATTGTTCTTTCCCCTCCTCACAACCTATGGACGCTGCTCGAAACCCTTTCAAAACTGCAAATTATCTACTCCGCAAGGCCAGTCATGCTCAGTGGCATCGCGAACAAAGTAAAGGCCAAATTTTGCGATCGCAGCTCGGCTTTAAAGACCTTTCCCTCAGCCGTCCTAAGGTTTGTCAGGGCTGTGTTCACTATCACGGCATTGCCTATGGCTACAGTCGTGCAACCCGATCGCTGCTCGTTTGCGGGTTTCATCCCTATGGCTGGTCAGATGAAATCGGCTGTCCAGATTGGAGTGGGGCTTGATGCGTTAGGTGAATTCGCAAACCGTCCAGTAAAATCAACTGGGAACCGTTTGAGGAAGAACTATGCTGAAGCGCCTGACTATTTTGCTGCTCATTCTCGTCAGTGTAGGGTTGCAGAGCTGTCTTCCAACCTCTTTAAACCTCAAGAGTTATGTGGACGCCTACAAAGGCTATGAGCTGCTTTATCCAAACGGTTGGGTTCAGGCGAAGGTTGATAATGGGCCAGATGTGGTGTTCCACGATCTAATTGAGGAGCAGGAAAACGTTAGCGTTGTGATTAATCCTGTCTCTGATGGCAAATCCTTAGAAGAATTAGGTACGCCAACCGAGGTAGGATATCGCCTTTCTAAAAATGTGATTGCTCCACCTGACTCTGGCCGAGAGGCAGACTTGATCAGTGCACAAAGCCGTCAAGTTGGGGAGGTGACCTACTATTTGCTGGAATATGCCATCAAGTTGCCCGCCAATCTTGTGCGGCATAACCTCACTAGCGTTGCAATTCGACGGGGACAGGTGTTTACTTGCAGCCTCTATACCAGTGAGCAGCGTTGGCAGAAGGCTCAAACGCTATTCCGACAAGTTGTTAATGCTTTCTCGGTGTATTAAAGGCGAATTAGAGAATTTGCTGCGATCGCTCAACTTCTATAGCTTTATAGTTCTTGCTTTACATTTGGCTTTACCGTTAGCCAGCACGTTGCGTTTTTGCTTTGCAGTTTGAATGGGCATTCCTCCTTTTGTTTTAGCTTCTGCCTCCACTGCCCGATTGCGATTACTCCGCACGGCAGGAATTGAACCGATCGTTCGGGTCAGCGATTTTGATGAGTCGCAAATTCAGTTAGAGTCCGCTAAGGATTTGGTGCAGGTGCTTGCCCAAAGTAAGGCGGCAGCGGTGGCCCACCAGTTTAATGGCTCACTGATTTTGGGATGCGATTCTGTGCTGGCCCTGCAAGGTGAGATTTATGGCAAACCGGCGAATCCGGCTGAGGCGATCGAGCGCTGGCGAAAAATGCGAGGCCAAACTGGGGAACTTTTGACAGGACATGTTTTGATCGATCAGGTTCAGCAACGCACCCTCAGCCATTGTCAGATCACGCGAGTTCAGTTTGCTTTGATTAGCGATCGACAGATTGAAGCTTATGTTGCCAGCGGCGAGCCTCTCTATTGTGCTGGATGTTTTGCTTTGGAAGGACGGGGTGGTCTGTTTGTCGAACGAATTGAGGGCTGCCATAGCAATGTAATTGGCCTCAGCCTGCCTTTACTGAGACAAATGCTGGCTGAACTGGGATACGATGTCACTGATTTCTGGCAATCTTTATCGAAAAAGTAATGTTTTCCTACGAAAAATTACGGGATCTATAAATTGGTATGTTTAGATATCGTGAAGTTTTCAATTCTTTTCAAAGGGTTACTTGAACAGCAAAACCCCTTGTGGAGCAACGCTATTGCTGATTTTGGGCCAACTGTCTCCAATTCTTTGTGCCAGTTCGAACATTCGTCTGAAGAGACTGCACGGAGCGGCGAAACGGTGATTTCACCGAAGGGCACTTCTGTTTTGTATGAAAACTGCTTCGTGTTCGTGCCGAAGTCTTCATTGTGTTTTTGTAAAGTCGCCAGAAGTACGGATGCTATATTGCCTGTTAAGACAGGACAATTTGGACGGAGAGCCACGAGACTCTCTCATCCAAGCATGTAATTAAATCATCAACTTTTGACATGCGTTGCTGTCTCTACTTGTCGCAGTTGCCTTAAGATCCTGTGTAATACCTCGCTAGCATCTACTGGGCAAGAATTCTTTTGACCTAAACTTCTACCCCGAGTTTTCCAATGGATTCATCCATTCCTAAGCTTGATAAACTGCGCGCTAACCCTCAGCAACAAACGACGCTGTCTCTGCTATGCGGCTCAGAACAACGCTTTCGCGATCGGTATCAAATTTTGCGAATGCTGGGACGAGGCGGTTTTGGTGTAACTTATTTGGCAAAAGATGCATCTCTACCGAGTGAGCCGCTCTGTGTCATCAAGCTGCTTTGCCCCAAAGTGAGTAATCCGATGGTGCTTCAGAGAGCCAGCCAGCGGTTTGAGCGAGAGGCTAAGATCCTCAGCCAGCTCGGTAGCCATGCTCAAATTCCTCGCCTGTTGGACTATTTCCAGGTGAACGGCGAGTTTTATCTGGTGCAGGAATATGTGCGGGGTCGTACCATTGCCAAAGAAATTCGCAGTAAAGGGGTGCTGACGGAACTGGAGGTGAAGCAATTTCTGCGGGAGATTTTGCCAGTCGTCAGCTACGTTCATGAGCAAAAGGTGATTCATCGAGACATTAAACCGCCTAACATCATTCGGTGTCAGGATGATGGCCGCCTTGTCTTGATCGACTTTGGTGCGGTGAAAGAGCATTTTGTCCATGTCAGTCAAAATACCCAGAGAGGCGCAACCACACACTTTGTCGGCACGCTAGGTTTTGCACCCCCCGAACAGCTCGCCTTACGAGCAACCTACTCTAGCGATATCTTTGCGCTGGGTGTGACCTGCCTTTATATGCTGACAGGTAAGCCGCCCATGGAATTCAGTTACGATCCAGAAACCGGTGAGGTGAGCTGGAAAGACTATGTGGAAGTGAGCGAACACTTTGCCAAGATCCTCGATAAGATGTTGATGGTGTCGGTGCGCGATCGCTACCAGTCGGCGGATGAAATTCTGCGCATCCTCAATCTGGAACCTTATCTGGGTAAGCTATCAGACTGTTTGCATGTGCAGCCCCGGTTGTCTGATTTACCCGATGAAGCGGAGTTGCTGGCCCGCAATGGTTACTTGCCACCCATTATTCGAGCGGCGATCGCCATTCGTCGGTTGCGGACCCGGATGGGATTGCGCGATCGGAAACGGGCTATGGAACCGAAAGAGCAAGAAGGGGAACTGATGATTAACTAGATGTTTCCAGGTTTGCTGGTGAACTGCTGGAAGGGCTGGAGCAGAGAAACACTGGATAATAAGTCAGAGTTGATTTGGCGTAGCAACCATGGCCTATCTAGCGCTGGCAACTGACTATGATGGCACGATCGCCACTGAAGGGGCTGTTGATTCAGCCACGATTGCTGCTTTAGAGCGTTGGAAGGCGACAGGCCGCAAGCTGATTTTGGTTACAGGCCGCATGATGGACGATTGGCTCGCCGTCTTTCCCAAGTATGCCTCTCCGGATTTCTTCGACTGGGTTGTTACTGAAAATGGCGCTGTGCTCTATCATCCCAGCAGCCAAACACTGAAGTTACTCACGGCTGCACCGCCACCCATGTTCGTTCAACAGTTGCGCGATCAAATTGGTGATGGGGCAAAAATGGCGGAAACGTTTGGTTCAGGTGAGTTTACCCAAATGCTGCATCGCGGAGAACTCAAACCGTTTTCGATGGGGCATGTGATTGTCGCCACCTGGCAACCTTATGAGATCGAGGCGAATCACCTCATTCAAGCTATGAACCTGGATCTCCAGGTGATTTTGAACAAGCGAGCCGTGATGATCTTACCCAGAGGAATTGATAAAGCGTTTGGGTTGTCTGCTGTGCTGCAAGAACTCAATCTGTCGCCCGCTCAGACGGTGGGGGTGGGGGATGCCGAAAACGATTGCCATTTGCTGGATCTCTGCGGCTATTCAGTGGCAGTTGCCAATGCGTTACCCCTGCTCAAATCCCGTGTTGATCTCGTTACAGAAGGGGCTCGCGGTGCAGGTGTTGCAGAGTTGATCGATCGCCTTTTACTCAGCAGCTAGGCCTTTTGTTGCCCAATCTAGACAAGCTACAAAAAAGGGGGACAATGCCCCCAGAGATAACGTTGATCATCGCTTAATTGCTTAATCCAAAACTGTTACCCTATACAGCTGCAAAGAATTCTTTTGACTTCACAGGGTCAGGATTCATCGTGGCATCACCGGGCTGCCAGTTAGCAGGGCAAACCTCATCGGGGTGAGACTGGACATATTGAATGGCTTGCAGAATCCGCAAGGTTTCATCGACACTGCGGCCAAATGCCAGGTTATTGATGGTTGAGTATTGAATCACGCCATCTTTGTCGATAATGAACAGACCACGCAGTGCGATCCCAGCTTCTGGATCCAACACGTTGTATGCGGCGCTAATTTCTTTCTTGATGTCTGATACCAGGGGATAGGTCAAGTCACCCACACCACCAGACTTACGATCGGTCTGAGTCCATGCCAGGTGAGAGAATTCGCTATCAACCGAAACACCCAAAACTTCTGTGTTGCGCGACTTGAAATCTTCGTAGCGATCGCTAAATGCAGTGATTTCGGTAGGGCAAACAAAGGTGAAATCGAGCGGGTAGAAGAACAGAACCACATACTTCCCGCGATAGTCAGATAGCTTGATGGTCTTGAATTCCTGATCGTATACAGCGGTTGCCGTGAAGTCAGGTGCAGATTGACCAACCCGGAGACATCCTTCGGAACTGTAGGTCAGGGTCATGAATGAATCTCCTTAACTGAGTACGTCTACTTTCATCAGATCGCAATCAGGCACCACTCAAGTGAGCCGATCAAATGAGCCAGCCGAGTTAATTTACGAACTGTTACGAATATATCATACTCATAACGATTTTGAGTAGGCCGATCGATTTGAGATTTTGAATCAATTCCAGCCTGATTCATTGCCGCGCAATATCACTCTTTAGTATGAGTCAAAGCTTAACTTCCTCAGGGGCAATTGTGCTTAAATCCGCAGATATCTAGTTGAAAACCCATAGTGTTTACCGAATAATTATCAAAATCAGTCGATCCAGCCATTCAGTGTTGAGGGTGCATGGAAAATTTAGATACGAGAGAATGGCTGTTGACCAATGGATTGGGCAGTTTTGCCAATGGTACAGTCTGCGATGCTCATACCCGCACCTATCATGGTTGGTTAATTGCTGCCCTAGAACCACCTGGCCAGCGGACTTTACTGCTTGCTCGGATGGATGCGGCGATCGAAATTGCCGGTCAGAGCTGTGACCTGGGCATTAACTTCTGGCAGAGCGGAGCCATTGCGCCAGAAGGCTATCGATTACTAAAATCGTTTCAAATTGATCCGGTACCAACCTGGGTCTGGGGCCAAACCCACTGGCGATTGTCGCGGCAGTTGTTGATGCCTTATGGATGGGGGGCGCATCCAGCAGAGAGTGCTCCTCAATTTAGCCATCGCCTGTTGGTGCAATATCAATATCAAGGCGAAAGGCCGGCCATTCTCCACTTAAGACCCTTGGTGGCCGATCGGATTTTTCACTATCAACAGCAAGCAGAGGCCGATCTGCAATTTATTCAATGGCATCAGCCCAAAAGTCTGGTGATTCAAGCGAAGCGATCGCAATGGACGGGCACAGCATGGCAGCTCGACTGGACTCGTGGTGATTATGAGCCTGACGGCATCTGGTATTGGGGCTACCGCTATCCTGAAGAAACCCAGCGAGGACTGGCCGATCGAGAAGATCTCTACAGTCCGGGTTATCTCAAAATTGGGCTAGCCCCTGGTGAGACGGTCACGCTGCAAGCTTATGTGCATAGCGCCGAGATTCCCCAGAATTATTTCCCGCTGTCTGACCAAACCTTTGAACAAGCCTTAGCATCTGAACAGACCAGATTGGCTCAGGTTACTGCCTTTGAGAAAAAGATTTCGATGTCAGGCGAATTGGAACGACAGTTGTTGAAAGCAGGCGATCAGTTCATTGTTTATCGATCGTCCACTCAAGGTCCGACGGTGATTGCAGGCTATCCCTGGTTTAACGATTGGGGCAGAGATACCCTGATTGCCTTGCCCGGTTTAACCTTAACCACTCAACGCTGGGAACTGGCGAAGGGGTTGCTGCGCACCTTTGGTCAGCATTGTGAACAGGGCCTAATCCCCAATGCCTTTCCAGATGCGGGAGCAAAACCGTTTTATAACAGTTTGGATGCAGCCCTCTGGTGGATTGAAACCCTGGGCCTTTACCTGGAAGCCAGTCAGGATTGGACCTTCTTGACCGAGCAATATCCGATCGTCTGGCGGATTTACAAAGGGCTGATGGTAGGGACGCTGTACCATGTCCGAGTCGATGCCTTTGATGGACTGGTGACCTGGGATGCACCCCACCTGGCCTTGACCTGGATGGATGCGGTGGTGGCTGAGGACCCGGTAACGCCTCGTCGAGGTAAGCCAGTAGAAATTAATGCCCTCTGGTATTCGGCTCTGTGTTGGGCACAGCAGTGGGCAGAACGATTGCAGCAAGAACCGGACACCGATCGCGTTATGTTGGGGAATCAGGCCCGTCGATTTGCGACTCAGAAAGACCAGGTGGCCACATCGCTGCAAAAGTATTGGAATGCCACAGCAGGCTACTTATATGACACCATCCTGCCAGACGACTACCCGGATGCAACGATTCGCCCCAACGCTGTGATCGCCCTTTCCCTCTCTCACTGTGGCTTCCCTGCGGCAATGGGACAGTCTGTGTTGCAAGTCGCCTGCGATCGATTACTCACGCCCTATGGGTTGCGATCGCTAGATCCCGCCGATCCCCATTACATCAGCCGTTATCAGGGTGGGATTTGGCAACGCGATCGGGCTTATCATCAAGGCACCGTTTGGCCCTGGCTCCTGGGTCCTTTTATTCGGGCATGGCAGCGGTTTTATCCCGATCGACCCTTGCCGTTTGATTGGCAGCCCTTGTTGAAGCATTTAGAGCAGCAGGGCTGTTTGGGATCCATTTCCGAAATGTTTGATGGCAATGTGCCTCATTTACCTAAAGGTGCGATTGCTCAAGCTTGGTCGGTGGCAGAGGTCATCCGCCATTGGATTGGCGATCGTTAAGTCACGTGGCGCACATCATTTCACGGAGGGGTCAAAAGCGCTACTGTGATTCTGTGGTATAGCTTCTTATAGCGACTCTGAGTCAAAATCACAAAACAGCCCAAGATGGGAGACAGATTTTAAGTCTCTCTTCACCGATTTTGCACGATGGACCGCTATGCTATCGCAGACCGCTATACTACCGCTTTTCCGACCTTCTGTTGAATCCGGGGATGACCATGGCACATTTTTCCTTTGACGATAATAACGGACGAAAGCCGTTTGAATTACCAGGGGCGAAACCCCATTACAACCCCGATCGCCCTGGACAAGTTGAACATATCTGCCTGGATTTGCATCTCGATCTATCTAATCAAAGTTACAGCGGCACTTGCAAAATTCGCCTCAACCCGGTGCGATCTGGCATCGATCGCCTGACTCTGGATGCCGTCAATCTTCAAATCAAGCAAACCCAAGTCGATGGGGCATCACAGACCTTTGATTACGATGGTGAGCAACTTCAGATTCATCTGGCTCCCAGCACCAATGCAGGCCAACCCATTACGATCGCAATCGACTATCAGGTGGAAAAACCGCAGCGAGGACTGTACTTTATTGGCCCCGATGCCCACTATCCCAACAAACCGGTGCAGGTGTGGACCCAGGGCGAAGATGAGGATTCTCGCTACTGGTTCCCCTGTTTTGACTATCCTGGACAGTTGGCGACTTCCGAGATTCGCGTTCGTGTCCCCAAACCTTACCTGGCTATTTCTAATGGCGAATTGATTGGCACAGAAACCGCAGGCGACGACAAAATTTATCACTGGCGACAAAATGAGGTGCATCCCACCTATTTAATGACACTGGCGGTAGGTGACTTTGCTGAATTGCGAGATGAGTGGCAGGGCAAACCTGTCACTTATTATGTCGAGAAAGGGCGAGAGGCCGATGCGAAGCGGACTATGGGGAAAACTCCGGAGATGATGGAGTTCTTCAGCCAAACCTACGGTTATCCCTATCCTTACCCTAAATATGCTCAGGTTTGTGTGGATGATTTCATCTTTGGCGGCATGGAAAATACATCCACGACATTGTTGACCGATCGCTGTTTGCTGGATGAGCGTGCTGCTATCGACAACCGCAATGCTGAAAGTCTAGTGGCTCATGAGCTGGCGCATCAATGGTTTGGTGATCTAGTAGTCATTAAGCATTGGTCCCATGCCTGGATCAAGGAAGGAATGGCTTCTTATGCTGAAGTTTTATGGACGAACCATACCTGTGGATCTCAGGAAGCCGCTTACTATTTGTTGGGTGAGGCGCGCAACTATTTAAACGAAGATCGATCGCGCTATCGTCGGCCCATTGTGACGCATATTTATCGAGAGGCAATCGAACTCTACGATCGTCACCTCTACGAAAAAGGGGCTTGTGTTTATCACATGATTCGGGCGGAATTAGGAGATGAGCTTTTCTTTAAGGCCATCCGGACCTTTGTGCAGGACAATGCCCACCGTACCGTAGAAACGATCGATCTGTTGCGGGCGATCGAAAAAGCAACCGGACGCAATTTGCAATTTCTATTTGATCAATATGTCTTCCGGGGTGGCCATCCTGACTTTAAGGTGGCTTATTCCTGGGATGGAGATAGCCAGTTAGCCAAAGTTACCATTACTCAAACGCAAGCGAAAGCAGGCGACAGCAGTGTGCAAAGCGGCCTATTTGATTTGAAAATTCCGATCGGCTTTGGTTATTTGAAAGCGGGGAATGCACCAACTTTCCAAACTTTGAGTGTACGAGTGCATGAATATGAACAGAGTTTCTATTTTCCACTTGCAGAAAAACCGCAATTCATTCGATTTGATGTTGGTAACCACTATCTCAAAACCGTTACGCTGGAGTATCCGCTGGCGGAGTTGAAGATGCAATTGAAGCATGACCCTGATCCGGTTGCCCGCATTTATGCCGCAGAAGCGATCGCCAAGAAAGGCGGTTTAGAAGCGGTGCAGGCCCTGGAAGCTGTGTTGCAAGAAGATACCTTCTGGGGGGTTCGCGCTGAAGTGGCAGAGAAGTTGGGAACTGTGAAGCTGGATCAGGCGATTGCAGCCCTCGTTAAGGGATTGCAAGATCCAGAGGCCCGCGTGCGGCGTGCGGTTGTGAATGCCCTGACTCAAACTAAAACGATCGAGAGTTTTCAAGCCTTACAGCCGATCGCTGAACAGGGGGACGCTAGCTATTATGTGGAATCCGCAGCGCTGGCAGGCATAGGAACGATTGCGGTTAATATGACCGATCGGCCTGAGGTTGAAGAACTCTTGCAGCTCTATCGATCGGTTTTGGCAGAGCGAGCGGGCTGGAATGAAACGGTACGGAGTGGTGCGATCGGCGGACTCAGTAAGCTAAAAACTTCAGAGGTTGCCCTTAACTTAATTCTGGAATACACCACTCTGGGAGTTGCCCAACCGCTACGGCTTGCCGCTATTCGATCATTGGGCAGCATCTCCACAGGTCAGATGCCGATGAATGTTGAACGCATTCTGAACCGTCTAGAGGAATTATCGAGAGAATCTTTCTTCTTAACGCAGGTGGCAACGGTTGCGGCTTTGGGCCAAATGGAAACTGCTAAGGCGATCGGCATTCTCAGTGCCCTGGCGGATCAAACTCCAGATGGTCGGGTGCGCCGGATGGCTGAAGAAGCAAGACAGCGTGTTCAAAAAGCTGTAAAACAAGATCAGGCAGTTAAACAAATGCAGGAAGAGCTGGAGCAGTTGAAGAAAGATAATCGTGAGTTGCGCAGCCGTCTGGAAAATCTAGAGGCCAAGACTAAACAAAGCAAAGAGAATGCCACTGCAGATACCAACTAAATCGTTGGCGTATATTTTCTCAGCGTGAAGCATTCAGAGAAATTTTGCTGCGATCGATTAGCAGAGTGACTCGAATGCTTCGCGTTTTTTGGATCAACGGCGATTGGACCAACAACGATTGGATCAACGACGCAGCCAGCCATTGATCGTAAAACGACTATCAGCAAAATCTCTAGAGGGACAATGTACTGGTAAAACCTCATGCATATAGCGGCTGAGGAAAAAGACAATGCTGTTGTTGCGCGGCTCGATCGTTTTGAAAGTGTCAGCCTGAACGTAATAGTTATTCTCTATCTTGCTGTCATACATCACCAATTCGCCACCTGTGAATGCCTTAGGTTCCTGATAGAAGTAGTAAACATAGGTTAACTCACGGGCTGCAGTATCTTGGCTGCCGTTGTCATTATGCACCTTATAGAACTGCCCATCATTATGGGCGGTCAACTGGGATTCAATACTGGTGATTTGAAAAGAAGGAATTCCTAATTGCTGCACCACCGAGGGAAAAATTTGCCGCAGCCGATTCCTAAACAGATCCTCGAAATCTGGGAAAGAGTAAAGCACAACCGATTCTCGATAGTTCACAGCGCCTGTAAAAGTGGTTGTGGGCTGAAAGTCGGGTTGACGCTGAAGAACATAATTGAGCAATTGCTGATGCTCATCGTCCGTTAAGAAATTCTCGATCTGCAAATACTTAGAAATCAGCGGGTCTTGCTCCGATCCTCCAATTAGCGGCTCCTCAGCCTTCTCTTGCTGTTCGATAATCAGCGGTGGTTCCGTAATCAGTCCAACCAGGCGATCGCTGGGAAAGGCTAGAACGGCCTGTCCATTGTGAATCGGAATCTGGAACAGGTGTTTTGTGGCTTGAGAATCGGTCAGCATCAAGGTTTCATACAAATCTTGCAGCAACCCATCGGCTGGATCGATCGCCACCGTATACTCTTGCCCGCCTGAAAGCAAAATCGTGACTGCCACTTGCTCTGAGTCTGCCTGCGCCTCCAGGACCGTAGACTGGGCAGCTCTTTGCTTCGCGCGCGCTTTACCGGACGCCTCAAATCCTTTTCGCTTCATAGTTCTAGCCTTCATGACTGGGAATGGATCAAGCCTGATAACGTCGTAACCCATTTCCTATTACTAATTTTCGATCGATCAATCCGTGCGGAATGGTAGCGCTTAGTGCATGAAGTGACGGATCCCAGTCAGCACCATGATCAGCCCCAGTTCGTTAGCCGCCTTGATCGAATCCTGATCTCGCAAACTGCCCCCTGGTTGGACGATCGCTGCAATGCCTGCTGCTGCCGCCGTACGAACTGAATCGTCAAATGGGAAAAAGCCATCGCTGGCTAAAACTGCACCCTGCGATTTGTTACCCGCCTGTTCCAAGGCAATCTTAACCGACCCGACCCGATTCATCTGTCCGGCTCCCACCCCACAGGTTGTCCGATCGGTCGTCACCACGATTGCATTCGATTTGACATGCTTACAAACCTTCCAGGCAAACACCATCTCTTCTAGCTGGGCTGTGCTGGGTTGGCGAGCGGTGACAATTTTCCACTGGCTGGGATCAATAGGCTGATCGTCGGCAGTTTGAACGAGAAACCCACCTGCAATTTGCTTCACCAACTGTTGAGGGCCATTGGATAGGTTGGGCAACACCAACACTCGCACTTTCGATTTGCTGCCCAAAATTTGCTCTGCCTCTGGGGCGCAACCAGGAGCCACCACGCATTCCAGGAATGTCTTGGTCAATTCTGCTGCTGTTGCGGCGTCGATCGATCGATTCAAAGCAACAATGCCGCCAAAGGCTGAGACTGAATCTGCCTCGAATGCTTTGGTATAGGCTTGCACCAGACTATCTCCCAATGCAACGCCGCAGGGATTCGTGTGTTTAATGATGACCGCTGCCGGTGCTTCTGTGAACTCCGCGACAATCCGTCGAGCCGCTTCCAAATCCACTAAGTTGTTGTAGCTCAGCTCTTTTCCCTGTAATTTTTGCGCCGCTGCCCAACCGGTTGCCACTGCCCCGGTTTGATACCAGGCCGCAGGCTGATGGGGATTTTCGCCATAGCGCAACGCTTGAATTTGATTGCCTTCCAGGCCCAGAGCTGCTGGCATCGCCGCAGGTTCCACAGGAGATTCCATGCCGCGCAAGTAGGTGGAAATGGCGCGATCGTAAGCTGCCGTATGCTCAAAGGCTCGGAGCGCTGCCGTTTGCCGGAAGGCCAGAGAAGCGTCACCGTTTTGCCGCAGCTCTGCCAGATAGGCGGCATAGTGGTCAGGGTTGCACAGCACCGTCAGATGGGCAAAGTTCTTGGCCGAGGCGCGCAGCATGGCAGGTCCGCCGATATCGATTTGTTCAATCGCTTCAGCTAAAGAGACATCCGGTTTGGCGATCGTCTGCTCAAAGGGATAAAGGTTAACCACCACCAGCGAAATTGGACGAATTTGATTGGCTTCTAGATCGGCCACATCCTGCGGTTGGTCTAACCGGGCTAAAATGCCGCCATGAATCCGAGGATGCAGCGTTTTGACCCGTCCGCCTAAAATTTCAGGTGATCCCGTATAGTCTGAAACTTTCATCACCGGAATGCCTGCCTGCTTCAGTGCCTGAGCTGTGCCGCCACTGCTGATCAGCTCAAACCCAAATTCCGCAACCAGACTGCGAGCAAAATCAACCAATCCGGTTTTATCCGAAACGCTCAATAATGCTAAACGCGCCATAACCTCTATTCCCCAATGCTGCAATGATTGCCTTACCCAGAATAGTAGAATTCTGTTCGATCGAACTCTATGATCAGAGCAGCAAATATTCAATCAATATTCAATTAAGGAGTTGCTTCTGTCTCTCAATGTTTTGACGGCTCCAGCCCACACTCAACCCGCTCAGGGATTACTGGTGATGCTGCATGGTTGGGGAGCAAATGCCCAAGATGTGGCAGCCCTGGCCAACTATATTGATTTGCCGCAGTTCCAATTCTTTTTCCCCAATGCGCCCCATGCCTTTCCCTATGCACCAGCAGGCTGCATGTGGTATGACCTACCCGCTGATTATTCCTTTTTGGGACAGCCTCAGTTTGATCAGCACCCCCAATTGCAAACCAGCCGCGATCAACTCACCCAATGGCTGCGATCCCTCGAAGCTGAAACGGGCATTCCCTTAGAGCGAACCGTGCTGGCTGGGTTTTCGCAAGGTGGAGCCATGACCTTGGATGTTGGCTTGCATTTGCCGGTTGCAGCGCTGATGGTGTTGAGTGGTTATGCCCATACGCCGGTCCAAATTCCAGCTAGCTCAATACCTAAAATTCTGATGGTGCATGGGTTGTTGGATCAGGTGGTGCCATTAAGTGCGGCTCAGCAAACGCGGGATCATCTGGTCAGTCAAGGGGCGATCGTGCAATATCACGAACTGACGATGGGACATGAAATTCAACCGATCGTTTTAAAGCTGATGCAAAGTTTTATAGAAGAAATCGTGTTTCTACCGAATTCTCAACAAGAGCGCGAGTAGGATAGAGAAAGAGCACGCTGGTATAGCTTTACGAAAATGTTGAGCTACTGGTTGTTGTTCACTAGGGGACATATCTTGTAGGTGCAGGGGGAAAGGATTAGCGATGAAGACATTACATTTTTCTGGACAAGATGTCGCTAAAATCACTGCAACTGAGGTCGCTGAGCTAGCTCAACGTCTAGAGCAGGATGAATACAAAACGCCATTCGAAGGTCTAGAAGACTGGCACCTGCTGCGGGCGATCGCCTTTCAACGACCTGAAATGGTAGAACCTTACATCTACCTGCTGGATATGGAAGCCTATGATGAAGCCTGAACCGATTGAACGATCTGCCTCACTTTTCCCGAATTTCTCTTTCCAATTTTTCTTCCGAGAGGTTTTCCGTGAGAGTTAAGGATGTCTGACAACGATTTCTAACTCAGTGCAGCAGGCAATTTGCCTGCTTTTTGCTTTTACAGCCTGTTCGTTTCGTACTCTATCCAGCAAAATTGCTATTGAAAACATTGGAGACTTGTGGCTATTGCCTTCTTCCTGCAAAGTAAAGAAGTGAAGGCCTGCCAAATGACTGCCGGGAAAGAGAATTGTCTATGCTTCAGGGGCGACGGGTACTGATTGGGATTGGAGGGGGGATTGCAGCCTATAAGGTCTGCCAGGTGGTTTCCACGTTGGCAAAGTTAGGCATCGAAGTGCGGGCCATCTTGACCGATAATGCACAGCAATTCATTACACCGCTGACGATCTCGACGCTCTGTCGTCATCCGGCCTATACAGACGACCAGTTCTGGCAGGCAATTCATCATCGTCCGTTGCATATTGAGCTGGGAGAATGGGCAGAAGTGATTTTGCTTGCACCCCTCACTGCCAATTTGATGGCAAAACTGGTGCATGGGCTAGCCGATAACTTGTTAACGAGCACGATTCTGGCTTCTACCAGTCCAGTGTTGCTTGCCCCTGCCATGAACACCGAGATGTGGCATCAGCAATCTGTACAGCGCAACTGGCAGCTGTTGCAAACCGATATGCGCTATCACGCTGTGAGTCCCAATAGTGGCGTCCTGGCTTGCGATCATATTGGCATGGGTCGTATGGCAGAACCAACCGAAATTCTGTCTTACTTGCACTCTCTGCTCTATACCCACGGCAAACGGGATTTAGTGGGTAAGCATCTGTTGATTAGTGCAGGAGGGACGCGTGAACATCTGGATCCAGTTCGTTTTATTGGTAATCCCTCGACTGGAAAGATGGGAGTTGCGCTGGCTCAAGCTGCGATGCATCGGGGAGCAAAGGTAACGCTGGTTCACGCGCCAATGGAGTCTCGGCTGCTCAGCACGTTGCAAGGTGTCCGTCTCATCTCTGTAGTTAGCGCGGTTGAAATGCGGCAAGCGATGCTGAATGCCTTCACTGAAGCAGATTGGACAATTATGGCTGCTGCTGTTGCTGATGTGCGTCCAACGGAATATAGCGTTGAAAAACTACCCAAAAAATCACTGCCTCAGCAACTCTCTCTTTCTTCTGCACCGGATATTGTGGCTGAACTGAGTCACCTGCGTCGTCCTAATCAACGTCTGATTGGTTTTGCGGCTCAAACAGGAGACATCTTCACTCCTGCCCTGGAAAAATTGCAGCGGAAAAAATTGGATGCAATCGTTGCTAATGCGATCGATCAAACCGACAGTGGCTTTGGCAGCGATCAGAATCAGGCCATCTTTTTAGATCATGAGGGCCGGAAGGTGGCGATCGGGCAATGCAGCAAATTACAGATGGCACACCATCTCTATGATTTTATTCATACAATGTCGGGTCGATCGTTCATTCCAGAGTGAACTCAATTGCCGCATTCAGCAAGCTTGATTGGCGGTTACCTGGAGCTGATTTGATTGGGCTTAACTCAGATGGGCGGTACATTCTAAAATCATGCGTTGATTGGCGAGCGCATAGGGCTGCACCTCAAGTGCCCGACGAAAGGCCTGGATCGCCAGGGCATATTCTCCTAATGCGGCATAACATAGCCCCATGCCATGCAGTGCTCCAAAGTGGATTGGGTTGAGCGCCACCACCTGTTGACAGTCGGCTAGAGAATGCCGATGGCGTCCTTGCATGTAATACAGCACAGCCCGACGGTTCCAGGCTTCGGCAAAATCCGGCAAATTGGTCACTAATTCTGTCAGCAAGGCTTCTGCTTCATTGACTTTGCCGGCCTGCAAGAGCATTTGGCTCTGTTCCAGCAAATTCAAACCATGCACTCCTTTCTGATTAAACCAAATTTGCCACAATTCATGAGTTGCCTCTTCTCGAATTGCCTCATCTGGGTTCTTCAAAGCTTCTAACAAAGAATTAATTGCTGCATCATCCATAATTGAACCGATAGAAAGCAGGCTGTGCCACATCCGGCAGGACCGATCGTTTTTAATATTTTGTAATAATTTGGTGCAATTCTGCAAAAAACTCAAATTGCTTGATTCGATGGATCAAATTTTAGACACATACGCTACTCTATTGGGGCATCTGTGAGTGCCTCTCATCTGGTTTCGTTTGCTGTTCCATCCCTCTCCCATGAATGCATTAATTCGCTATTTCCTGCCGTTTCTAGATCCTTCTGCACAAGAATGGTCTGTTGAGGCGCGTGTGTTGCGCTGGCTGACATTTCTCTGGCTGTCGGTTGGGCTAGTTGTGATGTTTTCAGCCTCCTTTGCGGTTGCCGATGCAACGTTAGGGGATGGATTGTACTACTTCAAAATTCAGATCCTCTGGATCTTTTTGGGTTTACTGGGATTCAGCATTTTGGTGCATACCCCGCTGCGCTACATGATGGGATTTGCCGACTGGGGGGTCATGATTTTGTTAGGGTTAATTCTCGTCACGCTGCTGCCGGGATTGGGAACCACCGTGAATGGGGCGACGCGCTGGCTGGTGATCGGTCCAGTTGGCATTCAACCCTCTGAATTGATTAAGCCTTTTTTAGTTCTGCAAAGCGCCCGCATTTTTGGCCAATGGGATCGGTTGCCCTGGGCTGCGCGGCTAACCTGGGTTGGCATTTTTGTGATCGTGCTGGCTGGCATCTTGTTGCAACCTAACCTCAGCACGGCGGCCCTTTGTGGCATGATGCTTTGGCTGATTGCGTTGGCAGCTGGTCTGCCCTACCGCTATCTCTTCAGTGCAGCTGGAACAGGGCTGTTTGCGGCGATCGTCAGTGTCAGTATCAAGAGCTATCAGCGCCGCCGCTTAATCTCATTTTTGAATCCCTGGGCTGATCCCCGGCAGGATGGCTACCAGTTAGTTCAAAGTTTATTAGCGATCGGTTCCGGCGGCTGGTTTGGTACTGGCTTTGGCATGTCGCAACAAAAGCTGTTTTATCTGCCGATTCAATACACCGACTTTATCTTTTCCGTCTACGCTGAGGAGTTTGGCTTTATTGGCTGTCTGGCCCTGTTTATCATGCTCTCTATCTATGCTTTATTGGGCCTGCGAGTTGCAGTCAGAGCGACGAATCCAGTTTACCGGCTGGTCGCGATCGGCATCATGATTTTGATGGTGGGACAGTCTTTACTGAATATTGGTGTGGCTACAGGGGCATTGCCAACGACAGGATTACCTTTTCCGTTATTCAGCTATGGGGGCAGTTCGATGATTGCCAGTCTGTTAGCTGCGGGTTTGCTGGTACGAGTTGCCCGTGAGAATAGCGCCGAGGTGGTTGCACTTCAGCAGCGAGTCGAATAGCAGAACAGAAAAGAGGTGTTGCCGATCTAAGAGTTCGATCGCGAGCATCTTGTTCGCCCTGTTTAATATCCTTTGCACAAGAAAAGAAACGGTTTAAAAAGCAGAAGGGGAACTGATCAAAAGCTCCCCTTTTTTGTGGTTTGTTTTTCTGTCAGGACTTTACAGTTTCTGACAAATCATTAGACCGTTGCCAACAGTTGATCAACTTGCTTCGCGGTTTCAAAGAAATAGGCGGCGTTTTCTTCCGGTGTCTTGGGCAGAATGCCATGGCCCAAATTGAGGATGTGACCCCGATCGCCCGCTTTCCGAATCGTGTCGAGAATTCGATCGCGGATGAATGGTTTTGATCCAAACAGCACACAAGGATCAATGTTCCCTTGCACTCCGATATCATAACCGAGGCGGCGACGAGCATCAGCCATATCGACGGTCCAATCGACGCTGACAATATCTACACCGGATTCACCCATCAGTTCCAGTACGCCAGCACTGCCGCTAATGTAGAGAATCATCGGCGTGTCAGGATGGGTTTCCTTGACCTGTCGAACCACTCGCTGTTGGTAGGGCAAGGCAAAGGTGCGGTAGTCTTGGGGACTGAGCTGACCGGCCCAAGAGTCAAACATTTGGATCACCTGGGCACCCGAATCGATTTGGTAGCGCACATAGGTTGCGATCGAGTCAGCAATGTGACCGAGGAATTGGTGCAGCATCGTTGGATCAGAGAAGGCCATGCTCTTGATTGTGGCGTAATCTTTTGAGCCTTTACCTTCGATCGCATAGGCAGCCAGCGTCCAAGGCGCACCGACAAACCCTAATACGGTGGCTTCGTTGCCAACTTCATGACGTAGCGTTTGCAGAATTTCGCGAATGAAGGGCAATGACTCTTCTGGGTCGAGCGGACGCAGATTATCCACCTGTTCTTGGGTACGAATTGCAGGTTCGATGATCGGACCTTTGCTTTCGATAATGTCAAAGGAAATGCCCATCCCTGGCAGTGGTGTCAAAATATCTGAAAACAAAATGACCCCGTCCGGACGGAATGCTCGCCAGGGTTGTAAAGAAATTTCCACAGCGAGTTCAACATTCTCAGATCGTTCGCGAAATGATGGATACTTGTCGCGCAGATCGCGATAGACCTGCATGTAGCGACCCGCCTGACGCATCATCCAAACCGGCGGGCGATCGAGCTTTTCACCTCGTGCTGCGCGAAGTAAGTAAGGAACCTGATTTGATCCGCTCATTTCAACCCCGTACTAAATAAATGAATTCTTTCTTAAGCGCATCTGCTAGCTTACCACTGAGGGCTGACCCTCCCTGAGTACCTAGTCTCAAAACTGTTACAAAATTTCAGAATTCACAGGTTCTTTGGATAAGGTGCATTAAGCGGCACAACCGTCAATAGGAATCTGCGGTATTCTGCACCGAACATTCTAAGAACATGCTTCCTATACCGAGCGAGGGTTCTCTCATTGCTTTTGAAGCCTGTGCAGCAAAATTTGCTCGATCGCTTTCTGCTCCTCTTACAATTATGCTAGAACCGCAACTGATTTACTAGATGCCACCGATGCGTTGTCGATAATATGGGTTTTCCAGTATTGATGAGTTGACTATTCCAGTCAATTAATGTGCTCTAAAGTATGGTAAAAACTGTGCCTATTTTCATATTCGATTGATCTGATCATCAATTCTTATGGCTATTGAAATTGGTGGATTAAGGTTTAGCTCGCTGCATAAACGGGACTTCTACAGCTTGTCCTGAAGCTGATTGATTTCCAGCAATTCACCGAATTTAATCTCAATCTGGTTCCTGTTTAGATTGGCGCGGATGCTTCCGTTCCTTGCGAACTGACTGATGCTCATACCACAACCGCCATTCTGTTGAACTGCGGATCGCAATCCATAGCAGCAGCAACACAATCAATCCTCCTTGTTGCGGAGCGTCGAATCCCAGCAGCACAAGCGTGACGCAAAGAAAATCTTGAATGAAAATGACCCAAATTGGCAAACCTCTCAATCGGTAAGCCCAGCCCACTTGGACCAAATGCATGACAAATGCTAGCAATCCACCAAGGATCCCTACCAACCAGGTCAGCGGCAGATCAAGCTGAGTGGTGCGAGCCACTGTAATCCCGACGATCGCTCCAACTAGCGGACTAAAAACAAGCTGCACAATCTGGAGGAGCCGTTGCCCCAATCGCTCTTTTGAGCAA
The DNA here is from genome assembly GCA_002796835.1 of Elainella saxicola E1. Lineage (GTDB taxonomy): Bacteria > Cyanobacteriota > Cyanobacteriia > Elainellales > Elainellaceae > Elainella > Elainella saxicola. The sequence goes on along the minus strand of LUGL01000048.1, from coordinate 71,130 downwards.
AGTAATTCAATTAAAGACCAGCTGACTAATACACCTAGAACGATCGGCGGTGGAATATGGGACAGAATGGGCACATTTGCCCAAAGATTATCGCTATAGAGCAGGCCAATTAGTAACAACGGTAAAGCAATCCGCATTCCGACTGCGGCGGAAAGAGACAGTGCAGCTAATACTTCAAGCATCCTGGCCTCCTTTCGCGCTAAAGCAGCAAATCTGCTGAGTTGGCTAGAGGAACCGTGACCATCACTGGGTTGATGTAGAGTGGCGCTGTAAAGGTGACCGTTGATCCCAGTCCTTCTCCCATACTAAAGAAATTGACCACGCCACCCATCGTCTCGACTAGCTTTTGTGAAATTGCCAATCCTAAGCCAGTACCGCCGTATTGACGGGTTCGGGAACCATCAATTTGGTTAAAAGTTTGAAACAATTGGTCCTGCTTTTCTAGCGAGACGCCAATGCCTGTATCTGCCACGCTGATTTTGACAATTCCCGGCATCTCCTCATCTTGCACCACAATTTTTTCATGAATCACTTCAGCGCTAATTGTAACGCCACCCTCGTGGGTAAACTTAATCGCATTGCCGACTAGGTTAAGCATCACTTGCAGCAGGCGCTGATAGTTGCCGTAAAGAATCACCTCATCACGGGTATCTGGGGTGCGGATCTCAAAGCTAAGGTGTTTCTCCTGGGCTAAGGGATGGGTAATTTTTTCCACTTCCGTCAACAGCTCGTCCAGTTTCACCGGGTTGAGATCAAGCTGCATTTTTCCGGCTTCAATCTTGGCGATATCAAGAATGTCATTGATCACATGCAGCAGGTGAATGGCCGATCGATAAGCTTCCTGAATAAACTGTTCCTTCTCCGCCGGATCATCCGCCATGTCATCCATGATCAGCTTGAGGAAACCGATCACCCCATTCAAGGGAGTCCGCAACTCATGGGAAGTATTGGCTAAAAATTCACTCTTCAGTCGGGAAGCGGCCTCTGCCTGTTGACGCGCTTCTTCTAAATCAGAATGTTGCTGCATCAGCGCTTCGTTGACGCTGCGGAGTTCATTCGCCAGATTTTGGCTGGCTTGAAAGCGGAGAGCATGGTCGATGCTGGTACCCACCTGATCAGCAATTTCTTGCAGCGTGGCGAGATCAAATTGGCTCCAGGTACGGGATCGATCGCTGGGATACAAGACTAATAAGCCGTTGGGCCGATCGTGATCATGCGTGGCGATTATCAAACTTGCCGGTGAAGCGTCTGTCCCATTTCGCACCGATTGCACAATGACAGGTTGCAATGTCGTTAAGGCTGTCTGAACATTCGCATCGGTGGCAACTAACTCAAGATCAACCCAATCTGACAAATGGGGCTGCACATACTCAGCAACTGCGGTTAAAACGGGGGGATCAGCTTGATATGCGTACAGAACACATTGACCAACCCCTAATCCATGGCCGATCCCTTCTACTGTGAGCTGTTGCACTTCTTCCAGCACCAAGGTTCGACGAAGATTAGTCAGGATAGAATGCCGCTGCTTCAGTGAGGATGCTGTGGGTAGCGCCCGATCGCCCTCCTTGAGTTGACGGATGAACTCAAGCGCTTCAGACCGGGAGAGTGTACTGTGAAATTGACCAGTGACCAAAACGGTCGATGCTGGTCCGCCTGGAATCAAAACTGGACTGAGGGTGAGGTCAAAAATCAGGTCTTGATCAGCAACAATAAAAGGATATGGGAACTGAAGCGGAATCAAATCACGCAAGACCTGGCACAGCCGTTCCTGGTAGGGAGCAAAGATCAGGGGCTGAAAAACTCGTGGTTCTGTTTGACCTACGACTTGTTCTGGCTGCACTCCATATTGGGCCGCTAACTGCCAGTAAAATGATAAAAACTGTCCGTCTGCATTCTGCATGAAGACCAACTCTGTTCCACTCCCCGATGAACCGCGCTCATACTGAGTACTGGCCGGGTTCATCGATTCAGCAGTGGAAAGTGAAAGGTCGCCGGAAGAAGTCATCAGTGTAGAACCACAAACAAAAGGATGAAACTCTAGGGCTTTCCCGGTTTGACTGGAGTAGAAGCAACAAACGGGCAATGGGTAGAGAGTTGATCAACGATTCGGACTAGAATTGCATTTCAGGATAAGTGGGTTGCGATCGCGAAATTACCCTCTTACCTGTAAGCAAGGATTCCCCTTAATCATTCCATTCTCCCTTGGGGGGAACAGGAGGATTTCGGCGCATCGTTCGGGTTAGATCATCATCTCGACGGCTGCCACCTCCCAACCATTGTCGAACTGCGACTTCAATCACCTTACTGGGATCGCTAGTCAAGTGGTTAATCTGCTCTAGCAGGTCAGCATCAATCTGGATTGAAACATTCACTTTGCCAGACATGGGTTTTGAGTCGGTACTAGAATCATTCATAAGAGATCGGATGCTTAGCAAAAACGGGTAAACAATCCCTGTTCAGACGGACCCTGAATAAGGCGGGAGAACCTCTGCGATCCATTAAACCGCATTAGAACTAAAATCAACTTTATTTACAAACCAAAAACAGCAGGCCAGTTCAGAAACTCTGAAACTTCAGATTTTCTGATGATTACCTTCAATCTACTGAAAACCCCTCTATGAGTCGAGGGGGGGTCCCTTGATTTTAACTGACCTCTAGGATGATGCTATAGGCGATCGATCATTGATTAAAGTCCTGCTGCAACTCTCAGCTTAAAGGGCTTACTCTGACCGGTGAAAGGATATTGCTCGGTTCCGTCCTTCTTTCTTGGCCTGATAAAGGGCTAGATCGGCGCTGGCTACTAGTTGAAGAGGTGACCAGGCGGGATCTTGCAATAGGCGATCGTTAATTTTGAGCGTGGCTACTCCACAGCTCAAGCTGACACAGTCGCTGACTTTGGAACTGGCATGGCTGATTTTGAGCGATCGAACTTGCTCAACCATCCGCTCAGCAACTCGAAGGGCGTTGTCTGAACCAGTTCGGGGCAGAATCACAACAAACTCTTCCCCGCCATATCGGGCCACTAAGTCACTCGAACGAACAGCTTTAGCGATCGCACTAGCAACCTGTTTCAAACAAAGATCGCCAGCTTGATGGCCATAGGTGTCGTTATAAAGCTTGAAAAAATCAATGTCGCACAGGATGATCGATAGCTCTCCCTTCTGCCGCCCAGTTTGAGCCAATATCTGCTCGAAGTAACGACGATTGGCGACTTGAGTCAGTCCATCTCGATAGGCGAGATTTTGCAGCTTATGGCTATAGAGGCTTGTGCCCACCAAGGCCGTGAAGATCACTCCCAGCAGGGGAGCAGCTGTCGGCATCCACCAACCTTGTAGAAAAAGGAAATAGTGGATCCCAACCAGGCTTCCCCCCAGGAAAGTAACTGCCAGAACAGTCCTGAGCGGGAAGAGTCGCCCCAGGAACCGATCAAAATGAATAAATTGCCAGATAGTGTAACTGCTGATCGCAAGCCAGCCCATGAACCACAGCCATTTCAGAGGTTGAGAGACTGGATAAATCAAGGGGCGTCCCTCTAACGATGCGCTTAAAATTTGGCTGATCAAATTGGCATGGATGAAAACTCCAGGCATTCTGTCTGCATGAGCGTTACCTTCGGGTTTGATCAGCTGTGTGTTGTAAGGGGTAACAAAAGAATCATTGACGCTCGCAGCCGTTGAGCCGATTAAAACAATGCGATCGCGAACTAAATCGGCTGGGATTTGATTGTTTAAAACATCAGTAATTGAAAGCGTCTGAAACCGAGATTGATCTCCTCGAAAATTAAACAAAATCTGGTAGCCATTATCATCTGCGCGGACATATCCTCCGTCATTGCCTCGAAAAGGACGAAATTGGGTTTGCCCCAACTTGAGGTGAGTGGTGGACCCTGGGACTGCTTCAAGCTTAATTCCCCGATCCGCCAGATATATCAGTGCAGCTTTGGCTCCTAAACTCAGGTGGATCTGGCCCTTTTCATCGGTTGCAGAAAGTAAAGCACGCCTCACGGTTTTATCGGCATCTTCAATCAAATCGATCATGGCAATCTGATTTTTCTGAGCTAAAGCGGGAGGAGGGGGAACATGTTGGCTACCAAACCGTTTCTCAGCCCCCAGCAAATTTGGAGTGGTTTGAAAAACTTCAACGAGCTGAGCATGACCCGGTTTAACTTCCAAATCTCGATAGAGATCAAGACCAATCAATCTTGGCTTTTGGGCACTTAGATTTTGTAAGACCTTTGCTAAGGTGCGATCGGGAATAGGCCAGGTTTTCAGTTTTGTAATATCTGAATCATCGATTGTGATGACGGTAATCCGGGAATCAGGCAGTTCTAGAGGTCGCAACCGAAAAAATAGATCAAGCCATACCCACTCCAGAGGCTGTAACAGGCCCAAACTAACTAAAATGCCAACCAAAAGTGTTGTAGCGGGCGGCAGGGCAAGTAATGGCCAGTGCTTTGAAAAAACATGCCGCAATTTTTGTTTGGTCAGAGATTTGGGAAGAGGGCTCATTTTCAGAGTGGTGCGAAGACTACAACGACTTCAAAGCCAACCAAGTTGAGAGTTCTAGAATGAAAAGATTCGATGTCAATTGCCACATACTGTCATCAAACGGGATCAGGTTTAGAATACCCATCTAGCAATAGAGAAGTGATGAAACAAAGTAACCCCTAAGTTTTAATGGGCAATGACCAGATGAAGATTTGAGATTGAGAAAAACCTGGATGTTCCAGGCTCTAACATGACAGATGCCCTACGTCTCGATAACGCAAGGCATCAACTGAGAAACCTGGATATCTCTAAGAGAAACCTGGATATCTCTGGATAGTTGTAAGGTTAAGCCCCTTTGTCCAAAGTTTAGGGTTGGGCGAAAACTGAGGTAGAGGCAACTGTATCTAACCCAACCGAATGCAGCAGTTGTTCCCAGTTGGTCGATAAAGTTGGATCGGTAGGTTGGGCCTTTCTCAGTTCGGCAAGAGTTGCCAGCATGTCGTACCAAATCCCGTGAGTGCCATATAGGGCAGCTTGCTCTAGGGGAGACGCTGCCTGGAGTTGGTTTGCAAAATCTGCACTTGACTCAATTCGCTTAACCCAGCTACTGATAAATGGACTATCTGGTCGCAATCTTCCAGAACAGAGAATTGCCATACCCCATTGATAGGGTTTCCCAACCTCTAAGGGTGGCAAGGTGTCTGGCAGCGTAACCTCTACCAATCCTCCTGTTGTTGGGATTGGTAAAGTTGTTTGATAGTAGACCTCTCCTTGTTCATCGCTTAAGCTGAAAAACGCTGTTTGAGCAGAAGTGGATGGAACATAAGCAAAAAACACGGGATGTTCAGCCACGGTTAAACCGTAACTTGATGTTGGTGTCAGAGGGATGAATTGTTGTTTTGCCTCTGATGTATTTTCAGTGCAAGCAACCTCGCCTCGAGATGCCCCTCCACGGGTTTGATAGGGAGCATTACCCTCTGGTGGATTAAATGTCACACTAATATTGGCATCATTAGAGGCGGTTCCTGAAGCATTGACTTGGGCTTTCAATGAGTCTGCTTGAGCAACTCCGATCGAAGATAAGAATACTCCTGTCATGATAGCTTTTACTGTAAAACTAACCAGGAGCTTGGAAGAGTATTTCCCCATAGTATAAGTAACGTCCTTAAATCATCCTAAACGCAGTAATTTTGTTTGCAACAACTGCTTGGTTCTTTGCAATTGGCTCAGAAGAAGTGCAAGCTTAACTACCGAAACACAGAGTGTGATATTTGTTGCGGCAAGATTTCTTGCTTCATGACGATCTGCATCTGCCGAGGATTGCATGAAATCAAACAGAGGATGCATGCTTTGCTACAAAGACAAAGATCCTCAAAAATCTCTCACTCTTTGAGAACTAGACTGCTAGCCATTTTATGGCTTTCTATACGAAGTCTCTCCAGGGATGGCAATTTGAATCCATCATAGCTTTTGATCTTGAGATTTGTTCTCTTTCGGGGCTAGTTAGGCTTGGTTTAACAGTATTATTACGTGTATGAAGGTATTGGAAACTACAGCCAGTTATCGGCCAAAATGAAAGGTGCCCAGTAGAAAGGATGGTGGTAGCGTGGATCTTTTAAAAGCGCAATCTGGACTTGGCACAGGGCTTGTGCTTTACTTGTGCCTGATTTCTTGTCTTTAAGAATCTGCTGCTTGAGAAACTCTTTACAGAAGCTTTAAACTTTGTACTTAACCTCATGCCAGCTTGACTAGAGCTTTACAAAGTTTTAAATACTACTAAGCATGAAAATCAAACCGTAAAAATACGGAATTGCTATGATTGATTACGTGGCTTGCCATGAGAGTTTTATATCATCCAGCAGAGCTGATTCCGGACGAAAGATGCAAGTCTGGGCAAAAAACACGATCGGCACTGAAAGCTGGACTACAAGCTGGACTATTTGATCGATCACACCTGGCAAATTAACTGCGCTTCGATTGGCTCGGTTGGATTGATGATTTGCATGTGTTTCTTCTGACAGAGCGCTTGAATGCAATCATTCACGAATGCCTCATCTACCTGAGGAAACTGCTTTAGTGTATTTTCAGTTAATGTTCTGAGTCCAATCACTGGATGGGTTCGCACTAAGCTGACCAAATATTCTTCAATTTGGCGCGTTAGCTTCTGAGGGGTAGGAACTTCCACAGGCGGTGGAAAAATTTCTGTTCCATCTTCTTCGAAGGAAGCAATTGACCCTTCTCTCTGCTGTTCACGAACTAAATCCAACATCTGTAAGAGTTTATAATTCTCTAATATTCCTGAATCACGGACTAAAGATTGCAGCATCTTAAAGCCGATCGTTTGACTGCCCACCACTAAATCCCCTTCTCGTGCGTCTTTGACCAAATTGAAATAGGCCGCCAAAGCCTGCACCGAAGCAATATCGGGTTCAAGATGGCGATGGGGTGGTGTAAAGATCTGTCGGTAGAGTTGATGACCTTTCAGCGTGGTTTTGCCAGTTGATTCAGCCCGGATCAAATAAAGCATCTGACAATTCTGGGTATTCAGAGTCCGTTGGCAGGCTTCCATGATCCGAAAGAAATTATCCATCCCCTGATCTTCAGTCCAAACAATCCCAATTTTTGTGGATTGCTGAGGAAGCTGATAGTTGAAAGAATAACCTGCGAACTTCGTGCGATCGAACAACGGTGACTGGAGGTTTTCCACCTGAAATGCCATCAGCACTTCCTTCAACATTTCAACTAGCTCTAGAGAAGTGAAATAGCGAATGCGGTTGACACTTTCCTTAATTTTGCTCAGTTCATCCTGCCACTTTATTTTGAAAATCGCCAGCAATTCATCTTCTTTAAGTGATTGAGCCGTCTGCTGAGATTTGGTCCAATGGGTTGACTCAGCATCTCCTTCTGAATTGGCGATCGGCTTAGATCCATTTGGGGTAGTTTGCTGCATCAGCCATTCTTTATAGGCTTGAAACATATCTCGCCCTAGCCGCAATACATCTCTTGGATTAGTGCGGCCACCCGGAAAACTTGCTTCTAATTCCTCGGCACTTAAGGGATAAATACTCGACTTTGGCTGAGGTTTGGCCTGTCGATGCAGACCACTCAAACGCGAGGCCCACAGAGATTCTGCCTGTTCCAAGGTAATCAGCCGCAGTGGCACTTCTCGATCGATCCTGGCCCGGTGTGACTGGTCAATCCGTGTTTTGTAGTGCTCCCAGGTGTTTGTGAGAATGCTGATGACAATTAGAAAATTTTTATCTTCGTCGTGAATTTTGGTGTTGACGTTAAAGAGACTTTGCAGATCTAACGCGCCATCTGGCAAGCGAGCAATGCTTTCAAGTTGATCAAAGCAAAGCACGATCGGCTGAGTATTCATCGCCACTCGGCCAAAATTTGCCAAAATCTCTCTTGCGGCCTGTTCTGTATCGATCGAACTTTTGAGACGCAATGCTTCCAGAGATTCCTCGCTTAAATCATCGGCCCGCAACCATTCACAGGCCAAAGAATAAAGCTTTGGATCGGTTAGGTCATGCAAAATGCCAAAGAATTTATCAGCATTGTAAATGCTATTGTGATCAGAGCGGGTATAAATCTCCTTCAACCGTTTGATAAAAAGCTGGCGATCGGTTTGCAACAGATCCAGAATATTTTCTTTAATTTTGTCCTTAAGGCTGCGTTGTTTGAGAGCCAACAACACACTTTTCAACCACAACAAAAGCTGGGAGTATTTCTGTCCCGTTGGCACCTGCACTAAACTATCCACTGTGTAGCGCAGAATATGCCGCCAAATGTAATCGTTTTGGGGAAAGGGTGGAATATAGACAAAAAATGCCTTGTGATTGAAAGCTTGCTTTAGCCGACCCAGCAGATAGGTTTTGCCGGAGCCGCTATCCCCATCCAAAATAATCGTGCGGGTATAGTGATCGCGCGTGACTTGCTCTAGTGTCCCTTCAATCACCGTGAGGGCATCCTGATGAATTGATTGAACGATCGGCTCCGATTCCTTTTGCCGATGCCAGAAATTGACCGAGCGCAAGTTATCGAATGGATTGGTGCTTCTAAGAATCAGGTCATCAATTGTGGCCATTGCAACCCCTCCTGCGCTGCGATTGGCTCAGGTCACGAGGGAGTGCTTGTGTACTGATCTTTAGCAACTGCTGGTTGATCGTTAAATTAACAGCACATCTCATCAACCTTTGCTCCATGCCAATTTCTACCTCAGTTCAGCTAAAAAACTTCATATCAGCTATATTACTTTAATAAAAAATAAAGGACTGCTCGATCGCGTTTGAATGGCAGCACTGAGTTGCTCCGCACTATAGTCTTGAGTATGAACGATCGCCCTTAATTCAATCTGATCGTTTCGCTGCAATTGATACAAAATTTCATCCAATTCATCGCGAGAAAGCAAGGTTTGAAATTTTTGGCGAAGATGAAAAATGGGCAGATAATTATTGCTGCCTACCTCATGATCGAGGGTTTGAATTATTTCTAGAACTTCCGTCTCGGTTGGCTTTGGCAGATGGGAGATTGAGGCTGGCGTTTGTCGTAAAACTTGAAATTGATTGAGGATTTCTGCTAAACAGAATTGGCCTTGAGGCGTCAGCCAAACTTCTGCTTTTTGTCGTTTTAATCGAGTTTCAGCCATAATCAATCCCTGATTCAAAAAGGATTGCAAAATTACATCCCGTTCTGGCGCACTTAATTTTGCAGTTTTGAGTTGGCTAGGCGCAATTTTTTTAGAAGCCACAATTTTTTGCAGCAGCTTCAGTTCAACCCCTGCGATCGGCAAATTACCATCTGCAACTTTCAGCAGAGATTGACCCGCAGGAGAGGGTTTTACTACAACAATTTCACGACTGAAATCAACCAGACCATGAACCGCTAAACTCTGGCAAATCTTGTCTTTGGCTCGAAAGGATTTGAAACAGGGATTCGTCAAATAGGCTCGGTAGTTGCGGCATTCCTGCAACTTCAATAAAAATTTGAGTTCGTCTAAATGACTGGGATTCATAGCACAATTCAGCAAGTAAAAACTCAAACAGAGAGCAGTGGGGGAAATCGGATGATGCGATCGTCCTGGTCTATTTCTGAAAGGTTGTTGATCAATTTTGCAGCATTCACCGCAGCCGTTAACAAAACCCGATGAGATGAGGCTGAATTCATTATTTGTTTACAGAAAATAATAGTTTTAATAGTACAAAAGTACCATTTTTGTTGAGCTACGACAAATGCAGAAAATTTCTACAATAAATTGGCCTGGAATGAGGTCGATCGAATTTCAGGATTGAACTCCTGCAACGCTGGCTGACTCGATGATGAGAAGTATGAGAAGACTATGGATCTGGCTCACGATCTTGCTTGCGACGGTGCTGCTGGTGCTGGTTTTGAACTGGCAAGGGATTCTCCCTTTCTGGTCTACTGGGTTGCCTTTGGTCCCGGGTCAGGCTCGCCAAATCAATCTGCCGATCGCTCTACCTAAAGTGAATCCCGATCGACTCTTGGCCGATCTGAAGGCGCTCGAATTCAATCGCTATCAGGAGGACGATCGCCAACAGGCAAGAAACTATATTGTGCAGGCACTTGAAGCGGCAGGATGGACGCCCCAACAGCAGTCTTTTAGTGGAGGCGTGAACCTCTATGCTGAACGGACTGGCACCGATCCATCCCTCAAGCCGGTCTTGCTGGGGGCGCATTATGATACGGTCGAATCTTCCCTTGGCGTTGATGATAATGCCACCGGCGTGGCAACGGTTTTGGAAGCCGCGCGATTACTGGGCAGCCAAGCTACTCCACGCACCTTGCAGCTGATCTGGTTTGATTTAGAAGAAGAGGGGCTGTTAGGCAGCAAAGCCTTTGTAGAGTCCCTGCCCCCCAACAGTCTGGAAGGAGCGATCGTGCTGGATATGGTGGGCTATGCCTGCGAAACGCCAGGTTGCCAGACTTATCCATCTATTTCGCTAATTCGGCCACCGACCGATCGGGGCAATTTTTTAGCAGTGATTGGCGATCAGGGCCATGCTGACCTGCTAACCGGTTTTCTAAGTCAAGCGGATTTGCCACAGATGTTGGCATTGAGTATTCCGACGCTGGGTGGCTTAGCGCCCGATCTGGTACGCAGTGATCATGCGCCATTTTGGAAGAAAGGAATTGGGGCAGTGTTAGTCACCGATACCGCGAACTTTCGTAATCCCCACTATCATCAGCCTAGTGATACGTTAGAGACGATCGACCCTGATTTTTTTACGGGTTCGGCCCAATTAGTGATCAATGCGGTTGCCCGTCTCCTGCAGTCCTAGCCACCCCTACAATTGTTCATGAGCGAATCTTCAGAGACTTCCACACTGCTGAAGCGGCCTGAGGCAGTAATCTTTATTCTAATTGCCACCCTGTTTGTAGTTTGGGATGCCTATTTATCCTTGTTAGATGAAAGTGAGTCGACCGCACTGTCGAGTCGGCAGTTGGCCCAGCGCTTAGGTACAACACCCAAAATTCTGCGGTTGCGCAAACACCAGCCCAACTTTAGCGAGTGGACTCAGCAACTCGATCCCGATGGCTTGGCCTGGGAATATGCTGGTGGAGTTTACATGCCCCGCACTTAAGCGCAGACATTCAACAGTTGCTTGTGTTTTGCGATCGGGCTGATCTCTCTCCGGCGGCAGTGGTACAAACGTCATAGTTCCAGCCATATTGGTGAAGCAATCGATCGTCACGGTAATGCTCAAGCAATGGCTAGATCTTCTGATCTTTTAGATGTTGAGAGTGTTGAAAGCATCCGGAGAAATCGTCCTCTCCTCTATGCTGCCAATCGGTTGGTGATTGTGGCTGCCAATGCTGCAATTTTTGGGCTGCTCGTCAGTGCAATTGTTGAAGCGTTTGCGATCGGTCTGGATGTGGGCTTACGGAGTTTAGCGGCTGCCGCATTGCCGCCGATTATCCTTGCTTACAACAACTTTTTTGCCCGATCAGGACGATCAGCAAAACCACGGTTAGAGATCAATTTATTTTTGGTGGGGCTGAGCTGGATCCTCATCCTGATCATCTTGGTCAATGCGGTTACCCTGCGATTCAACCATGTGATTCCGCTAGGTGAATTTGTGATTTCCCTGACGCTCAGTACCTTGTTTTATTCTTATCCACGTCTATCGGCCCGATCGCGGCTTTCCTGTTCCTATGGCATTCTGTCAGGCTTTTTGCTGCATCTGCTGATTTTTGGTCTGCCTAGCCGTTGATCGAAGTTTGACGACATCAAAGTTCTAATAAAAAATTGCTGAGACACAAGCTATCAGGAAGGCCAGCAACTCTCTAAAGGCTTAGATTATGATGGGGAGGTTTAGCGTCCTGGTTCTGAAAAGCACCAGTGAGGCGCGGTGCTAATTTGCCTATTGCATGAGTAAAAAATATCGCCGTTTCGATCGCCTCCGGTCTTTAATCACGACTCAAAATGGAATCGCCTTAGCGCTCCTGCTGACCTGCATTGGGGTAGCTACCTGGCTATTAACCCAGGCAAACATTGATTTTTCTAAGCCTCAGCAGTTAGTCCAATCCATTCAGTCTCTGGGTTGGGTCGGCATTTTGCTGTATGTGGGATTTCTGTTTGTGGCGATCGTCATTGGACCGATCCCCAGTACCCCTGTGACAGTCGCCGCTGGCGTTGTTTGGGATCCGTTCTGGGCTGGCCTGTTTGGGGTGCTCGGCATCTATTTGGGCAGTTTGGCTGCCTATTTCATTGGCCGAACCTTGGGCCGATCGGTGGTGCGATCGCTACTAGGCAAAGCTATTTATTTCTCCAGTCATCGAGGCGAAATTTATCTGGGCTGGGTTGTCTTTTTCAGCCATTTAATGCCTTTCTTGCCCTACGATTTAGTGAGTTACGGGGCGGGGCTTTCGGGTATGTCTTTCCCGATTTATGCAACGGCCTGCCTGTTGGGAGTAATTCCCTGTATCTTTTTCCTCACCTATATGGGATCAGCGCTGACCGGAGGATGGCTGCTGGGCCTCAGCATTGCTGTGCTGTTTGTGGTGATGCTGGTGGTGCTGCCTTGGGGCATTAAGCGCTACAACTGGCTGGGACTGCGGGATATTATTCGGGTGGAATGAGCCATTGAATCTGGTTAGGGTGAAGGAGATGTTTGCTGGAACTGATTGGCAAAGCGAATCAGCTTCGCTGCATCAACATAGACTTGCTCACTGGGATAATGCTGCAACACTTCCAAAACCGTGACTTTGCGATCGGCAGCCGCTTCAATCAAGGCCGTTCTTAAAGCAGCCCGATTATCGGCATCAGAAGGTTCCTGATAGGATTGCTCATTGGATTTGAGCACCTGAATCGCTGGACGATCGGGCGGTAGGTGAACCACTTCACTCATTTGAGCCAAAAGCTGATCGCCGGACTGAGAATTCAACATGCCGTCCATAAAATCAGAGCTGGCTCCCAGTTCCATAGCCAGAACCTGGCGCAGCATCGCGGGATCGAGCCCTGCCAACCCCAGGTAAAACTTCAAAGAACCAGAAGCTTCGCCCGTATTCACTAGGGTTTCCAAATCATCAATCCCAACGCCCGCGTTGAGGGGACCATAGGTGACAACGAGTTTTTCGGCGGCACTTGCTGGCGATCCAATCAGCATGAATCCCAGGCAAAGTATACCGATCGCCGTTGCAAAGCAATATCGAGGTTGGCTGTGCATGATTTCTTGTGAATCCCTGGGTCAAAGAGTTGGGTCAAAGGGCTGGACCAAAGAACGAGATTGAGTAGCCTTAATCGGGATGCTTCATCATAAGCCGATCCCAGTCAAGGAAATCAAGCGCTGACAGCAGGAATAATTGCTCATCCGATCGCATCATCCGATCGCATCATCTGGAGGCAGGAAGTGAGTTTTCGGCAATTTGCCCAAAATTTAGAGAAAAAGCAGATTTTTTTATCGACTGAAATCCTTGACGCTATAATCGCTAAGATTCAGTGAATTACAGGGCAATGGGTGAAGAGCGCGATCGTTCTTATCCCTGTCAATGAGCGGCGACGCAATTGTAAGTGCTGAAATCAGGTCGATTGGTGTGAGAGGAGTCATCTAGCCTATTTCGCGATAGCGCTAGCCGAGTGAATCTAAGCTGCCCCAACCATGGAGTTCGATCAGCCCTTTTACAGGGAATCACTCTAATGAATCAAGGCGATAAGTGAAGTTCTGCCATGCATTCAGGGTGGAACCGTTTAGGGATAGGCTATGAAACTCTTCAATCAAGAGACCAAAAAATCTTGTGTGGCTCTGGCTGATGGAGGCACGCTCCAGAATCCGTTAGCAACCAGTCAACGACTGCCTTCGATCGTCTCGCGGGTGACTCTGGCCTTTGGGGGCATGGTACTGCTGGGTGGTGTGTCTGGAGCCAATTGGGGGTTAACGCGACTGCAAGCAGAAATTGTGCCTCGACTGACTGAAGTGTTGGGGCAGGCCCTGAATCGTCCGATTCAACTGGGTCAAGTAGAGCAAATGTCCTGGACCGGACTGCGCTTAGGCCGATCGGTCATTCCAGCTACCGCAACCGATCCGGATACACTGACCGTTGAGGCGATCGAGGTACAGTTCGATCCGGTTCAAGCCTTGAAGCACCATCAGCTCAAGCTGATTCTCACTCTGGTGCGCCCCGTAGCCTATATCGATCAGGATAAAGCAGGCGACTGGCTGAATTTAGACCTGAAGTTTGATGATGATGCCAAGGTTGAAATTGATCGGCTGCGCTTGCGAGATGGCACGATTACCCTGGCTCCCCAACCGATCGTTCTAGACGATGACCCACCTGAACCTGACGATGAACCCTGGGATATTTCCGATCACCCCAGTCAGTTAACGCTGCGGCAAGTCAATGGAGAGCTGAGCCTGCGCGATCAGGGCGAGCATTTGCAGTTTCAAGCCTCTGCCCAACCGCATGAACAGGGCCGTGATCAGGGCATCGTGAAGCTTCAGGGGGATATGCAGTTTGCGACCCAGCAGATGAAGCTGGCCGTGCAGACTCAAAACTTGCAGCTTAAATCTCTGGCGGCCTTGATTCCCACTGACTTCAAAGTAGCTTCTGGCGTACTGAACGCGGATGTAACCTTGCAAAAGCAGGGCGATCGACCCTTAACTACTTTGGGTAAGGCCGAACTGAAAGATGGGGCCACCAGGATTAAGGGAGAGCCCAATCCATTTGGCGGCATCAATGGCCAGTTTCAGTTTCAGGGACAAGAAGTTCAGCTCCGGCAGGGACAGTTACGCTTTGGCCAAATTCCATTCCAGTTAGACGGCAAGATTCATTTCCAGAAAGGGTTTGACCTCAATGCCAGGGTGCCGTTCGTGGACGCGGCTCCATTTATGCAAACGCTGGAGTTGGAAGTGCCTTTTCCGGTAGAAGGGGCTTTGAAATCGGATGATTTGCGCCTGACTGGATCGTTTGAGCATCCCATTCTTTCTGGTACGGCAGATGCTGCGAAGCCGCTCAAGTTTGATCGCCTTGCAATGGCCCATGTCAAGGGTGAATTTAGCCTGGATCTGGGCAGCGACTATTTGCAACTGCATCGGATCTGGCTACAGCCCGTCACCGGTGGCTCGATCACCACTCGCGCAGAAGTTTGGTTGGAAGAAGATAATGCCAAGGTGAATGTTGAGGTCAACCAAATTCCTGCCGATCGTCTTGCCAGCCTATATCAATTCGGATTTGCCGATCGGCATCTCGGCACGATCAACGCGAACGCTCAAGTTACAGTGCTGGATGAGGAACCGAAGCTGATAGCCCAATGGCGGTTAGATCAGGGCGACTTCCCCGCCGCAGGCAAAGTGAGCCTCGATCGAGATATTCTGCGACTTTCTGACACCGCTGTACAAATCGGGGACGGCTCGTTGAATGCCACCGCAGAGCTGAAGCAAAAACGCTGGCAGGCCAATCTGTTTGGATCAAACCTTTCGCTCGATCGGCTTAACCCAGATCTTCCAGGTAAGCTGCAAGGCGAATTTCAGGTGGCTGGCGATTTGCAACAGGGACTGGCATCTATTCAGGCTCAGGGGCAAACTCAATTACAGCTTGGCACAGGTCATCTCACAGCAGATTTGACCGCTCAGCAGGGCAACTGGCAGGCACAGCTTGCTGGATCGCAAATTCCATTGCAGCCTCTGGTGCCTCAGCTACCGAGCTTTATGAGTCAGCAGAGCACTGTTGCGGGCAAAGTGAATTTGGCTGGGAGTTTGGCGACCCTGAATCTGACCGGAACCCGTGCTGATGGGCAGCTTTCATTAACAGATGGCATTGGCGTTTTCGCGCAGCCGATCGATGCAGAGTTTGCCTGGACCGGACAGCAGCTAGAGCTGAAAAAAGTCCACACGGATAAAATCGCGATCGCAGGCCAGATTACGCCAGTGATTCAGGATCAGCAAATTCAGGATCTGGGCAATTTGGATTTGCAGGTTCGGGTCCAGGGCTACGATCTTGCTGCGCTGCCGCTGATCCAATCTGCTCCAGTGGCTCTGACAGGCGTGATCAATCTGGATGGCAAAGTTACCGGAACTGTGGAGCAGCCGCAGATTACCAGTGATGTGCAGCTCGATCGATTTGCAATTCAGCAATTTCAGTTCGAACCGTTGAAAGGCCATCTGCAATCTCAGCCCAATCACCAAATTGGTTTAGACCTGAAAGGCAAGCAGGATCGAATTGCTCTCTCACTGGATTCCTCCTATCGTCCCACCACATTTTCAGTGCAATTAGACCAGGCCCAAGCGGCAGGGGAGTGGGTCGGGAATTTGCTGTCGGCACAAATTCGCAACTTCGATTTGGTTAAGCTGAACCTTGCGCCTCTGGCATCAATCGGACCGGTGCGAGGCATTCTGGCTGGCCAGCTCAAAGCGAATCTGGCGAATTTGACGCAACCGGCTGTTACTGCGGTCGTGGAAATTCAGCAGCCTGGGATGGGCCTGATCAACGCTGTCCCTGATGCGGCACATAAGAGCGATCGCGCCACCGGAACGCTGCAATATCGAGAGGGTCAGCTGGTATTGACTGATGCAGCGCTGCATTTGGGTAAAAGCCGCTGCCAGCTTGCTGGACAGTTCGATACCAAAATGGCTCAGTGGCAAAGCCAAATTGCGATCGATCAGGGCAATTTTCAGGATTTGCTCACGCTTGTGCCGTCAGAGGCATGGCCGCATTTATTGCAGCAAATTGCTGGAGGAGCCGCCATTGATGCTTCCTTGATGGCCAATCTCACGGCATTGCAAGGCCAATTTGCAGGACAGGCCAATATTCGTTCTGCGCCGTCAGGTATGCAGGCCGCCTTCAATCTCCGGGGTCAGGATTGGCAGTTTGCTAACTACGGTATTGATCAGGTTGCGATCGCTAATGCCCAGTTTGATGGCCGATCGTTGCTGCTGCCTTCGGTTCAGGCAACCGGATTCCGCTTAGGCTCAGCTACTCAAGCTCAGCCGATCGATGGCCAGTTTGGTTTTGCTGGACAGCTTTCTGCAGATGCGGTTGCCGGACAACTTCAGCTCAATCATGTAGCGCTGCCGCAAATCCAGCAGACCTTGAATTTACCGATCGATCTGGCGGGTCAGGTGCATGCGGTTGCCACCCTTTCCGGTCGCCCAACTCAGCCGAATCTGACTGGGGAACTGCACTTAGATGGCGTGACAGTGCGGGATATGCCGATCGAGCAGGCTAAAATCGGCTTCAGCTATGTCGATCAGCAATTTCATCTAGAAAACTGGCAATCTTTAACGGCGGTCGGCTCCAGCAATCCAGATCCCGCTCCAGCTCACTGATGCTTCAGCTCGAAGCACTTGTATAAAACCGCAGGGCAAACTTCCAGAACGATCGCGAAATGGTTAAGAGCACGATCGCCAGAATCGCCGACCCAACAATCCAACTAAACTGAACTCGTTCTAGCAAAACTTGGGCTGGAACTGTAGTTAGAAAGGCAACCGGCACAATAAACGTGAAGAAAAAGCGGTAGGCCACCGGATAGGCAGCGATCGGATATCGCCCTGCTTCTAGCAAGCCCCGCAGCACTTCCGTTACGTTATAGATCTTGACGAACCAAATGCTGGTTGCTCCCAACATGAACCAGAGGCTATATAAAATTAGCAGCCCCAGAAAGACCGGCACAACGCTCAGGCCATAAGCGCTGGCCGCAATGCCTAACCGATTTCCAGCATAGCCAATCACAATCAGGCCAAAGATCAGATCCGGCAGTCCCCAAGGGGAAACCGTGCGTGTAGACAGCCAGAATTGTGAATCGATCGGTTTCAGCAAGACAAAATCGAGGGTGCCTGCCTGAACCTGCTTGACGATTTGATTCAGATTCGGCGCTAGAAAAGTAGTGGAGAAGCCTTGCAGCAGGGTGAAGATACCTAAGACCAGCAGCGCTTCTTCCCAACTCCAGCCCTGAAAGGTATAGCCCGTTTGATAAAACAAAAACAAGCTAAACAAACTGCCTGCTAAACCGCCCAAGCTCGTGAAAGTGGCGATCACAAAATTGACGCGATATTCTAGCTCAGCTGCTAAAGCAGTAGCCAAAAAGAGTTTCAGGACTTTGAAATATCGCTGCATGGTTATTTTCAGGCATCTAGGTTGGCGGGGTGTCGTGAATTGCCAAGGTTGCTGCTTGTTCGCGAGCGAGACGATCGTATTGGGGAGTCGAATCTCCGTCTCTCTGGAGATCAAGGCTGCATGGCGACTTTAATCACCTGTCTAGCTTTCATTGCCTGAAACACCTGCTCTAGCTCCTTAAGCGGACGGTGATCGCTGATCAGCAACTCGAAGGCAACCTGGCGACTGGCTAGCAAATCCAGCGCGGCTCGGACATACTGCGGCGTACTGTGAAACACGCCCTTTAAGGTGAGTTCGCTGTAGTGCAACTGTTCGGTATTCACCGTGATGGTGGTATCGCGTGGACAGCCACCAAACAAATTCACGGTAGCACCTGGTCGGGCACAGGCGATCGCCATTTCCCAAACCGCAGGCGATCCCGTCGCTTCCACCACTACATCAGCTCCCCAACCCTCGGTTAAGCTACGGACCAGGGCTGGAATATCGTCAATTTGATGATGATTAAAGGTTTTGGCAGCTCCAAACTGTTCGCCGATTTGCAGCCGCTCGTCACTGCCCCCGAATAAATAGACCTCTGCACCCTGCTGCACCAGCGCCGCTACAAACATTAGACCGATCGCGCCATCGCCCAACATCACCACTCGATCTCCAGGTTTTACGTTCGATCGGGCTGCGCCATGCAGCACGCAGGCCAGGGGTTCGGTCATTGCAGCCAAAGCATCGGGCAGATCGGCTGGAATCGACAGCATATTGTGCTGCACAATCGGGGCCGGGACTTTGAGATATTCCGCAAAAGTGCCGTTATTAAAGCTGAGATCAGTGCAAAGCGAATATTCTTGCTTCTGGCAGAAAAAGCAGCGCATACAGGGAGCCGAATTATTGGCCACGACGCGATCGCCTACCTGCCAGTTCGTTACACTTTCCCCAACCGCGACAATCTTTCCGGCAGCTTCATGGCCAAACAGCGTGGGGGGCTTCAGCATCTTGGCATGGCCGCCTCGTCGCCACACCTTCAAATCTGTACCGCAGGTTGTTGCTGCCCCAACTCGCATCACCACTTCACCCGCTGCGGGCGTGGGTTCCGCCACTGATTCCAGCCGTAAGTCTTCCTGCCCGTACAGTAATGCCGCTAACACGATCGCTCTCCTTGCTGCAAACTNTTTCGATCTTACCGTGCTAACTTCTGCAAAAACCGTTGGGTCTGGCTGAATTGAGCATGATTTATGCCGGGACAGAAACCAGAGGGAGAGGTCTCCCCTGCTTGCCATCGCTGAAAATCTGCAAAAAAGTAAGGTGGGCAGAGCCCACCCACTATCAATGTGATTCAG
Source organism: Elainella saxicola E1 (assembly GCA_002796835.1). Lineage (GTDB taxonomy): Bacteria > Cyanobacteriota > Cyanobacteriia > Elainellales > Elainellaceae > Elainella > Elainella saxicola. Next base: position 51,743 of record LUGL01000048.1, on the reverse strand, counting down.
AGGGAATACTCAGCTGCAGCTTAGCCAGCAGTGCCGATCCCATACTGCTCTTTCATCCGCTCATACCAGGTCGCAGAATCAGGGCTGCTTCCAGTGGCACCAAACTCGTCGGTTACGGGGGTTCCATCTGAAGTAATGCCATATTCACCCCGGATTGCTTCTGCCCAGACCGGAATATCGGTTCCTTGAGCATCGGTAATTGGGGTATCTGTGATCGTCATATACTGCTCATTGATGGCTTCTAGCCAAGCAGAGGCATTGGGTGAAGTTCCCGTAGCGCCATATTCATCTGTGATCGGCGTTCCGCCAGATTGCGCCATGGCAGGTAAAGCAAGCGTAGATGCTAGAGCGATCGCACCAGCTCCGACCATTACCAGACCTAAATGCATTCTAGAGCGCATTGGTTAAATTCCTCCAAAAAGTAATCGTTTAAACCGAGCAACCTGTGATTGAGTTAAAAGTGCTGAGGATCATCTCGAACCAGAATTGACTTCACTCGTAAGCTAGTCAATGGTCAAGAAGGCGAACCACCGTGAATTTACAGATTACGATCGCAATGGCAAATAAAATTGCCACTACAAGCCTGATGCTAATCAAGCCTGATTGTCATTCTGGGTGAGAAGCCCCAAAAAAACAAGAGACTTCAGTAAAAATCACGCTGCAACCCCATTATTCTGCTGCTGGAGTTGCCGTCTGGGAATCCGACGGGCTTGCAGAATCTGAAGCGTTTGCAGAATCTGAAGCTGAATAGGTTTTTTCTTCCACTGCACCTGGGGCACCCATTGGCTCCAGTTTGCCGCCGTTGTGGGCAATTTTGACGCCACCTGCATTGCCTGAGCGGACGCGAATTTGGCGATCGGCAGTCCAGGTCCGTTCGGTTCCTTCTGCCAAAACTTCGGCTAGCTTCACTTCTCCATCCACTTCGACCTCCATCCAAGACTGTGCCGTTAACTGGACATCGACCTGCACAGGTTTATCAGATCTGGGTGAACGGGTCGGCGAAGGACGGGTGGCCAAACTTTGGGCGGTTGCTGAAGCTGGGACTGGGCTGCGGTTGGTTGGCTTGGTTGCAGTTTGCGGGGTAACGGTTGAAGTCGGGCTAACGGGACTGGGCTGAACACTCGTGGCATTAGGCGTTGCCGATCGTCCAACAATGTAGGACAGCAAACTCACCGATGCCACAATCAGCGCAATATAGGCGATGTAGAGATGCAAGGGCCGGAGCTGAGCGGCTGGTGAGTCTTTCCAGGAAGACTCTAGATGCAAACTCTTCTCGGCAGGAAAGGCTTCGGCGAATTCGGAGCCATCTAACCCCAGCGCATCTGCATAGCGACGAATAAATCCCTGCACATAAACGGGTTCAGGCAACTGATGCAGCTTGCCCTCTTCGATCGCTTTCAAGAGACGGGCTTGAATGAGCGTACGAGCCGCAACTTCTTCTTGAGAAAAACCCTGTTCTTCTCGCATATGTCGGAGATAGGCACCGATTTGCATCAGTCGCTCTACCTGTTCTTGCTGTAAAAGGCTCGTCTCTCTAGCCATGGTTTTCATCTCACTCATCCACCATTTTTATCAAGAAAAACATCTCAAACTAGACTTGGGGCAAGACTGGAAGATGAGATTGCTGCACCTGCTGTTGCAGAAACTCAATCTCAGCAGAATTTAACTTCCGATACCTTCCTCGTTCCAGGGAACCCAATTGAATTGGACCGATCGCCACTCGATGCAGTTTAATGACCGGATGACCCAGCTGCTCTGCGACTCGACGAATTTGGCGATTTCTGCCTTCTCGCAACACAATTTCTAGCAATGTAGTAGTCGGGCGATCGGCATTTAAGACCCGCACCTCTGCTGGACGGGTGAGTCGATTATCTAAAACTACCCCCTGCCGCCAATCCTGTAACACTGCCTTTGCCGGACGCCCCTCGACCCAAACGCGATAAGTTTTGGAAACTGAATGGCGAGGATGGGTTAAACAGGCCGTCACAGCTCCGTCATTGGTTAGCAGCAAGGCTCCAGTTGAGGCTGTATCCAGACGGCCAACCGGATGCAGACCCATTCCCTGTAAATCATCCGGTAATAAATCCAAAACGGTCTGCCTTGCTTGGGGATCCTGGCAAGTTGAAACTACTCCAGCAGGCTTATGCAGCAATAAATAAGCTGATGCAGGTCGGTTTTGCAACTGAAGAAGATGACCATCCACTTCGATTAAATCTGTGGCTGGATCGGCAGTTTCCCCCAATTGAACGATCGCACCGTTGAGCCGCACCCGACCTTCTCGAATCATCTGCTCTGCATGACGACGAGAGGCAACGCCCCATTGGGACAAGATTTTTTGCAGTCGTTCAGCCATAGCAACCGATCAAGCCTTAAGCGCAGTCTAATCAAACGTTCATCATGCCGAAGTTTAGAGTACGGCTGTTCGTCATGCTGCCAATCCCATGTCCCCTGCCGATCTCATTTGACGATGCCCAATGTGGGCAAAAAGTTCCTGGTGGGATTGCTTCTGTCCAATTATTGCAAGAATTGCATCACTTCTTATGGTCACAAAAGTGGGTCATAAAAGCAGGTTGTTCACGTCATCACGTCACTCCTATGTTTTGCAGTCAAACTGGTAAACGGACTTGCAGCCAAGCCCCACCCGTATCAGGATGATTGCTGGCACTCACCGATCCCCGATGCGCTTCCACAATTTGCCGGACGATCGCTAAGCCAAGACCGTTGCCGCTAGGCGCATAGCCATTGACTAGAGGGGCACCATAATTCATCTGTAAGGTTCTTTGGGGCATCTCTGCTTCAGTGGCTAAATCATCTGGGGAAGCCTGCCTTGCTCGGGAAGGATCCGCTCGGAAGAAGCGCTCAAACACATGGGGCAGAGCTTTTTCTGGAAAACCTGGACCAAAGTCAATCACTTCCAGGCAGGCCGATCGCCCAGCGGGAAGATGAGACGATTCTGACTCCAGACTGAGCTGCAACCGAATGGCATGATCGATCGGGCTGTATTTGATCGCATTATCAAGCAAGTTGATTAACAGGCGATGAATTCGAGATTCGTCGAGTTGCAGAATGAACTCCTCTGGTCCCTGGTAGTCTAAATAAACCTGTTTGCGGCGAGCCAGAGGTTCCAGACTGTTCCAAACAGACTGGATAAGGTGAACCAGATCGGTTGGCTTAAGCTGCAAATCGCGAAATGAATCACGCTCCATCTGGCTCAGTGTCAACAGGTCTTGCACCAGATCGCTCAGGCGAATGGTTTCATTAATCAGCCGATCGATCCAGGTCTGCAGATTCGGTTCTAACCGAGTTTGCAAGGTTTCAGCGATCAGCCGAATTGAAGTGAGCGGCGTTTTCAGTTCATGGGCCAAATCAGAAGTCCAGCGATCGCGCTGCTGCATTAAGGCCACCAATTCCTGCTGATTCTCCAGAAAAATGCCAATGTGGTTATCTAGTAACGGCAGGCCATAGCCTTGCAGCGTCAGGGCAGGCTGTTGAGAGAGATCGGTCGGATCAGCGCTGGTTGGGTAGAAGGTCCAGCGGCTACGGCACTGTTGTCTGGCATTTCGCGTTTGTTCGATTAAATCATCCAGTTCGTAAGAGCGGACCCATTCCAGCAATAAGCGAGGCTTAGACGCATTTGCCTCTTCTGCAATTCCCAAAATGAGCTGGGCCTGTTGGTTGCACCAAAGCAATCGGTTTTCATCATCGACCTGGAGATAGCCGATCGGCGCAGTCCCTAGAATATGCCGCAGGGTTTCCAGCTGTTGTTCAAGCTGCTGCTGAGTTTGACGTTGCTGAGAGATTGCAAACGAAAGCTGTGAGGTAAGAGAAAACGGGGAGTCAGCGGCTTCAGCCTGGACTTTTCGCAAGATCTTCTTCAACCGAGCGTCGGCTTGGAAGCGCTGCCAAATGAGCAGTGCCACCCCGATCGATAAGCCAACTAGAAAATCCAGGATTGCCACGGTTGAACAACGGCTGTTACTTCAAGAGCAGGCCAGCAAAAAATCTAGCCTGACCACCAAGCGTAACATTTATTAAAGATTTACCGGCAAAGATTTACCAGCGGCTTAACCAAATCGATAGCCAAAGCCCCGTACGGTCAGCAAATATTCAGGACGGCTGGGATCCAGCTCTAGCTTTTCGCGCAGCCAGCGAATGTGAACATCCACCGTTTTACTATCTCCCATGAAATCAGGCCCCCAAATTCGCTCAATCAGCTGTTCACGGGACCAAACTCGACGAGGATGGGACATAAATAGCTCTAGAATTCGGAATTCTTTAGGAGATAAATTTACCTCTTCGCCCCGAATTGTCACGCGGCATTCCTGCGGATAGAGGACAATTTCATGAAAACGCAACGCCGCTTCTTGAGTTTGTTGCTGCGATCGATGGTGACGCCGCAGTAAAGCTCGACAGCGGGCAATCAGCTCCCGCATGCCAAAGGGTTTGGTCAAATAGTCATCCGCACCCACTTCTAAACCAACGACACGATCGGTTTCGGTTCCCTTCGCACTCAACATGAGAATCGGAACGCTGCTTCCTTCATGGCGCGTTAATCGACACAGATCCAACCCATTAATGTAGGGCAGCATCAGGTCCAAAATGATCAAATCAAAAATGGGTGCGCTGGGATGGCTGGAGGTATGGGATTTAGAGAGGAGTTCTAATCCTTTACGACCATCTTCCGCTGTGATAACTTCATAACCTTCTTCCGTCAACGCTAATGCCAGCGTTTCACGAATCAGCTCTTCATCCTCAACAATCAAGACCCGCCCCAGTTTGACCTCCTGCTGGAACCTCGTGGTCTCTGGCGTTATTGTGAGTGACATGAGTTTAATTTTTAATTCAGCGCTCCTTGCTCATCCTAGCAGAAGGCAGAGAATCCGCTATCAGAAGAATCTGGCAATTTTCTTAACTATTTTTATTGAGTTGAAATCTGTTGAAATTAAAAATTCTAATTGTCCGCCTACTGTCCGCAACAGCGATCGATTCCCAAACTATCGAGCAGGAGATCGCTGACTGCATTAGCAACCGCAAATTCGCTAAAAAAACTTTTGGAAAAATCAAATCCCTGCATCTCGGTCAGGATGGCAATGACTAAAGACCCCAGATCGTTTTCTCCTTCCATACGTTGCCGTACAAACACTTGTGCTGCCCGTTCGGCAATGGTTTGGTTGATCGCCTCTGGAATAAATTCTTGATCAAGCCAGCGATGGAGTGAAGCTGCAAGCCATTGTCCTTCCTGTTGAGGTTGGGTCGCGGGAGGTAAGGTAATTGCTGGAATAGGTTCAGCCATAGGCTCTAGCAAAAATCAACTGCGGTAAGGAATTATTGCTATGGTTATTTTCAGCATAGAGCAAGCACCCCCATCTGTGACCATTCGCCAGTACGATATTGCAGCAATTATTCAAGGTTATGCCCAGGGCTACTTCTTGATGGAAAATGAGGCCAACCCAGGGCTAGCCTGGTATTCCAGCCGCGAACGGGCGCTCATTCCCCTCGACGATCGCTTCCGTTATCCTCGATCGCTGCAGCGAGTTCTGAACCAAAATCGCTTTCGAACTGCCATTAATCAGGACTTTCGAGGAGTAATTCAGGGTTGTGCCGATCGCGAAACCACCTGGATTTCTGCGGAGCTGAAGGAAATTTATTGGGAGCTGCATCAGGCAGGTTGGGCCCATAGCTTTGAAACTTGGCAAGGCGATCGGCTGGCAGGCGGCATTCTGGGTATTGCGATCGGTGGCGCTTTTATTGGGGAGTCGATGTTCTACCACATTCCTGAAGGCTCTAAGGTGGCAATGGTGAAGCTGGTAGAGTGGCTGAGATCTCGAAAATTTCTTTTGTTTGATGCCCAGATGACGAATCCTCACCTGGAGCGATTTGGAGCGCAGCTGGTCTCGCAAGCGGAATATGAGGAGGTGCTCTGGCAGGCGATTCAGCGATCGTGCTCGTTCATTGAGGGAAATTGAGGGTTAATCCGCATCTACTAGCCCCACTTCTGGCAGCCCCCACTTCCGAAAATCTATTTCACGGCAAATCGGCGCACGGCAAACAGGCTGCCTAGCAGACCCACTGAACAGCCCAAACCCAGCAAAGACAAGGGTAATAGAATGGCTTGCTGCGTTGTCAGCTTCAAGTGGTTCGTTAGGAACTGAATGAATTCTGATTGCTGGCTCAATAAGCTTGCCAAAAACTCCTGGACGCCAGCAATGAGGCCCCAGGCAATCAATGCTCCCACAATGCCCAGAACTAACCCTTGCAAAATGAAGGGCAAATAAATCCAGGTTGTTGTTGCACCAACCAACTGCATCACTTCAATCTCGCGGCGACGAGCCATGACAATCAAGCGGATCGTTGTGGTGATGACGGCGATCGCAGTTAAAGACAGCATAGAGATGATGCCTAAGCTCAGCCAATTTAAGCCCTGATTCAGTTGATTGATCCGTTGAACGGCTTCATCGACATACTGCACCGCATCCACCCCAGCGAGTTTTTTCAGCTTTTGGGCCAGAACCGGCACCACTTCAGGGCTTTTGGCTTTAACCTTTAACTCATCCACCAGGGGATTACCGTTGAGTTGCTCAGTTGCCCCTTGAATGTTGGCAGCTCCCATATCTTGCAGCAGAGCTGACCAGGCTTTTTCCTTCGTGACCGTCGCAACATCTGCCACTTCCGGCATGGCGGCCACGGTAGCCTGTAAATCGGCAGCTTGAATACCGGTATCCAGATAAACCGAAACCTCTAGCTGACTACCAAACTGATCGAGCAAGCCATCGAGTTGCCACGAGGCCTGAATGCTCATGCCAAATAGGAACAATAAAACAGTCACCGTACTCACGGCGGCCCAGTTCATCCATCCCCCGCGCTTTAGCCCCAGCAAGGTTTCGCGCAAGAGATAGTCCGATCGGGTCAAAATTTGGATTACGCTAGACACACTCAGATATCCTTATTTGTCGTTCTACCCAGCTCATTGCACCTGCTCTTGGTGAGCCTGTACTGATGAAGCTGTACTGATGGGAAACTCTGCATTTCTCTGAAATCTGCGTGAATTATAGTCTGCTCTTTGGAGCTTGCATCCCTGACTGACAAATCTTTCGATCCAGCTTTACTAATGACCAGAGCGGGCATGATTCACTATGATGGAGAAAGACATAAAATTCAACAGAACTCTATAATTCTCGGCGGGTCACTGAGGTCATGACGGCTCAAATTTTAGTTGAAAAGAAGAAACTGGAAAAAGCACCGCTAGATTTGCATTATTTGGGCGATCGCGTACTAAGACAGCCCGCTAAACGGGTGACCAAAATTGATGATGAGGTGCGGCTGCTGGCGAAGCAGATGTTGCAAACCATGTATAGCGAAGATGGCATTGGTTTAGCAGCGCCTCAAGTGGGCATCAACAAACAAATCATTGTGGTGGACTGCGAATTGGATAAGCCAGATGTGCCGCCACTGGTGTTGATTAATCCGGTTGTGACAAAAGTCAGCCAGAAAACTTGCGTGATCCAGGAAGGATGTCTCAGCATTCCGCAGGTGTTCCTCGACGTGACCCGGCCTGAAGAAATCGAGGTCAGCTTTAAAGACGAACAAGGCAGACCGCAAAAAATTAAAGCAGAAGGGCTGCTAGCGCGGGTAATCCAGCATGAGATCGATCACCTGAACGGGGTCATGTTTGTCGATCGAGTTGAAAATACGCTGGCTCGTAATCAGGAACTGACCAAAAATGGGTTTGCGGTGAATGCAGTGAAACCTGTCGTCTAAAGTTTTCCAGGAATAATTTTTCTATTTACCATCTAGTAATTGCTGACAGTCATGCCGATTTGCCGGTGTGGCTGTTTGTTTTATGGCTGCGGATTTTACCAACTCGAATTTCCCATTGGACGATTGAAGCTAAGCAGGCTTGCAATTATGTAAAATCTGCGTTAATATTCTTAATATAAGTTTACAGAAAACAACGGTTTTTAAGGTGGGATTATGAGAAGCGGTTTAGTAACAGAAGAGCAAGGTCGGCTTAACAACTATGCGATTGAACCCAGAGTCTACGTCATGGAAGCTCAGCAAACTGGGTTTACGTCCTACGCAGAGAAAGTGAATGGCCGTCTAGCAATGTTGGGTTTTGTTTCGATGCTCATCCTGGAAGCTTTGACAGGACATGGCTTAATTGGACTACTCTCGCAACTGCAATAATGGTTCTGATTGTTAGTGATTGAGTTGTCTGTTGTGTCAAAGAGTCTGATTGAAATTGAAGTAGGAAAAGTCCTGACTTTTCAGCCAGGACTTAATTTTTTATTGCGGAATCAACTGCTTAGCTGAAGCCAGAATTAATCAGAATCCTGATCGTTCTCAGCTTCATCATCTTCGTTATTATCTTCATCTTCATCCTGATTGGAATCGTCTGTTCCATCATTTCCGTCATTATTTATCTGATTATCCTCTTGATTATTCTCAGGAGGAGTAGATTCACTATTCCCGTTGCATCCAGTGACTAAAACAAGAGTCCCGATTAAAATGATGGCAAACCATTTTTGAAATAGCATGACAATATGCAATCTAGCTTTCCTTTCTCATGCTAGTCAAACTCTTGTAGCTTTAGAATTTAGTTTTTCAATATTGAAAATAGATAAATTCCTGGATTCGGTCTGATATTATTTCAGCCCTTTCCAAACGCTCGATTGTAGCAGCCTCCTGCTGCAGCGATTGCATTTAGCCGGAGAATTTAGCAGCTAGTATAGGGCAGAGCGAGGGTGACGGTTGTGCCTCGGCCCACTTCGCTACTGATTTCAACCCTGCCGCCCTGAAGTTCGATCGCCTGTTTTACCAAGGTGAGTCCTACCCCTGAGCCAGAATTACTGACATTACTCGCCCGATAAAAGCGATCGAACACGCGGTTGAGGTCAACGCTGGGAATCCCAATTCCCTCATCCCGAATTTGGATCAAGATTTGTGTGGGTTCGTAGATCAATTGAAATAGGATTGTGCCACCTTGAGGCGAATAGCGCACTGCATTGTCAAGCAAATGGGTTAAGGTTTGCCGCAGCAGAGATTCACTTAAGGCAATTTCGCTTGGATATGACCCCCATTTAATAAAGGACAGTTGATAGCGCGGGGTTTGCGGTAACTGCCATTGCGCCACAAAATTTTGGCAAAATTCGGTGAGATTGATGGTTCGAGTCGCTGAAGCTGGCTGAACCTGGGTTTCGATCAGGGTAGAGCCTTGCTGCATCAGTCCTTCCACCAAAGCTGTCGCACTAACGATTTTTTCTAAAGCGGATTTTTTAGTTGGTGGCAAATTGGGTGTGAGCACCGATAGCGCCATTGAAATATCAGTCAGGGCAATCTCCAATTTTTGCACCATGGTTTTGATCAAATCAAACTGCGAAGCATTGAGGTGCTGTGATCGGTCGAGTTGTTGCTGTAATTCCGTTTTTTGTTGGAGTAACTGCTGATTCTGGGCCTGAAGGTCGATCGTGCGTTCCTGAACTTGGGACTCCAAACCCTGATTCAGCGTTTCAAATGCTATTTCAGCCGAGGTTCGCTGAGTAATCTCTTGCTGAAGTTGGACATTTTGCTGCTGGAGCATTTGCCGCAATCGACTGACCTGCAAATGGGTTTCAATTCGAGCCAGCACCTCGACGACCTGAAACGGTTTCGTGATGTAATCCACACCACCTGCTTCAAATGCCATGACTTTATCTAGCTCTTCGTCCATTGCGCTGAGGAAAATGACCGGAATCTGGGCCGTCCGATCGCTCGATTTCAGCTGATCGCAAACTTTATAGCCATTCAATCCCGGCATGCGAATATCTAACAGAATGAGATCAGGGGGATCGAGCTGGGCTGCTTCTAACCCCAGTTCTCCGTTAATCACCCGCCGAACGGTATATCCTGCTTTGGTCAGCAAGTCTGACAACAGCCGCAAATTATCGGGAGTGTCGTCAACAATTAAAATATCGCCAGTGGTTCTTTGCAGTTTGTTGACCTTCATGAGGGTTCACAGTGGAATGGATCAGGGATTTATGGAGAAGGCATATCCTCACGTTTTTGCGTGAATTGGATGAGCTGGTCGAGTTGGAAGTTCTCAATCAGTTGAACGATCGCCGTTTTGAGAGGTGCTTCCGAGGGGGGCAGTGCTTCTAGCAGCTCCAACATCAGGCGTTCATTTGCACTGCGAGCAGCATGATTAAGACGAGCAATCCACTCAGATGGCATCCGATGGAGCGCCTCGGTTAACGAGCGTTGGGACAGGCCTGTCGATCGGACTACGGTTGTTTTTGGGGGCTGCTGTAATTGAGCTTCTTTTTCAGCATAAAGATATTTCACGCCTAAATGCTGCGTAATTTTCTCCAAGATGGTTGCTTCCAGGCAGGGTTTTGCCACAAAGTCATCGCAACCTATTTCCACCACTCGCTGCTGATCTTCTTCAAAGGTGGCTGCCGTTAAAGCGATAATTTTTGGCAAGGCTGGACCAGATTGGCCTCCCTCTCCCTCTCCAAGCGACTGAGCTGCTTGAGTGGCAGCCTGCTGACGAATTTGTTGCACTGCTTCAAATCCATCCATCACCGGCATTCGCATATCCATCCAAATTAAATGAGGCTGAAACTTGAGCCATTGTTCGATCGCTTCCTGGCCATTGTGTGCCTCCCGAACTTCGAAGCCAGCGATTTGCAGCCATCGCAGCATCAATCGACGATTGGTCTCGGTGTCATCCACAACTAAGATGCGATAAGTCGGCTGACCTGGGGCTAACCCAACCACTCGATAGGTCATTTGCTCTTTCCTCTGATGAATGGCTACATGACTGATTCCTGGATGAAGCGGCAAATCGAGACAAAATTGGGTGCCTTGTCCCAAGTGGCTCTGCACCGATAGGTCACCTCCCATGAGATGGGCGAATCGGCGGCTGATCGGTAATCCCAATCCAGTACCCTGTTGCGATTGTCGTCCTGCACTAGACTGGACAAAAACATCAAAAATGCTCTCCAAATCTTCAGCCGCAATTCCCACTCCTGTATCACGCACCCAGATTTGCAAGCCAGTGTGCAAGCTAGTCTTCGTTTTGCCATCAGAATTGCTCGTCTTAGACTGCCATGGGATGGTATTAGCCGTAAGAGATACCGTGCCTTGAGCGGTAAACTTGATCGCGTTGTCCAGGAGATTGATAATAATCTGCCGCAATTTTTGCTGATCGCCTCGAATATATTTGGGCACATCTTCAGAGTAGCCACAGATGAACTTTAAACCTTTCGATTCAGAGCGCAATTGGAAGGTTTCTCTCAGCGCATCGAGAAGTGCATAAAGATCAAAATCTTGCTCTTCTAAGGTGACACAACCTGCTTCAATCTTGGAAATAGACAAAACATCATTAATTAACTGAAGTAAGTATTCTCCATTCCGATTGACGATATCGAGCTGGGCCTGCTGCGATGCTGTTAGGTTGGAATCATCGATGAGCAGCTGAGTATAGCCTAGGATTGCGCTGAGTGGCGTTCTTAACTCATGGCTCATATTGGCTAAGAATGTGCTTTTGGCCCGGTTTGCGGCCTCAGCGGCGTCTTTTGCCTGCTGTAATTCCAACTCGGCCTGTTTGCGATCGGTAATATCCCGAATCATCACCAGCGCGATCGCCTCTCCATAGGGCAAAATCCGAATTTCTTCATATTGAATATGATCAGCCATTTGAATTTGCTGTTCATAGGTTTGCACTTCACCTGTTGCCACAGCTTGACGAATCATTTGTAGCTTTTTGCTGGCTACCTCAGGAGGAAGATTTTCTGCAATGGACTTACCCGCTAAGGTGTTTGCGTTGCGTAAGGATTCCGGAAACATGTTTTGTTTGATGACATCTAAATAGACGCCATTGATACTGACGAGCGCAATTAAATCGGGAATAGTAGAGAGAATTGCTCGATTACGTTCCTCACTTTGTTTCAATGCAGCCTCTGTTTGCTTACGGGCGCTAATGTCTTGAATTTGAGAAATGTAATAAAGTGGCTGACCCTCAGCATCCGACAACAACGAGATATTGATCAGCCCCCAAACAGTCTGTCCTTGGCGATGCAAGAAGCGCTTTTCGGTGGAAAAAGTTTGATGGCCCGCCGCCAAGTTGCTGAAAAAATTGACATTGGCTGTGGCAACGCGATCGACAGGATGGATCAGCATCTCGAATGAGCAAGCGAGCAGTTCCGATTCGGTGTACCCCAAGATTTCACAAAGGGCGCGATTCACCTGCAAAAAATAACCGTCCATTGTCAGAATGGCCATGCCAATGCCTGCATCATTGAACGATCGGCGAAATTGTTCCTCGCTGTGCTGCAAAGCTTTTGTACGTTCTATGACCTCTGCTTCTAACCTGCGGTGATAATCCAACAAAATCTGTTCAGTGGTGCGACGTTGCGTAATATCGCAAAAAGCATTGATAGACGCAATTACATGGCCTCGCTGATCCAACAACGGTGTGGCATACACTTCCAGGATTATTGTCGTTTGGTCCTGCTGGATCTCCAGGTCATCTACCCTGGTCATCTCCCCTCTTAAAGCCCGCATCACCGGCAGTTCTTCTAATGGATAGCGTTCGTTTGTCCCGTTGCGATAGAACTGACAAGCATTGAGCCAGGTTTCAACGTCACTGCCTACAGGTAAATCCCGCTGTAAAAGCTGCTTGCCAGTCCGGTTGATATAAGCCAGTGAACCATCGGGATAATGTACGGAAACACCAATTGGCATGGTTTCTAGAATTTGCTTCATCTGGCTACCGCTCGCTGCCAAAGATTGATTCAGCGATCGCATGCCGCTAAAAGTGTTCTGCAACTTCAAAACCATTTGCTCAAACGATTGGGCAAATTCCCCCAATTCATCCTGGCGATGGCGATCGATCCATGCCTTTAACCCAACCGTAGTTAAATCTCCAGCGGCAACCTGTTTTGTCACAGCCTGCAATTCTCTTAAAGGTCGGGTTACCCAACGAGCCATGAAGATGCCCAGAACGATCGACAATAACAGCGTCAGACCAGAGAGCAAGATCGTGATGGCTTTACTGCGCTGTAGCTCCAGCGTGAAATCAGATTCGGGCAACACGATCACAATGCGCCAGTCTAATTCCGCAGGATTTGACAATGGCAAAGCCTGAACAAAATATCGTGCCTGCTTCCAGACCAAAATGCCCTGGAGGTGTGATGTAGTGGATAGTTTCGGCCTATCTAGAAACTGGGCAACGGCTCGCGTCAACGGATGGGTGCTGTCGATCGCCTTGAGTTGCAATTGCGCGGCATCAATTGGGTGAGAGGTCGAAGGAGCTGATGACTGAAACGGGACTTCTCCGGTTGAGGTTGCGATTAATCGCCCCTCCCGATCCAGAATAAACGCCTGCCCGGTTTTGCTAAAGCGGAAATCTTGCAGCAATTGCCCGATTGAGGTGATAAATTGGCTTGTGCTGACCATGCCCTGGAAGCGATCGGCAGCGTTATAGAACGGCATCCAGTGAGTCACCATCAGTTGAGGCGGAGCTTGGGCTGAAGTTGGAGCAACCCCTAACTGCCAATGAGGCTGGTGCGATTGTGTTTTAGATTGTTCCTGAGTCAACTGTTGGGATTGTTGAACCAGATCTTGAGGCAACATCACCCCTGTTTTGCTTTTCAGTCGCTGGGTTCGCTGGCTGTTGAGATCGAGCTGGTAATGTTGAAGCTGTCCCTGCGTGGATGCATCCTGCAGATGGATCAAAAGCTGCTGGGTCTTGTTCGATCGTCCAACCGACAAAAACTGCTGTGATTGAGTTGCGATCGCAATACTGCCAATTTCTGGGAAAATGCGAATCTGCTGAACAAAGTGTTTTTCTAAATCAGGAAAATCCTGCCAGTTCAGCGTTCCATTCTGAATTGCTGCCGCGTTAATTGTGTTAATTTCAGCAGGATAGTGCAGGTAATGGTGCAAACTCTGTTCAATGGAAGTGCTCAATTCTCCCATCAAATGATGCACCATCTCTTCTAAGGCTTTTTGTCCACTTCGGTGAGAAATATAGGCTACCAAAATGACAGTGCCGATCGTTTGTAGGATGAAGGGAGCAACCAGCACGAAGCGGAGCGGTAATTTTTTAGGGAAAACCAGTAGCCAGGGCAGCCAGGGAAATCGCTTCATTGCTGGGTGAGAAATCAGTCAGAATAGGGGTTTCGGCAGTTATCAGGACTAAGATATTTTTGCACATGGTTTCTTCTTCCTCCTATGTTGTTTCAAGGCAGGATCTCTGGCATTGGCGACAGCAAGCGCAGATTCAGGCCAAAGCAGCCGATATTCCAATCGCCGAAATCGACTGGCTGCTCCAGGAGGTGGCAGGGGTCGATCGATTAACATTGCGTCTTGGTTTGTCTGCTATTGATAGGCCACTGATGCTGGCCTGCTCCCTGGACGATTTGGAAGCCCAATGGCAACGACGAGTGCAACAGCGAATTCCGGTGCAATATCTTGCGGGCTCTGCACCCTGGCGGCAATATTCCCTATCTGTCACTCCAGCCGTCTTGATTCCCCGTCCGGAAACTGAGCTGATTATTGATCTGGCAATTGCTGCCGTTCAGGCTGCTCCTCTGGATGCACATCTGGATGGACACCTGGATGCACACAACCTTCAGCCAGAGCAATGGGCTGATCTGGGAACAGGCAGTGGCGCGATCGCGATTGGTTTAGCAGATGCTTTTCCCCAGGCCCAGATTCATGCCGTCGATCGCAGTGAAGCCGCTGTGCAAGTTGCGGTCCACAATGCTAAGCAGATCGGATTGGCCGATCGAATTCAGTTCTATGCAGGCTTCTGGTTTGAACCACTTCAGCATCTCAAGGGAGAGTTAAGCGGTATGGTGTCCAATCCACCCTATATTCCAACGGCCACCCTTGCTGAACTGCAACCCGAAGTCGTGAATCATGAACCCCGTTTAGCCTTGGATGGGGGACGGGATGGATTGGGCTGCATTCGGTATTTGGTAGATCAGGCTCCAGATTTCTTGCGATCGGGCGGCATTTGGCTGATCGAAATGATGGCTGGACAATCTGCTGCCGTCACTGCCTTACTGGAAGCCCAGGGCAGCTACCACAACATCCAGGTCCATCCCGATCTGGCAGGGATCAATCGATTTGTGCTTGCCTATCGTCGCTAAATGCTGGAACCTAGATGGTGACTGAACTTTACCTTCATACCTATGCCTCAAGTGACGCTCAGTGAACTCGTCCAGGCAGCAGTGTCGGGCGAATCTCTGATCAGCTTTCCGACCGATACGGTCCCGGCACTGGCTTCTCGGCCCGATCGAGCTGGCCTGATTTATGCAGCGAAACAACGCAGCGAAACCAAACCGCTGATTTTGATGGCTGCTGACGTGATTGATCTATGGGACTATGTCCAGGGCAGCGATGCTGAACAGGTGGCCTGGGAAGAAATGGCCGATCGCTATTTCCCTGGAGCAATCACCTTAGTTTTGCCTGCTAATGATCGGCTACCCAAAGCGATGAATCCAACCGATCCAACCACGATTGGCATTCGCGTTCCCAAACATCCGATCGCCCGTCAAATTTTGCGGCTAACTCGACCTCTGGCGACGACGAGCGTGAATCGATCGGGGGAACCGCCGCTGCTCAACATGGACACCATCGACGCAGCCTTTCCTGAGGTTTACACCCTGTCCCCTGCCGCCCTGAAAAGTCTCGAAAGTCAGACAACTGGACCATCGATGCCGGGTTCCGGTAAACCCTCTACTGTCGTGAAGTGGACTGGGCAAGGCTGGGAAATTCTGCGGCAGGGCGAAGTTGTGCTAGAGCCGTTCTAATCGTTGCCAGAGTTGCTGCGCTGAGAGACGCTCCCAGCCATCGTTGAACCACTGGTCCACGCCAAAACCGATCGCCCTTGCAGCCGGCATAGACGAAACCAAAAAATCTTGAATGAATTGCCGCGCCACATTGGTTTCAAATACAGAGGACCAAACCACGTCCAGATGATGGGTTTGACAGAACTGCCGCAGCAACCGGGGAGAACCGGCGATCGCCGCCTTAATCACGAACAAGCCGCGCCATCCTGCCTGGTAACAGTCTCGGAGCTGCTGCAAATGAGCGACCGACTCATCCAGGGCGATCGGGGTAATGTAGCGCTGGCTCAATTTCTGCATGAGTTCGAACTGCTGAGGTGGCAAGGGTTGTTCTAAAAATTCAATGCCATAGCCATCACAAACTTGTAGCCACAAACTGGCCTGCTGCCAGTCCAGTCCCCCGTTAGCATCCAAGCGCAATTTCGCCTGAGATGGCAACAAGCTGAGCAATTCCTCCAGACAATTCAGCTCTTGCTCGATCGGTCCCACCCCAATCTTCCACTTAAACGTGCTGCCCGGTTTAGCCGTAAACAGCAAAGGACTTTCTAATGCTGCCGCACCTGTGGGTAGGAGAATGCTCGATTGGAGATCCCCCCTGCCCCCCTTTTGAAGGGGGGTGATTGACTGCCGATCGGCCAAAGTTAGCTCCTGCTTGGTAGATTGCGATGCTCCCCTGCCCCTCTTATCAAGGGGGGTGCCGCAGGCGGGGGGATCCCCAACTGGCTCCTCATCCGAAAAACCTTGCTGCAACTGCTCCCAGGCGGCCTCGAATCCAAACTGGCAAGCTGGCAGAGAATCAGGAATTTGCTGAATCCAATCCCCATCAACCTCAGCAGGCGACTCCTGACAAAACCGCATAGTCGTGGCCCAATCTTCACTGCCAAACTCTACGATCGGCGCAATTTCTCCCCAGCCTTGCCGCCCTTCAGGATCCATCAGACATAAAATAACGCCCTGTCGCACTGACCACTCACCGTGATGGGTCTGCAACGGGCGTTGAAATTGGCGGGCATAGGGACGAAACTCAAATCGCAGTTTAGTCATGGATTGAGTTGTTCAGTGATCGCCTAAAAAACTTGTCTAAAGTTCGAGCCGATTGGCCTTAATTTGCTCTTTTGCTTTAGCAGCACTCTTCTTCAGGGCATCCAGGCGGGACTCATAGCGGCGACGCTGCTTTTTCTTAGGAGACTGTTCAATCAGCACCTTCAGTGCACTTCCCAGGCTCTTATAGGCATTGGGCAGCGTGTAGCCAAAGCGGGTTGCCAGCGCGATCGCCTTTTCATCTGCATCGATCGCCTCATACAGGGTTTTTTCAGGATTATTGCGCTGATAGAGTCGCCAGCCAGAGACGCTGCACAGCACCAAAGCCAGAATCAGCAGCAGACCATCCTGCACCCATAGCTCACCGACTGCGCCACCCAGACCGATCGCCAGAGCTGCCATTTCCCAGCCATCGCGAGGAATCGTATCATTTTGAATGCGGCCCACCTCATGCCAGAACAGCAAATTTCGCTGATCGAGCGCCAACTGGTCCCACTTGGCCAGGTCAACCTGAATCTCCACCTCATCGCGGCCAATTTCCTCAGAGGTAATCAAAGGGGGATTGACGGCAGTTGAGGCTTCGATCGTCACCCAGCTTTTCAGTTCTGGCGGGAGCAGACTCTTCAAGCGCCGCAGTTCACTTAGGTCAGCACGAGCAGTAGTGGCGTATGAGGTCATGGATTCTTACCTACAGTCTCAAAAATCAGTTAAAGACAGCAAGGCTGGTTTTAAGGAGTATAGCGAGGATCGGCTCACATTCAAAACTCATCCTATTTCCCTATCTTAGCCGCTGAATTTTAGAGTGCAGCGATCGAACCTGGAATCCGCTTCTGTTCTGTTAAGCAATGCTGCCCCGTTTGCGTGCCTCTTTATAAGATGTGCCAATATTTTGCAGTCCGGCCCGGATCATCTGCTGCTCTAGCAAGGCAAAGAATCTAGCCCGATCGCCTCCCCGCACCACCGCCTGATTATGTGCCTCAGCTAGCGTTACCGGATAGCCATAACCCTTTTGTACCTGCGTCAACGTTAAACTCAACGCCGTTTGCAGCAGGTCTGCATCTTCTGCCACCCAGGCCGGAAATTCGACGCGAGCAATTTCAGATCCCATGTGCACATAGCAGAAGTAAATACGGTGATTGCCATAGCAGTCCAAAATTTTAGCCGAACTGCGCCACAGGGCTCCCCGCTGACCAGGTTCCAGCACCAGTCCCCACAGGGCTGTATCTCGCAGGGGTGAAAATACCTGACAGGGAGCTTGGTCGGTTTGTCCGGAACAGTGGGTCTGACAGTCGGGTGCTAGATAGGGACAGCTTTGCAGCCGCAAAAAGTTCATTGCTTCGCCGCTGCGAGCTGCACTCAAATAGCCCACTAGCGGAATTCTCAGGGTTCGTAGCTTCTCCCAGGCTGCCAGAATGGGTGGCAAAATGCGATCGCGTGCTTCGATTGGCAATGGCTCTAAAAACCAGTGAATCAGCGAACCATCCACCATGGCGATCGTCGGAATGGCGCTAGATTTGCCCCGTTCGGCTTGGATCTCGGCTCCCATCTCGGCCAGAACGGTTGCCTCCGAAATGGTGCGACGGTAGCCCATCCATTCTTCGGTGCGAATGCCCCACTGCCGCGAAATGTAGAGATCATCTGCTCGATAAAACACTTCCGGCAAACTATCTAATAAAGGATGCCGATTCTGGCCATAGTGCAGCACCACCCGTCCCACGTTAATCAAGTAGCAATAGGCAATTTCGTGATGGCTGGGCGCAATTTGCGATCCGTCTGTGGCCAAAACGGTGTGTGTTGCCGGAGCCGCGATCAGATCAATTTGCGTATCCAGCGGTTCGATCGGTTCAGCAGCGGTGAATCCTAGGCGATCGCGCCACATCTGCTGCTGCATCAATAGTTCCGATTGCCGATCGGTGGCTTGAGCTAAAATGCGCTGGGCCAGCTCTAGTCGCTGACGTGTGGCGATCGCCTCTTGGGTCAGGTGTTGACCGATGCCCTGCATTTGGCGAGCCAGTTTGATCAGGTCAAGCATGATGAGGAGTGGAGGGGGGATAGGGGACGATTAGCCGAACAGAAATTGTTCGAACAGACTTTGTTGAGTTGCTGCTTTCCTTTCCTTACCTTACATCGGCTGACCTCACATCGAACAGTTGTACTTTTCTATCAGGGCTTTTCTATCAATGGCTACGATGTCCAGCCTGAATTCCTGGCATCTTAGAATCTAAAGAGTCCTCAACCAAAACCCACCATGACGGAATTGCCGCTACAGCCTAAAGGAGCACTTGTGATTATTGGGGGGGCGGAGGATCGGCAGGGAGATTGTCAAATTTTGCGGCGATTTATTCGACTATCGGGTGGCACAGAAGCCCGCATTGTGGTGTTGACCGCCGGAACCAGTGAACCGGAAGAAGCAGGAGAGACTTACATTGAGATTTTTGAGCGCTTAGGGGCTGCGATCGTCTGGGTAGTGGATACGCGCGAGCAGGCTGATGCCAACCATATTGATGCG
This sequence comes from Elainella saxicola E1, assembly GCA_002796835.1. GTDB lineage: Bacteria > Cyanobacteriota > Cyanobacteriia > Elainellales > Elainellaceae > Elainella > Elainella saxicola. Next base: position 32,360 of record LUGL01000048.1, on the reverse strand, counting down.
GTGCGGGCGATCGGTCAGGCTACGGGCATTTTTTTCACGGGTGGTGATCAGGCTCGCATTGTGGAACGCATCAAAGACACGATTTTGGAAGATGCCATTCGCAAACGTCATCAAGAAGGAGCCGTGATTGCGGGGACCAGTGCAGGGGCTGCGATTATGCCGGATGTGATGATTGTGCGAGGTGAGTCGGAAACCAGTCCGCGCCAAGATTCGGTCACGTTGGGAACCGGCATGGGGTTTGTTTCCGGCATTCTGGTCGATCAGCATTTTGCCCAGCGGGGCAGATTAGGACGGCTGGTGACGGCTATTTTGCTCCAGCCCGCAACGATTGGTGTCGGGGTTGATGAGAATACAGCACTGGTGATTGAAGGCGAAGAGTTTGAGGTGTTAGGAGAAGGTGCCGTGACGATCGTCGATGAGTCTGGCATTACCTATCACAACGGCGATATTGCCTGGGAAGATGAAGCCATGTCGGTTTTTAACGTCAAACTACATATCCTTTCTGCGGGCTGCCGCTTTAATATTCACACCCGCTTACCGACTGCTGCTCCCCTCTGATCACAAAATCTAAGCATCATGACCTCATTCCCTCTTCCATCTCATAGAACTGGACCGCCAATGCTGACCAACACCTGAAAAAATACACTTTGCTACTATCCAAAGGAGTAGATCGAGATCAAGAGAGAAGGATAGTTAGAGGAATATTGGAGGTGGATTCAGGTGATGCCAAGGTTAATCTGCTGTATTCTTACTTTGCTCGATCGCCAAAGACACCCGATCGCCGCCAACATCGCGCATGGTTTTCAATAGCGCCAGGACCTTACTATAGTCCAGATTGCGATCGGCCTTCAGCAACACAATGCCGTCCGGATGCTGCTTGTAAAACTGCTGCATGGCTTCAGCAAGCTGGTCTACGTTGACGGGCTTGTCAGTCAGCACAATTTGGTTCTTATCCGTGAGACCGACTGCCAGAGAGGGTTTTTCTTCAGGTTTAGACGATAGACCAGCCCCATTCGTTTTGGGAATTGTGACGTTGGCGATCTGCTGACCCGTTAAGGTCATGGAGATAATGATGAAAAAAGTCAGCACCGTCATCAACACGTCCATCATGGGCACCAGATTGATGTCTGGCACTTCCTCATTCGATCGATTCTTCTTAAATCGCATGGGGTCGTCCTAAGTCGTTAATTCTGAATGCGTCCGGCTTTGACGGTGAGAATTTGGGAGGATTTCAGCCACTGAGCATCAAAGGATCCCAAATGAGTGGTGGTAATCAGCGTTTGAAAATGATCTTGGATCGTTTCTAGCAACTTATTTTGCCGATTCAGATCGAGTTCTGCTAAGACATCGTCTAAAAGCAGCAAAGGCGGTTCGCCAATCACCGTTTCAATCAACTTTAATTCTGCCAGCTTGAGGGCTAATACTAAAGTGCGCTGCTGTCCCTGAGAGCCATATTGCCGCGCTGCTGTTTGGTTAATCACAAATTCCACTTCATCGCGGTGTGGTCCGACCAGCGTGGTTCCCTGGTGCTGTTCTGCGACGGCTCGGCGCTGTAATTTTTCCAGAAAGGCGGCCTGAATGGCATTCGGATCATCCGACTCGATCGTCACATTTGGGGCATAGCGCACTTCCAGAATCTCCGTACTGTTGCTGATCGACTGATGCCAGGACTGGGCCAAAGGAGCCAACCGCTCGATCACCCTAGCCCGTCGTCGAATCACGCGCGATCCGATCGCGGCCAGTTGGGCATCCCAAAGGGCTAGCTGGGTTTGATCGGCAGGCAATGCTTGGGGAGAGTCAGGAGACGAGCTAGGAAACAAGTTCAAGGGCACCTCTTCCTGCCGTTTCAATTGCTGTTTCAGTAGGGCATTGCGTTGTCGCAGCACTGTATTGTACTGCTGCAAAATGTAGGCATAGACAGGTTCGAGTTGAGTCAGCAAGGTATCCAGCCAATCGCGCCGCTCTCCCGGACTACCCCGCACCAGTTCTAGATCGAGGCTGGAGAACTGTACCGCATTCATTACGCCCAGAAAATCGAGCTGTCGCCGTAAGGTTTCCCCATTCAAACTGACGGTGCGACGGCCATTGCTGCGCAAAAGCAGATTCAAATCCACGGGTGAACTATTACGTTCCAGCACAGCGCTAATTTGGCCAATTGGCTCACCTTCTAACACCAGCTCTCGATCGCGCAAAGCCCGGTGCGATCGCAAAGTTGCCAGCAATTCAACGGCTTCTAGCAGATTGGATTTGCCCTGAGCATTATCCCCCACCAGAATGGTTTTAGGGGCTGAGAACTCCACCTGTTGATTGGCATAGTTGCGGAATTGCTTCAGGTGAAGAGACTTAAGATACATGAAACCTTAGTTTATGGACGAGCACGACGGCGCTGATACAGGCGATAGAAGAATTTTTCGAATTCGACCCAGACGAACATCAGCATGCTGGTGCCTAAACAAACGCCCAGTTCCGTTGCGTTGAGAAAATGGGTGCCAAAAAACTCCCGTAAGGGCGGCACATAAATCAACATGAGCTGTAGGACGGTCGTCAGACTCACGGCCATTAACAAGAATGGGTTGGAGAATGGATTGAGTTCGATCGTGAGACGGGAATTGGAACGGATCGCCATCGCATGTCCCATTTGTGCCAAACAGAGTGTTGTAAAAATCATCGTCTTCCAGCGTTCTGGGTCGCCGCTTTGCTGCGTGTATGGATAACTCCAAACCATCAGGGCGATCGTAATTGTGGCCAATACAATACCAATGCGGATCATATACCAACCCAAACCGCGCGCGAAGATACTTTCACTGGGGTCATGGGGGGGCCGTTTCATCACGTTCGGTTCGCCCGGTTCAACCGCAAGGGCTAGGGCCGGTAGTCCATCGGTGACCAGATTCATCCAGAGAATTTGTAAAGGGGTAAGCGGGACGCCTGCGGAGCTGATCAGTATTGGTGAAGCGGCAATGGTTAATACTTCCCCAATGTTAGAACCCAAAATATATTTGATAAACCGTCGAATGTTGGTGTAAACCACCCGTCCTTCTTCGACTGCCGAGACGATCGTGGCAAAGTTGTCATCCAGCAACACCATATCGCTGGCTTCTTTACTGACATCTGTACCCGTAATGCCCATGGCGATACCAATATCGGCCTGTTTCAAGGCAGGGGCATCATTCACGCCATCCCCCGTCATCGCCACAATCTTGTTTTGCCGTTGTAATGCCTGCACGATCCGTAATTTATGTTCTGGGGCAACGCGAGCATAAATGCTAACGCGATCGACATGGGTTTGCAATTCTTCCAGACTCAGCTTTTCCAGCTCGCGGCCCGTTAATACTTCATCTCCAGCACTGGCAATCCCCAAATCTTCAGCGATCGCTTGAGCCGTGAGTTGGTGATCGCCTGTAATCATCACGGGTCGAATTCCTGCCGATCGACATCGCGCTACGGCCTCACGCACTTCCGGACGCGGTGCATCCAGCATACTCACCAGACCCAGCCAAACCATTTGCTGCTCGGGCGTTTCTGCTGATTCTGAATTTGGGGCAGAGGACAGGGATTTATAGGCTAATCCCAAGACTCGTAAGCCACGACCGGCCAACAAATTGTTTTGAGTCAAAATCTGACTGCGATGGTCTGGATGCAGTGATTGAACTCGGCCTTGATTTTGTATCTCTGTGCAATGCTCTAGCACTAATTCGGGTGAGCCTTTGCAGCAGAGCAACCAGGGAGTGACACAGCTAGCAAAAGGCAGATCGGCCTCGCTGAATTCATGTGGTTCTTTGCCATTTGTAGTAGCGCTGCGGCTCACAACCACGCTCATGCGTTTGCGCTCAGACGAAAAAGGAATCTCATGAATTCGCGAGAGCCGATAGGACCACTGGTTGCGATCGATCCCAGCTTTTGCGCCCACCACCAAGAGTGCCCCTTCGGTTGGATCGCCCCAAATCGCCCATTCTCCATGCTCTTTTTGCAGTGCCGCATCATTGCAGAGCACGCTGGCCAGCAGCAGCGCTTGCAGATCGGGATGATCGTTGGCGATCGGGACATGACTTTCTGCATGGAGAAAATCTCCTTCTGGCACATAGCCATCCCCGGTAACGTGGATGCTGGTAAAGCCGGGATGGAGCGATTGCACCACCATTTTGTTTTGAGTCAAGGTGCCTGTTTTGTCTGAGCAGATCGTCGTGACAGAACCCAGGGTTTCTACGGCGGGTAGGCGGCGGATCAGGGCACGTCGTCGCACCATGCGTTGAGTGCCAAGCGCCAAAGTCACGGTAATAACAGCAGGCAAGCCTTCTGGCACAACGGCAACCGCCATACTCAGCGACACTTCCAGCAGTTCTCGTAAACTTTCTAATCCTGACAGGATCAGGCCACCAATCACCACGATCGCCACCAGCACCAGGGAGCCATAAACCAGCACTTGGCTGAGATGATCCATGCGTTGTTGCAGTGGGGTTGGCTCGGTTTCTACCTCTTGTAAGAGCGAGGCAATTTTGCCCAATTCGGTCTGCATGCCTGTGTTGGTAACCAGGACTGTGCCCCGTCCCTGCACGACTTCTGTGCCTTGAAACACCATGTTGGTGCGATCGCCCACAGAAGTATCTTCTGCAAGGGGCTGCTCCATTTGTTTAGTAACGGCATGAGCTTCACCCGTCAGTGCCGCTTCTCGCACTTGTAAATTGACTGCTTCCAGTAACCGGCCATCGGCAGCAATCTGCACCCCGGCCTCTAAAAACATCACATCTCCCGGCACGAGCTCCTGCGCGTTAATTTCACTGACCCTGCCTTCTCGCAAGACACGGACACGGGGAGACGCGAGGGATTTGAGTGCTGCAAGCGCTTTCTCAGCCCGACTTTCTTGAACGTAACCTAAAATGCCGTTAAGTATGACGATCGCCAAAATCGCCACCGTATCTTTAAACGGCACATCCCCGGCAGCAAGTTCACCCGCTCGCCAGTCCAGAAAGTCCAGCACGCCTGAAATAATTGCTACCGCAATCAGCATCACCAGCATGACGTTCTTGAACTGATCGAACAAGATCGCCCAAGTGCTGCGGCCTCCTGTCTCTTGCAGCTCATTCAAACCATACTGCTGCTGACGTTCTTTGACTTGGGATGAAGTCAGCCCGACTTGTCGATCGCTCTGCAATAACTCCAAGGCGCGATGAGCGTCAGACGTATGCCAAAGGGTAGCCAGATTGGGTTGCAAATTGGGGGTCATGGACGATAGAGGAGCGGTGAGAGGTGAATCGACAAAACTCAATCCCAAGCAAAAAGCGTTAAATGCAGACTATAAGCTACAGGGCACGACTTCGAGCACATGTCTTTAGTAACGTTCTTTTGAATGAAAGGCATTGAGGTAAACGCTGTGCGCCTACTCCAACGCCTAGCTGCATCAATACTTGGGGCAAGGAGGAACTGAGCAAGAAATCAGCAACGGCCCTGACCTTGAGAATCAAGCGATCGAAGCTGAATTCATGAATGAGGAAAACACCCGAAAAACCAGATCCTCCAAGAGCCAGCATCAGTCATGGCGACTGGAAGTGAGCAAGCAGAAGGTGAAGCGATCCCTCATATTCTTTACCCTACACCCTATTGTTACCGACGCTTAACCTGAGATATTGTAAAGTCAGTTTAATAATTATATTTTTTACGTTACATTGCCAAATTTTGTATCTTTTGATACAGTTTAATAGAGGCAAGTGAAAAGCCAGACCATTCTCTTCACTCAGGTCTGGTCGGGAGGAAATTTAACCTATGACAGCCACACTTTTGTCGGATGCCAATCAAAGACTGGACAAAGCTTTACAATATGTCACAATCCACGAAGATGCGATCGAACGCTTGAAATATCCAAAAGCAAGTTTGACAGTTTCCGTGCCAGTCCGCATGGATAATGGATCGCTGCGGGTTTTTCAGGGATATCGAGTTCGTTATGACGATAGCCGTGGGCCGACCAAAGGGGGGATTCGGTTCCATCCCAATGTGACGCTGGATGAGGTCCAATCTCTGGCATTTTGGATGACATTTAAATGTGCAGCTTTAAACATCCCCTTTGGCGGGGCAAAAGGCGGCATTACGCTGAACCCGAAGGAACTCTCGAAATTTGAGCTGGAGCGGTTGAGCCGGGGATATATTGACTTGATTGCCGATTTTATTGGTCCGGATATTGATATTCCTGCGCCCGATGTCTACACCAATCCCATGATCATGGGCTGGATGATGGACCAATACAGCACGATTCGGCGGCAGATTACCCCTGGGGTCGTAACTGGAAAGCCGATCACCATGGGTGGCAGTCTGGGTCGGGAAACCGCTACTGCCATGGGAGCCTTCTTTAGCATTCAAACCCTGATGCCGAAGTACGATCGCCGTCCCCAAGACACAACGGTCGCAGTTCAAGGCTTTGGCAATGCAGGTTCGGTGATTGCAGAATTGTTGTTTAGAGCTGGATATAAAGTTGTGGCCGTCAGCGACTCCCAGGGTGGCGTTTATGCTGAAGCAGGTTTGGATATTCCTAGCCTCTCTCGTTTAAAACAATCCACAAAGGGGATTAAGGCGGTTTATTGTGAAGGCACGGTTTGTAGCCAGATCGATCATCAAACCCTGACTAATTCTGAATTGCTGGAGCTGGATGTGGATATTCTGGTTCCGGCAGCTCTGGAAAATCAGATCACGGTTGAAAATGCCGATCGCATCAAGGCTCGGTTTATTTTTGAGGTGGCCAATGGACCCATTACTTCAGCCGCCGATCAGATTTTGGAAGCAAAAGGAATTCAGGTCTTTCCTGACATTTTAGTGAATGCGGGTGGAGTGACCGTCAGCTATTTCGAATGGGTGCAAAACCGCAGTGGCTATTACTGGAGCTTGGAGGAAGTAAATCAGCGGCTGCAAGCAAAAATGACGCACGAAACGGAGCTAATTTGGGTCACCGCCCATGAACTCTCTTGTTCAATGCGTACGGCTGCCTATGTTCATGCTCTCAAACGGTTGGCAGATGCGATCGAAGCAAAAGGCACCCGAGATGATTACACCAGCTAAGGACTGGAAATGAAATAACTGGCGAAATTCAATCTTCTGTACGGGCACGGTACGCTGTGCCCTAACCAATCTTCGCAGTTGGACATTGCACTATTGCTAAATTCTACTAAGAGATGAGCAGCAGCAAAACGGCGCTAATTGCTGAAAATCACTGTTCAGTTTGGGTTCTGCTGCTGCAAAATGGTGAAAGTAATCTGCAAAAAGCACCATGAAATCTCAGTTATCGATTTGGGGGACTGCCTTGATTGGCGGTCTTTTCTTGATTGGCTGCGCAAAATCCAACCCTCAAGACAAACTGCTGACTGACAAAAAATGCCCGAATTGCGATCTGCAAGGGATAGATCTCACCCAGGCACAGTTGCAAAAGGCAGAGCTGAACAACGCTAATCTCAGCGGCGCGAAGTTATCCCAAGCGGATCTGAGCGGCGGACTGATGGATAGCGTGAACCTCAGCAGTGCGGATTTGAGCGGGACCAATCTGAGTAGTGCAGCTTTGGGCCGATCGAACCTGACCCAGGCCAATTTGAAAGGCGCGAATTTACAGAACGCCTATCTGCGTGGTGCCAATTTAGTAGGTGCCAATCTCACCGATGCAAATTTAGAAAATGCCGACTTAAGTTCGGCTCAGCTTGATCAAGCCAAGATGACCGGGGCAAACCTGAAGGGAGCTATTCTGCCGGATGGGCAAATTCAGAAATGAAATTGAGTCAAGCTTAAAATTCAACATTTTCCAATCTTAGTTTTCTAATCTAACCCCTTTACAAACTCATCTCTATGGCCATCGGTGACTCTTCTAATCGGACTAGGGTAGACCAATCGCAGCGTCCTAGCCTCAAACTCATCACCATGTTTCGTCTGGGATTGTTTCAGACGGGACTTGGAATTATGTCAGTCCTGACTCTGGGGATTTTGAATCGAGTCATGATCAAAGAACTGGCCATCCCAGCCACGATCGCCGCTGGCACGATCGCCATGCATCAATTTGTGGCCCCAGCGCGCCTCTGGTTTGGTCAACTCTCCGACGCCAAAACAATTCGTGGCTATCATCGCACGGGCTATATCTGGATTGGCTCAGTTCTGTTTTCGTTGGCGGCATTTCTGGCAGTTCAGGTAATGTGGCAGTTAGGCGACAGTGCCCAGAATGGCTGGACGCTGCAAGCTACAGGTTGGACTGGCATGCTGGGATTAGTGTTCGCTCTGTATGGCATTGCTTTGAGTGCAGGTTCAACCCCTTTTGCTGCTCTGCTGGTCGATGTCACAGATGAAGAAAACCGATCGAAAACGGTAGGCGTGGTCTGGTCAATGTTGATGATCGGCATCGTTGTAGGAGCGATTTTAAGTTCGCGTCTATTGCCGCAGCCCGTTGGCAGCAGTTGCCAGGAATTAGGCTCAACCGATTTAGGGTTGCTCAAGGCAGCGGTCGATCGACTGTTTCTGATTGTGCCTGCGATCGTGCTGGGGCTGTCGCTCTTGGCCACCGTTGGCGTCGAGAAAAAATATTCCCGATTTACTGATCGTTCGAGTCTGGTGGAGCGAGAAGACCAGATTACGCTCGGTCGGGCCTTACGAGTGTTGACGGCTTCCCCGCAAACGGGTTTGTTTTTCACATTTCTGCTGTTTATGACGATCAGTCTATTTATGCAGGATGCGGTGATGGAATCCTATGGCGGTCAGGTTTTTGGCATGTGCGTTTCTGATACCACGAAGCTGAATGCCTTTTGGGGCACAGGTACGCTGTTGGGGATTAGTTTGACCGGATTTGCGATCGTGCCGCGCTTGGGCAAAAAACAGACGGCTCGGTTAGGCTGCATTTTGGTAGCCTTCTGCCTAATTCTGGTGATTCTCACTGGCTTTACGGCCAATCCCAAGCTGCTGCAATATGGCTTACTGCTGTTCGGCTTTGCTTCCGGCGTCACGACAACCGGGGCAATCAGTCTAATGCTGGATCTGACAGCAGCCGAAACCGCAGGCACTTTTATTGGCGCTTGGGGACTGGCACAGGCGCTGGCTCGGGCCATTGCCACGGTGCTGGGTGGCGCAGTGCTGGATCTCGGTAAGCTGCTGTTTACCAATTTGATCTTGGCCTATGGCCTGGTCTTTGCGCTGCAGTCGATCGGCATGATTGCGGCAGTCTGGTTGCTGGGCCGAGTCAATGTCGGTGAATTTCGATCGAACACGAAGGCAGCTATTGCGGCTGTGATGGAGGGTGAGTTGGATTAGCCGCAGCAATTCTAGTTCTGAATTTTAGGCTTTGAGGATTAAGGGTTGGCTGTGATGCTGCCTTTAATCCTTTTCTGCTTTCTGGGATCTGCCTCAAGTTGAAGCTAATGGATGACCCGAATGGTTGATGTGGGCCTCCCCCTGACTCCACTACGCTGAATTGAAGGTAAACGATAAACCAGGCGCTTAACTTTTCTCACTGGAACTCAAAAAATTGCAATAACTTTTCTGGAATCAGTCAGGACGGCGTTGTAGTTGATTTCAGCCAGATGAATGATAGGACAATCTAACCTCATTGCAACGATATGTTGCACAAGTGTGTAAAGTCTTTCTCTTATCTTCATCGGCAGGAACGATCTCTCCAGTAGAGTGAAAGTTATAGATTCTGTTTTTGTCTTTTTCTTGTTTAATTGGTCGTTTTTAGCAAAAAAGGGGGGGAAACTGCGGTGTTTAATTCTCAGAAGCGTGTATCTTTGCCGTGGCGTTCTCTAGTCAAACCCGTTGAAAAATCGATCGCCGGATTGTTGCTCACTGCTGGATTAGCTGCAGGTTCGGTGATGATGCCGATCGCAAGTTCCAAAGCAGCGGATCTCTCTGGTGCAGATTTGCCGAATAATGATGTTTCCCTGACCGATGGAGTTTACGTTTACGGTCAATCAACTGAGCCCAATCAAATTGGTTCTGAATATTTAGTCTTTGAAGTGAATCAAGGCAAAGTGGTCGGCGGTTTTTACATGCCTCGCTCTTCCTTTGATTGCTTCTATGGCAACGTAGAATCGGATAAGTTAGCCCTCACGGTGATTGACAGCTACGAACAAACCCGCCATCCCTATGATGTTGCTTTGCAGACTGAAGGCTCAATTGCTCAGGCGACGGGTGAGACAACATTGCCGGTAGGATTAGAAGGTTATCATCGTTTGGATACATTAACGGAAGTGGATCAACAAGTGTTGACGACCTGCCGTGCGGATCATCAAATTTAGCGATCGCCGGGAATTTTGGATGAGATCAGCAGTCGCTGACAACCCAATTCCTACTAATCCAACCAACCACAATTCAATTTGTCATGAATGGGATGTGGAAGCCTAGCCAATAGTCTTCTTCATCCTATTTATTTTGTATTGTGTATAACATTCCATCAAATATTGCGATTTCAGCTGGCCACAGGTTAGTTGATTGCAGCCATCGCAGTTAGAGATGCATAATGGCGCTGATCCTTTAGAATCCTGCTTTGCTCGTCATGGCCGATCTAACGCTCAAAATTGTAGACTACGCTACCGCAATGGCTGACATTCAATTTGTGCGCGCTGCGGTGTTTCAAATTGAGCAAGGCGTTGCAGCAGAACTTGACTTTGATGGACAGGATGATCGAGCCCAACATCTCGTCGCCTATCTGGATCAACAGCCGATCGGCACCGCTCGTATTCGCTTTTTGACGAATCAGCTTGCCAAAATTGAGCGAGTAGCAGTTTTAGCTGCTTATCGCGGTCAAGGGATTGGTCAGAAAATGATGCTGGCAATTATGGATTATTTAGATCAACAAAATGTTGCAGAAAGCAAAATTCATGCCCAAAGATATGTCATTTCTTTCTATTCAAGGCTAGGATTTAAATCACAAGGTGATGAATTTTATGAGGCTGGGATTCCGCATATCGAAATGAGACGAATCCACCCAAACCAAAGGGAATCCTAGAGAACACTGCAAGAGATAAATCTTAAAACAATCTAAAATTTTCTCCTCCACCCAAACGCCCAGTTATTCCACCCAAAGGTCAAGGCACTGTTCCGATTTGTCAGGTCGAATTTAATCTAATTTGTAAATTAATTTAAATTTCCAACCTGCTTATTGCGTTAAACCCAGATGGTTCCTTGCTTCTATTCCTTTCGGCATAGGCAACAGTGCAGATTGAACTCTCTCATAAATTTTGTCATTCTTTTATTCAGCTCAATATCTTCACCAGTTGCCTTTCAAGTTATAAGTTGAGTAGATTTCTTGGGTTCCATTTAAAACACCTTCAAAACAGATTTCAAAATCATCATGAAAACGCTTAATCTTAATCTTTGTCCTTGCTGCTCAGAACCACTTTTACGTCATGCTCGCCACGGTTCAATCTATTGGTTCTGCCCCCATTGCTGGCAAGAGATGCCTAACCTTTTGAACGAAATTGAAGAAAAACGAGTTAGCAAAGCGCTCGCACTCGCAGTTCGCTAGAAGCTAGAAATTTTGTTCTATCGGCTGGCAGGTTCTAGAGGTTGGTAGAGTGTATCCCGCTGTAGGGCAGGTCGTCCTAAGGTATGAATTGCCGATCGCAACTCTTCAACGGTTCGACAAGTTCCGCCTTGGGCTCCTGCCATTGAGGTGATATGCTCTTCCATTAATGTGCCGCCGATATCATTACAACCCCAGGTCAAAGCTGTAGTCGCTCCAGCTAACCCCAGCTTCACCCAGCTTGGCTGATGATTCACAATCCAGTTGCCCAGAAAAATGCGGGCTACCGCCATGAGCCTTAGGGCATCTGTCAGCGAGGGCTGATCGCGTCCAACTCGGTGTCGCAAAGGTTTTGGTGCTTCTTGCCCAACAAATGGCAGCAAAATAAATTCGGTAAATCGAGCAGGGGTATCTTGTTCGATCGCTTGCTGTTGTAAAGTTCTGAGCCAACCCAGATGTCGCATTTGCTGAACGGGGGTTTCAATATGGCCCGATAGCATCGTGCTGGTAGTTGGCATGCCGAGCCGATGGGCTGTGCTGACAATTTCCATCCAGGTCGCGCTATTAATTTTTTCTGGGCAAAGCACTTTGCGCACCTGATCATCCAACACCTCAGCCGCTGTTCCCGGCATTGATCCAACTCCGGCAGTCTGAAATGCTGCGATCACTTCGGCATAACTCAGGCCATCTTCACGCGCAATGAATTGAACCTCTTGGGGTGAAAATGCATGGAGATGCAGATCGGGCAAGGCTGACTTCAAAGTTTGGACTAATTCCAGATAGAAGGCGAGTGAGCTGCCATTTCGCTTGGCCTGCGGGTTGAGACCACCCTGCATACAAATTTCAGTAGCACCCTGCTGCACCCCTGCGGTTGCTTTTTCGAGAATCACCTGCTGGTCTAGCCAGTAAGCGCCCGCCTGATCGGCATCACGACGAAAGGCGCAAAAGCTGCAATGCTGTTCACAAATATTCGTAAAGTTGATGTTGCGATTGATGACATAGGTGACGGTGTTCCCCGCTTGCCGTTGCCGCAGGTGATCCGCCGTTTGCTGAATCGCAGCCAAAATGTCGGCTTCAGTTTGTTGTAGCAGCACCACCCCTTCAGCTTCCGAGATGTCCTGTCCATCCAGTGCCCGATCGAGAATTTGATCCACCGATAAAGTCGCACGTTGAGTCGTCACAATGGCTTCACTTCTTAAATCTTTATCTTTACTATGATGACGCGAATTAGAAGATCAGATAATACTGGCCTGGGAAGTAAAATCGATTAGATTCCAGTCCTGGATTCTCAGCTTGAATTCTGAACTTGCAATTCTGATTAAAAGGACGTGATCATTTCGCGCATCCCCCTTATACTTCTTGGGAAGCGATGGTGCTGCAAATTCCAGCAGCCCAATCGACATGGGTATTCTTTATATATAGAAAATTAATTGATCGATTGAGCGAGAGGCATGAGTCTATGGCTGCTCCCCCATCTGGAGATTTGAATTCACGTTTTTCATCCCAACTTTCCCGTCGGACTCGTCGGACTCGATCATCAGAATCTGCTAAACCTGTGCATCTGACTTCGATCGATCCTGCTTTGTCTCGGGCCTCTGCTGATGGAGTGGTGCATTCTTTTCGACCTAAGGCAAAGCCCCTGTGGCTGAAATTGCTGTTGCGGGTTCAACAGGGGTCTTCGATCGTCACTCTCTTGTTAATTGTGGGTGTTCTGGCTACCTATGGCTGGACAGTTTACATTCAGCAACAATGGGGTAAAGCCTATGACTCGCTGGAAGCGCTGAAAAAACGGGAGCGTCAGTTGGTGTCTGCGAATGAGCTGCTGAAGAATCAAATGGCGGAGCAAGCCGAAAACCCGACAACGGGCCTGTTGCTACCAGACCCCAGCAATGCTATCTTTTTGACTCCTGCTCCTCAGCGGTCGGAAGTGCAACCTAAATCTTCCCCTTCTCCAGAGAAGTCTTTCCCCAATAGACCCCTGGGATATTAGAGAAAGATCGGCTCATTTTCGCTTCCCGTCAGCAGCGGTTTGTCTTGAGGTTCGTCCATGGCTATCTCGTTTCATCCTTTCCGTCAGCAGCGTTCCCAGTCCTCTCGACGAACTCGGCGTCGATCGCGCCCAAATGGTCTTAACCGCAATGTCGCAATAGGAACAGGCTCTGCCTCAACAGAAGAGATGGGTCGGCGGTTTCGCAAGCGGTTGCCTGCGCGCTCGGAGATGTCTCGGCCTCGGCTGTTGCTGGTCTGGGCAATCTTAATGGTTGGGATGCTGGGGTTGGCCCTCAATTTGTTCCGGCTGCAAATCTGGCAGGGGAAAATTCTGCATGAGCGCGCGAAAGCTCAGCAAACGGTTGCCATCAGCGCGGCCATTCCCCGGCGCACCATTGTGGACCGAGAAGGAAATGTGTTGGCCATTGATAAGCCGGTTTACACCCTCTATGCTCACCCGATTCAGTTCGAACAGCAAAAGGAAACCGTTGCCGTTTCACTCTCTCGCATTTTGGGCAAGCCCCTCGATCAAATTTTGCAACAGTTGAATCAGGCCGACAGCGGCATTCGGTTGGTGGATTCCCTATCAGAAGATACGGCCAAACAAGTTCGACGGTTGGAGTTTGACGGGCTGGAACTGATTCAGCAGCAAGAACGGCTCTATCCGCAACAGGATTTGTTCTCAAACATCGTGGGCTATGTCAACGTTGATCGCCAAGGTCAATCGGGCGTGGAATATAGCCAAGAAAAAGAGTTGGCTCGATCGCTGCCTGAGATGTACGTTAGCCGTTCTGGCGATGGTTCCATTCTGCCGATCGGGATTTCCAAAGAATTTGCGCAACGAGATGATCAACAGCTAAAGCTCACCCTCGATAGTCGGTTGCAGCGGGCTACGCGCTATGCCTTGAAGAAGCAAGTTGAGAAATATAGCGCAAAACGGGGCGTTGTGATTGTCATGGATGTGCGGGATGGATCGATTCTGGCTCTGGCATCCGCCCCCACATTTGACTCTAATAAGTATTACCAAACCGACCTGGAAACGCTACGCGATTGGGTCGTCACCGATGTGTATGAACCGGGCTCTACCTTCAAGCCTGTGAATTTGGCGATCGCGATCGAGTCAGGTGCTGTGAAGCCCACCGATGTGTTTGTAGATGAAGGCGCAATTCAGATTGGGGAATGGCCGATTCAGAATTCCGACTATGAATCTGCAGGGGGTCGGGGTCCCTTAACAGTCACCGAAATTTTGGAATATTCCAGCAACGTCGGCATGGTCCATGTTATGCAGCAGTTGAGTGCGGGCGTCTATTACGGCTGGCTAGAGCGCTTGAAGCTGGGTGAAGAAACAGGGATTGATTTGCCGTTTGAGTCGCCGGGACAAATTAAATCCTATAAACAGTTTACGGAAGTGCGGGTTGAACCTGCGACAACCGCCTTCGGGCAAGGGTTCTCGCTGACGCCGATTAAGCTGATCCAGTTACATAGCATGATCGCAAATGGGGGCAAAATGGTGACACCCCACGTGGTTGAAGGTCTGGTGGATGGGCATGGTCGGTTGAAATGGCAGCCCGATCGCCCCAAACCAAGGCAAATTTTCTCGCCTAAAACGAGCCAAGCTGTCCTCAAGATGATGGAACAGGTAGTTCTGAAAGGGACCGGTAAACCAGCCCAAATTGCAGGCTTCCGGATTGGCGGCAAAACCGGAACTGCCCAGAAAGCTAGCCAATATGGGGGCTATAGCAATGCCCGCATCACCAGTTTTGTAGGTATTTTGCCAGTCGAAGCGCCGCGATATGCCATTCTGGCTGTGGTTGATGAACCCAAAGGAGATGATGCCTATGGTTCAACTGTGGCTGCACCCGTTGTCAAGGAAGTGATGGAAGCGCTGATTTCCAGCGAACGCCTTGCTCCCAGTAAACCAGACGAGGTGGGACAAGAGGAGATCAGCCAGCTCCATCCGGATGAGGTGCGTGATCCGATCGACTTTAATGATCAAGTTGCGCCAACCGATCCAGCCACTGAAGACATTGCCACTGCTGCCGAAGATGACTCGGTGCCCAATCTGGATGAGACGGTGCAGGCCGATAGTCCTTGGGCAGAACCAGCCGAAAGCCAGCCCTAGGCAAAAGCCACCTCAGGATAGGGGATTAAATCATGCGGCATGGATGGCTTGAACTGGCCGGGTGGACAGGGCTTACCTAAGTCGCAGGTTCATCGGGTTTCAGTCGCCAACCTGGTTTCACGACCTGCCGCGATCGAGCGATCACTAGACAATCATTTGGCACATCTTCGGTTACCGTGGAGCCAGCGGCGATTGTGACATCTTCACCAACGCTAATGGGGGCAACCAGGACTGTATTGGATCCCGTTTTGGTGCGATCGCCAATCTTGGTGTGGTGCTTTTTGACGCCGTCGTAATTGGCTGTAATCGTGCCAGCACCTACATTCACCCGCTTACCGATCGTGGCATTGCCCAGGTAAGACAAATGCGCCACATTGGTGCGATCGCCCAGTTGAGCTTGCTTCAGCTCTACAAAGTTCCCGATGCGGCAGTTTTGCCCCACTTCGACCTCGTTGCGCAAATGAGTATAGGGACCGACTTGCGTATTGGCCTTCACGACACTGTTGTTGATTACTGAGTAAAGAACCGTAACGTTCTCGCCAATCTGGCTATTTTCCACCAGGCTGCCCGGACCAATGCGGCTGCCCGATTCGATCACCGTTTGGCCGCGCAGATGGGTCTGCGGTTCGATCACCACATCCGTGCCGAACTGCACCGTGTCATCGATCGTAATGCTGGTCGGATCGATCAAGGTGACGCCTGCGCGCATCCAGTCATCTTTAATACGCGTTTGCAGAATCTCGTAGGCATCTGCGAGCTGTTTGCGATCGTTAATGCCAAACATCTCCTGATGGTCTTCGATATCTACTGCCATTACCGGAGACAGAAAATTGACGGCATCCGTCAGGTAATACTCTTGCTGATCGTTATTGCTTTCGAGTTGGGGCAACACTTTGGCCAACTGGTGCCAGTCAAAACAGTAGATGCCTGCATTCACCCGTCGGTTCTGCCGTTGGGCGGGTGTGCAGTCTCGATCTTCAACAATTTGGGTGACCAGATTGTTACCGTCACAAAAAACGCGGCCATAGCCTTTAGGGTCGGGCATTTGAGCCGTCAAAATCGTTGCAGCGTTGCCATTCGTTTGATGGGTTGCCAAGAGAGCCGTCAGAGTTTGAGGGCGCAATAGCGGCACATCCCCATTTAAGACCAGCAGGCTGCCTTCAAAATCTTGCAGATGGGGCATCAGTTGCTGTACCGCATGCCCTGTACCCAATTGCTCAGTCTGCTCCACAAATTCCACGTTTGGCAGATGGGAAAGCGATTGCTGAACCAAATCGCCACCATAGCCCACAATCACAAGCTGCCGTTTGGGCTGTACAACCGAGGCACAAGTTAAAACTCGCTCAACTAGCGATCGACCTCCCAGATGATGGAGCACTTTAGGCAACCGAGACTTCATGCGAGTTCCCCGTCCTGCCGCCAAAATTGCCACCGCAACCATGTGTTTTTCCGTCCTCTTCCTGCTTCCCAACGGAGTATAGCGTGTCTCGTCCTCTTTTTAAGCGGTAAAATGGCCAGGATCCAAATTCTGTCTTTCGTTCTGCCTCTTCTTGCTATAAGTATGCTTGAAGAAATCAATGACCGTGATGAGGCATCTCCATGACACCCATGTCTGAATCCCCCTGGATTGTTTCTGCCGAATGGCTATCTCAGCACCTGGCCGATGTAAATGTCGTCGTCGTGGACTGTCGCTTCGCGTTGACCCAACCCGATTTGGGACAGCAACAATATCAGGCAAGCCATATTCCAGGTGCTTTCTATCTTGACTTAAATCGCGATCTGTCTAGTCCGGTTGGACCGCATGGAGGCCGCCATCCCCTGCCAGACGCCGATCGATTGGCTCAGAAATTGGCTGCGATCGGGATTCAATCTGGTTCCCATCCGATCGACCCAGAAGCAACCCTGGTGGTTGTCTATGATGACTCCAAATTTGCCTTTGCGGCGCGGCTCTGGTGGCTATTGCGCTATTACGGCCACGATCGAGTGGCAATTTTAGATGGCGGCTGGAGTGGTTGGCAGGCCGCAGGCTATCCCGTTACGTCTGATTTGCCTCAGCCCAGGCAAGGACACTTTATGCCCAATTTACGATCGGATTGGGTGGTAGATCGCGATCAGCTGCAGTCGCAACTCAATTCCGCCGATCTAGTGCTGATCGATTCCCGGGAGGCAGAACGTTATCGCGGAGAACAGGAGCCGATCGATCCGATCGCAGGCCATATTCCAGGCGCAGTCAACTATCCCTGGCAAGGCATCACAGATGCCAAGGGCTATTTGCACCCGTTAAGTATGCAGCAGCAGCGTTGGGCCGATTTACCTGCTGGGGATATGGTGGTTTATTGCGGTTCGGGTGTAACAGCTTGTGTGAATCTGCTGTCTCTGGCTATTGTGGGACAGGCTGCCAAACTTTATGCAGGGAGTTGGAGTGATTG
Source organism: Elainella saxicola E1 (assembly GCA_002796835.1). Classification (GTDB taxonomy): domain Bacteria; phylum Cyanobacteriota; class Cyanobacteriia; order Elainellales; family Elainellaceae; genus Elainella; species Elainella saxicola. The sequence goes on along the minus strand of LUGL01000048.1, from coordinate 14,347 downwards.
GTGCTCTTATCTATAATTTTTGAGTGAGCAATCTTTAGGCATCAAAAATGATCGGCTCAACTCTTTTTATCCCCCTCTCTCAAGGGATTTCATGGGAGAAAAACCAGTTTATGAAATGCTCGACTGCTGGCAAGCAGGGCAATAGATTAGGCGATCCTGACGATTGCCGGGGGCAATTTATGCAGACTGCCCGATGAAGTTTATAATTCTATAATATTCAGAATAATCTTGTAGAGCATTGGAGCGAGTGTCGGGCATGAGTCTGGAAAATTTCTAAATTGTGTTTCTATTTTTTTACATATTGCCACCTATGGGACACCTAGAAAAGATATATCAAACTGTCAGCACTAAAAAAAATCTAGTAAGTCAAGCTTCTGAGCTAAAAAATCAGAGCGTGAGTCGATTCTTGCGATATTTTTTGAACTTAATGAATTCACTGCCGCACCGATTTTCAATGCAATAAATTCGTTTGGGTCTGATGGTTAGAGTGACAGAAATCATCAGAATAATTGATATGTCAAAATCCCTCTTTTGGTTGGTTTGTGATTCCCTAAGTTAAAATGGCTGGATTGTAAACTAAGTTCGTTCTGAAATATTCATCTAGCCCGTTTAGGGACTCTTCTAAAACAATTGAGTGAGTAAATCGTTAAGTCAAACTTACGGCTAAATTTTACATCTAAATCTTTTGGTGTTATTGCTATGAACCGTCTTTCGATTTTTGTGGACGGGAACAATATGTTCTACGCTCAGCAAAAAAATGGTTGGTTTTTTGATCCAAGACGTGTATTGGAGTACTTCACAAAAGACTCGGAAGTGACCTTAATGAATGCTTTCTGGTACACCGGTCTGAAAGATCCACAAGATCAACGAGGATTCCGAGACGCCTTAATTAGCTTGGGTTATACCGTCCGAACTAAAATTCTCAAAGAGTACTATGACGATAACTCAGGCCGGATTTCTCAGAAGGCAAATTTGGATATCGAAATCGTAGTCGATATGTTTAATACTGTCGATCAGTACGATCGGGTGATTCTATTTAGTGGAGATGGCGATTTTGAGCGGGCGATCGAACTATTACGCTCGAAGAATACTCACATTACTGTTGTTTCAACAGAGGGGATGATTGCCCGAGAATTGCGAAATGTGACCGATCGTTATATTGACCTTAACGACATTCGTCCTGAGATCGAAAAAACGGATAATTGATGTATTTATATTATTGAAAATGATCGAAGTGATCGGCTGAGGGCAGCAGAAAAAGTATTGCAGATTCTGTTGCTAGCCCTATCGCTAACGAAAGATTTTGCTGCTGCTATCGACCTTTTCGCCCTGCAAACTCCTGTCTCTACCTATGCTAGAAAGAGGTTGGGTAAAGTCAAGTAAGCTGTGGAACAAAATACGATGCAGTGGGAAAAACAGCCAGAAAAGCTATCCGTGCAGTCATCGCCTGTCTCTGAAACTTGTACGATCGCCGTTGTTGGAGATGTACATGACTTGTGGGATGTGGACGATGGACAGATTCTTAAGCATCTGGGCGTAGACTTGGTGTTGCTGGTGGGGGACTTCGGCAACGAGGCAGTTGATGTGGTTCGAGCCGTTGCCCAACTCGATCTGCCGAAAGCGGTCATTCTTGGTAATCATGATGCCTGGTTTACTGCAACGGCCTGGGGAAGGGGACTGCGTGGATTAGACCGAACCGATCGCGTTCAGCAACAGCTGGATCTGTTAGGGGAAACCCATGTCGGGTTCGGTAAGCTCGATTTTCCGCAGTTTGGCCTCACGGTTGTGGGCGGACGGCCTTTTAGCTGGGGTGGCTCCACCTGGAAAAACCGCAGCTTTTATCAACAGCGCTTTGGCGTCAATAGTTTTGCGGATTCTACCGATCGAATTGTGGCGGCAGCAGAAACCGCTGCTTTCGAGACGGTGATTTTTATTGGCCATTCTGGTCCTAAAGGGTTGGGCGATCGAGCTGAAGATCCTTGCGGCAAAGACTGGAATCCGATCGGGGGTGACTATGGCGATCCAGATCTGACGGCAGCGATCGAACAAACGCGATCGATCGGCAAACGGATCCCGTTGGTTGCATTTGGCCATATGCACCATAACTTACGCCATCGGCAGGATCGGCTACGAAACAGGCTCGTCCAGGATGCCGAGGGCACGATTTATCTGAATGCAGCCAGCGTGCCGCGCATCGTCCAAACGCCGACGGGCCGCATCCGCAATTTTTNCTTTGGTGACCTTGAACGCAGGAGTCGTGACGGAGGCGGCTTTGGTCTGGGTTCAGGACGACTTATCGATTCACCAGTGGGAAATTTTATATCAATCTTCTGATTCGATCTTGTCATCTGGGCAAAACAAGCTGTTAATATAGGCATCTGGGTAGCTGTTTGACTCTCCAGTAGAGTTAAGCTGCGTCCAACTTCGGTTGGCATCCCATTGGCCTGGAGAGGTGGCAGAGTGGTCGAATGCGCTCGACTTGAAATCGAGTGTACGGAAACGTACCGAGGGTTCGAATCCCTCCCTCTCCGTTCAGAAAACTAGTTCAAATAAGCCTAGCGCAATCGATCCTGAAAACGCCTTGCAAAGTTGGCATTTTCGGCCATTTTGGCGGAAGAGTCGGCCTGAATTTGCTGACGACCATTGCGAACAACCCTCATCATCTCAGCAAATTGCGCCTCTAAATCGCTGAGGACGCGATCGGCATAGTCATCTGCCCCGCGCTGAATTTCTTCGCATTCTGCCAGGGCAATCCGCTGCATTTCGCCGAGTTCTTGCTGGGCTTGCCGCCGCATCTGCTCAATATCGGCCAACACCTGCTGCTGCATGATTTCACATTCTTGCTGCACCTGCTGCCGAATATGATGGGCTTCTCGTTCGGCCTGCCGCACAATATCCATTTCGTCCAGGATTTGATTAGCTCGCTGTTCTGCCGTGGCAATAATTTGCTGGGCAATTTGTTCAGCTTCTTGAATCACCGCCTCTTTATGCACCAACAGCTCAGTCGCTTCCTGAAATGCCGCAGGCAAATTGAGCCGCACCAGATCGAGCTGATCCAAAAGCTGTTCTTCATCCACCACCGTGCGACGGCTCAGCGGAATGCGAGGGCTATCTAGAATCATTTCTTCGAGTTTGTTGAGTTCCCGCTGGATGTCTACTCCCCCAAGACGGGTGGTGTCTCCCTGCGGTGCTCGGTTGGAGAGGCCTCCGGTTGAATTTGCGGAGGCTCTGCGGCTGTTGGAACTGATGCGATCGGGTTCTTGGCGTAGCATTGGTAAATATCTAGAGCAACAGCTTGAGGAACAAGATGATCGACGGGGCCGCCAAATCGGGCAATTTCTTTGACCACACTACTACTCAGGAAGCCATATTCCGTCGAAGTCGCTAAAAAAATCGTTTCTAAGTCGTGGGCTAGAGTTTTGTTCGTGTGCGCCATTTGGAGTTCCATTTCAAAGTCTGAAACGACCCTCAACCCCCTCAGTAAGACTTTGGCTTGGCGCATGCGGGCATAGGTGACGGTTAGACCATCAAAACTATCGACCTCTAGGTTGGGTAGATGTTGGGTCGATCGACGGATTTGGTCGATGCGTTGCTGCACCGGAAACAGAGGGGTCTTGCTGGAATTTTTGAATACGACAACAATTACCTGATCAAAGAGGCGACAACCGCGTTCGATGATATCCAGGTGTCCTTTGGTAATCGGATCAAAACTTCCGGGATAAATGGCAATCACGCTAAATTCCGGTTCCAGAATTTGAGTCAGAACATCTTTGAGCCAAAATACGCCTTGGTTGAGGCAATTATATTGAACACTTTTGCCTGGAACCCAGGCTGGTAGATTCCAGGTTGGATAGTATCCCAGCGATCATTTGAGTGGTGCAGCCCATCTTCTTCATCACAAACCCTCACTCAAGGAATGTGTTGTGATTATACCTGAAGGCTTCTGAATCTAACGATTAAACCGCCTGACGGCGTAAGAAGCTGAGCAGCGCTGCATTTACCTTCTCATGCCAGTCTTCTTGGGGATAGTGACCCACCTCTTCCAGGGACTCAATTTCGGTATTGGGCACTCGCTTGGCAAAAGTTTCAGCCTGTTCCAGCGGCAACCAGGGATCGCGAATCCCCCAAGCCAGCAAGATCGGCTGCTGCCAGTTGGCAAAACCTGCCTCAATTTCAGCCGTAGCCTGCGTCAGCTTCAGATTTTGCACCACAGCAAACAGCGATCGACCCGCATCTGAGCTTTTTAGAAAGGGCCGTCGATAGACATCCAAATCTGCATCTTCGACCCGATAGCCGCCGCCGCCTTCCAAGGTGCGATCGACCAGGAGCGGATCCTGGGTCATCATGTCGCCCATCAACGGCACCCCCAGTTGTTTCACTTTCCAGGGCAGTTTTGCAGCAGAGGTCAGAGGCACATTCAAAATGGCCAGCCGATCGATCTGCTCTGGATGGGCCAGGGCATATTGCAAGCCGATGGTGCCTAAGAAGCCCTGCACGACCAGATGAAAGCGATCGAGTTGCAACGCCTGCAAGAATTCGGCCAGCGCCTGCATATAGGCCTTTGAGGTATAGGCAAAATCGCGGCGATCGGGCTTGGCCGAGAACCCAAATCCGGGCCAATCAGGGGCAATCGATCGAAATCCTTGCTCGCTTAAAGCAGGCAGCACATTTCGCCAGCTGTAGCTTTGGGAGGGCAGATCATGCAGCAGGACAACAGGGAGTTTATCAGTGGCAGCGATCGGCTCTGCTTCGCGATAAAACCAGTCCAGACCGTTGACAGAAATTAATTCTTCTTTTGTCGTCACAAATAATCGTCCGAGTTTCTAAATTGCGCTTTTGGCAAGAGCTTACTGCCCAAATGGATCATTGAGCAAGCGGTGTGCCTGTCAAACAAGCGCCACTGAGATTCGTTCCTTCCAGATTGGCTCCGGTTAAATCAGCACAGAGCAAGTTTGCGCCACTCAGGTTGGCTCCGGCCAGATTGGCATCGCGTAAATCGGCCTCTTCCAAATGGGCGTTGCTGAGAATTGCTCCTTGCAGATCGGCCTGGGCTAAATTTGCGCCGCTCAGATTCGCGCTATTCAAGTTAGTGCCCCGCAAATCAGCCCCTCGTAAATCAACGCCTTGCAAATTCACGCCCATCAAATTGGCTCCGCTAAGAAAGGCCCCTGCCAGTGTCGTTTGGGTAAGGCGGGCCTGCATCAAGTTTGCGCCGCGCAAGTTGGCCCCGCGCAGATCGGCGGCGGTCAAATCGGCCTGCATTAAGTTAGCGCCCAGCAGGTTGGCTCGTAGATCGGAACTGACTAACTGGCAACCCAGCAAGCTGGCCCCATCTAAAGTTGCACCATTCAGCTTGGTTCTGTTCAAATTAGCGCCATTTAGCTTGGCTCCGGCTAAATTGACTCGGCTCAGATCCATCTGTGAGAGATCTTCGTCTTCTAGATCTGCCCCCGCAAGCTGTTTGAACGTGCCCATCCGGATTGCTTCGATATCCATATCCCGCTTTGCTGTTTCTCCAGGATCATGTTTGCATGAGGAACCTAATTTGCCTTAGGGTGAGGCCGGTAATGCAGCCGTGCTTGCAGCAGCCACTTCATCTTGTGGATCGAGCAACCATAATCCTGCCGCAATTTTAGGCAGGGTGACAGGTAGATCCACCCCTTGTTGCAGTGCCACGATTAGCAATTGCAGCACTTCCAGCAGTTTGGGATCCCAACGATCGCCCTGCTGAGTCTGACAATGCTCGAAGGCCCGCGTCAGTAATTCTTCAGGAGTCAGATCGGTCGCTGCTCGTAGTTCGGCCAACTGCTGCTGAAATGTTTCGATCAAGGCCAAAATTCGAGATTCGAGCGGAATTTCGTCGCCTGTTAGCCCTGCTGGACCGCCGGAACCATCCCACCACTCGGATTGATGGGTCAAAATCATGGCGATCGCTCGTAGACGAGGCATTTTTCGTAGAGCCTGGATGCCAGGGATCAGAGGACAAGCCAAAGGTTTTTCTGGCGACTCGGCATTTTCTTGAATCGACACTCCGGCACTCAACGGCGCAGGATTCGTCAAATTGTCGGTCAAGAAAGCAATGCGATGCAGCAAGCCTGCCAGCCGCATCCGGTGCAGTTGCCATGCAGGCAGATCCAGCAATTGCCCCATAGCCTCCGCTAGACTAGCCACTTCTGCTGCCGCTAACGGATTCCGCAAATCGGCTTGATCCATTAGCTGGGCCATGCGCAGAAACGCTTGCAGTTCGTTAGAGAGCAGATTACTTTCCAGGGCATTGATGGCAATTGCCGCAGCTGGAGTAGGATCTTGCTGGCGAGTTTGAAGATAGTCCACCACGCGCATCACTACTTCATCCAGATGTGCGGTGTTGACGAGTCCAGCTTGGGTTTCGGCCTGCTGCATCTGAGCTGCAATTTCCTGAATCTGCCTGCGCAACTGCGCTTCGAGAGCCGGGTCATACTGGCCAATATGGTTGATCGCCAATTCGGTAGTTTCCAGGACCAGATTAGGCTCGAAAGTCCAGAAGCCATAAAATTTGCGTTCCAGATCGGTCTTGGGCTGGCCAGTAATGCCATAGTCTGCTTCCGACAATTCCTGGCACAACACCATGGCTGTGTAGTGGGCCGATAAGATAATCAAATGCCATTCCTGCGCTACCGGATCGGTCGTGGCTAGCTCCACCAGCGCTACATTTGCTTTTTGACTGGTGGGATGTTCCGCAAATCCAGCATCGGCAGCGGCCATAATCGCCACCTGACGCGATCGATCGGCAATTGCACTATAACGATCGGCTTCTTCGAGATACCATTTGCCGCGCTGGAAAGCCGTAATCATCACGGGCTGATAGTCAGCCTGCAAAATTGCATCTTCGAGGGCGTGGCAGAGGGCTACCAGCGTGTTCTTATAGTAGACCCCAAAGTTGAGCGGACGTTTTTGACCAGGAGAGGAGCGATGGGCCTCACTGAGTTTCTGAAGGATCGAGCCTGGAAGCATGAATTCAACTGAAATGACTTGCTAGCGATTGAGTGCTTAGTAAGGAGTTTAACAGTTAAAAATATCTTTTAGTTTTGTTAAGACAATTTTATTGATCGCTGCTGCCCTTTTGTGATCTTGTGTCGTCCTGCTCAGACTGGATTTTGGCCAATTTGCCCTTGCCGATCGCTATCTTGCTAAGCAACTTAGCCGATCAACTGCTGCTGGCCTAAATTACCTCTCAGGGAAGCAAGATGGGGATATGGAGGGTAAGACCCCTCGCAAATGTCTGGATTTGAAGACAATTGAAATGAGTTGCCTGTAATCATTCTTAATTTATGGAAGGGCAATTTCAGCGATCGAGGTAATCGATTGAAAGTGCTGAAAGTAGGGGTGATTCCCCTCAGGCTGATGGAGTAAGAAAGGCGCTATAGCTTCAGTTCAGGGAGAAAAAACAACCGCAATATTGATCCAAAATGGCTCAAAAGCCTGCTGATTTGTGGCTAATTTCATTGCCAAATTTATCTCCGCTGCGTTAAGAGCCCCTCTTTATTTTGCAGTTCTTTCAAAATTCTTAAAATTGCTCTATTGACATCTCTGAGTCCAATGCAGAGGATTAAGAGCTAGGAGTTATATAGTTTTTCGAAAATTCGTCACGATCGCCTGAGTATTAAATGGATTTCCTGCAGGCGATTTATTTTGTGTGTTTTCCTATATCCATCAATAGAGGTTAAGTTATGAATTTAGCCAGTCTGCGACAGTGCCAGATTGTCAATTTTTCATGGGTTTTCAGTTGCTGTGACGCCGAAGGCTGCTGCCCTATTTGCAAACTAGTTTGGATGTCAGAGGAGGCGACTCTGTATGTATAAACGGCGGCTCTTCAACCATGACATTATGAACTGCACCCATGAAGCGGTGTCCGGCAACTACCTCTACTGCGGTCGAGCGTTAGGACTGACTGAACCTGAGGATTTGATTCAACTTCATCCAGACCTTAAGTCAGAATGGTCTGCCATTACTGCTCACTATGAACGAATTGGTTTAAGCCACAGTCAAACTGCTATTTGGGATGTTTCCCTGAATGTCGCGACAAAATTGCCAAACTGTGAGCTTTCGGTCTTCTATTTTGGTGATGCGGTCAATGCAAATAGCCCAACGCGGGAATGGTTCTATCGCTTAGATCCTCAGTGGTGTGAAGTCGTTGAGTATGTCAACTGCAAGAACAGCTTTACCCAGCTTGCGGAAGTTTTGGAAATGTCGATTCCTAAAACACTGCGATTTGCTGGTAAGACAGAAATTCAGCAGTTTGAGGCACTGCCCTATCCTTGCTATGTCAAGCCTGCTGTGTCAGTGAATGGAGTTGGCATCAGCCGCTGTCAGGATGAATTGGCGTTGAAACAGGCATTGCTGGCTATTGAGGAGCATGTTCCCTTACAAATTCAGCAAGAGATTGTGGCGTCGAGATTCCTCAATTTGCAATATCAGATTACAGAACGAGGGGCTGAACGACTGGCCGCAACTGAACAAATTCTGGATGGCTGTGCTCATTTAGGCAATCGTTATCCTACCGTACATCAACCCTGGGAACTCGTAGATCCGATGGCTGACTGGATGGCCTCGCAGGGAATGAAAGGGATCTTTGCGTTTGATGTTGCCGTGAGGGAAGCAGAGAATCAAACCCAGTATTTTGCGATCGAATGCAATCCGCGTTTTAATGGGGCTTCTTATCCCACAGGAATTGCTCGCAAATTGGGTATCACCAACTGGTCAAATGAGTGTTTCAAAACGCACTACCACTCGCTTAACGACGTTGATTTGACCGATCTGGAATACAATCCGGCCTCTGGCGTTGGAGTGATTTTGGTCAATTGGGGTGGCATTTTAGTCGGCAAGTTGGGTGTGTTGATTGCTGGTTCACCGATAGAACAGCAAAGGGTCCGATCGTGCCTGCAAGAGCGCTTACAGCAACGAGTTTTGCAAGAAGTGTAGTGATTGTTGGGTTATCTGGAAGGGCCACCGTGCAAACCTACCTCGACTAGGCTGGCATAGTTCTGAAATGGTTATCTAGAAATTAGGAAAAAACAGCGATCGTCTCAAGAATGGGTGCTGACAAGAATCCTGTACGCTATTTGCTGCAATAGAGCTTGCTGGCATGACGTTGGTTCATACAGGATCGGTTAGGCTAGCCTTTGTTTCTGGCATCAGGTTTGCATCGCTGCCAATATGGTGAATAACAACGATCGCTTTCATGGGTTTCAAGACTGAGGGGGCGATCGTTTTTAATTGAGTTTTTGATTGAGATGACTCAATTTTGCAGTGTTGTATCACGACATTAAATAGAAGGGAAAGTACGATCGACCTAACTAATATGTATACAGTGGACGACATGCTGTGTGTATTATATCAAAAACTCTGGCTAACTACACACTGTGTAGTGTAAATATGTATGCAGTGGACAGGATGAAATACTTTTTGCTTGTCTGGAATTGAGCAATCGGCAGCATTGTTTCCCTAACCGTTGGATGCTCATTCCCTGGTGCGAGGCTAAGTTGTTGGAACTGCCATTGTTCAACTGGTCAACTCATGCTATTTGTAGTGTCAGTGCTCATGGATATTGCTCATGCCCAAAGTTTTCTCTCACTGCCCTAGCGCCCGGATCAGTGATGCGGATAGCTCAGCTTAAAACATCTCTTTAACATTGCAATATTTACATTCGTGAATCACTTATTGTAAAGTAAGGATATATCTCTATGATGCTTATTTCTGGCGCTCGAAAATCCAGGTGCTAACTGCCGATCTAAATACGATGGTGTAAATCTGTGGATGATTGAGTTTGGCAGTAAGTAACAGGATAGATGGCAATATCCGGTCAGTGAACTTCGAGCTTTTTTAATTCTGTCATCTGCCAAACCTATCTGCTATCTACCAAACATTAGGAATTTCCTTGTAAGAAAAAAANTCCCCAGGCGATAAAGATTGGCTCCGATAAAAGCCAGGATTAAGATGAAAAAAACAACGTTGACGGCACTCCAAACTTTCTGCAACACGATCGCAGAGATTCCTTTCTGTAAGTTTCCACCCTAACTGTATCACTCCAGCTCAACCTCTATCACCTTAGGATTGCTGGAATGATTAGGATAGATTGATGCCTCAAGCTCCTGCCAGTGGCTTGACAGCTTATTCGATCGTTGCCATGCTCCAGTCAGGTCGCAAGTGTTTCGCCTGGCGCAGATAGGGATGATGAATCTTGACGTAAGGGTCTGGTGTGTTGATGTGGATCAGGCAGCGAATGCAGCGTTCCAAACTGCCCTCAACATGCATTTGTTGAACGTCTAACAGCGGCACATTCTGCCAGTGGGGACGCTCGCGGGCGATCGCAGCAGGAAAAATGGCATCCAGGTCTCGTGTGGCTGAGAAGGTAACACTTACAATATCGTCGGGATCGATGTCGTTATGACCTTCCAACTCATCTAACAGCTCAGTTACCGCCTCTCGGATGGCCTCTACCGAATTTTCTGAGGCGGTCGTCGCTCCCCGAATTGCCCTCACTTTCCAACCCACGGATGAATCCTCCTTGTTTAATCGTTGCATATTAAAGACTGAGGGATCCATTGGATAAACCTCCTACTCATCAACCTCAGCCCTTCAATTAATCACTCTCACTCATAGCTCAAAATCCTGCAATTGCCATCAGGGATGGTAAAGCCAGAGTGGTAAACCACTGGTTTTAAGCTCAAATTCCAACCAATCTAGTCGGGCTGTGATGGCAGGTGACAGTTGCCCTCTTCCTGGCAAGAAACGGTTGATCAAGCTTTTCCGCTCTTCTAGGGTGTAGCATTGCGCTTTTTCAGGATCAAGCCCTGCCAGTTCGGCAGCCCAGCGACGAGCATCTTCTTCGGTGCCCAATCGATCGACAACTCCTAGTTCCAGAGCCTGTTGACCGGTAAAGATGCGGCCATCTGCAAAGCTTTTCACAGTCTCGATCGGTAAATTTCTAGCTTCTGCAACGGTTTGCACAAATTGCTGATAGCTTGTATCGATCAACTCCTGTAAAATATGTTGCTCTGGCTCTGTTAGATCCCGATCGAAGGCCAGAATGTCTTTATAAGGTCCAGACTTAATCACCTTAAATGAAACCCCTACTTTGTCGAGCAGGCGCTCCAGGTTATTGCCCCGCAAAATGACGCCAATGCTGCCCGTGATTGTGCCAGGATTGGCCACAATATGATCAGCACCCATGCCAATATAAACTCCGCCCGATGCCGAAATGTTGCCGAAACTCGCGACAATTTTCACTTTTTCGCGTAGTCGCTTGAGAGCGCTATAAATTTCTTGAGAATCGCCTACCGTGCCACCGGGACTATCAATGCGGAGCAGTAAGGCTGGAAACTTGCGTTCTTCAACGGTTTTCAGAGCTTCTAGTAGATGTTTGCGAGTTGATCCCGCAATTACTCCTGATACTTCAATACGGGCAATTTGTTTGCGAAATCGCGGCTTAAAAGGCCAAACCATGCGTTCCTTTCTCTTTGATCCAGCTTGATTCATTTTAATGCTTAGAAAAAAGCTTAGCTCCAAAAAGAGACGTCGTTTCTCAACCCACATAACTGATGTTGCTCAAACTCCTATCCCTGGGTTACCGATGCAGCGGCATTCAGGTTCGTCTCGCCGCATGTATCAATGCTGCTTGCCTTTACTTGAGAGATGGCGAGCTGTGATATCGTCCTGTGATACCGATCGAGTTTAGGTGTTGCAAAACTACTGCAATTTCTTGCTGCTTGACCTATTTTTTCTCACCAGATAAAAAAGTGATACTGCGATCGAGGGATGAAGCTTGCTCAAAAATGTAGCAATTTTGCTGATTTTTTGCCGGATCTGTACGCAACTATACGTATGAAGCGTTAGTGATTTCCGTCTCTGGGCATATTGATCTCACCCGTAATATTGGCTACTTCCGCAGTGGCAAATTTACAGATGAAACACGCAACACTGCTCGTCATGGTGTGGGGCTAGAAATCGTAGAGTTTGACCAGTTTAACTGGACTCAAACATTAGAACAGCCAATATGAGGTGCCGACTATGGCTATTTCTTCACTGAACTTAACACTCAGCTTAACACGCTAGATCTGGAGGGACTGCCTAAATTTCAATATTGTTCTTTTCTGAATGGATTACTCATTGTTATTACGGGATACTACAACAATGGTTTCTACTGTCATCAATACAGACAAATCTCTTCAGTCTGACACTACCATTCATCCGTTGTTGGCTCGATCGCACTCTAGTCAACCTTCAGTGGCGTCACTCGTAGTCATTGATGGTCATATCGAGCATTGTGGGCTGCTGGCAAGCAGTGTGACCGATCGTGCAATCTGTGTTGTCTTAGAGAGTGATCGAGACGGGATAGAACAAATTACTGCAGCATTTGAAAATCATCAATCGATTGATCATCTCTACATTATTTCTCACGGGTCATCCGGATGCTTATATCTAGGAAATCGTGAACTCGATGCCACAACGCTCGATTCCTATAGGGAACAGATTCAGCGGTGGTTTTTCCCAAACCAATATCAGGCCACCATTCATCTCTATGCTTGTAATGTGGCAGCAGACCAGATTGGGGTGGAATTTATTGAAAAGCTACATGCTCTCACAGGCGCTAATATTGCTGCATCGACCGAGCCGATTGGCTGTAGCAATTGGGGAGGCAGTTGGAAACTGGACTACCAACTTCAACCTGTTGTCGAGCAGTTACCTATTACTCGTGCTGCTTTAATTGCCTATCCCGATTTGCTGGCCTCTGGAGATTGCTGATCTGGGGCGATTGCATTACCAAACAATAGGGATGTCAGCAATAGGTAATGACTGAAGCGTGGATCAACTCAGTCCTTCTTCGGTGGGAGAAATTTCCTCTAGCGAAGAGTTCGTTGAGTCGATCGGTGGCTGAAAAGGTGCCTGAGATGATTGCTGCAAAGCAGGTTGGGACGACTGGAGCAGAGACTGCTGAGTACCTTCTAAAGAAGCCTGTTGTGGCCGATCGGTCGAAGCAGCAGATTGGTTCTTGAGTGCGCCCTGCTGCATGGAATCTGCCCAGTTCTTTGCCAGCAAAATAAAGTCGGATGGCATCATCAAGAGCGTGGTCGTATTATTCTCTGCGCCAATTTCAGTTAGCATTTGCAGGCGACGTAATTCAAGCGCTGCTGGATTCTCAACAATTTTTTTCGATGCTTCTGCCAGCTTGATCGATGCTTCTTGTTCAGCGACTGCCTTAATCAACCGAGCCCGTTTTTCCCGCACCGCTTCTGCTTCTTTAGCCATGGCTCGCTGCATGCTGGTGGGAATCTCCACATCCTTCATTTCTACCCGTTCGATCACAATTCCCCAGGGTTCCGTAATCTCATCCACAATCTCTTGAACTTTGAGGTTGATTTTGTCTCGGTTTTGCAAGACATCATCCAGCAAGTTTTGCCCAACTACGTTTCGTAGCGTTGTCAGGGCGATTTGATAGACCGCCATTTGGTAATTCTCGACGCGGTTGATCGCCTTAATGGGATCGAGAATCCGGTAATAAAGCACGGCGTTGACGCGAATCGTTACACTATCTGCCGTTACCGTTTCTTGCGGCTCAATGTTAACGGTTTTGGTGCGGACATCAATTTGCATTTTTTGGTCTACCCAGGGCACGATCCAGTACAGTCCTGGTCCCATCAGACCCTGCACTCGACCCAATCGAAAAATCACGCCCCGCTCATATTCTCGATCGAGCTTAAACCCCCGCAAGGTTGCCAAGAGAATTGCACCAACTAGAATCCCAACGATTGAGTTCATATGATTATCCTTACCCAATACTCCTATTCTAGACAGCCCAATCTGGGTGGCTGAATCTCAGACCTGTTCGCTGCTTTTGCTAGTGGGTCATTTGGCACGTAGATAGCCATTTAGAGTGGAGCATTTCACGCAACCAAGGACTGAGCCACAGCCCCAGACCCTCCTAAACGATGTCCTTGTCGTTTAGATCGCGCCCGTTGTCGTCGTGCAGCTCGCTTACCACCCCATTCAAAAGGGGTCGGGTTTTGATTCCATACTCTAGCTACGATCTCAAATCGTTCGATAATTTGCTGGGGAGTTTGCGGATGTTGTCCATCTAAAGCCCGTCGTTTGAGAATACGTTGGATAGATTCTGTAATATTTAGCCAACTCCCTGAAAGTGGAGTGTACAAAGGCAAAACCCCATGTTCACAAAGCCACACCATCAACTCAGGGGTCTGATGCCCGATTAAGTTATCCCACACCAAGAGCATTCGTAAAGGGGGTAATTGTTTCGGTAATGTGAACGTCACACTTAACCCTTCTCGCCACTCCTGCCATATCTGCTGCA
>LUGL01000047.1 GCA_002796835.1 Elainella saxicola E1 | reverse complement strand
GAACACATCAAACGGTTGCATCCCAAGGCCCACTATCAAGGGTTAGCCGATGGAGCATCGGAGAATTGGACATTTCTCGAACCCGTCACCGATACCCAAGTTTTGGATTTCTTTCATGCCACTCAGTATCTCGACAAAGTGGCTAAAGCCATCCATCCCCGCAATCCTAAACATCAAAAAAACTGGATGGATGAGCATTGTCATCTGCTGAAGCACGAGGTTGGTGCAGCCCAACGACTGTTGGCAGAAATGGAAACTATCGTGCCGAAGCGGGTGAGTCAATCAGTGCAAAAGGGATTACAAGATGCTATCACTTACTTTCGCAATCACCACCATCAGATGCACTATGCCGAGGCGATTGCCGCTCATTTACCCATTGGCTCAGGAGTTACCGAAGCGGGATGTAAAATCATTGTCAAAGCACGTCTGTGTGGTTCTGGTATGAAATGGAAAGAACATGGAGCAGGGATTGTTTTGAGTTTGCGAACCTTGAGTTACAGTCAAGGACGATGGCAACAATTTTGGTCAAAGATTAATCGCTACGGCTTCGCTTTTGCAGAATAGCTACATCAAATTTTAGTCATACCCCTTTCAGAGAATGGGCTTCCCGCATCAAAGCTTCCAGTGTTGCCCGATCGGCAGGGTGCTTTTCTAGATACAGCAATCCATCATCCAGACTTTGTAGATGTTCCTCGCTGGCTATTTTAAAGACCGCTCTGAGTTCATCATCATCAATCATGTTCATTCACGTTCGTGTCCGTTTATACGATCGCCTTGAGTTGCGTAGCAGCTTCATTCAGTTTGTGTGTTCCCACTTTCGTCTGCTTAATCCCTGCAGCCGTTTGAGTTGCCCCCTGGTTGATTGCATTCATGGCGCTGACAACCTGCTGAATGGCAATTGCCTGCTGTTTTGCTGTCAAAGAGATTTGCTGACTGTTCATCGCAATGGTGTTAACCGCATCGACAATCTTACTGACCGCTTTTGTGCCTTCATCGGTGGCCATCACGGTGGAATTTGTTGCGTTTTGGATGTCAATTACTAGCGTATTAATCCGTTCAGCTGATTTCTTGCTCTGGTCTGCCAGTTTACGAATTTCACCCGCAACGACACCAAACCCTTTACCATGCTCACCCGCTCGAACCGCTTCCACAGCTGCATTTAACGCCAGCATGTTGGTTTGATTAGCCAGATCGCCAACCAAAGTGGAAACCATGCCAATCTGATTGACTTGTTCACTCAACCGCAGAATTTGATCGGAAATTTCTCCCATTTGCTCCCGTAAGTTGGAATTCTGACTATGACCATTCTGACTGTGCCCATCTACTAAGGCCAATACCTGCTGAGCCCCTAAGGCTGAGGCTTCTGCTTGATCAGTCGATTGCCGAGAAGAGGCTCCCAACTCATCCATGGTGGTCGTGGTCTGATTAACTGCGGTTGCCTGTTCCTGAGCAGTACGTTCTTGTTGTTCAACAGTAGCGGCAATTTCAGTCGAGGAGCTGACGATGGTATTCACTGTACTATTGATCTTGCTGGTTAAGGATTTCGTGATTGCAATACCAAAAACGATCGCCCCAATGGGCCCCAATGTCATGCCTAAGATGGTTAGAAAAGAAGTTGTAGAGACATCTTGAGCTGATGCTTTTCGTGTCTTTTCTGCCAGCCCTTGATCGATCTTGAGTACATTCAAGAAGTCTTTTTTAGCTGCATAGAATGAAGTGAACTCTTGCTCAGCTAAAAATTTATTCAGATCACTGACTTCCTGTGGGGAAAGGCCATCAACTTGGGCTGTTTGATAGAGCCTGAGGAATTCTTCATGATCTTGAGTCCATTGGTCCCAACTTTTGAGAAATTGCTCATAGGCATCGCCTTCTCCTTCAACAGTGGGCGTCGCTTCATATTCTGAGAAGCCCTCTTTAATCCGCTGCCAGGTTTCTTTAATGTGTTGGAGTTCGGCTTGTTTTTCTTTTTGACTGAATTGTGCGTTGAGCAACGCTTCTTGAGACGCTTTAATTTGAGTTTGGCCCTCGCTCACCTTCCACAATCCATCAATACTAGGCAAACTATTGTCCATCAAAATATTAAGATGCTGACTGAGACGAGAAACCCCACTCCAACCCACGAGACCTACGATCAAAACGATCGCACCCATAAAGCCAAAAGAACCCATCAGGCTCGTTTGCAGGGATAATTTCCGAACCATTGCAATCACCTCACTTTACTTATATCAATTCATTGACCACTAATTCCCCTTGCGCTAAGAGTTTAGGCACATCGAGCAAGGTAATTGTATGATCGTGATAAGATGCCGTACCTTTTGTATAGTTCTGGCCTTCAGAGCGAACGGCAACGGGTAGCGTTGTCATGACGGAAGACTGAATATCAATAACATCCAATATTTGATCGACCACAATTCCAGCAGTAATATCATCCACTGCAACAACAATTGCCTGATGCGAATTGGGTCGAGCGACATTCAGAATAGAGTGAAGCGACATTAACGTCACGATTTCTCCACGCAGATTGATATTTCCAATGACATAATCAGGACAGCAGGGAATAGGCGTCACAGTACAGATGGTGGTAAACTCGCGCACACTGGTTAGATCGATGCCGAAATACTCTCCTCGAATCTCCATGACTGCAATGGGGTAGGATTCAGCTGTGTCTTCTGCCTCAGCGCGCTGCATCAAATTTTGAGTTCGCTCCTGTAGAATCTGCTGGTCTTCAGGGGAAAAGTGAGCATAGGGAGTAGAGGGCAGACTGTCAGAGATTGAATGATCAGCAGGCAGCGACAGCGCTCGGACACTCCATTGCAATAACTGCTCTGGATTCAGTAAGGTAATCAGGTTGCCTTCAAGATGCGCAATTCCCTCAACTATTGGATGATTGCGATCGCTAAAGCTGTCAGCAAATTGAGTGTCAATGCAGTCAGACCTGATCGATTTCACGTCCTGCACCTGGTTGGCGATGAGTCCAAGTAACTGGTTCTGATGTTCCAGAAAAATGATGTGATCGCTCAACTGATAAGTATTGGACTGTCGTCCAAACTGTAAATTCAGATCGATGACTGGAACGATTTTGCCCCGCAGATTGACCACACCGATCATTTGCGGTGGTGCAGTGACCACTGGAGTCAACTCCGGCAGTTTACTAATTTCCTGCACTTGCAACGTATTGATGCCATATCGCAATCCATACAGGCTAAATATTAAGTAGAACTGAATCTCCATATCGAGTTGGCTGGCACAAAACTAGAGCTAGTATTCCCTTGATAGTAAAAGAAGCGTGATCTGAACCGAAAATAAAAGTCATCCATCCCCTTTGGTAGCCTCTAATTGCTGAATCAAATTGAGAGCTGTTTTCTGCATTTTTGCAGCCCTGCCACTATCTCCTGCTTGAGTGTAGAGCGCGCTAAGTTCTAGATAGGCAGTAATTGCCATTGGGTCAAGATAAATAATGCGTTTTAAGAATTGTTTTGCCTGCTCATACTGTTCTTGCTGGCGAGCGATGTAGGCTAGCAGATAGCAAGGAGCGGTTGACAACGCATCAATCTCTGCTGTTTTTTGGGCGTGATCCTTTGCTTGCTGATAATTTTCCAGGCTCACATAGCACTGGGCAATCAAATAATGCAGCTCGAAGCATTGCGGATCTTCGGCAAGGGCCGTTTGCGCGATCGCAATCGCCTCTGAATAGTTGCTGGTTTGAAACTGCTGTTCTGCTGCCATCAGAGCTGCTTGAACTGGATTGGAACAGTCTTGGGAAATTGGGAATGGAGAACAATGGTCCACCGGGGTATCGCAGGCTGGATCCAACATTGCAGTGGGTGCAGAAACAAATTCAGCGTTTTGTAAGAGATCAGAAGGTGCGATCGGCAAATCTTGTAGTTTATCTTGGCTGTTGGCAAGAGAAGAACGACGATAGACAACCGATTCAGGAAAGACCTGTAGATCCAGTGTGTTCAAATCTTGACCATACAGTTCGGCATGTCCTGTAATTAAATAGCCACCTGGAATCAGAGTTTGACTGAATTTTTCTACAACCGCTGCGATCGTTTCAGGTACAAAGTAGATGAATACATTACGGCATACAATTAAATCCATATTATATAGATCTGATTGCATATCAGGGAAAGGATCTTGCACCAAATTCTGTAAACGGAACATGCCGATACTGCGGAGGGTTTCATCCAGTTGCCACAATCCTCGCTCAGCCTGAAAGTATTGTGATCGCATGGCTGCACTCATACTCCGAAATGACCAGGTGTGATAAAGCCCCTTTTGGGCGTGGGCGATCGCCTCTGCGTTGATATCGGTTCCTAAGATCAGCAAATTCCAGCTGCGCCAATCGGGAATGAGTTGCTGCACCAGCATAGCCAGGGAATAGGCTTCTTCACCTGTTGAACAGCCAGCACTCCAAATCCGCAAAGTGGGTTGGATAGAAGCATTGGCCGCTTGCTGTCTTCGAGCCTGAATCAGCTCCGGTAAAATTTGCTGCTGTAGGAGCTGGAACTGACCCTGATCGCGCAGAAAGTAGCTTTCGCCCGTAGTGAGTTGTTGAACTAAGTGCTGCCATTCTTGACTGAATTGGATGAAATTGGCTGGGCCAGAAGGGATGCCGCTGATTAAATGCCGATAATATTGTTCAGGAGTGGCGCATTTGAGGGCTCGCATTCTTGCCTGAATGGTTTGCTCAAGCAGGGCTACGTGTTGCGATCGAAAATGCAGACCCGTATACGCTTCGATCAATTGCGTGAAGAGCGATGTCAACATGGAGCATCTCCACCTGAATTCACAGTGATCAAGTTTCTAATAATCTGCCGCAGTTGCTCCGCCTCAAATGGTTTAGTGAGATATTCGGTTGCTCCGGCCAGCCGTCCCTGAACCTTATCTAAGTTTCCATCGCGAGCCGTCAACATCACGATCGGTAAAGTCTGAAATTTAGGAATGCTGCGGATTGTCCGACAAAAGTCTAGCCCATCAATTTCTGGCATCGAGATATCCAGTAACAGCACGGAAATCGGTTCCTGGTTGATCAACAAGAGTGCCTGCACCGCACTGCCACACAGCAAGACCCGATAGTCGGTTTCCAATGCCCGCTTGATCAACTTTTGCACCACTTCACTATCATCGACTGATAGAACAATGGGGAGATGTTCCGCCGTTGCAGCCATAACGTTATTCCTTTGCTGATTTTCAGGTGAGTCGGGTGGGCGATTGTACTGGAATCTGAATCATAAACTCTGTTCCTTGACCTGGTTCTGACACACATTTCAGAATGCCACGGTGCTTTTCCACAACAATTTGATAGCTGATTGATAATCCCAGTCCAGTGCCCTCACCGACTGGCTTCGTCGTGAAAAATGGATTAAATAGTTTTTGCTGCACTGCTTCACTCATGCCCATGCCATTGTCTCGGATCCGGATTACGACCAGAGGATCGGGATTGATTGATGTCTCTTCACGCTCGGCTGAATCGGGTTCATCGATCACTTCGGTTTGAATGGTGATTGTGGGATCACATACATCTGTTAATGCATCGATCGCATTAACAATCAAATTCATGAACACCTGGTTGAGTTGTCCGGCATAGCATTCTACCAAAGGGATGTTGCCATACTCTCTGATAATTCGAATATCTCGTCTTTTGTCGGTTGTCTTGAAGCGGCTTTTGAGGATCAGCAGCGTGTTTTCAATTCCCTCATGAATATCAACAGGTTTAACCTCTGCTTCATCCAACCGGGAAAAATTCCGCAACGATCGGACGATTTGCTGAATTCGATCGGTTCCCATCGCCATTGACGACAAAATCTTCAGCAAATCATCAATCAGAAACCTCAGATCCATCTCTTCCATCTTCACCTGAATGGGGGAAGCAGGGTCCGGATAATAATCCTGGTAAAGCTGTAAAAGTTCCAGAAGTTGTCGAATGTAGTTCGTTGCGTAGGTGATATTGCCACTAATAAAATTCACTGGGTTGTTGATTTCATGGGCGACTCCTGCCACTAGTTGCCCCAGACTGGACATCTTTTCATGCTGTACAAGCTGTGCCTGAGTCTGTTGGAGCTTTTTTAATGCTTCTGAGAGGTAATCCGCCTGAGTTTGAGCTGCCAAAGCGGTTGCCCTCGTACGCGCCAGCAACTCTGCCTGATCGAGCGCAATTGCAACCTGATCCGTGACAGCCTGAAGTAACTCCACTTCTGGGTTGGACCATTTCCGCACACTTTGACAGTGACTACATAGAATTGCTCCAAACTGGCCCGAGTGGGTTTTGAGCGGGAAGAGTAAGCTAGATGTGATGCCTAATTCGGTCAGGAGCGATCGGGCTTCTAACGTTAAATCAGCGCTGGTCGAGACCTGATCAATTTTTAATCTTTTCAGATGGGTGATCGCTGCTGCGAGTGCTTCTGTTTGTTGACTGGGAAGATCTCCCAAGCAGCTTGGAGACTCTGGAGTCTTAGCTTCATGGGTTAGAGTCAGTTGTTCCTGCTTCCCGTTAGGTAAGCACCATAAGAAATGGCAGTAGTTAATGCTCAGTAAATTCCGAATTTCGCTAACCGTAGTTTGCAGAATTGTTTCTAAATCTAGAGACTTGCGAATTTGGTTGACTATTCTAAACAGAATAGAGGTTTGATATGAAGTGCTGCTCTCCATTAATGAGAAGCCTGAAACTAGGGAACGCTGCAAAGCTTTGAACCGGGCTATTTTTTTATAAAGAGGTTCATCCATAATTAGGTTTTTAGAAGCGATGACATCTTCCAGAAAGGTTGAAGGGCCTGCCTCATGAAAATTGCTGTTAAATTGTGATGGTGTAGATCTTGCTCGTGGTAAAGCGTCCAATAGTTCATCTGCCCCCTTCTCTCGATACGAGGTTGATCATCGAACTATTATTCCCGTGAAGCGTAACCGATCCTCACTGATCGAATAAGACACTCAATTTGGCAAGCAGTATGAAGGGACGGCAGTCAATCTGTCAGACCTTAGTCACATTGATCCACATCTACGCAGCCTGTAGAACAAAACACAATCTATTCGCTCCAGATTCTCCTAGAATATTCTTAATATTTCTTAAAGATGCAGTTAGGAGAACCGAATGTCAGAGAGTCTGAGTCAATTACTGGAGCCGATCGCGGCCTGGTTTCGCAGCATGAATCTCCCTGAGCCGATCGTCCATTGGGGTCATCCATTAATGATGGGCATCGTCGTCGTGGCCATGGGTAGCGCAGTGGGCTGGACCGGCTGGCGTGGACGTTTGGCGGGTGGTGAAGTCGCCACTAAAAATTGGGCAGAGCACCGCAAAATTGCCCCCTTGATGTTTCTGTTTATCGCGATGGGCTATACGGGAGGCGTGTTGTCGCTCGTCATGCAGCAAAAGCCGATTCTCGAAAGTCCGCATTTCATCACTGGAACTGCTGCGATCATATTACTGAGTCTGAATGGTGTATTGATCGCGCTTAGCAATGGGCAGAATAAAACTCTGTTGCGCACAGCTCATGCCTATTTAGGCGGTGTTGCGCTCTGTCTGTTGGTTCTCCATGGCGTGCTGGGACTTCAGCTAGGTTTGTCGATCTAGGTTGTGCTTTGCCGACTGGAGACTGCGGATCCAAGTTTCTAGTGGTTTAGCGTGCTTCTATGTTTGCAGAAATTGCTGCAATTTTTTGCCTCGCCTATCTTTTAGGGTTATTGTTTACGGGAATTTCCGGCACAGTTGCTGGAATTCCAACTGGCGCGATCGTTCTCTTGATCCTGGGAGTGGCGATCGCGTTTTCTATTCGCCGCGTTTGGCGCATGGCTCCTGCTCCGGGTGTTTGGTTAGCCGCCGGGGTGATTGGTATGGCCGCAGTGCTCTACTTTCACATGCGCCTGCCACAGCCAAGCTCGACGGATTTGTGTCATTGGGTGGCCGCAGAACCGGGAAATCAAACGACTATATGCCAGCCTTTACCGACTGCCAATGCTGAAATCAAAAACGTTCAAGTAAAGGGGCAGGTAATTTCTTCGCCTCGGCTGACTCGGAGCGATCGCCTGCAGTTTGAACTGGCAGCAAATCAAATTACCAGCTCAACTGACTCAGCGCCCACAGCTTCCCACAACGTAACGGGTAAAGTTTATGCCACTATTCCCAAAGTTGCCGGAGAACAACTCTATCCAGGCCTGACTGTTACCGTTCAAGGTTCGCCATATCGCCCCAAACCTGCTGCGAATCCGGGGGGCTTTGATTTTGAGCAATACCTGGCGCAGCAAGGCATTTTTACTGGACTCAACGGCACCAGTCTGAAATATCCCACTTCTAACAAACCAGCTCCACCGCTGTTCTGGTCGATCCGTCAACGGATCGTTCAAGTCCAGGAGCTTGGTTTGGGTAATCCAGAAGGAGCGTTAGTCAGCGCCATGGTGATGGGAAAGGGGGCTGTTGACGTGCCTTACCCGATTCAAGATCAGTTCAAACAAACGGGACTTGCCCATGCCTTAGCCGCTTCCGGAGCCCAGGTTTCCCTGCTGCTCGGCGTCATTCTCAGTCTGACGCAACGCTTCTCCAACAAGCTGCGGTTTGGCATGGGAAGTGCGGTCCTGCTGCTCTATCTGGGACTGACAGGAGCTGAGCCTTCCGTGCTGCGTGCAGGCGTCATGGGATTTGTGTCGCTGGTTGCCTTGCTGGCCGATCGCAAAGTCAAACCTGTAGGAGCACTCTTATTTGCAGTGACCGTGCTGCTGCTGTATGACCCTAAATGGATTTGGTCCTTAGGCTTTCAACTCAGCTTTCTGGCCACGCTCGGCCTCTTGGTGACTCTGCCGGTCATCAGCCAATGGCTTGATTGGATGCCCAGCACGATCGCTGCCATGTTTGCAGTGCCGCTGGCTGCCACCGTTTGGACGCTACCGATTTTGCTGGGCGGGTTTGGTGTCCTGTCGCCCTACAGTCTGGTGGTCAATGTACTGGTGAGTCCGCTGATTACGATCGTTAGCATCGGTGGCATGATCAGCGCAGTCCTGACGTTTGTTCATCCATGGTTGGGTAGCCTAGCTGCTGCCTTGTTCTATTACCCGACTCACTGGTTTATCCAAATTGCCCAGATTGGCAGTCAGCTTCCTGGCAGTTCCTTTGCTGTAGGAACAATCAAGCCTTATCAGCTGATCCTGCTCTATGGTCTGCTGGTTCTGATCTGGCGTTGGCAACAGCTACATCGCTATTGGGGGATTGGCCTGCTAATGGGGATCGGGTTAGTGGCAGTTCCAGCGGGCTACAATGCTACCCATTTAACTCAGGTGACCGTGCTGGCAACTTCAGCACAACCAGTATTAGTGGTGCAAGATCGCGGCACTGTAGGAATGGTGCATGGTAGCGAGGCTAAAGATGTCGAATTTGCAGTGCTGCCGTTTTTGCAAAAGCAGGGAGTGAATCATCTTGACTGGGCAATCGCTCCGAGTCTTGATCCAAGCGACATCGCAGGTTGGCATCGGCTCCTGGCCACAACCGAGATCGATCGCTTCTATAGCAGTCCTGCATCAGGTTCACCACCCCAAATTTCTACTGCCTCTGAGCTAGCTAATGATCCTCAAATCACTTATCCCAGCTTGCTGAAACAGGTAAAACAGCAACAGGGTGTGGCGCTTCCTTTATCGATCGCCCAACCGCTACGATTCGATGCCGTCACTGCCGAATATAAACTTGCCAAACCAGACGTGCTGAGTTTCCAAATCGCAAATCAAACTTGGCTCTGGCTCGACGGAGTCCCATCTTTCCAGCGGCAGGCTGATTTGATGCAGCACCTCGCTCCAGTCACAACCATCGGCTGGTCGGGAAAGGCTTTAAATCCAAAACTGCTGGCGAAGATACAGCCCCAAATGGCCATCGTGTTTGGTCAGACGATCGATCCAGCAACTGAGCAGTGGCTGAAGCAACATCAGGTAAGAATTCATCGGATGGAACAGGCGGGTGCGCTGCAATGGCAGCCTCAAACAGGGGTTGTCAATGTGGAATCTTTCTAAGCGATTGTGCGATTGGCCCCTTCAGCACTTACAATAGAATCGAACACCCCAGGAGAGGTGGCAGAGCGGTTGAATGCGCTTGACTCGAAATCAAGTTTGGGGCAACCCAACGGGGGTTCGAATCCCCCCCTCTCCGTCTCCAAGACTAGCTTATAGTCTAAGTCAGACCCAGACCCTCTGAATCCCAGTTGCTTTTGATTTCTTGCGTTGGAATAGGGCGATCGATTGGGAAAACTGGGGAAGATCTGGGAAAGATTTGTGAGCCAGCAGTTTGCTACGAGAATACTCAGCACTGATTGCACTATTGCTGTCGTTCGATAAGCGCAACTAGAACGTGTTTGATGGTAAGAAAATGCCTTTCCTTGGCTTCCGGTAATTGTGAATTTTCCATGGGTATAGGAGCAAAATAGGCTGTTGTGACATCTGCAATCAAATCACGGATTCCATTCTGTACCACCAACAAACTGAATCCCTTAGTTGTCCGCATTGCACAATAGGTTTGGTTGATGCCTAACTCAAACAGATTGCCAGATGAGAAATCTATGCAAACTCACTCTTGAAAAAACGTACAAGACGAACTTGGGTTAACCTCGATAAACTGAGCCCATCCATCAATTTTCCAGACAGGAAAAGGATGAGAAAATACGTGATTCAGTTCAAATCGTTATGAATATTAGCGATCGTTCAACCACATACAGCTCTGCTCGATCGGAATTTTGGTCGGGCTGCCGTGCCATTATTCCGCTCGTTATCGGTGCAATTCCCTTTGGTATTATCTTTGGCACATTATCAGCCAGTAGCGGACTTTCTTTTGGCGGCACAATGGCGATGTCTGCTTTTGTATTCGCTGGCTCATCCCAATTCATTGCTTTAGGTCTCTTAAGTTCCGGTACAGCTCTACCGCTGATTATTTTGACGACCTTCGTGGTGAATTTGCGTCATTTGCTGTATGCCGTTAGCTTAGTGCCCTATGTGCGTCAATTGCCCCAAGTGTGGAAACTGCCGATCGGTTTTTGTCTAACAGATGAGGCTTTTGCGATTGGTATTACTCGGTATCATCAACCTGATGCTTCACCCTATAAACATTGGTATTACATCGGCGCTGCTTTGTTTATGTATGTCAATTGGCAATTCTCGACCTGGGTCGGGCTAACGGTGGGTAAGCTGATTCCAGATGCAACCCAATGGGGATTGGATTTTGCTATGGCTGTCACATTCACGGGAATGGTTATTCCCTACCTGGTGAATCAACCTATGGTTGTTGCGGTGGTTATTGCAGGAGTTGTTTCTATTCTTGCTCATGGTCTGCCGCATCAGTTAGGGCTGATGGTAGCCGCGATCGCTGGGATTATCGCAGGGGTTTTAGTAGAGGGACGCAATAATCATGCATGAATTCTTTTTGATTTTGGGAATGATGCTGGTGACATTCGCCGTTCGTTATCCAGTGTTAGCGATGAGTGGCCGTCTCCAGTTGGCTCCCTGGTTTCTGCAATTGCTGCGTTATGTGCCGCCCACAGTATTAACGGCGATTGTTGTTCCTGCGGTGTTGATGCCAAATGAGACGCTTTGGCTGGATCACACGAATGCTCGCTTGATTGGCACAGTGGCTGCTGTTCTGGTTGCCTTCTGGCGCAAAAACTTACTGTTGACGATTGTGGTGGGAATGGTTGTCTTTTTTATCTGGCAATGGTTAATGACTCTCCCGAAATGAAGGATTTTCTAACATTTTCAAATTGCAACAGGATATCATTCTCAAATTTAGCTATGAGGTAATTAACCAGAGCCAAGTTCTACCTAATTTAGATATAGATGGGTTGGCGACCTGCGTCCGTAATCTAGATCCATTGGCAGCAGTCAAGGAATTCTGGAAAGATCTACGAGAAAAACTGTTACAACGCTTTCAGAACGCTTTTATTGCTTCTGCAATAGTGCATTGATTCACTTACTTTATCGATCGTTTGATCGTCCGTACCCACAGCCAACCCACAAAACTACCTACACCATATTGCAGAAAATCTAGCCAATAGAAGCTACTGCCCAGAACTAATCTTCCCGGCAAAGTCGCGCGTAATGTTTGAAGCCAATCAGGTTGCCAGAGCTGTAAAAATTCGATCGCAAAACTGGCCAGACAAACCCCGATCGCAGCTTTGATGGGAGCAATCGTGGGAAAGAGAAACATAACCAACAAAACCCAAAAGGATTCGTAGGCAATATTGCCTAATAAATTCCGCAGCCATTCCTGATCGCTGCTGAGATAAAACCGGGCGGCATAGCCGATCGGAACTAGCAGAATCAGACAGACGAAGGTGATCAGGCGAAAGCGAGTTTGGTACTTCATCTAAAAAATTCCCCCCAGCTCATCCTAGCCGAGGGGATATGAATTAACGATGGAACTTGATTAGAATTTGATTACGGTCGAGCATTTATTCATCATCATCATCATCGTCGTCATCATCGTCAGAGTCATACTCACCGCCGTCATCCAAAATGGGTGAGAACGGATCATCGTCGTCATTACGATTCATGCCATAGCTAGCCCCAAAGTCACCTGAAAATTCAGGGCTGCGACCACCCAGGGTAAAGGTATCGTAACCAGGTTCATAGTTACGAGCAGTGCGATCGTCCAGAATTACATCATCATCGGTCATATCGCCATCAATGTCACCATAGCTGACTTCCTCTGGATAGATATCAGCGTCAATGCTAGCCGTTTCTTCAAAGGTATTGAAGCCTGTTCCGGCTGGGATCAAGCGTCCAATGATCACGTTCTCCTTCAGACCGCGCAACCAGTCTGATTTTCCTTCGATCGCGGCTTCCGTTAAGACACGAGTGGTTTCCTGGAAGCTGGCAGCTGAAATGAAGCTGTCTGTATTCAAGGAGGCTTTGGTGATCCCTAACAGAACAGGGGTATATTCGGCTGGAGCTCCTCCTGTGATCGACATGGCTTCGTTCACCTGCTCAATCTGACGCAGCTCTACCAACTCACCAGGCAACATGGTGGTGTCACCCCCATCATCTACCCGGCCTTTCGAGGTCATCTGCCGCACAATCACTTCAATGTGTTTGTCGGAAATTTCGATGCCCTGGGATTGATAAACTGACTGCACCTCATTCACCAGGAAGGTTTGCACCTCTTGTAGGCTCTTGAGTGCCGCTTCATGCACCCCTTCAAATTCGCGGTGGTAGGTGAAGAAGATGTCGAGAATTTCATGTGGGTTAGCCGGACCATCCGTCAGCGCTTCGCCTGTCTTCACTTCCTCGCCGTCAATCACCATCACGTTTTGGCCAGGGGTGAGCTGATACTCAGTGGTAACACCATCAGCTTCCACCACTTTGACCTCTACCGTTTCATCTTCGCTATAAACCACTTGGGCGATCCCAGGCCGTTTGGCTAAGATGCAGGCTTCCTTCGGTTTCCGAGCTTCTAACAATTCCTCAATTCTCGGCAAACCTTGGATAATGTCTCCCGTTTTGGCTCGTTCAAAGACCAGCAGCACCAGGTTGTCACCCCGTTGTACTAGATCACCGTCATCAATGTGAAGAACGGCACCTGCCGATACGCGATAAGGACGAGCAATTCGCAGCACAACACGATCGTCTTCAACATGCACCACCTGTCCTGAATCAGAGGTTCGGATACCTTCCGCGATCTCGGAACCTGCAACCAGAAGCGCACCCGTCTTCACTTTTGCTGATTTGCCTTGGGTGGCAATTTCCACCTTGTCGATGTTGCGCATGACCAGAACGCGGCGAATCGCCTCTGCGCCCTCGCGGATCCCCCGCACTTCCCCTGCTTCTTTACAGAGAATTTCAGTGCGAGCCACCACAGCTCCCGGAGAAATCTGATCGCCATCTTGCACGAGCAGACGGGTATTGGTGCTGCCCTGAGTTTGGTCAGCGGAGACATCTCGACGAATTACCAGGGATTCCAGAATCACCAACTGTAAGCGCATGACTTCAGCATTGGTTTCATCCGGAATCAGCTCAATATCGGCTGCCAGTTGGGGTGCATCTTGTTCAATCTCCAGCACCAGCTGAGTGCGCAGCAGTTCCAAGCCTTCCACAGACTTGACGCGTTCCCCATCTTTGTAAGGAATGCGTTGCACGGCCCGCAGTTGGATCGAACAACCGGACTCTTCACGGGTCGAAGCCTGACTCGGAACGGACGGTTCATCAGGAACATGGAATTCCGTCACGGGTCGCAGCAGTAAAGCTGGCCCTTCCGGTGATTCGACATACTCGATATAGCGCAGTTCTTCTGCAACTAGACCAGGCATAACTTCCTGTCCGGGACTGACGATCGTGCTATCTTTTGACATCACCGCTTCCGGATTATCTGCCAAATGCAGTTCACCAGGCTTGATCACAATCTCGCGCAGAATGTCATTCTTTTGCGTGACCTCGATAACGCCGCTGCTTTGACAGAAGATGTCTTTAACCACCTCGGTTCCGGCTTCCACAAATTGGCCGTCTTCAACCAGCAGCAACGAGATATCTTTGTTGACTTCATGGGCTTCTTCTGGAATCCAAAGCAGCGTGCCGCCTTGAATCACTTCATAACCCAGCTTCGCTTTCCCCTTCTTGGCAACATCCACGCCGGAATATTTGATGATGCCGCCTGTTTGAGTGTGATAGCGGTTGTCGATCAGTTCAGCAACGACTTGACCGTTGCCCACCTTGGTGCCAGGAGTGGCAATCAGCGAGAACCGTTGGCCACTTTGGGTTTCAATCAAATATTGCTCGCGGCCTTGCTGGCTTTCAACCACAACTCGCGCCTGATCCAGCAAGACGGAAGCAGTAATAATCTCGATTTCGCGGCCCCCTTTGCCTTCGTTCTCCTGGGGAATCCGCACAACACCACCGTTTTCAGTTACCAGTTTGGTTTCGGCCAGAATGCTATTCGCATCAATGCGATCGCCGTTTTTTACTACAGGTTCAGCACCCGGTGGCAGGTTGTACACTTCACCAGACAGAATCCAGATCAAACCGCCGTTCTGAGCAATTCGCGTTGTATTACCCTGTCGGTCTTTTTTCTCTTCTGGCGTCAGGTCAGCAAATTTGACTTCGCCTGCTAAGTCAGAAGCCACATCCTTGGTTGCTTTTTCAGTCACCTTACGAACCCGACCAGTACTGGGCATCTCAACCAGCATCTGACCAATTTTGGCAGAGTCGCCATCTCGTACAAAGATGATCGACCCGGGGGGGACGGTTGAAGTTTCTTTGCGATCGCCCGCTTCTACCGTGATGTCTACACTCACTTCGCTAATTAAGGCATCTTCCCCGTGACGGGTGCGGAAGGCCCGTGAGCGGAATTGCTTCGGTTTGGTGTGAACCGTACCGTCAAAGTTAGCTCGGATCTGAGGGGCAAGTTCCCCAGTGAAGGTGCCGCCGGTGTGGAAGGTCCGCATGGTGAGCTGAGTGCCCGGTTCACCAATCGACTGAGCAGCAATAATCCCAACAGCTTCGCCCAAATCTACAGTCGAGGCATGGGCCAAGCTCCAGCCATAGCAGAGCTGGCAGACCGATCGAGTCGCTTCACAGGTTAGAGGAGAGCGAACAAACACTTCCTCAATTTTGGCCTTGCCGATCTCGCGGGCCAGCTCGTCGGAAATTGCTTCATTACGGGGCACAATGACAGCGCCCGTTTGGGGATGAACGATGTCGCGAGCGGCAACTCGGCCTAGGAGTCGATCCTGAAGCGGAATCAAAACCCGTTCCCCATCTGTCATTGGCAGAACTGAAATGCCGCGATCGGTGCCGCAGTCATTTTCCCGGATGATTACATCTTGAGCCACGTCTACCAGACGACGAGTCAGGTAACCAGAGTCTGCTGTTCGCAGTGCTGTATCTACCAACCCTTTACGCGCCCCGTAAGACGAAATGATGTATTCAGTAACGGTCAACCCTTCGCGGAAATTAGTCTTAATGGGCAAGTCGATGATTTCCCCTTGCGGATTCGCCATCAAACCTCGCATCCCGACAAGCTGTCGCACCTGAGAGATGTTGCCTCGGGCACCAGAGAACGCCATCATATAGACCGAGTTGAGCGGATCGCTGGATTCGAAGTGCCGAACCACCTCGTCCTTCAGCTCTTCACTGGTGCCGTTCCAGGTATCGATTACCTTCTGGAAGCGCTCCACTTCAGTAATCTCACCGCGCGTATAGCGAGTTTCAGTATCGCGGATTTCTTCCTCAGCTGCTTCCAACAGATCACGCTTGCTGGGCGGCACTTGCAAGTCATCCACGCTAATCGAAACGCCCGCGCGAGTTGCAAATTTAAAGCCTAAATCCTTGAGCTCATCGGCCATGTGAGCTGTTCTGGCAGTCCCATAGTTGGTAAACGCCCAGGCGATCAACCGTCGCAGTTGTCCTTTGTTGACGACGCGGTTACGGAAGATCATCGCTGGCGTTGGCTTTTGTATGGACTTATCTTCTACCGTCATTCTCTGCCCTCAATATTGAAAAGTTTGCAATCAACGTTTGCAATTAGCTCACCAGCGCATCCTGAACGGTCTTGTTGTAAATAATGCGTCCGGGCGTCGTTTTGATGTATTGAGAAATCACAGCTCCGCTTGCGTCTTCACGAACTCGGCGGAACTGATACAGCTTGGTCACGCTGCCATCTTCGGCGGTGTCTACCTGCAAGGGTTCTGTTTCTGCAACGTCGTTTTCGACGGCTCCGTCAAATCGCACCCAAACATAAGCGTGAATGTCCACCAAGCCCTGACCATAGGCCGTAATCACGTCATCCAGGTTGGCAAAGTAACGACCTGCACCTTTAGTCGCCGCCGGATTCTCAGCGGTCAGGTAGTAGCAGCCCAACACCATATCTTGGCTAGGAGTGACGATCGGTCGTCCCGTCGCCGGAGACAGGATATTGTTAGAAGCCAACATCAGCAGTCGTGCTTCCGCCTGAGCTTCCAGAGATAAGGGCACATGCACCGCCATTTGGTCCCCGTCAAAGTCGGCGTTAAAAGCTGGACAAACGAGCGGGTGAATTTGAATCGCGCGCCCTTCCACCAGAATGGGTTCAAAGGCTTGAATCCCTAAACGGTGCAGCGTCGGTGCTCGGTTCAGCAGGACCGGGTGTCCGTCAATCACCTCTTCCAACACATCCCAAATTTGGGGATCGTTGCGCTGAATCAGCTTCTTCGCGGCCTTGATGTTGTTGACCAATCCTTGACGGATTAGCCGATGGATCACGAAGGGTTGGAATAGCTCGATCGCCATTTCACGTGGCAGACCACATTGGTGAATCTTCAGCTTCGGACCGACCACAATCACAGAACGGCCAGAGTAGTCCACCCGTTTACCCAGCAAGTTTTGCCGGAACCGACCTTGCTTCCCTTCGATAATGTCCGAGAGGGACTTGAGCGGACGATTGTTCGCACCAACGACAGTCCGACCACGACGACCGTTATCAATCAAGGCATCAACAGCTTCTTGCAACATCCGCTTTTCGTTGCGGACGATAATTTCTGGCGCTAGAATCTCCTGTAGCCGAGCCAGACGATTATTCCGGTTAATCACGCGGCGATAGAGATCGTTTAAGTCAGAAGTCGCAAAGCGGCCCCCATCTAACTGAACCATCGGGCGCAAGTCGGGAGGAATCACGGGGATGACGCTGAGAATCATCCAGTCTGGCTGCGATCGGGTCGCAATAAAGTTGTCGATAACCCGCAGCCGCTTGATCAGTTTGGCCCGCTTCTGGCCTTTAGCGACCGCAATTTCTTCCCGCAGCGTTTCGGCTTCCCGCTCTAGATCCAAATCTTGCAGCAACCGTTGCAGCGCTTCTGCCCCAATGCCGACTTCAATACCTTGCAGTTGAGAATCTTCGCTGTAGAGCTGATCCTCGATCTCGATCCACTGATCTTCCGTCAGTAGCTGCTTATAGCTAAGATTTTCAGCATTGCCCGGATCGAGGACTACATAAGAATTGAAGTAAACAATTTGTTCCACATCCCGCAGTGGCATATCGAGCAAAATCGACATGTAGCTGGGAATCCCTTTGAGATACCAGACGTGAGCCACCGGAGCAGCGAGCTTGATATAGCCCATACGATGCCGCCGTACTCGCGATTCAGTGACTTCCACCCCACAACGTTCGCATACAATGCCGCGATGGCGTACTCGCTTGTATTTGCCGCAATGACATTCCCAATCCTTGGCAGGGCCGAAGATCCGTTCGCAAAACAGACCATCCATTTCCGGTTTTAAGGTCCGGTAGTTGATTGTTTCTGGTTTGGTGACTTCGCCTACCACCATGCCGTTTGGTAGCGTCCGCTCTCCCCACTGACGAATTCTTTCTGGAGATGCCAGACCAATTTTGACATAGTCAAACCGCTGTTGTTCTAGCTTTGGCATCGCTAAGATTTTCCTCTTTGTCCTGGTTTATTGCTGTTTCGTGCTCGACCCAATATCGCAGGGACAAGACCAATCTGCTGCAAGGATTGCGTTCAACAGACCTGGAGTCCCTGCTAATTAGTTTCTAGTCTTCGATCTCTTCCATCTCGTCACGAGAAATGGATTCATAGGTGGGGCGAGAAGGCGTGCGTCGATTTCCGATATCCGCCATGAGATCTACTTCTTGATCGCGACTGGTGCCATCCTCCTGGTTTTGCAGTTTGTGGGCTGCAATGTCGAGACAGAGTGACTGTAGTTCTCGCATCAACACCTTGAAGGATTCAGGTGTACCCGGACGGGGAATGGCTTTGCCTTTGACGATCGCATTCAACGCTTCGTTACGGCCCTGCATATCATCCGATTTAACGGTGAGTAGCTCTTGCAGGATGTAAGCAGCCCCAAAGGCTTCCAGCGCCCAC
Source organism: Elainella saxicola E1 (assembly GCA_002796835.1). GTDB lineage: Bacteria > Cyanobacteriota > Cyanobacteriia > Elainellales > Elainellaceae > Elainella > Elainella saxicola. The sequence continues at coordinate 9,456 of LUGL01000047.1, read as the reverse complement.
ACCTCCATTTCACCAAACCGCTGTCCACCTTGCTGAGCCTTACCGCCCAAGGGCTGTTGCGTTACGAGTGAGTATGGACCGGTGGAACGAGCGTGGATCTTGTCATCCACCAAGTGCACCAGCTTCAGCATGTAAGCCGTTCCGACAGTGACTGGGCGATCGAACGGTTCTCCAGTCCGACCATCGTAAACCTGGATTTTGCCAGGGTTGTCGGGATTAAATACCCAGTCTTGTCCAGTTTTTTGCCGCGCTTCGTCAATCTTGGCATGGGTCGTTAAGCGAGAAGCTTCAGCCCCATACATTTCATCAAATGGAATCATCTTGAAGCGGCTGCCCAGGTTATGACCAGCCCAGCCCAGCAGACATTCAAACACCTGACCCACATTCATCCGAGAAGGCACACCCAGCGGGTTTAAGACAATATCAACAGGTGTACCGTCGGGCAGGTAAGGCATATCTTCGGGACTGAGAATCCGAGAAATGATCCCCTTGTTGCCATGGCGACCGGCCATTTTGTCGCCCACCTGAATCTTGCGTTTTTGAGCAACATAGACCCGCACCACCATGTTCGCTCCAGGTGGCAGTTCATCCCCTTGCTCGCGGGTAAACACCCGCACATCTACAACGCGGCCCTTCTCCCCATTCGGAACGCGCAGTGAGTTATCACGCACATCCCGCGCTTTTTCACCGAAGATGGCTCGCAGCAACTTTTCTTCTGGCGGCTGATCGGATTCCCCCTTAGGCGTCACCTTACCGACCAGAATGTCGCTTGCTTCTACCCATGCCCCAATCCGAATAATGCCGGTTTCATCGAGTTGCCGGAGGGCGTCTTCCCCGACGTTGGGAATTTCCCGCGTGATTTCTTCAGGACCAAGCTTGGTTTGTCGTGCTTCGATCTCATACTTCTCAATGTGAATTGAAGTATAGACATCGTCGTAAACCAACCGCTCGCTGATCAAAATCGCGTCTTCGTAGTTGTAGCCTTCCCACGGCATGTAGGTAACCAGGACGTTTTGTCCGAGCGCCAATTCGCCACCCTCAGTCGCTGAACCATCGGCTAGGATTTGACCTGCAACAATTTGGTCGCCTGCAAACACGATCGGGCGCTGATTCAAGCAAGTATCTTGGTTCGATCGCTGATACTTTTGCAGTTGATATTCGATTTCTTTGCCTTCAGGATTCCGTACGCGAATACGGTTGGCATCGACATAGGTCACTTCACCATCGGTGCGGCTGACAATTACCATACCGGAGTCGCGCGCAGCCTGGGTTTCCAGACCTGTTCCGACCAGCGGACGTTCGGGGCGCAACAAAGGTACCGCCTGACGCTGCATGTTTGAACCCATCAGAGCACGGTTCGCGTCATCATGTTCCAGGAAAGGAATTAGCGAAGTTGCCACCGAAATGATCTGTACAGGCGACACCGCCACATAGTCCACTTCATCCGGAGCCGCAGTGGTAAACTCCTGCCGATAGCGAATGGGAACCTGTTCACCCAGAATCCGGCCTTCCTCATCGACCGAGACATCTCCTGCCGCAACCCGGAAATCATCTTCCTCGTCAGCAGTCATGTAGAGCGGTGCTTCATCACGCACCACTTTGGCTGCCTCAACCCGATAGAAGGGAGTTTCGATGAAACCATAAGAATTAACGCGAGCGTGGGTTGCCAAAGAACCGATCAAACCAGCGTTTGGACCTTCTGGTGTTTCGATCGGACAAATCCGGCCATAGTGAGAGGGGTGAATATCGCGCACTGCAAATCCAGCCCGTTCCCTGGTCAGCCCTCCTGGACCCAAGGCACTTAAACGCCGCTTATGGGTTAACTCAGCCAGGGGATTGGTTTGATCCATGAACTGAGACAACTGCGAAGAACCGAAGAACTCTTTAATTGCAGCGACTAGAGGTTTAGGGTTGACCAAAGAAGCGGGTGTGAGCGCATCTGCGTCAGAAACGGTCATCCGTTCCCGGATAATTCGCTCTAAGCGGTTCAAGCCAACGCGCACCTGGTTTTGCAACAGTTCCCCGACCGATCGGACGCGACGATTTCCCAGGTGGTCAATGTCATCGATCTGGCCAATATCAAATTCCAGGTTAATCAGATAGTCGATCGCCGCCAGAATATCTTGAGGCGTGAGGATGCGGGTTGCTTCCGGTACACTCAGACGCAATTTTCGGTTGAGCTTATAGCGGCCAACGCGACCTAAATCGTAGCGTTTGGGATCAAAGAAGCGAGAGTCTAGCAACTGCTGCCCTCCCGAAACGGTTGGCGGCTCACCCGGACGTAGTTTGCGATACAGCTCCATCAAGGCTTCTTCTTCGCTAAACTGACCTTCTTTTTCGATCGTCTTCTGGAAATATTCAGGGTGGCGCAGCGCGTCAAAAATTTCGCCATCGCTCAGCCCTAACGCCTTCAGCAAGACCTGAGCTGACAGTTTGCGGGTTTTATCAATCCGAACCCAAACCAGATCATTTTTATCCGTTTCAAACTTTAGCCAAGCACCCCGGTTGGGAATTAAGCTGGCATTGAAGGTACTGCGTCCGTTTTTGTCGATTTCCTTCTTGTAGTAAACTCCAGGACTCCGCACAATCTGGTTGACGATGACCCGCTCAGCCCCGTTGATGATGAAGGTACCGCGATCGGTCATTAGCGGCAGATCGCCAATAAAGACTTCTTGTTCCTTAATTTCACCCGTTTCTTTATTAATTAGACGAGTGGGAACATACATTTGTACGGCGTAAGTACTATCCCGCCGCTTTGCTTCATCCACGTCATATTTAGGACGCCTCAGCCGGTAATCTTTGCCAAGGAAGTGTAGTTCTAATTTACCGGTGTAGTCTGTGATCGGGGAAAAGCTATCTAACTCCTCAATCAAACCTTCCTCAAGAAACCAGCGAAAACTCGCTCGCTGAATTTCCACGAGATCAGGCAGGGTAAACATGGACGTGGGTTTGGTTAGGTTACTCATGCGTCTCCTCGACTGGATGTGGCTTAGGGCATACCCCTAACACGTAATCGCTAGGCAGTGAAAAGCTATAATGACGAAAAAACTTCAGCCCTCGACCAAGGAAGACTGAAACCAATCGTCATGAAATTTCAAGATATTTGAGATGGGTTGAATCGGCTCCCAGAATTTGGCTCCAACAATATGAATCGTTAAAATATAGAGGGGCAAAGCATGGAGAGTATAGCTTAAACAATGGACTTCGTCAACTTGTAAAAAAGGATCGAGGGCTTGTTTTTGGCAAAATTCATTGGGAAATTGCTAAAGTTTTTGGCGAAGAACCGCAACTTTGCAAAATTGCCTCAAGATTTTTTACAGACTTCAAACTTTATTATGCCGTATGCTAGACAATTTGTGGTTTCAATGCTGTCCTTGAAACAGGTCTAGGCAATTGCACAACCTTCTAGTATTGAATGGGGCAATTGCTCAGGCAATGCCAGATTAAAGAGTTGACAAGCATTTCGCGTCGTTTGAGCCGCCAGACTTTCCAGAGGTACTTGCCGCAATTGAGCCACCTGTTCCGCGACATGACGAACGTAAGCAGGTTGATTCCGTCGCTCGCCTCGCTTTGGCACAGGGGATAGAAAAGGACAATCCGTTTCAATCAAAATTCGCTCGTCAGGTACCATTTGGGCTGAAGCCTGCACTTGCACTGCACTCTTAAAGGTAACAATGCCGCTAAAGCTGATGTAGAACCCCAAATCGAGGAACCATTTGGTTTCTTCAGGCGTTCCGCTCCAGCAATGCATCACACCATGAACTGGACCCTGCTCCGCCCAGAAGGATCGGAGTAGTTCTGCCATGCGAGCTGCAGCATCTCGACAATGAATAATGACAGGCAGGTTAAGTTGATGGGCTATCAAGAGCTGTCCGTAAAAAACCTCCTCTTGCAACGCCTGATTATCTGCCTTAAAAAAATCCAGCCCCATTTCGCCAATTGCCACGACTCGATCATCAGACTGAGCCAGAGTCAAAATCTGTTGAGCCGATTCAGCAGTCCATTTTTCAACATCCAGCGGATGCAGTCCCACAGCAAAAGAAATCTCTGGGAACCGATCGGCCAAAGCCCGAATGTCGTCAAACTCAGCAGGCTCGACGCAGGAATGAACCAACCGAACCACGCCAGCCGATCGCCAATTCTGGGCAACCTCTTCTATATCTGGTGCAAAGCTATCGAAGTTGAGGTGAACGTGAGTATCAACAAGCTGCATAGATTTTGTGAGCGGCACGCCAACTCTAATTTTAAGAAACTTAATCAAGTTTCAACAAAAGCAGCCCACTGCTTCAATTTGCAGAAGGCGACTTGTCTAAGCGAATGGTCTCAACTAGGACTGGCTGAACTTAACTTTATGAAGCTGCTGATGTTTCAGCTTTCAACACTCTTGCCAACCGGGCCTTTTTACGAGCCCCATTATTTGGATGCAGCACGCCCCGTTTCACAGCTTTATCAATTTTGCTGTAAGCGGCTGACATCGAGCGCTGCACCTCTTCCATCGCTTCCGGGCTGGGATTGGTGCTGTATTGACCAACCGCAGCGAAATAGCGTTTCATCAACGTCTTGACAGCCGATTTGTAAGACTTGTTGTGCAGGCGATTGCGCTCTGCAATCTGGATTCGTTTAATTGCCGACTTAATATTTGCCACGGTAACTATCTAGATAGGATGAAGGTACTTCTCTCAGCGATCCACCATTCTAGCGAATGATTTACCAAAAGTGCTAATCAATCTGCGATCGTTTCGACACATATCCTCAGAAAATCCAGGTTAAGCTAGAAGAAGCAAGGGTTAGGTAAAAGTCATTCAGGCTTCGATCCATCGAACCCGAGCAAGACTAACCGAATCTGGACGGTTGATACCGACTTAGCGTTTCTCACTCACTCTGGCAATGCTGCGAATTATCACTCAGCGGGCTGAGGCACTCACCGAACTGCGGCGAATTTGCGATCGCACTCATGATGATCAGGTCGTTCATAAAGAGGCAACCGTGCGAGAGGTGCTGCAAGCCGTCAAGCGGCAGGGCGACCGAGCAGTACTTCACTATACTGAAGAATACGATCAAGTTTCCCTTAAATCTGAAGAATTGCGTGTTTCTGGCTCTGAGCTAGATGCTGCTTATCAACAGGTTCCTAAAGAGTTGCTGGATGCGATTCAGTTGGCCTGTCGCCAGGTCGAAGCATTTCATCGACAGCGCCTCCCAAAAAGCTGGGTTCAGTTTGGCGAAGATGAAATTGTACTGGGCAAACGATATACGCCAGTCGATCGGGCTGGATTGTATGTGCCGGGCGGGCGGGCTGCCTATCCCAGCACTGTGATCATGAATGCGATTCCGGCCAAAGTGGCTAAAGTGCCACGCATCGTGATTACGACGCCCCCTGGTCCCAACAAAGCTGTAAATCCGGCTGTGTTAGTCGCTGCTCAGGAAGCAGGGGTACAAGAAATTTACCGTGTGGGTGGAGCACAGGCCATTGCAGCATTAGCTTATGGGACTGAAACGATCCCTAAAGTTGATGTGATTAGTGGTCCTGGCAATATTTACGTTACGCTTGCCAAAAAGCTGGTGTATGGTACGGTGGGCATCGACTCCCTCGCAGGCCCGTCGGAAGTGCTGGTAATTGCAGATGCTATGGCAAATCCAGTGCATGTTGCTGCTGACTTGCTAGCTCAAGCAGAGCATGATCCGATGGCAGCGGCCATTTTGTTGACAACCAGTGCAGATCTGGCTATGCAGGTCGTGACCGAGGTAAAACAGCAGCTCGTTAATCATCCGCGTCGCTTGCTGACTGAAAAGGCGATCGCTCATTACGGCTTGGTTGTTGTTGTGGAGTCGCTAGAAGTGGCAGCTGAACTCTCGAATGAGTTTGCTCCAGAACATCTAGAGCTGGAAATTGAAGATCCTTGGAGTTTACTGGAATTGATCCGCCATGCAGGGGCTATTTTCCTGGGTAACTCGACTCCAGAAGCAGTGGGTGACTACTTGGCAGGACCGAACCACACGTTGCCTACTTCTGGATCGGCTCGTTACGCCTCAGCTTTAGGGGTTGAAACATTTGTCAAGAGTTCCAGTTTGATCCAATATTCGCCGAAGGCATTGCAAAAAATGGCTTCAGCGATCGATGTTCTGGCAACTGCTGAGGGTCTGCCTTCCCATGCCGATTCTGTCAAACTGCGGATGCAAACCAACCTGGAGTCTACAGGAATGACCTCTGAACTTGAAGCCGAAGAATGAACTGTTACATCTCAGATTGAAACTGAGAGTCTTAAATCTTGAGAATGACTTCCTACTTGAAGCGCATCAGGATGGTAAGGTTACGCCTAAAGTGATTGAGGGGGTCGATCGTGCTCAATAAAATTCTTGTAGCTCTGGATAGTTCCGATCTATCGGAGCAAGTCATGGAAGGGCTAGGACAATTTCAACTTCAGTCTACGGCAAATATTGTGATTGCCCATGTGTTGTCCAATGCGGGTTCAGACCCAGATGTTGCAGCCGATCGCCCTCAAATTGATACTGAGATGATTCCCCATCAGCAGCTCGAACGGCTGCAAACCTATCAGGCTCGCCTACCTTGCAAAAGCGAATTGGAGATTGTAACGGGCGATCCAGCAGAAGAGATTGTGCGGCTAGCTCATATCCATCAAGTCGAGTTGATTGTGATGGGCAGTCGGGGATTGACAGGCATGAAGCGCATTCTGCAACGTTCTGTGAGCAGCGAGGTGGTTGAAGAAGCGCACTGTTCTGTCTTTGTGATCAAGCCCAATTCATAGCCCAACCCAATATAGTCTGACCTGAAAGTTAGACACTAGCTGAGCTGGAATCGACCGGACGAGTCAAATAAAGTCGCAATCTGAACAAACTTAAAGTTTGTCCTAGATTAAGCGGCAGCAACGATATGCCCTCCAAACGGGACTGCACCCAGCCCTCACCCCAATGCCATTCATGCACACCATCGATGCCCTGACTCATCAAAAGCCGCAGACTGTTGTCATCCACCCAATCGACTTGATGGCGAACGGCGATCGGTCCAAACCAGCTCGTAAACACTGTGTCTTTCTGCAATCGCTCTGGTATACCAGCAGAGAAAGTTTGGGGTGCTAACCAGCGACGAAATTGATCGGCACAGAGTAAACTATCGCGGATTTGCTGTTTGGAAGCATTGACTTCAATCCGCAGGTTGCTTTGTTGAAACGTACCAAGCATAAGGCAGTGTAGAAATCAAAAACAGGTTGCAGGATTCAGCTTCAGCGTAGCGTATGTCAGCCGGAAGTGCAGGCCAGTTTCGATTGCTCACTTCAACCATTTAAACCGCCTGAATCGAATAACGTAGAATTTACTCATCATTCAGTATTTCCCATGTCCGAGCGCATTACTGTTACCGTCAAATTGTTTGCGGCCTATCAAGAAGCCTACGGCCAACCAGAGTTAGTGCTGGAATTGCCTGCTGGCACAACTGTTGCAGAAGTGCGTGATCGACTGTTATCCGAACATCCTGAATTGGAAGCTTGGCGAGAGGTAACTCGCTTTGGAATCAACCTCAACTTTGTCGAAGCCAACACTGTTCTAAATGCAGACGACGAGATTGTACTAATTCCGCCCGTTAGCGGCGGCTGAGAAAATCCACTCCTCGCTGCCAATTTTGATCCGATCGGTTGAAGACAGCCATATAGCTTGATTGGGCTGAAGCCGCTGACCGTTTAGATAGGTACCGTTCGAGCTGCCCACATCCGTCAGTTGATAGCCCCAATTGCCATGGGAGTCCTGTGCCCGATCGAGACGGGCGTGATGGCGTGAACAGAGGTCGTCACTGCAAACGAATGTGTTATCGACTTCTCGACCGATCGTAAAAGGATTGCTGGTAATTAAAGTCGCTTTGCCTGAACTGACATTCACAATCTGCGGCAAAGATTGAGTTGCATCCACTGCCAGGGTAGTAGGAGGTAGAGGCGATCGAACGGTTCGTTGCCCCAGTTTCGCTGCTTCTTCAGGGGGCAGCACAAAAGTTCCGGGGGTCGCATTGGCTGAATCAACGGATTTGCCTGCATTTTGAGAATGGAGCGTTTGAGCAGCGGCATTCATTTGAGCTTGCAGAGTTGCCTGATGTTCGGCTTCAGCTCTCGCGGTGAGTCCTTCGAGTTGGCGCACAATGCCCTGAGTCTTGGGGAAGCTGATGTCACTGATCCGTACATCGTCCAGATTAAAACCCAGCGTGTAAAAGCTATCGAGATGGCTCAGCAAGTAATCCCGAATTTGGACGCGACCCAACTGGTTGAGCTGGTCTAACCGCAACTGGTTCACCACGACTGCCAAATTATCTTTAATAGCGCTGACTAAGGCTGCGATCGGATCTGAAAGCTCCAGCGCCACTCGTTTCGGATCCACGACTTGATACATGACGCTTAGGGACACATTCACCAGATATTGATCTCGTGAAACAAAGTCGCCCTGAGACACCACTTCTAAGTTGCGAATTTTGCTGTCCACCAACAGGATTTGACATTGCTCCAGATAGGGCAACGCAAAGCTGAAATGCCGTCCGGGTTCGAGCTTCCGCACCAGCTGCCCATTTTTGACAAGCAAGCCGACAAACCCAGCATCAATGAAGTTCATGCTAAGCCCTGCCCAACGCTCGGGGTTGACAATCTGGATCAGGGCTGGAGAGACATTAGTCATGCGATCGAAGAAAAGCAGCTATCTCGCTATCATCCTAGCTCGTTCAACCAGAAGCTTAGCAACAGCAGGGGCAGGATCAACCGCTGCCCTCTGTCCTCTGTCCTCATAAGGGTTACTGGCAATTCACAAATGTATGTTTAACCCTAAGAGGTACCCCTGTTAAGGTGAGCGTTTGTACTGTTATGGTTGATTGAGTATTTTAGGATTTTCGATAGGATCAAGGCACTGAAGTGAGCACCCAATCAGGGAGAGGGAGCTATGATTAGTGCCATCTTTGAGCGATTTGTGGAAAATACACCAATGACTGTCATGGTGCGAGCCATCATGGAGCGGATATTTGCCCCCAAGTTGTTGGATCAGTTGTTTGAGGAAACCGCAGAACAGCAATATCAGCGAGAACTCCTTTTTTCCAGTGTCGTGGGATTGATGAGTCTAGTGGTGTGTGGCATGTATCCCTCACTGAATGCAGCCTACAAAGGGTTTGAAAAGGTGGTAGGGGTATCGAAAGTAGCGCTGTATGCTAAGGTGAATGGTCTAGAACCGAAATTATCTCAAGCGTTAGTGCGCTACAGCAGTGAGCAACTGCTAGCGGTTCAACAGGAGTTTCCAGCAGCAGCAGTCCCTCTGTTAGCAGGCTATGAAGTGCGGATTATTGATGGCAATCATATTGCTGGCACAGAGCATCGGCTGAAAGTTCTACGCAACGAGCCTGCCGGGGCTTTACCCGGACAAACCTTGAGTGTGCTCGACCCGCAACGGTCGTTAGTGGTGGATGTATTTCCCTGTGAA
>LUGL01000046.1 GCA_002796835.1 Elainella saxicola E1 | reverse complement strand
TAATGCTGTTGTGCTGTTATCTGTACACTCGTTTAGGAGAAATGACAGGGATTAGTTTCATCGATTCGACTCCTCTAAAGGTTTGTCATCCCAAACGGGCTCACAGCCATCGGGTGTTTGCAACTTATGCAGCTTGGGGCAAGAGTTCGATGGGCTGGTACTACKGCTTCAAGCTACACCTGCTCATCAATGAACATGGAGAGTTGTTGTCGTTTCAGTTGACTGCTGCCAATGTGGACGACCGCACTCCAGTCCCAGAGTTAACGAAAGGCATTATCGGCAAGCTCTTTGGCGACCGGGGTTATATTTCCCAAGCCTTATTCGAGCAGTTATGGCAACAAGGGCTTCAGCTGGTCACCAAGATTAAGAAGAATATGAAAAACCGCTTGGTGCCTCTGCTTGACAAGATCCTGTTGCGGAAGCGAGCGATCATCGAGTCGGTCAATGACCAACTCAAGAACATTGCTCAAATTGAACATTCTCGTCATCGCAGTCCTCTGAATTTCATGGTCAATTTGATTGCTGGACTGGTGGCATACACCTACCAAGACTCCAGACCCTCCCTCGATCTTCAACCCAAGGGTTTACCTGCCTTGCCTGAAGCGATCTTTTGACCTGTCGAACTCACGTTAAAATGGGCAGGAAAAATGCCAGCAGCATTGCCCCAATGCCTAGCAGTAAAGACCAGAAGCGATGATGGCTTGAGACATTCCATTTCTCAGGGCAGGTCATCATACTCATATCAACCCAGGGCATGATACCGCGTCGGAACCAGCCCGTCACACCAACTTCCCGCCTTACAAAGCTTTCGGCTTGACTCCAGCCAAATAGAAAGTTACCGAGTGGGCCAAACCGAGATGCATAGTGGAGATAAATCAGACCCGTTTCATCTTTCATTTTCAGATCAGAACCAAATTTGTAGCCGCTATCGCCTCGACCAATCACACGGCCTTCTAGTTTTACAGGTTTGCCTCGGAGTGGACTGGCATAGGGATCAGACATGAGCAGCAATACATCCATGGCTGGAGCCCGATCTAAGCTGGGATACATGATAAAAGTTTTGACGAGTAGGCCAATGCCGAATCCAAACAACGCCAGTGAAAGTGGAACTGCATAAGATTGCACGGTTGCGCTGACAACCAGCATAATCCCGATCGCCAAACCGCCAACGGCGAGAATCCATTCAGCCCAATAGAGCAGCAAGTCCAGCACAAAATTGCCATAGAGCTTGCGTTTATTTAAGTTCCGACCTTCTCGCACCATGCGGGCCATGTCAAATTCTGTGTCTAAACCAAGCTGTTCAGCATAGTTGGTTAAAGCCCGCACCCGCTTGCCAGTCAAAGGATGGGTGGAGTTGAGTTCCATCCACCAGGCCCAGGGGTTAAACATATCCCATAGAAAAACGCGACCGATTTTTTCAGGTTCAGACGCAACTCGGTAAGCTGTTCCTGTCATTGCGGACGATCGGGGATCAGCAATACCCATCGCGCGAGTGCCATGCAGGACTTTATTGGGTTTCTCTGCCCGTTGGCCTTCTTCACAAATCCCGTAGGCAATTTTCACCAGCGCCCGCGAAAGGCCATTTGGGTTGCCTGTCACTTCTGCCGCGAAATGGTCAGCATAATACTCCCTGGTGCGAGAGAGATAAAGCAATAAGTATTCGCCGACAATGTAAAAGATATAAGCTGAAAGCACAGCTCCCTGGGCTCCGCCTTTGATCTTCTTGGCAATCTCGCTATCGCCCAACTTATCAGCAATCTCGCGTGTATAGCTATAGATCAGGTAACAAATCTGAACCAGGGTCGAAGCCACCGTCATGACGGCAAAATCCCAATGCACGATATGACCTAGTTCATGGGCATAAACGGTTGCGATCTCATCGTCATCCAGGTAAGTAAATAAGCCCTGACTGACGACCAAACGAGCACTATTTGGAAAAGAGCCATAGGTGAAGGCGGTGGGGTTTTCATCATCAATGATCCCCAAACGCGGCTGCGTAATTTTCTTGTTCTGGCAAACTCGCCGAATGATGCGAGCTGATTCTGGACTCTGACGCTCTACTTCTGAAAGCGAGATCCAGCGAGTGCCGTACAGCCAATTCTGGATCAAGTCCATGATGACTGGTGAAAATAGAAACACTACCAGGTTGAAAATAACGGTAATAAAAAGGGCACTAATCAATCCCGTTGTTGGATCTTCTTGACCCTGAATTAACAGCAAAGATAACGATGAGGCAAGCACCATGCCAAAGAGAAGAGTGAGCGTCACCCCAGAAGCAAGGGCTAAGTTACTGGCTACCCCTTTCATTGATAGAGCAACGCCTTGCCGCTTGGAACGTCCCGCTTTGGGAATGGAGTCAGGAGAGTCTTGGGGATCAGCCTGATTTTTGGCTTGGATAAACTCTGGGGAAGTGGCGGATGGTGAGACTGGTGTATCGCAGGGAACTGGCTCTGCTGCTGCGGGTTGATGGGGTGCGATCGCTTGTAAATATTGCTCAGCCCAAATTTTGATAAACGGCTTTTGACTATTCACCAACTTTTGGCAAAGAGCGATCGCCTTATTCGGTTGCCCGTCGTTTTTATAAGCTTTTGCTAGCCAGGTTTGGGCCTGCTCATAGTCCTTAACGCTGGGTTCCGCACCATAACAGAAGGCTTCTAGTTTTTCGATCGCTTCTGCATATTTACCCTGCTTCAAAAGACGATTTCCTTCAGCCAAGAGCACTGCTGCTTCGTCGGAAGATAGAGGTGGATAGTTAGGTTCTGGTTCAACTGGTTCTGAGGCAGGTTCTGGGGCAGAATTGCTCACCCCATCAGTCGTTATCACTCTAAGAGAAGTCAAAGCTTGCTGAGCCCAAGTCTGAATTTTGGGATGCGGATTCTGGCTCATTTCCTGGCAAAGGGCAATTGCCCGATCGATTTGTCCAGTGGATTTATAAGCTTTAACTAACCAGACNCTGCGCTTGAAAATAGTCTTTATTAGCAGCCGATGAATGACGGCAGAAGGTTTCAAGATGAGGAATTGCGTCTGTATAACGCTTCTCTTGAATGGCCTGAACTGCAATAGGTGGAACTCCAGATGGGGAGGGCATAGGACGTATTAGAGGCGCTGAGATTCAACAACATGACATTTTCAGCGTGGCTCATCCGAAAGTGAGTGGCCTCAGTGGATCTCCGGTTACAGAAGACCACCACTCACCGTAAATTCCCTGGATACTCAATACAACCCTCACGTCTGGTCCTGCAATTAGATCTGAAATTAGATAAAGTCGACTGCTGTAATTTGATTTGCTGCTACGTTAACCAGTAATGCCAATTCATGCCTGCCCGCCTGAATCGAGGTATTACGCCCCTGCGAGATAATATCAACGCTATTAAAGGGAATGCGATCGGGCAGGTCAAGTTGATCGAGTCCATTTTGGAAATCTCGAATCCGATCGCCATTGTTATTACCTAACAACACAAAGATGTCTCGGCCTCTGCCGCCGAATAGCACATCATGGTTGCGTCCCCCATCCAGCCGATCATCTCCGTTACCCCCTTCTAGGCGATCATCTCCTGCTGCCCCAATCAGTTTATCGCTACCCTTTTGGCCCAACAGCACATCATCTCCTTCAAGTCCCCGGAATGTTTCATCATCATCACAACCCTTCAGCCGATCAGCCTTTTCAGTTCCCTGGTAAACCGGATTGGGAATCAGCGTCAATTTATAGCTGCGATCATCTTTAACATCTGCTGCAAAAACCTGAACATAATAGTCGCGATCATCTTCAAGGCTGGCCTGGATGCGACCGACTCCAGCTTCAATCAAATCACCCTCTTCGTCATAAAGCTGCATCTCCCCTTCTCGTCCGGTTGAAGTTTGGGTGATGATGAACTGGCCTGGACGACCGGGCTGAAATTGGTAGCTATCGGCCAGATCGAGTTCGCCGACTTCGCCTTGAATCCGTCTAGAACAGTCAATTGAACCCAGTTCATCAGCAGCATCGAGGTGATAATCAGTATCGATCGCAGCATCAAAGTCAATGTTGTAGTCAGTGAACCCGTTAGCACCGCTGACCCGCAGATAGTAGAATCCATCAGAGAGAGGCAGGGCTAGTCCTTCTGCAAAATCATGAGCTTTAGCATAATCGCCTCCATAGGTATCGTCTGAAAGAGTGTCAATTAAACGACGGCGATCATCATACAACCAAACTGTGACATCGTCTTCATCGCTACTAATGACTACATTGCGATCGCCATTCACCTCAAACGCAAAGTAGTCAACCCGATCGATATAAGGGAAGCTATCCACAAATTGAACACCACCCAAGTTGCCAGAAATATCCAGATCGGTTCCCAGTATGCCAATCAGTGGAGCATCAGAAAAAGAGTTATTGAAGTCAAATGAGCGAGGCATGGAGAGCACTCCCTTCAAAGGAGCAAGCTGCAGGGATTAGATCCGAGTCGATTGATCTCGCTAAAAGTTCCGCACAAAAAATCATCAGCTCTTTTCCACCAACCAATTCCTGATTAACCAGCCAACCTTGCTCAAAAAAGCAAATCCCCTGCCATCTGGCAGGGGATTCACATTTAGCTATCTAACTAGCCAACCTATCAACCGTACCGACTCGCAGTCGAGGCAATCAGGAATGCAGCATAGGTGAGGATGTAACCCACAGTGAAGTGAGCCAAACCAACCAAGCGAGCTTGAACGATCGACAGAGCAACTGGCTTATCTTTCCAACGAACCAGGTTCGCTAGAGGAGTGCGCTCATGCGCCCAAACCAGGGTTTCGATCAATTCTTGCCAGTAGCCTCTCCAGGAGATCAGGAACATGAAGCCTGTTGCCCAAACCAGGTGTCCGAAGAGGAACATCCAGGACCAGACCGCCAAAGCGTTCATGCCATAAGGGTTGTAACCGTTGATCAACTGAGCAGAGTTGAGCCAGAGATAGTCACGCAGCCAGCCCATCAAGTAAGTAGAGGACTCGTTGAACTGAGCCACGTTACCTTGCCAAACACCCAGATGCTTCCAGTGCCAGTAGAAGGTGACCCAACCAATGGTATTCAGCATCCAGAACATTGCCAGGTAGAAGGAGTCCCAAGCAGAGATGTCGCAAGTACCGCCACGGCCAGGGCCATCACAAGGGAAGGCATAACCGAAGTCTTTCTTGTCGGGCATCAGTTTGGAACCACGTGCATCCAACGCACCTTTGACCAAGATCAGGGTGGTGGTGTGCAGACCCAGGGCGATCGCATGGTGAACCAGGAAGTCGCCAGGGCCAATGGTCAAGAACAGTGAGTTAGAACCACTGTTGATGGCAGCCAACCAGTTAGGCAACCAGACGTTGCCATGGTTTGGCCAAGCAGTCGATGCAATACTGTCAGGATTCGAAAGTAGGGTATCGAAGCCATACAGCAGTTTGCCATGGGAGGCTTGAATGAACTGTGCGAACACAGGTTCAATCAAGATTTGCTTCTCAGGCGTACCGAAGGCTTGAACCACGTCGTTGTGAACGTAGATACCCAGGGTATGGAAGCCCAAGAACAGAGACACCCAGCTCAGGTGAGAGATGATGGCCTCTTTGTGGTCTAAGCAGCGAGCCAACACGTTGCCCTTGTTCTGAACAGGATCGTAGTCCCGTACCAGGAAGATAGCGCCGTGAGCGAACGCACCCACCATGATGAAACCAGCGATGTACTGGTGGTGAGTATAGAGCGCAGCCTGGGTTGTATAATCCCGCGCCATGAATGCATAGGGCGGAATCGAATACATGTGCTGAGCCACCAAAGAGGTTATCACACCCAAGCAAGCGAGGTGCCAACCCAACTGGAAGTGCAGCGAGTTGTTGTAGGTGTCATACAAGCCTTGGTGAGGCAGGTTGAACTGACCTTCGCTCTTACCACCAAACAGACCAGCTTTGGAATCCAACATTTCACGGATGTTGTGGCCAATGCCGAAGTTGGTGCGATACATGTGGCCTGCAATGATGAACAGAACCGCGATCGCAAGGTGGTGGTGAGCCATGTCTGTCAGCCACAGCGACTCGGTTTGGGGATGGAAGCCACCCAAGAAGGTCAGGATTGCTGTACCCGCACCTTGAGCTGTACCGAAAACATGACTTGCTGTATCAGGATTCTCTGCATACACGCCCCAGTTGCCAGTGAAGAAAGGAGCTAAACCAGCGGGATGAGGGGGGGTAGACAAGAAGTTATCCCAACCCACATGCTGACCACGGGATTCAGGAATTGCCACGTGGATCAGGTGACCTGCCCAAGCCAAGGAGCTGACACCGAACAAACCAGCCAGGTGGTGGTTCAAACGAGATTCAGCATTCTTAAACCAGGACAAGCTGGGGCGGAATTTGGGCTGGAGGTGAAGCCAACCTGCAAACAGCATCACGGCAGCCAGGATCATCAGGAAGATGGAACCCATGTAGAGATCGCCGTTGGTGCGCATCCCTTGGGTGTACCACCAGTGGTAGATACCGGAGTAGGTGATGTTAACCGGGTAGGAAGCGCCTGCACGAGTGAAAGCGTCTACCGCAGCTTGACCGAAATGAGGGTCCCAAATCGCATGGGCGATCGGGCGAGTATTGAGCGGATCTTTGATCCACTGCTCAAAGTTTCCTTGCCAAGCGACGTGGAACAGGTTGCCGGATGTCCAGAGGAAGATGATCGCCAGATGACCGAAGTGCGAAGCAAAAATCTTTTGATAAAGATTTTCCTCGGTCATGCCATCGTGGCTTTCAAAGTCATGGGCTGTGGCAATCCCATACCAGATCCTTCTTGTGGTTGGATCCTGCGCCAGACCTTGGCTAAATTTTGGGAATTTAGTTGCCATAAGTCCTAATTGAAGGTTCTCAATTAGCTAGTGCGTTTTTACTATGTCCTCTAGTTTAACTGGGTTGGAAAGGAGAGACTTAGACTCTAAGCTACAGTTTGCTTCGGTTTTCAGTGGAAAATCTTATGCATCTAATAACTCAAAGTCTAAGTCCACCATCCAGTTTGTCTAGAGAGAAGTTTTCAGCGACTAGCCGCCTACTGCAATGATCCGAGCGAGGAAGAACGACCAGGTGGTCACAATTCCGCCTAGGAGATAGTGAGCTACGCCAACTGCACGACCTTGAACAATGCTCAAAGCGCGAGGTTGAATCGCAGGCGCAACTTTCAGTTTGTTATGAGCCCAGACGATCGACTCGATCAGCTCTTGCCAGTAACCGCGTCCGCTGAACAGGAACATCAAGCTGAATGCCCAAACAAAGTGAGCGCCCAGGAACAGGATGCCGTAAGCCGACAGTGCTGAGCCATAGGAACCAATCACCTGTGCTGCTTGAGCCCAGAGGAAATCCCGTAGCCAACCATTAATGGTGGTTGCGCCAGCTGCGAAGTTACCGCCTGTGATGTGAGAAATCGTGCCGTCTGCGTTCACCGTACCCCACACATCCGACTGCATCTTCCAGCTGAAGTGGAAAATCACAACCGAAATTGCGTTGTACATCCAGAACAATCCCAGGAAGACATGGTCCCAACCAGAGACTTGGCAGGTACCGCCACGGCCTGGACCGTCGCAGGGGAAGCGGAAGCCCAAGTTAGCTTTGTCTGGAATCAGACGTGAGCTACGAGCAAACAGCACACCCTTGAGCAGGATGAGAACCGTCACATGGATCGTGAAGGCATGGATATGGTGAACCATGAAATCTGCCGTACCGAGGGCGATCGGCATCATGGCAACCTTGCCACCTACAGCAACCACATCACCACCGAACGCAGGGCTTACGGAAGCCAACGCATTGGGAGCGGTGTTACCGGGTGCTAAGGTATGCAGGTTTTGAATCCATTGAGCAAACACGGGCTGGAGCTTGATCGCTGTATCCGAGAACATGTCTTGGGGACGACCGAGTGCCTGCATCGTGTCATTGTGGATGTAAAGACCAAAGCTATGGAAGCCTAGGAAAATACAAACCCAGTTGAGGTGAGAGATGATTGCATCACGGTGACGCAATACCCGATCCAAATTGTTGTTGACATGAACTTTTGGATCGTAGTCGCGAACCATAAAGATCGCTGCGTGAGCAGCTGCACCCACAATCAGGAAGCCACCAATCCACATGTGATGCGTAAAGATGGAGAGCTGAGTGGGATAGTCCGTCGCGAGGTACGGATAAGGTGGCATGGAGTACATGTGTTGTGCCACCAGGATGGAGAGTGAACCCATCCAAGCCAGGTTCCAGGACAGCTGGCAGTGCCAAGAGGTGGTGAAGATTTCATACATCCCCTTGTGGCCTTCACCAGTGAAGGGACCTTTGTGAGCTTCTAGAACCTCTTTGAAGCTATGACCGATTCCCCAATTTGTGCGATAGAAGTGACCTGCAATGATCAGCAGGACTGCAAGCGCCAAATGATGGTGAGCCGTATCAGATAACCAGAGGCCACCCGTAACTGGATTCAAACCACCTTTGAAAGTGAGGAAATCGGAGTAAGCTGCCCAGTTCAGCGTAAAGAAGGGAGTTAAACCCTGAGCAAAACTGGGATACAGATCCGTCATCAGATCCTTATTAAGGATGAATTCATGAGGCAGAGGAATATCCTTCACCGCCACGCCTGCATCCAGCATTTTGTTAATCGGCAGCGAGACGTGGATCTGGTGACCAGCCCACCCTAGAGAACCGCAGCCCAGCAAGCCTGCCAGGTGATGGTTCATCATTGATTCCACATTCTGGAACCACTCCAACTTGGGAGCGCTCTTGTGATAGTGGAACCAACCTGCAAACAGCATCAGAGCAGCCATTACGAGACCACCAATTGCTGTGCAGTAGAGTTGAAACTCGTTTGTGATACCAGCAGCCCGCCAAATTTGGAAGAATCCAGAGGTTACCTGAATTCCATGGAAGCCGCCGCCAACATCTCCATTCAAAATTTCTTGACCAACAATGGGCCAAACCACTTGAGCACTCGGTTTGATGTGCAGTGGATCAGCCAGCCAAGCTTCATAGTTTGAAAACTTAGCGCCGTGGAAATACATGCCGCTTAGCCAGACAAAAACAACGGCTAAGTGACCGAAGTGAGCGCTGAAGATCTTACGAGATATATCTTCTAGGTCACTGGTATGACTATCAAAATCGTGAGCGTCGGCATGAAGGTTCCAAATCCAAGTTGTCGTTTTCGGACCTTTCGCCAGAGTACGGTCAAAGTGACCGGGCTGAGCCCACTTCTCAAAAGAAGTTGGGACGGGGTCTTTATCGACGACCACTTTTACCTTCTGCTCTCGCTCCCGTGGGGTAGTTGTCATTAGAGACTCTCCTCTCTCTAGACAAGGAAACGAGTAACCTTTCCCAAGCCCACTTGATATCGTCCCTACCGGCGCATCAGCAATATGCAGATGACTCATTATGACGAGGCGATCAGACCAGATGGGAGCGTCTGAAAATCTAGACTTTGCCCAATCTTCGCTGGAGGGAATTTACCAAAACAGTTGCCCTGCTTGAGCTAGAACAATCTGAATAGCTTGGTGAGGTACTTGGAGCATTATAGAGCTGTATTTCGACACACTTAGCGATGGTTAACAATAATTAAAGTGAGAAAGGCTTGAACCGTCAGCATTTCACGGCGATCATCGACAAAAAATATGCGGACGATTGACGATTGTTTACATATCGAAATTTTTAATTGCAACAATAGAAACGTGTCTAGATTGTGCATTCAGAATTCAGGCAGAGGAAATTTAAACAATTTTTAATTTCTCGTGCAATTTGGTCCATTGTTCCTATTTTTATCCTCTAGTTTTATCTATCTCCCCGATAGATCTCCATAGATTCTTTGGAATTCACGCGATCGTTCTGCGATATCCCCCATTGAGTCCGTCTTCGTATTTCGCAGCAATTGGATCGATCGCCTATTCGAACCACCTGCTCAATCTGGAACCTCTTCTCCTTATATAAATAAGCAGTGATGATCCAAGGGCAATCCTGATATAGTTCCCTAGGAGCAAATTTTTGACGGTTGAGTCGGCACTGACTCAGGAGTGTGTAGCGTGTTGGGGATGAACTGGTGTAGAAAATCGCTGAGGCAGCTCTTGGCCCTTTGGTTGGTTGTGGTGTTGGGATGGAGTTTGGCAGGTTGTAACCAACCCTTGGCCGGGTCCGGTGCCGCAACTACCCCCAAAGCCTCGCGTAGTCAACTGACAGAAGTTTCACCACCGCTGGCGATTCAAACCTTGAAGCAGTCGCTAGAGGTTTATCAACCGCAGGTTAAAATTCTCAGCCCGCGCCCCAATCAGACTATTGAAGACACCCAGGTTGAAGTGCGGCTACAAGTCCAAGATTTGCCGCTATTTAAAGATGAAGTGCTGGAGTTAGGTCCTTATCTTCAGGTGCTGTTAGATAACCAGCCCTATGCCCAAGTGCATGACCTGAGTCAGCCTCTATCGATCGATCACCTGGCACCGGGAACTCACACGATCCGGGCGTTTGCAGTGCGCCCCTGGCATGAAAGCTTCAAAAACGAGGCCGCCTTTGCCCAAACCACCTTTCATGTTTTCACCCAAACTGCTGATAACACGCCCAGCAATGATCGCCCTCTCCTAACCTATAACTATCCGCAGGGGACCTATGGGGCGGAACCGGTTTTGCTCGACTTTTATTTGACCAATGCGCCGCTGCACCTTGTTGCGCGTGAAGACGCAGAAGATGAAATTCCCGACTGGCAAATTCGCTGTACGGTCAATGGCGAAAGTTTTAGCTTCGATCGCTGGGAGCCCATTTATCTTAAAGGCCTTAAACCGGGCAGAAATTGGGTGCAGTTAGAGCTGTTGGACGATCAAGGTCAGCCGATCGCCAATGCATTTAACAACTCAGTCCAATTAGTTACTTATGAGCCGGGTGGCAGCGATACGTTGGCCCAACTCAGCCGAGGTGAATTAACTGCGGAGGCGGCTCGTAAGATCGTCGATCCGAACTATGTGCCACCACCAGAACCGGTAGAACCAGAACCAGAAGCTGAACCAGAAGCTGGGCCAGAACCAGAAGCTGAACCAGAACCGACGATCGAACCTATCCCCGCAGCAGAGAAGGAACCTGCACCTGAGGTGAACACAGAAACTGATGCTGAATCTGCTGAATCTCAACCTGCTGACTCTGAGTCTGAGGTGATTCTGGAACCCGATCTGACTCAAGAGCCAGTGCCTGAAACCATGCCGCCTGAATTGGTTGCACCAGCAACAGAGCCGAATGTTAATGAAACAATCGTTCAACCTGAGGCGATTGAATCCCAAAGCGAGTCGGAAAGTGAAGTTCAACCGATCGATCCAACCAAACCCGAATTGGTAGAACCTGAACCGGCAAACGCTGAACCGGATAAACCTGAACTGCTTCTCCCTGCTGCTTCAGAATCGGGATTGGTTGAAGAGAAAGCGCCTGAAAAATTGCTAACGCTTCCTGTTTCTCCTACAGATGCATTGAATCAGCCAGCAATGCAACCCGCTCCAACCGGATTAGAACTTCAAAAACAGCTTGAGTCCCTGCAACCGTTGGACAAATTGGCTCCTCCAGCGCTCGAACCTGCAGCATTTCCCAGGCAGACTTTCCAGCAGCCTGATCGCACCCCTGATCTGCCAGCTTCTCCTGCCACAGCCGCAGTGGAATCTCCAATTTCAAGTCAAACAGAGACCGATCGCAGCAGGGAGGAAAGTTTGAGTGCGTTAGAAGACAAGTTAGAGAAAGTCTTCCAGGCTCCAATGCCCGATCAATCAGAGTCCTTGCCTCAATTCAATCCGTCATTAACTCCTGAGACACAGGCCATTCAAACATCACCGATTCAGTCTGTTGCTTCCCCTGATCCACAGCCGATCGAAACCCGTGAAACTATTCCGCTTTCGGCTTTAGAACAGGGCTTGCCTGTTGAAGAAATACCGGATGCCGTTCCTGAGGCCACACCAGATTTAACCAAACCTGATCTGGTAGGTGTTTTCGATCGGGTCAAAGACTTCTTTGAGGGGTTACGTAAACAGCCCGGTAAAATCAATCTGCCTTTTTTATCGCCTTTAGATGGTAAAGCAACTGAGACAGATGCAGCGTCAGCCGATGGTCTGGAACAAATCATCGAGAAGTTACTGGTCGAGCCTGCTGAATCAGAGCCTAGCGCCAATCCTGCCAATCCAAATTAAAAATGGATGTGTTGGGAAAGGCGATCGGATTTTGGGTGGCCAACAAACGGCGTTGCAGTGCCTCTAGATCAGGTTCAGCGCGCGGCAAATCATCCACCAACTGATAGGGGGCAATATTGCGATCGAGGGCAAAATCTACCAGAACGCCTGCGGCTGCTCCCGCTGACCATTCGAATGAGTGCACCCGATAGGCCGCAGCTGCAATATAGCTCGTCGCAACACTCTTCCCAGCGATCAAAAAATTATCGAGTCGCTGCGGAATCATGGCCCGCAACGGGATCTGAAATGGATAAGTTTCACCCTGCCCCTGCCGCACGCCGGGATACTCATAGTTTCCGGGTAACTCTGGCGGACTCAGCGCCATACAGGGATGGAAGTCAATATTGTAATGACCAATCCCAACGGAATCGGGATAAATGCGCGATCGGGTTCTGAGTCGCACTGGATCAGGAATTTCATTGCTGCGAATGCGGGCGATCGCCTCTAGTCCACTCAATGACACCCCAAGATTGCGATAGGTTTCGGGAGAAAGCGATTGGTAGAACGGATCGGTATAGTCATTGCGACTCACGTCCGTTTCGCCGATCGTAAAGCCGGATGCGTAACCAGGACTGGGGCGACCAATAATTCGCCGCACTTCTCGCATGTAGGGATACTTCGACAATCCGTGTATTGTGCCCATCGGTGAATCCAATCCTGTCAACAGGCGATTATTCAACTGCGGCTTTTTCACGCCATCGCCCAACTGAGAATCTGTCGTGCCTGCGACCAGCCAGTAATAAAAACCAAGCGCCGATTCCTCTGCTCGCCGCAAACTCTCCACCCGCAGGCCGCCCATCCAACCATGCGGTTCAAGTTGTCCCGTTTGCTGAAGTTGGTCATGGGTCAAGATCAAATTATCTGAAGCTGTACCGGGTCGATAATCGTTGCCCCAGGTCCAGTTCTGCATGGAAATATCGCCAGGATGGGGGATCGATACGCCAAAAGTTTGCTGTGTGGGACGCGGCTCTGGACTCCAGATGCGGCGATAGGTAAACAGTGCGTCAAAATTCGCGAGGTTCGGCTTTTCATAACTGTAATAAGGGGCGTACTGCTCGTAAAATTCTGGCTTGACCTGGGGATGAGGTTCAGCTGTGGCCTCCATCGCAAAGGTGTAAGTGTAGCCCTGTGTGCAGTATGGATCGCCGGTGTCGCTGGCGGAAGAAGGATCGTAATGCGTTAACGGATCAATGCCGACTCGATAGGGAACATCCGCAAGGGCAACCAACTCGCCGGTTTCAGTTGCGTCGATCACGTACCAGTGGGGAGTGGGGATTTGGGAGTAGGCAGGGGATTTGGGCGGGATGAATTGGAGGATGGTTTTGGTGAAGCGATCGCTATCTTCGTACCGGTAAGTGTCTTCGATCGTTTGGGAAAGCGGTTCAGTATTTAAGGGTGCTGTTCCTGGTGCTGGTGAATGTTGGATGGCGATCGCCCTTTGAATTTGAGTACCAGAGGCATCCAGGTTAAGATCTTTGATGACAGTGTTGGGGAACCAGTGCAGTTTGCCATTTCCTTGTTTTTCAGCCGTTTTTAGCATGTCGAACAAAATGGCGTGACCGTCGCTGGGCAAAAAGCAGAAAACACTCACCCAACAGTCACCCGGATCTTCCTGTTTGTAGGCTTCATGTAAGCGTTTGGTAAATTCCTGGTAGCCTCTGGAGAAGAAATTGCGATCGCGCTGAGTCGTGCGTTCATCTAGGGCGGAAGTGCCTTGTGAGGAAATTTGGCCGCCGACCCAGTCTGTAATTTCTGTCAAGCAAACGGTGCGTCCGGCCAGCAAACTTTCATAAGCCGTTGCCGATCCAGCCAGTCCGCCACCTGCAACTAAGACATCACATTCGATCGTCTGATCAAGCGTTCGATCGGAGGCTACTGGAACTTGAGCGATCGTCGGAGTTGCGATTAAACCAGAACTGATTAGTATCGCCAGTGTTGAGTGAAACTTGAACGCCATTTTCCGACTCAGCCCAAATACGCCCAAAATATCATAGCGAATTCTTCTAGGCTGTCTGTCTGCTGCAAGAGCGGTGAGTCTACTGAAAGATTTGGGCGATCGCAACACTAAATCCTGGCAGCAACGGAGAAGAGAGACTGTCACTTTCTAACAACGTGCCGACTAATTTCAGTTGGGCCTGATCGCGGCGATAAATTTCTAGCGTTTTGAGTTGCCAATTGGTGATCCAATATTCTTGAACGCCATGCAGCGAGTAGAGTTTGAGCTTAACTTCTTTGTCGCGCTGTTCGTTCAATTCGCCTGGAGACAGCACTTCGATCATCAATTCAGGCGCAACGATCAAATGACCTGCTTCATCAACCCCATTTCCAAGTCGTTCTCGACTAATCCAGACAACATCCGGAATCACCGCATCTGTTGGCGTGAAAATAACGCCGGGAGTTTGAAAAGCATTGCCCAAGCCAGTTTGTTCAGACCAAATTTCTAAACGAACATGCAGTTTGCCTGCTACACCTTGATGGCGAATGTGGGGGGCACGAGTCACAAACAGTTCTCCATCAATAATTTCATAGCGTTTCCAGCCGCCATCGTCAGGCAGGGCATCTAGATCACGAGTTGTCCAGCGGAGGGGATTAGTGACCATTGGGGCGATCGTCCGAGTTCGTGTTTTCAGTGTAGTGGTTGTACCGTCATTTGATTATGGAAATAGGTGCTCAGCCAATTCATCACGAGTGAGATCAAAATGGGTTGCAATATCTCGCAAAATTGCGTTTAAAGTCCCAACTTTGATTGGGCTATGGTTGGGAATTGTGATGTGGTGCTCGCCATTTTGTTGTGTTGTTAGGCGAATATGGCTGCCAGTCTGACGAACAGTTTTGTAGCCAAACGTTTTCAGTATCTCTGCGAGGTTTTCACCGGAGAGATCGCGAGGCAACTTCATGAGGCGATCACTTCATCATGAACGATATGAAGTCGAATTAGTCTAGGCCGTGTTTGTTCATCTTCAAAGTGACAGTGAACCGCATCACGCACATATTCTTTGAGATCCTGGAGGTTGTTGGCCTGGGTAAAGATAGATTCTCCAAGCGCTCTGGCTGTATAGCCTCCTTCTGGATCATCTTCAACCAGAAAAATGATTTCACTCATTATGCTTTTAATTTGTACCTGCTGAATATAGTTTAGCCCTGTTCAACCGCGTCGAAAAAGTGAAATAGGACTGGAAGTGAGGGGAAGTAAGGGAACAAAAAAGTTAGTGAATTGTTTACCTCCGCACCCCTGCCCCCTCGCCTCTTCACCTCCTCCGATCGATCACCAGGATACTCATCACCTCGTCTGAATTCGGAACGGGTAATAAGCGACTCCAATTTCCAGCATCTGCGATACGGCACACATGCAGCTTGTGAATCATCTCACGTACGCCTGTTGCAGAACCGATCAAGATTAGACGCAATCGTTCGCGATCGTCTCTTGAATCGGTGAGTAGACGTTGGGATGAATCGGTAAAGATGGGCAAATCGGACAGAAATTTTTCTGCCATAATCAATACTCCTGTGAATTTGGGCCTTGAAGAAAGCCCAAAAACCTAGCCACCCCGCAAAAACAGACGCAAAACAGGGTGACTAGACGGAGATGTTAAAATACTCCGTTAGCCGCCTTGCTGACGGAAACAGCTTGGAGGTTAGTCGCTTATGGCTGTTGCGAGCAGTCATGGGCGACGCTAGATTTTTGGGTGATCGGGCTGCATGAATACAGCCTTAATTGGACAGAATACCGAGATTAAGGGATAAATGCAACCGCAATTTTTTGGCTAGGCTTGTTTGCTTCAAATCTGAATTCACTCGCTAAAATGCTGGTTCTGCCTGATTGTTAGAAAATAGAAAGAGCTGCTATTCTCGCAAATCTTATGGCTATTACAGAGCTATTTCCAACTCTCAAAAATTTGTCCCGTGCGGATAAATTGAAAGTGATGCAGTTTCTAATTTCGGAATTGGCCCAAGAAGAAGAAGATCTAAATTTAAAACCGGGAGCAACATATACCGTTTGGTCGCCGCTCAATTCTCATGAAGCGGCTCATCAATTAGCTCAGCTTCTAGAATCGGAGTAACCGACTGCATAATGTGTTCCAGTCAAAGAGAGTCAATCAGACAAGGTCTTTTTAATTTAGGGGTGAATGAATTTTTTCAGGAATTTGATGTTTGCTTTTATCGATCGCAGCTCGTGTTTGAATTGCGTCCCAAATCGAAGAATACGATCTAGAAGATAGATTTGCGAACTGCAATGCTAGGCAACAGATCCGGCAAACCCAGATTCTTCATGATGCAGCAACTGCTTCAAAAAAATTATGAAAAACTGGAAAGCCTTATGCCTTACACTTCACAAGTTTGGATGCGAGAAAAGAACACACATCCACCCCACCCCACCTCCCCCCACGGGAAAATTTCCTTTGGGAGAAGAAAAAGAAGGGTTGAGGTCGGAATAGGTTAGCCACTGGTCGTTTTGTCTCCACCCGATTCGATCGCCAAAAGCTTCAATAATTTCGTCGCCGAGATATTTGCCGTCTAGTGTAGCACCGCACTCGACATAGATTTCCTTTTGCACGCTAAACCCGAATAAGCCCCGGCTGTACTGCACCCAAAGCCTGTCAATGGTTAATAACTCCTGGCAGGGAAAAGTTAGCAACTCTTCTACAGACGTGAAGTAATTGCCCACTTCTTTACCAACTGTTGTGATCATCAAACGGTACGTTTCCTCATCAGCATCCTTCCATTGCTCATTGCGGAGAAAGTTCTCCAGTGGCAGAAACCGCTTTGTATTTACCTCTGTCACGAGATCAGGATCCAACCTGCGCTTTTGAGTGTCGCTGGCATCGCGATAGCAAAGATAAGCTAAATGATAAGCTTCGTGATCCAAAGCCGATCGAATCAAATTGGCCGGATTCACCAGCGCCGCATACATACGAATCGTCGATTCCCGCCAGGCTTCGTTCAAATGCGGATCGAGCAATGATTCCTGTCGCAGTTCTTTCACCTCAACTGCCGCTAAATATTCCTGAAAGCTCAGGTGAGAAAACTCATATTCTTCCGGTTCCCGTTCCACCAGCAGCTCACTCACATCCACCATCTGCTGCAAAAACTGAGCGGCTTTTACCTGATCGTCCAATGGAGCAATCAACCCTTGTAGCAACGGCAGCAATTCATCTTTGTGAAGGCGCTCTACCTGACGATGCATCATTTCCAACGCCAACCCTTGCAGCACTTTCTGGCGTTCCGCGAATTCCAACAACAGCTCGACATCACGAGCACTCGGACGATTTTGCAATTGCAGTGTACAAATATCGCGATACAGCTCCGTGCGGCGTTGTGGCAATCTGGCTCCCGGATAGGTGCGGTGAAACGTGGCGATCATATTCAGCAGCAAAGGATTCTTCGCCATATTCTGGAGCTCTTGCCGCTGATCGATCTGAGCTAACAAATCAGCCGCACTGCGATCGGCCTGTTGCTCGACATCGGGCGTATTGCGTCCAGCTCTGGCATAGCGTTCCTGACTAGGAAACTGCCAAACCAATTCCAGCAGAAGCCAATACTTTAGGCAGGTCGCTTTCCTGAAACAAAATCCAAAATGCCCCAATGCCACCCACCGTCACGCCACCGGGCCGCAAGGTTTTGATCGCAAGCTCGGCAATTTGGTCAGCTACAGAGGGCTTTCCCGCAGATTCTTTCGGGTCAGCAGGCTTTTGCGGATCAGGATTCTGTGTCATGGCTGGCAGGTTCGATCGACATAGCAGTGAATATTGCTTTCTACATTAACAGGGGCGATCGTTTCTGAATGATTGAGATTGATTTAGTCAGGCTCAACCCCCAGTCGCTTCCGGCAAAATCAGCATCGCATCTCCAAAAGAATAGAAGCGGTATTCCTCATCGATTGCAACTTGATATAAATTCAATAATCTTTGCCGTCCGATCAACGCACTCACCAACATCATCAAGCTCGATTTAGGCAGATGGAAATTTGTAATCAATCCGTCTACGACTTGCCACTGAAATCCAGGATAAATATAGAGATTAGTTTTGCCACAGTAGGGTTGAAGCTGACCATGAATGGCGGCAGTGCCTTCTAGCGATCGCACTGAAGTCGTACCAACCGCAATTACCCGTCCGCCGTCCGCTTTTGTCTTCTGGATTTTCTCGACAGTTTCAGAGGGTACTTCTACCCATTCTCCATGCATTTGATGTTGCGTGATATCTGAAGATTCCACAGGGCGGAATGTACCGACGCCCACATGCAGCGTCAGGAAGGCCCGATCGATCCCAGTTTGTTCAAGCCGTTCCAGCAATTCTGGCGTGAAATGCAATCCCGCAGTAGGGGCAGCAGCAGAGCCGGGACGATCGGCATAGACGGTTTGATATTGCTCTGGCTCGGCCTGTGACTCGGTGATGTAAGGCGGCAACGGCACTTGTCCTAACTGCGCTAAAAGAGGCAGCACAGACTGATGATCCGGCAGATCAAACTGCAAAACTCGTCCACCCGTCGGTTCATCGATCGCAATCACCATAGCTTTCAAAATGGGATCGACTGGATCGGGACCAAATTCAATTTCTGCGCCTAATTTCAGACGCTTACCAGGTTTGACGAGGGCCAGCCATTGATTTTGGGTTTGTTCTTCCAGCAGCAGAACTTCTACAGGGGTGCCGTTTGGCTTGCGGCCATAGAGACGGGCTGGAATTACCCGCGTGTCGTTCATCACCAGCAAATCGCCCGGTTGCAGTAAGTCCGGCAAATCACGGAAAATGCGGTGTTGATAGTTCGGAGCCTGTTCCACCACCAGTAGACGGGACCGATCGCGCGGCACCACTGGATTTTGGGCAATCCGCTCTTCTGGAAGCTGGTAATCATAGGAATCCAGCAATAAATCGGGATGAGTTGCTGATTCAGGGCGGGTCAGCTCAGCAGCAAGCGCATCAGGAGAAACGATCGGCTCAAACGAAGTCATGGGGATTGCCAGTGAAATCAAGACACTTCAACTAGCTTAGGAGGAAAAATTCGTAAAACTCCACAATCTTTGCATGGAGATAGCGCGATCGCTCCTTCTCACCTGGTGAAATCTCGGAACAAACTCTCTCAGGTCTTTCAAGGAGCCAGTTTGCACCTGCTGCTACAGAGACTACAGAAATTGGGTGGAATTCCCCATATCAGGTCGGGGGCATCTCCCCTATTCTTAAGCATTAATTCAGATGATTATAGAAGGGTAGCATTTGCCAGGATTATTCCCATGGAGTACCTGTATTACCTCGCGAATGCCAGTCTGACGTTGAGGATCGTTCAACACTTCCATGCAATGCCCTGGCTTCCCATTCGCTTCATTACGGTCATTCACCAAATTGACGGCTGGTTAGTTCGGGTTAAGCTATCGCGGATGCTCGATCCCCAAGAAGACGGCGATTTTCGTGCATTCTTGAATGAACTTGGAATTCCTTATGAGCCTGAAATTCGAGTTCAGATGGCGCTCTGGGGTTTGGAAACTGGGCAGTCCCCCATCGATGTGATGCGCCGCTATCAAGTGGCAGTGGTTTCACATGGCATGCCCGATCGCACAGAAATTGAAGAATTTCGCAAGCAGTTTGTTCAAGGCTTAGGCTATTGTCCTGAAACATTGGCTTAGCACTGTTTGCAACTAAGTTTGGGTGGTGAACGGAGGGCGCAATATTGCGCCCTTTTCTCATAGGTAAAATTTCGATCGGTCGTAGAGTGGGCAATGTCCACAATTTGCAAGCAAAAGGCAAAGGGTAAAATTTTGATCAGTAGAAGCAATGCCCATTGCAGGCAAAAGGCAAACAATGGCAGGCGAAATTAAGAGGCATCAAATGCACCCGTAATGTAATGATGCAGAGTCAGTTGATAGTTGTCGATCTGGACCGATCGCCCCAACTCAATCCGTTCAGGAAAAGCCAGCGTTGGAGCCATCGCAGAAGTACCAGCCATCGCCTCATCAACCCGGACTGCTGCCACATCAAACCGGCAGGGCAATTCCACTAACGATTCATGAGCCACCAAAAATAACTGGGCAGCTTGCTCTAGTTTTTCGCGTTTGGTTGGGGTAATGGCCAATAACCCATCGGCATCCCAATTGCTACGACGACGGGCTTTCACTTCTACAAAAACAAGGCAGGGCTGAGTTGAAGGATCGATCGCCACAATATCCAGTTCACCCCAGCGGCAATGCCAACGCTGTGCCAAAATCTGCCAACCTTGTTGCTGCAACCAGTGAGCCACAAAATCCTCGGCCAACTGCCCCACAGATCCCTGGGATTGGGACGATCGAGATCCGCCCATGCGTTTTAATCCTGCTGCTTCATACTTTGTCCATTTCAATTTAGCCTTGGGGTTGACCATTTCAGGTAGGATCAGAAAATCCAGTTCTGAGTGAACCGCTTCTCTGCGATTAAGCATGATTCGCCTGCTCTCTTTTTATGCGCCAAGTTTTGCGCGAATTACCTCTCGACTCACCCTCCTTTGCTGCAGCTTGTTGATTTTGTTGGGATGCAACGGATTCTGGCTGCCGATAGCGATCGCCGCCGACTATAATCGAGAATTTTTAGTCGGGATTGATTTCTCCAACAAAGTGCTGGTGGAAGACAGCTTCACCAAGGCCAATTTGCGTTCTGCCAACTTCAGCGGCTCTGATTTACAGGGGGTTAGCTTTTTTGGGGCGAATCTGGAAAACGCGAATTTAGAAGCGGCAAACCTGACGAACGCTACCCTGGACTCGGCTCGATTTGTCAACGCTAATTTGAAAAATGCCGTTTTAGCAGGGGCCTTTGCCTTCAATACCAAATTTAACGGGGCCAACATCGAAGGCGCTGATTTTACAGATGTGCTGCTGCGAGATGATATGCAAGACATCCTGTGCGAGGTTGCTCAAGGCGTGAACCCCACCACAGGACGCGATACTCGTGAATCTTTAGGTTGCTTTTAAGTTCTCTCTTTCAGGTTCTCTATCGCTCGCTCGGTGCAGGTCGATAGCCACCCGGCGGATGTTGCAGGTCTGGATCGAGCGCCACTGAAGGAGTCCAGCCTCTGGGAGGCGGAACAGTATAGGATGGTAGCGAAGAATCGATCGGGGGTCGAATCAGCTCGGCATTGAAAGCGGAATATACAGGCGGCGGCAACGCAGCATAAGACTCGATAGGTAACGGAGCCATTTGAGGCCCAATGGCCATCGAATCTGACCACCCCTGGGCTGGAGGTAGAGGTTGCGAAACAGGCGTAGAGCTGAGCGGGGGTGGAATCACCTGCTGATCCGGCCTGACCTCAGGCGACCAACCTCGGGGGGGTGGAATGGAGTAGGGATCGATGTTCATGCAATTGTCTCCAGAGGGTGTGGCGAGGAGATGGAATCAGTGGATGTGATGTTAGTACTCATCATCTAACAGAAACCGTTCGCTCGTGCCCATCTAGTTACAATCCGTAGGATTTAGACATAATCAGTTCAACATTTATCTGGAGATTTTCTTTCCTCCACGCAAGCATCGGTGACGGTGTAGTCAAATCGCGTTTGTTTACCAGCCTTTTGCCGCTTGGCTTCAAACTTGCCGATCGCCTCAAACAGTTCTTCCTCAGGGGATTTGGGCGGTGGGTCTTTTTTNGGGTTCGCGGAAGCTCCAAATGACGATTCCTAATACCAAGCTAAAAAATAATAGAGGAGCTCCGGGAGATAGACCTGGTTCAGGCCAATAAGGAGCTGGATCTTCAGGAAGAGAACAACCTGGCTGTCCTTCCAAGCAAGACTGCTGATATGACATACGGTGATTGATAAACGGTTGTTGTATTCATCACTATAGTCTGTACGTAAGTATTATTCTGGATGTGAGACTTTCGCTTTTAATACATCTGATAGGTCCGATTCGTGAAATTTAGGACCTCATAGAAGGATGCATAGTCATTAAGGTGAAGGATTTATGGCTGCGCTATGCCGATCGCATCTTGAAACTCACCCACCCAGGGCAGTTGAGCCAGATCGTTAAAGGTGACCTGTCGCTGTTCCCGATCGATCTCTTCAATCCGCTGATTTTCAGCATAGATTTGCTGCTGATAATATTGGGCCAGATCAGGCGTGGCCGCATAATCGGTCTGTTTCCATAAATCCAGAAAGTGACGGCGGCGTTTTTCACACATCACCCGCTCCAAACTAGCAATCGCAGTCCGCACCACTAGCGGAGCCCGCAGCAAATCGCGTTGTGTTTTTTCATCCAACTGAAATAGCGGCTGTACCCAGCCCCAGCGATCGGGCTGTTCCAGACAACGATCCTGCAGCAAGGAAATTAGATCCGCATTCGCCTCAACAGGATCAGTAGTCTGTACTTCTAAAATTAATTGCCACAGCAACCGATGATGGGACAGGCTGAAATCCAGGTCGCGTTCTTCCAGCGAATCCCGAATTAGCGATCGATATTCTGGCACATGCAAATACAGCCGCAATAGCTGCGCTTCCGATTCTTCCAGCAACGATCGATCCGCAGGACGCTGCCATTTTTGCGATCGACCATGCCAGCGCTGCCCTCTAACTTGCGTGCGCAAATCGGATTCGAGCTGAACTGTTAGGCGCGCGTTGCCCTGACTCAATAATTCGGCGCAGCGATGGATATAGTGAGTGCGCAGCGTCGCATTCGGCAAGTTGCCCAGCAGCTTCACCATCTCCTGAATGCAGTGCTGAAACTGATCGGCTTGATTTAGATCGGCACCGACTAGAATTTGCTGCATCTGCCAGTCCAGCCAGAGCGGAGCCTGATCGAGCAAATCCTGATAATTTACAGCAGTATGGGTTTTGAGAAACTCATCGGGGTCTTTGCCCTGCGGAATATTCAACACCCGCAACTGTACTTCACCTTGATAAGCCAGATCGGCCACCTCTCCAATCGCCCGTTCAGCTGCCTTGGTTCCAGCAGCATCGGCATCAAAGTTGAGTACAATCTGCTTCGACTCGCTGTAGCGCAGCAGCAAGCGGACCTGGGCCACACTCAACGCCGTTCCCAGCGAAGCCACCGCGTTCGTAATGCCTGCCGCATGCAGAGCAATCACATCAAAATAGCCTTCTACGACGACGGCTCGATCCTGTTTGGCGATCGTCGATCGGGCTTTGTCTAGGGCAAACAGAGTTTTGCCTTTGTCAAATAATTCGGTTTCCGGCGAGTTGAGGTATTTGGGCTGCTCATCGCCCAGCGTACGTCCGCCAAAGCCAATTACCCGACCTTGCAGATCGTGAATCGGAATCATCAGCCGATCGCGAAACCGATCGTAATAGCCGCGTC
Source organism: Elainella saxicola E1 (assembly GCA_002796835.1). Taxonomy (GTDB): domain Bacteria; phylum Cyanobacteriota; class Cyanobacteriia; order Elainellales; family Elainellaceae; genus Elainella; species Elainella saxicola. The sequence goes on along the minus strand of LUGL01000046.1, from coordinate 114,393 downwards.
CTTCTGGGCGAGGCACAATTAAGCCTGCTTTTTCGACCAACTCTACCGGAAACTGCTTTTGTTCAACCAGATAGCCATACAGCGTCTGCCAACCTGCGGGGGCATAACCCAATTGAAATTGCTGGATCGTCGCTTCGGTGAGCTGCCGTTGTTCGGTCAGATAAGTTAGGGCAACTTTGCCATCGTTTTGCCTGAGCGCATGTTCATAGAACTTGGCGGTGAGGGCCAGCACCTCATAGAGCTGTTCCCTTAAGGACAACTGCCGCTGCAATTCCTGCCGCTGAGCGGGTTCCAATGTTTTAACGGGCACCTGGTAGCGTTTGGCTAAATCCAGCACCACGTCGGCAAACGATCGCTTGCCAATTTCCATCAGAAACTTGATGGCATTGCCACCCGCACCACAGCTAAAGCAGTAATAGAACTGTTTGCCAGGACTGACGCTGAAACTGGGCGACTTATCGTCGTGAAATGGGCAGAGGCCTGTGAAGTCCTTGCCTCGCTTGCGCAACACGACATGATCGGAAACGACATCGACAATATCGACGCGCTGTTTAACCTCTTCGATCGTATCGGGGTGAAGACGAGGAACTTCCATAGCCAAAGCCCATTAGTCCTTTGAATATAGCGGACTTATGGCCGAGTGGAACCCGATGTTGCATCTGAAGATGGACTTGGCATTGAGCTTCCAGATGCCCCTTGAGCAGGGGGCGCATCGCAGTCGCAGATCAAATTGGCCAGAAACTCTTGAATCACCGCAATCGTCGGCTCAATTCGATCGATAAAGCGGTTCACATTCCTTGCCAATCGGGCCAGGATCACCCCGTCCACATAGATTTCTGGCGTGGGATATTTCTCCAAAAATTCCAGAATTGAGATCTTGCTATCATCCATCGTGGAAGCCACAAAGGTCGATCGCAATGCCTTGATCTGCACAGCACCGTTACGAGACTTGGTGTGAACAATTCGACCGACCTGATAGAGCACATATTCACCCGGAATTGTATAGGCGGTGCGATTCACAAAGCCTCGGCCCAAGCCAACATCCTGCGTAAGAATCTGCCGAAATTTTTCAGGTTCGACATTGGCCACGTTAAGATACCAGCGCAGTTGGCGAGTTGTTTCTCCCGTATCGGCAAAGTTGCGCAAGTCACTAATTGCGATCGATCGACCGATCGGACCGTAGGTGAAATAAATGCGATCGGCAGCCTCACTCCGCTGAGCTGGCATGAGCACAAACGCAGCAAGACCAATGGTCAAAGCACCGCCAAAACGGACCACCTGCCGCCGGAGGCCACGCTGAAACCCAAACTGATTCATCATGGGGATCGTTCTCTCCTAGCGTTGAGCGGGTTCAACCGCCGTTTCGACCAGCGTTGCCTGGATGTGGGATTGGGATGACCCAGGCTGGTCTCGGACGATGGGTTGAGCAGGCGGACAATCGGTTTGCTGGGTCGTTGCTAAAATAGCTGGGCTGTCAGCACTGGAGCGACGGTTATCAGCAGATGGCGTTGACGAGTTCTGACAGTCGCAAATCCGCTCTTGCAAAAATTCCTTAGCCACTTCTAGCGCGGGTAGAACCCGTTCAACAAAGGATTTAACATCGTTATAAATCGGCTCTAATCCAGTCAAATTAATTTGAATGTCAGAGACGGGATAGTCACGCACTAACTCTAATAGCGAAAGCCGATTGTCATCCTGCAATGAGTCCACAAGAGCGGTTCTCAAGGGCTGAAAATCGGTCGGATCAGAAGGCGTGGTGATCAGTTTATTGAGCTGAATCAAAATAAAGTCGATCGTCGGACTTTTAGCACCCTGCTCCACTTTAGCGAGGAACGTTGGGCTGATATAGATTTCTGCAGAGAATAATTCCTGCACTAATCGTCTGAGCTCAGGATTGCGTTCAAAAAAGGCTTGAATCTCTGGATCTTGGGCTTGACCGGAGTTAACAAACGTTTCAAGGTTACGAACTGGAAACGTACGGACTTCAGCCTCATACTGCAAGGTCACGCTTTCAGCAGCCTTGACACTAGAACTCAAGCACAAAGCACCCAATGCACCCAGCAGCATACCTTGCCAAACGGGTGTTCTGAAATTCAACTGAGTTAATTTCGATATCAAGGATGGGATCACCATGATTACTGCCCAAAATAGTAAAAATCAAGCGAGGGAACGCGAATCAGACTTCTTTATGAGCAGACATTACGGCTAATCTAGCCTTGCTGTCAATATCGCCTTATTTCTACCTTGGTTGAGTTGCTCTCAAATTTCGCGAAATCGATCGGCTCGATCGGCAAAAGATCTGCCATCATGGACGACGACGCTGCTCCATTTCACCGGATAGCTGCTATCTCTTAAGGGATTAAATTTTAGTAGAGCTCAATTCAGCGCAAGGAAGAAGTCAGATGGGACGAGTGTTTGTCGCAGTAGGACATGGGGAAATCGAAGCCGATCTGAATCCTGTCTTAGATGGTGGCGCAGCTGCCCAAACCGCCAGCTTAATTCAGGATTTGGTGGTTAATTATTTACGCGCCAATCAGTATGAAGCGGCGGCAGTGCCCGATAATCTGACCGTGACTGAAGCGCTGAACTGGATCAATTCCCACGCCCAAAGGGGAGATGTAGCGATCCAGATTCATGTCAGCAATGCCCATAGCACGACAACAAGGGGCACAACCTGTTTCTATATCACCGCTAACGACCAGCGGCGCACCCAGGCCGATCAGTTCCTACAAATTTTGCTGCGACGGGCACCCCAGCTCTTAAGTCAGGGGATTAAACCCGACATCTTTTGTCCCCTGGGCTACTCCATTTTTTGCCGCCAGTTGGTGATTCCAGCCTTCCTGTTAAATTTAGGATTTATCACCAATTTAGACGATCGCCAGATCCTGCAAGCTCAACGTCAGGAAGTCGCGCTGGGAATTGCCGAAGGGTTAGCCTACTGGAGTCAATCGATCGCCAGTACAGCCGCGCTGAATCCAGTGCCCACCTATCCGGCTATCAATATCAACTTGAATGGAGCATTAGTTTACGGTGAGGGCATCATTGCCCAGGGGAATTTTTATCTGCCCATGGATCTGGTCGATCAGCTCGGCATTGACTTACCCCTCACTGCTGCCATCCGACGGCTCAGCTATCGCAATATCGTCTACATTCGGGCGATCGATCTGCGGCAGTTTAACTTGGCAATTCATCCTGATAAGGAAAATCACACGCTGATTCTGCGATCGATGCCGATGGTCTATCCGGGGCAGATCGATCGAATTATGGGACGCGGCACTGCCTCTGAAGTCCAGATGATCATGTTCCTCAAGAGCTACCATACCGAGGGCTTGAGCATCCTATCTGAACTGCCCAAGCTCTATCGAGAAGAAGGGGCAATTGAAGGAGTGAATGCGGATATTGCTTTTGCCCAAATGTGTGTGGAAACTGACTTTTTGCGCTTTAGTGGCCTCGTTCAAGCAAATCAAAATAACTTTGCTGGGTTAGGGGGAATTGGCGATGCGCCAGAGGGAGCGACCTTTGGTGATATCCGAATTGGAGTCAGGGCGCAAATCCAGCACTTAAAAGCCTACGCCAGCACAGAACCTTTGGTGCAGGAAAGTGTAGATCCTCGATTTCGGTTTGTCCGCCGAGGCATTGCCCCTTCTGTCGATCAGCTCAGTGGTCGCTGGTCTGCCGATTTACGCTATGGAGAGAAAATTAAGGCCATCTTGAAACTGCTTTATGAGTCGGCAGGGTTTCTGTAAATTCGCAACTTAAACATTTGAAACTAAAAAAGAGGACATCGGTCCCCTTTTCTTACTTCTTCATTTCTCTGGATCGCAGATCGATCGCCTCGTTTCTTCTTACAGACCGGGCAGATTCAAACCTTCCGTCAGTTCTTCCATTCGCTGACGCATGGTTGCCGTAGATTTCTCATAGGCGTTTTTCATGGCAGCAGTCACCAAGTCAGAAAGCACATCAACGCCTTCGGTCACTGCATCGGGCGAAATCTCAACCCGACGAGGCTCCTGGTTCCCACTGAGAACAACCTTCACTAAGCCGCCCCCAGCTTCCCCTTCAATTTCCATGTTTTCCAATTCTTCTTGCAGCTTTTTGGCTCCTTCTTGAACCTGCTGCGCTTTCTTGAAAGCTTCGGTTAGCTCCTTCATCTTGCCTAATCCGAAGCCGAAGCCTTGTCCTTGTTTTGACATAACGGTTTGCTAAGTGTGGTTCGACTGTTATCTTAACAACGATCGCTGCATCACGGCAGCCTCTTGCCAATTGTGTAACTTACTGCAATCAATTCAGGCGGTTTAGCTCAAGGGGTTCAAGCCGCTTGAAATTCGCCTAACATTTTCACTTCAGGCTCCAGCCAAAGGGACCAGCGCTGCTCAACCTGCTGTTGAATATGATGAATCAGCTGGAAAATATCGCTAGCTGTTGCTCCACCACAGTTGAGAATAAAATTAGCGTGACGTTGCGCAATTTGAGCTCCGCCAATCTGGTAACCCTTCAGCCCCGCTTGCTCAATCAACCAGCCCGCTTTATAGGAAGTAGGATTGCGAAACACACTGCCACAGCTTGGTAAGTTATAGGGCTGGCTCGTTTGCCGCTGCTTCATGTGAGTTGTAGTGTCTGCCATTACTTGTTCGGGTAGGCTACCCGGCTGAAGCTGAAAAGTCGCTTGAGCAACCAACTGTAAGACTTGAGCCGTCGAAGGATAGGAGTGCTGCAATGACGAGGTGCGATAGCCAAAGGAGAGATCGCCCAACTTCAGCCAGGTCTCATTGCCGTCGATCGAAAGCACTTGAGTGTTGACCAAAATGTCGGAAGCAGCTGAATTATGGGCTCCGGCATTCATCACAACAGCTCCACCGACGGTGCCAGGAATTCCGACGGCCCATTCCAAACCGCGCCAACCGCGTTCAGCCGCTCGCCATGCTAACCGAGCAATGGGTTCCCCTGCTGCCGCCATAACTTGTCCAGCATCGCTATCAAAATGGAGATACCGGAGATGCCGAGTGCAGATCACAAGTCCAGGCAGACCTTGATCGCTCACTAATAAATTGCTGCCAGCCCCCAACAAAGTCACCGGAATCCCTCGACTGTTGGCCCAATCTAAACTAGCTTGCAGATCCAGGACCGATCGCGGAGCCACATAGAGTTCTGCCGGTCCACCCACCTTAAAGGAAGTGAGAGTTGAAAGCGGCACTTGGGGTTTGATCAAACAGTCGGTTCCAGGCAAACGAAAGGATTGGGGTTGCCGCCCGATCGGGGTAAACCAAGACGGTCCAGCATCGATTAACAGCGATTTTGTTGCTTTGGCAGCAGGAGGATGAATGCTTGGTGAATCTTGCGAGAGAGTCATGATTATGCGCAATTAATTTGGGTGAAATGAATCAGGTTGACATCATCTAAGCCATGCCCATGCCAGTCATTCAGACATTGGGTCAAACGACATCCACTCTAGGCTGAACCACAGTAAAGCTGTGAGCGACTTTGATCCACCTGCTGATAAAACGTCACCAACTCAGGAATAATTCGATTCAGATTACCTGCTCCCAAAAATAAAACCAAATCTCCAGGCAAGAGGGTTTCCATTAGATAGGCTGCCACCTCAGGCAACGTTGGCTGGTAAATGACCTGAGCGTGATGTTCAGCGATCGCAGCCGCCAACTGCTGGCCCGAAACCTGACCTAAATTCGGTTCTCCTGCACTATAAATGTCTGTTGTAATTACCAGATCCGCATCTGCAAACGCTTGAGCAAACTCTGCCATAAAGGTAGAAGTTCGACTATAGCGGTGGGGTTGAAACACAGCCACCACTCGTTGGTAAGGAGTTTCTAAATCCTTAACGCGTAATTGGCCTGCCGCCAGCGTTACCCGGATCTCGCTGGGATGATGCGCATAATCATCGACAAATAAAATTTGATTCGCTTCACCTCGTCGTTCAAACCGTCGCCGAGCCCCTTCAAATGTGGCCAAACCATCTGCAATCTGGTCAAAGTTAAGCCCTAACAAGCGACCTACTGCAACAGCAGCTAAGGCGTTACTCAGATTGTGTTGCCCCAACAGACGAAGCTGAAGTTCTCCTAAAACCTGGCCTCGTTCCAAAATACGAGCCTGGGTCCCCATCGCTCCATAAGTCACGCGGTCAACCGCGTAGTCTGCCTGCAAATCAGGATTTAGACTATAAGTAATGGATGGATTGAGTTTTTGCTGCACATCCACGTTGTCGATGCAGCCAATCAAGGTCTCGCATTGGGCGGAGAAGGTTTGAAACGTATGAATGACGTCATCTAGCGTCGCATAGTGGTCGGGGTGGTCAAGTTCGATGTTGGTAACGACGCCAATTTTGGGTGCAAATTTAACAAGTGAGCCATCGGACTCGTCGGCTTCAGCAACGAGATAGGCAGACTCACCCACACGAGCATTGCCTTCCCATGCATTGACTTCGCCGCCAACGACGATCGTCGGGTCTAGCCCTGCTTGCCATAACATGTAACCAATCATGCTGCTGGTGGTGGTTTTGCCATGGGTCCCAGCCACCGCAATCCCGTGAGCTTCACCAATCAGGGCAGCTAAAACATCGGAGCGATGAAACACCGGACATCCCAGCTCCAGCGCTGCTTGATATTCTGCATTGGCAGGATTGATTGCCGTAGAACAAATAACCTGGGGCAACGCCAAATGCGGTTCAGCCGTTTCTGAGTAAAAGGGCTGCAAACTGTCTAAATTCTGATCAGTAACCGTTACCCCATGAGTTTGAAAAGCTTTGAGATTCGCCGCGTCTTGGCTCCAAAAAACATGGACCCCGTTGTCTTGAAGACGCTGCGTAATATGGTTAAGACAAAGGTCAGAGCCAAAAACAGGGATTTTGCGCTTAGTTAATACATAAGCGAGAGCCGACATTCCAATTCCACCCACACCGATGAAATGAAAAGGTCTCCCGCTGAAATCGACGGAATTCAGCATCACAGCTCCTTAACACACACCACACCACACCAAACATCACGCGATATCATAGCAAGAATTGCTTTTCGTGCGATATATTTTCTTTTTTTAAGGCCATTAAATATTAATCGCCAACCTCCTCAGGAATGGTTCATCTTACCCACTATTTCGGCTTGAGTATCACCATTTCAGCAATCATCAGTACCAAATATTAAAGTTGCTAGGATTTTAGCGAATTCATCTCATAAATCCTAGATTTTTCTCGATCGGTGGCAAACTTTTTTTAGGATGCCAAATAATCGAATCATCTAACTCCAACAGCAAGCAACTCGATTCCGGAAAACAACGTCGATTGCTTTTTATGAAAAAAATTGCGGTTTTCGGCGGTAGTTTTAATCCGGTGCATTGGGGCCATTTGTTGATGGCGGAAGCAGCACTTGACCAGGCTCAACTCGATCGCGTGCTTTGGGTGCCCAGCTATCGTCCTCCCCATAAATTGAGTCAGGCAGCCCCAATCAGCTATCACCATCGTTTAGAAATGGTGAAACTGGCGATCGATCATCATCCCAATTTCAGGATTTCTACGATCGAACGCGATCGGCCTGGGATTTCCTATGCAGTGGATACCCTCAGCTATTTGCAGCAATCCATGTCCAATACAGAATGGTTTTGGGTGATTGGACTAGACGCCTTTCGCACCTTACCTCACTGGCATGGCGATCTGGCCTTGATCCAATCCTGTCAGTGGTTGGTTGCCCCTCGATTGGATGCTGAAAAGCAGCTCGACGCCAATTCTGTTGGACTTGAACCGGAGGGGGTCTGCCAACAAGTCGCCCATCAACTGGCTCTTGCATCGATCGATCTCAACTGGCAACTCCTGACCATGCCACTCGTCAACCTATCCGCCAGTCTGATTCGAACCCGCTGTGAACAGGGGCGATCGATCCGCTATCTCGTACCTGAGCCTGTGAGAGAGTATCTGCTGGAACACCAGCTCTATCAAACAACTGGAATTCTTCCGGTGAACTAGGCACAAAATTCTTGGCAATTGAGGTCAGTATTCCTGGGGCGATCGGTATCAAGACCCACCTGATCCCCGCTGAGAATTACTCCAACTTGATGTTGAAATTTAGCGATCCCGAACCTGTAAACTGATGCTTGAGAGCCATACCCTTAAGGGGTATGATGGGGAGTATTAGTACCTATTCAGTATTACAAAAGAGGGCGAGACGCAGTGATTAGAGTAGCGATCAATGGTTTCGGGCGGATTGGACGCAACTTTTTGCGGTGTTGGGCAACCAGAGCCAATAGTGACTTTGAAGTGGTTGCCATTAACGACACTTCGGATCCCAGAACGAACGCTCATCTTCTAACCTACGATTCGATGCTGGGTAAGTTCACAGAGCAGGTCAGTGCAGATGACAATACGCTGACTGTGAATGGCAAAACGATCAAATGTACTTCTGATCGCAACCCGCTCAATCTACCATGGGGTGCTTGGGATATCGATCTGATTATTGAATCAACAGGAGTATTCACCTCTCGCGAGGGAGCTTCTAAGCATCTCGAGGCAGGTGCGAAGAAAGTGCTAATTACTGCTCCCGGTAAGAATGATGATGGTACGTTCGTTGTTGGTGTTAACGAAAAAGACTACGACCACAGCAAACACACGATTATTAGTAACGCGAGTTGTACTACCAATTGTCTAGCACCGATCGCCAAAGTCGTACATGAGAACTTCGGCATCATCAAAGGGACGATGACCACAACTCACAGCTATACGGGCGATCAGCGGTTGCTGGATGCAAGCCACCGGGATTTGCGTCGTGCTAGAGCTGCTGCACTCAACATCGTGCCAACCACAACAGGTGCAGCTAAAGCTGTAGCGCTGGTTCTGCCCGACTTGAAGGGCAAATTAAATGGAATTGCACTGCGGGTTCCAACGCCCAACGTCTCGGTTGTGGACCTTGTGGTTCAAGTCGAAAAGCCGACGATCGTTGAGCAAGTAAACGAAGCCCTGAAAAATGCGGCTGAAGGTCCACTAAAAGGAGTACTTGCCTACAGCGACTTGGAACTCGTTTCTTGCGACTATCGTGGAACCGACGAATCTTCGATCGTTGACTCTAGCCTCACGATGGTGATGGGTGGAGACATGGTCAAGGTAGTCGCTTGGTATGACAACGAATGGGGCTACAGCCAGCGTGTTGTTGACCTCGCTGAAGTGGTAGCTCGGAACTGGGCTTAGATAAACGCTAGGACAATAAAAATGGGGGAGCGGATTGACCGTGTCCCCCATTCAGTTTAGGCCAGTTAAGCAAGGGCTTGTTGTGTTTAAGAACCAATTGCGTTTAAGGACTGGTTTCATTGCCCGCATTTGCAGGGGCTTCAAATTTGTAACCCACTCCCCGCACGGTTTGAATCAAAGCAGGCTGGGAAGTATCAATCTCAATTTTCTTGCGGATTTGTCCAATATGGACATCGACAACCCGCTGGTCGCCAACATACTCATAATCCCAAACTTTCTGAATCAGCTCGGCTCGACGCCAAACTCGTCCTGGATGACTGGCCAAGAAATGGAGTAAATCAAACTCTAGAGCCGTCAAGAGCACCATATCACCGTTTAATGTCACTTCTCGACGGACTGGATCGATCACCAAGCCATCAAAGGTGAGACACTGCTGCTCTGCGGTTGTCACAGGTCGTTGACGTTTGAGGATGGCCCCAACCCGGACTTCTAACTCACCGAGGCTAAAAGGTTTTGTGAGATAGTCATCGGCTCCTTGGGAAAAGCCGCGAATTTTATCGGCCTCATCTGCCCGACTCGTAAGCATTAGCACAAACACCCCTGTCCGGCTTTGCATTTCTTGACAGAGGTTATAGCCTGTTGCATCCGGGAGATTAACATCCAGAATCACGAGGTCTGGATTAAACTGCTCAAAAACCGCCAGAGCACTCTTACCGTCTTCGGCAGACTCCAACTGATAGTTTTGCTTCGAAAGGAAGCGGTGGATTAAGGTCCGGATTGCGGGGTCATCATCAACAACAAGAATCTTGGCTGGAGCCATAGCGATAACCTTAGCGATAATGGGTGAGCGTGGGTTAACAAAAAAGGGGGCAATCTTTAAAGCTAAGTGAAAAATTCTGGTTGGGTCACTATCTTAGCCGTGATTGGATTCAGAATAATATATACACTGAACGCGTCAAATGGTTATTGAAATCATTATTGATCTAGAAAATGGCAACGCATCCTATCCGCATTTGCTAGCCTGACATATAGCCTGGAAGTTTTGGTATTGGTTGCACAACTGATCATAATTCTCCCATCAATTTTATTCGTGAAGCTTCAACAGGCAGTTACACTGTTGGCTAGGAAAGTTGCTTTTTACTAAATCAATGGGTAGGTGTGCTTTTACGCTGTGAAGATTATTGATTTTTCTTATGCCGATCATAATCGAATTATGCAAAGGGAGTCTTCTGGAGGTTGGAGATGAGCGATAAAAATCCATACGATCAGCTAGGGGTGGACGAAAACGCGACCTTTGACGAAATTCAGGAGGCTCGCAACCGACTGGTTGAAGAGTATGCCAGTGACCGTAAACAGGTGGAAGCGATCGAGGCAGCCTATGATGCCATTTTGGGAGAGCGGTTGCGGTTACGACTGGAAGGCAAGATTAAGGTGCCCGATCGGATTCGGTTTCCAGAGCGAACGGTTGAACCGACTCCAGAATTTGTGCCAGCTCCCCCCAAACAAACCCCTGACTGGCTGCAACGATTGATCGATACTCCCAGTCGCAGTGACATCCTGTGGCCAGCCGCGATTTTTCTAGGATTGGGCCTGTTAAGTCTCACAACTCCGGCACTGTCGCTTGCTTTAGGCGTGGGCTGCAGCTTGTACTTCCTCAACCGCAAAGAGCAGAAATTTGGGCGGGCTTTTCTGTTGACCCTAATTGGTTTAATTCTAGGGGTTGTGCTCGGCTTGCAGGTTGGTAGTCTCCTCTTACCGCAATTGCGTCAAATTTCACTGGCGCTAGATTCCTTCGCGGCTCTGATTACCTTTTTTATTCTCTGGTTGACCAGCAGTTTTCTCCGCTAACGCCTTTCTAACCTCACAAACCGACTTCACCGAGCCTGCGATCGATGTCGCGGGTTTTCGTTTAATCAGCAGCCGTTTAATCGGCAGTATCTTTGCTGGTGACAATCCCCTATCTTTTTGGGGATACCCTCCAGGCATCTATTTTGATATCTCCTGGATACTCATCTGGATGAACAGCATGCCCTTAGTGCCTCTGGTTGCGGCAACGGGTGATGTTTCTGCCCTAACCTACTTATTCACGCTGCGATCGATCATCCTGACGTTCCCCTGCCCAATCATCCTTTTGCTGAGAGGTGGTAAAGAGTCCTGCTTTCACCGTAAAGTCAAGCTGGTTAGGCGAGGTGGATGAGGTCGAGAGGGCTGATGGAGTGCTGATATTTGAATTAATCGAAAGCGGCATAGTCTGATGACAAAGGACTGCCAGGACACAGGAGCAAACGGCCAATAGACAAAGGTCCAAATTACGTCCCGACAACCAAGGATGCGGGAATGATGCTGGCGTTGCTGCAGTGATAGGGACTGCGATCGCCGTAGGATACCCCTGAGCAATTTGCGATCGTATCAAGCGTGAAGATCTGGAATGTGCCCTGCGTAATCGGATGTAGGCGGGGGATTCAAGTCGTTGATCCAAGGGGTAATTCCCCTGAGCTCTGCCAATTTGCGTCACAATTCTATGCCTCGATCGGATGAAATTCATTCTGTAGACTGCCCAACTTGACTGGAGAAGTTCACAGTATTCAAGCTACCAGTCTAGTAAACTTAAGCCATTTTGGTTGCAGCCAGGTCCGGATAGTTTTTGACTATTTTGGATTTTAGATTTTGGATTTCGGCAAGCGCATGGTTAACTGAACCTGGACAAAAGGAAATTTTTAAGCAGAAAGTTTCAATTGGGAGCCCTGGTCGGTTTTATAGACTTCAATGCGGGTTTGAAACGCTTCTTTTAAGTGGGGAATATGGGTCACGGTTAAGATACAGGCAAAATCAGCGGCGATCGCATTAATCGCGCCAATCAACCGATCGCAACCCGCATCATCCTGAGTGCCAAATCCTTCGTCGATAATCAAGAGCTGCAGGGCCATGCCCGATCGTTGCGCCAACAGTCGGGCCAGCGCCAGCCGAATGGCAAAGTTAACGCGGAATGCTTCTCCACCGGAGTAGGTTTCGTAGGGACGGGTTCCCTGGATATCGCTAATCAAAATATCCAGCGTATCGATCAGCTTGGTGGCAGACGCGACATTTTTACGGCTAGCCCGCTGGGTGACAAATTGCACATGCAGTTGATTGGCGCTGAGGCGTCCCAAAATCTGATTCGTTTCAGCTTCCAGCTGCGGCAGCACATTTTCGATCATCAAAGCTTGAATACCATTTTTGCCAAAGGCTTGGGCCAATTCTTGATAGACGCGCTGCTGTCGCCGCAGGGTTTGCAACTGAGTCGTGAGTTCCGCCGATTGGGTCTTTAATTCAGTCAATTGCTGCTGTTGCTGCTGCAGACGCCCTAACTGGGCCAATCCCTCATCCAATTGCGATCGCCGCTGCTGTATTTGCCGCTGAAGTTGTTGAATCGCCTCGATCGGATTCGGGGTTTGCTGCAATTGATGCATCAGCATTGCCATTTGGGTGTTCATGGTTTCTAGTGCCTGCCGTCGGGCTTGCCATGCTTCGGCTAATTCCTGCACTCGCTGCTGCGCCTGGGGATATTGCTGCTGTGCCTGAATCAACGATTGATAACGGCCTTGCCAATGCTGGGCCTGCCGCAGCTGATGCCGGACAGCCGTGTGATAGTCGAGGTCGTAGTTTAGCTCTAGAATTTGGCGATCGATCTGTTCGATGGCCTGCTGTAGCGGGGAATAGCGCAGGTTTTCGAGCTGCTGGGTAAGTTCCTGAATCCGAGCTTCGATCTGGGGCTGCTGCTCTGCCAACTGTTTCTGCTTGCGCTGGGCCTGCCGAATTTCAGCCGATTTAATTTCTGCCCAGCGCCAGCGATCGACCTGACCCCGCACTAAGGCATGGTCCCGATCGTCATACTGGAGCTGACGCAAACTCTGATCCAATAGCCGCAATTCTTCATAAAGGTCTGCGGCATAGCTGCCCTGCTGGAGCGATCGTTCTAACTCAGCCTGTTCCTGCATCACCTGTTGCAATCGCTGCTGCCCCTGGAGAATGCCCTGCATTTGTTCCTGAAGCTTACCGCGCTGCTCTAAAATTTTGCCGTAATGAGACAGTTCCTGATCCAGCTCGCGATATTCCTGCCGCAAAACTCGAATTTCGCGATCGGACGTAGTCAACTGTTCCCGAATCACCCAGAGCTGATCGTGAATTTCTTGCTTCTGCTGATGGTGATGGTCAATCACAACCTGCCAATGGTGCTGATCTAAAGGATGGTTACAGAGAGGACAGGGCGGATAGGTCGAGGTTGCTGCATAGTGGCCTGCCGTCATGTGCACCAGGCTGGGTTCTGCCAAACTGCGGGTTGCGGTCTGAGGTTCAGTCAGGAGTGAGATTTGAGTTTCGCTGGAATGGCCGCCGATCGATCGGTCTGCTTCAGACATGGCAGGGCTGTGGACTGGCTCTCGTTCTGCCGTATCCGCGAGTTCGGTATCTTGTCGCAACAAATGCAGCTTGTGATCGAGTTCGGCCAGCTCACGTTCCAATTTGCGCTGTTGCTCCTGCAACCGTTCCATAAAGGTGCGCCGCTCAATCCCTTTTTCTCGCACCTGCTGCTGATAAAGACGCTGCTGTTCCAGATACTCAATGCGTTCTGCGATCGACAAAGCCGACATATGAAGCTGGGGATGCGTTTGCTGCTGCTGTTCTAGCTGTTGCCGCAGAGTGTGTAATTCCTCAACCCGAGCCGTCAGCCTTGCTTGCGCCCGATCGATCTGGAGCTGTACCTGCTGTCGTCGCTGCACGAGCGGTACGGTTTGAACCTGGAGTTGGTCTAATTCACTTAAACGCGATCGTGCCTGCCGCAACTGGTCCAACCCGGCTTCCACATCCTCCACCTTCGCCAGGGTCTGCTGAATTTCTTGCTGCTGTTGCTGCAACCAATCCCATTGAGTTTGAGCCTGCCGCAGTTCATCCTTGCAAGCCTGGGCCTGGTCATGTTGCTGTTGCTTGAGCTGCTGTCGTTGTGTTTGTAGCGATTGGTGGGCCTGAAATTTTGCAGTCTGGGTTTCTTCTTCGGCCTGCAACTGTTGGTGTTGTGTATAGCCAGCGCCGATCGCCTCTGTTTCCTGCAAAATCGCCTCAATCTGCTGCTGCTGCTGCTGGGCCGATCGCAGTTCTTGTTGCAGGCGCTGACAGTCCTGGGCTAAATGCTGCTGTTGCTGTTGCTGAAGGTCCAACTGTTGGGACCAGGCTTGGCGCTGCTGCTGCTGCTGTTGCAGGATTTGCAGCTGTTCCGCATCGGTGGTTTGCTGATTTTGCGCTTGCTGTAAACTAGCCTCTAATTCAACTTGTTCGGCGATCAGTGCAGGTTCTTGCTGAAGCTGAGTCGCGATCGACTCCAGGGTTCGTTCCACCACCGTCATTTCAGCTTTGAACTGGCGGGCCTGTTCCTTGGCCTGTTCTGCCAAATCATCATATTGATCGAGCTTGAGCAGATCGGCCAGAATTTGCTTGCGTTCGCTCGGACGTTTCAGCATGAATTCATCGGCCCGTCCCTGCCGCAGGTAAGCCGAGTTAATGAAGGTGTCGTAGTCCAGCTTCAGGTGCTGCAAAATTAACTGCTGCGTGGCTCGAATGCCGCGTTCCGTTAGCGATCGAAAGCCATTGCCCGTCTGAACTTGAAACTCTAGGGTGCTGACCTGGCCGCGATGCCGCGATCGAATAATCCGATAAATTTGCTGCCGACATTGGAAGACAAAATCGACGCTGACTTCAGTAGCTCCTAGATGAATCACATCATCTTCGCTCAGCGCTCGACTTTCACCCCAAACCACCCAGGCGATCGCTTCCAGCAGAGAAGATTTGCCCGCTCCATTCGCACCACAAACGCAGGCCACATGCAGCCCGTCAAAATTGAGTGTTGCCTCGCGGTAACTCAAGAAGTTTTTTAGCGTTAACTGGAGCGGAATCACAAAAGTTGCTCGATATGTGATCAGTTGATCCTAAGATAGCAGTACGGTTGCACTTTAATACGATCGAACTTTAGTATTTTCGAACTATTTTTGCAAATTCAGTCCAGTTAAAAATCATTAAAAGTTGACTCTCTGGTACTCAGCCGTAATCTTCAGGAAGTCTTGCTTGCGAATTTTCAGTGTCTTGCGATTGTCGCCAGTGCCCATATAGAGCCACTTACAGCGATGGCTGATGATGGCAGAATCGATATATTTGCCGATCGCCATACTGGGATCAAATCCAAACGGAGCGATCCCCCCCAATGGAAAGCCCAGCCGCAAAATTTCTTTTTCACGGGCGAAGTGGATGTGGTAGCGGTTGACTTGAAGCAGCTCGGCTACCTGCTTTACATCCAGCCGTTTTTCAGCTTGCAGCAAAATCGCAGTATATTCGTCGCGATCGCGATAGCTGATCAGAATTGTTTTGATCATGCATTTCGGGAAGTAGCCAACTTCTCGCTTCACATCCTCTATCGACAGCACCGGCTCATGTTGAATCAGCTCATATTCGGCGGCAGATTCCCGCAAAATTCGCTCAACGTTGGCGTAACCCAAGGCGACCTGGGGCGCTTTTTGGGCTGTGACGATCGTGTAATAGCCATTCTGACCTTCCTGATTTTCTGCTAGCGTTTTATCGGCTGAGACAAAGGCCGCATGGGCAAACTCATTTTCCAGCAGGTTGTTGGGCAACAGCGCCATGATCATCGGGTAGGTTGTGATCGTCTCAACATTAAAAATGCGGTTGATCGGACCTTCAATTCCTGTATCAAACAATTTGCAAAAGATATTAAATCTCGTTCTAGACGTGAGATTGACTTCTAAGGAATGGTTCTCTTTGTCAATTTGAGCCGCCAGAGAAGAATCGCGCCAGGTGGGTGTGACATTCAGCGTAATTGAATTGGCATTGTAAAAGGAAATAAACACATAGCCACCCGGTTTCAGCCAATCATAAAACCGCCGCAGCATGGAGTTGGTATCTTCAATAAAGCTCCCCATGCCAAAGCTGGCCACAATCAGATCGCATTGGCCATAGAACCGCTTTTCATCGATCAGCTTTTCATACTCAAAATCGTTCACCAAAAAGAAGATGTTGCGGATGTCATTTTCGCGCCGAATTTTATTGGCTTCATCAATCATATTGGGCGAAAAATCATAGGCAAACACGGTTTCAAAATGTCTGGCCATCACAAAACTATGGCGACCCGTGCCGCAGCCCACATCGATCGCAATCCCGTTTTTCCCTTCAGATTTCAGCTTTTTGATCAGCCTATTTAATTTCTCGCTTTCATACTCCATGAATTCGCGCGTGGCAATTTTGGTTTTGCCGTAGGTCCGGTTAAAAATCGGCGCGGCAATTTCCGACAAAACCAGATGGAACAGCTTTCTCAGCCGCTTAATCAACCGCTCAGCAATGATGTTGATCATTAGCGAATAGATTAAATCACTGCTCTCGATCGGAATAAAATGGCTGATTGCTTTAGTCTTTGTCACCTCTTCTTTCGTGGGAATTTCTACAAAGACCAGATCCACCTTAATATCTTTCAAAAGATGGATGATATTTTGATCCACTTCCACAGTAGACCATAAAATAATTCGATCGATATTATCGCGATAGCGTAAGCGACCGATTGCGTATTGTAACGCAGGCAGAAATGCTTGTTCCTCATGCAGGTTAAAAATTACCAGAACGCGGTAAGCAAAAGATTGATAAATCGTTGGGAATTCCTCATAGGGTGTTGAGAATTCCAACAGTAAACAGCTTTGATCATCCAGGGTAAGAGAACCTGTACCGTCAAAAAAGCTATGGGACTTAAGCTTAAAGAATTTGTTGATCAATCCCTCTGCTTCAAACTTCGCTGCAATGGTTGAGACGATATGAGGAACCTGGAGTTTCATTGTCATGTTTGAGCTGCGATCGATCGCATGGTTTGCTGCACCCGTTCAATTTGTTTTGGCGCTTTCATTTGTTGAAATAACTGCATCGCAGCCTGGAAATTTTCCTGGCTGGCGGCAATTTCATTCAACTTATGGTACGTCAATCCCAACTGATAGTGAACCTCTGCTAAATCGCTTCTGGCTTCGAGCCGATCAAGCAATCGTTTTGCCGCTTGCAAATTGGCGATCGCGCTCTGAAAATCCAACCGCTGCCGACAGAGTTCCGCTAATCCACTCAATGCCCTGGCTTTTACCTGGGGATATTGGCTGCGTTCCGCAAAAAATTGAGCCCAGTCATATAACCGATAGGCATTTTCCAACTCACCCAGATTCTTAGCCGTTAGTCCTAAAAACAGCAGACTATAGCAACGACTCCAGGCGCTAAAGCTAATGGCCTTAAACTGCTGCGAGACTTGCTGCATCAACTGTTTCGCCATCTCTTGCTCACCGCGATAGGAATAGAGCAACGCCAAACAAAACCAGGAACCCACCGCAAACACATGCAGATCGGTTTGTGCGGCTCGCTGATTCACCGTCTCAAACAATTGAAAAGCCTCCTCCAATTCCCACAGGTCAATTTTGCAGAGGCCCAGATTAAACAGCGAAACCATCTCCAGTTCAGGAATCTGATAGGCGATCGCGATCGCCCGCGCATGTTCATGACAGTTCTGCGCCAAATTAATCTGTCCAGTTAACCAGTAGAGATCACCCAGAATGCGATAGAGATTGCCCAGCGACAATCCAGGTTGAATCTGACGAATGATATGAGTAATGGCAGCGATCATGGGTTGAAGTAAACCCAGGCGATAAAATGAAACACCCAGCGGTTCCGCTTCGATTCCCTGTCCGCTCCGCTCCTGCAAAATGACGGTAGCAGCGGCTTCCCAATCTTGAATTTGCACCTGGTGATAGTAAGCCTCCAGCGCAATTCGGGCCGCTTCAATCGTATCGATCGTTGTTACCGATGCCGTCCAAAATGCTGCTGCTTTACGGTTGGTGATTTCCCATTCCTGCGCCATATGCAGCAATTCCACTGCTCTAGCTTGCACCGTTGGATGCAACCGATATCCGGCATTGCCTTCTTCAATTAAAAACAGCTCCCGCAAAAATCGGATGACACGACGATGCTCACAGGCATCCACATCCCATAACAGCACGAACAAGGCTTCCAGTGGCACATTGGCAATCTCTTGATAGCGATAACAGCCCAAGCGACAGAGCAACCGATAGGCTTCTGGATAGAGTTGCCGCAGTCGGATGAAATGACTATCCACCAAACTTTCCAGATCGGTTTCTGCTAACAGGTCAGCCTGATGCGTCGCCCAATAAGTCTCCAGGCAACTCTGACAATCGAGCCGCACCACACTGCTAAGAATTGTCATGGCTTTGGCGTTGCCCCCATAAGCCCGATGCATCTGTTCCAGCGTTGGGGCATGAATCCCAATTTGATAATGCTGGAAGAACGATCGCCAAGCAGCCAGATTCAGACTGGCCAAAACATAGGGCTGAACCGTCAAATTTAGCTCATGTAAAGGCTCCCGGCTGGTTACCAAAGTTACCGATCGCACCCTCGGATCTGCCAGCACTTCTAGCAATGCGGCATATTGACGGTGTCCTGGAATCAGTTTGCCTTGGCGATCGAGCGCAGGTTCCAAATTATCGATCAATATCCCAATTCTGATTGGCTTGCCATTACGACTACTCTGACAGAGACAATGCCGTAGTCGTTCCAGCGATGCATTGAAGGTTCGTCCGGGTTGTTCCCCTAAGTAGCGCTGCAGCCATTCGTGCACAACATCTTCGGCAGCAGTCAAGTTGCGTGTCTCTTTTGCCATCCAGCATTCCAGCACCAAATCAAAATCAGATTGGCTAAAAAACTGACGAGCCAAAGTGGTCTTACCTAATCCTCCTGTTCCCAAAATCGTGATCACTTTAGCGCCTGATGCTGTCCGATCGGCTAAATCTGCCATGGCTCGATCGCGCCCAACAAACGCGAATTCCGGCGGCATGGCGGGCACGGCAAGCGGCAATTCTGTCGGAACAGCAGGCGGCTCTCCAGATTGGGATACAGTATGTCCCGTATGACCCGCACCATTTTCTCTAGACTCATTTCCCCCAGACTCATCGCCCACAATTTCTTGCCAGTTTAAACCCAACACTTCGCAGCAGGTTTTGAAGGTTTTGACATAGAGAGGCTGACTTTGAAGCAGGCGCTGCCAGGTTTCCGGCGGAATTTGATGAGGACTGGTGACATTTTCCGGCAGCATTACCCGAATGGCCGCATTATCCGAGACAGCAGATTTTGCCAGGTTTAACGACCCGCCTTTTTGCTGCCAAACTTGCTGAATTTTTGCCAAACCCGATCGCGAAGCCTTCAACAAAACGGTCGGTTCCACCAGCAGCGTGATGCCTTGCACCCCGACAACATCAACCCATTCTCCAACTGGAATCGTCACTTCTTCTAAACAGCGAGCCGACCACCAGGACGCTTTAAATTTCACCCGTCCCGATCGCCCAGGATGAAGGGTTTGTTCAACGATCGCTTGACCAAGGGAATGGGACAGATGCTGAGATAGAGAGTGGGGATTCTCTGAAATAGTTGATTTGGAACGCTTTGGGTCAGCTGCTTCCACTTTCTGTGATGGGTTAGAACGATTAAACCTCATCGACACCAGATCCTTGCGCAACGACTTTCAGAACATGAACATTCAGCAGAATCTACTGCTCGGTTCACTAAATTTTCGCAATTTTACTGAGTTTATTTGTGTAAACTTCATGATTTGCAGGAGGAGGCTGCTGATTTAGGTTAGATGTGATCTTTTCTACTTCAGCCACACTGGAAGGATTGTGTTTCCCAAATTCGATGCCAATTCCCCTTTTTTTGCCGCTTCCTCATTGACCCACCAAAACTCAAAACTTCAAAACTCAAAACGAGATGTATGGATCCAAACTCTCCCAAGCGCCCCCCTTTATGGCACTCTGGAATGTGGGACTAATTCTCACATTTAGCTCTAGTTATTGAACGCATAAGGAACGGGGTATGCAAACTCTTCCCAATCCAGTGATTTCTCAGGCTGCCAACTCTGCAATCTGCCTGTCCACCGACGGTACGATCCATCGTCGCAAAACCCGACCCGTTCCAGTGGGCAGCATTACGATCGGCGGCGGTTATCCGGTGGCTGTTCAGTCAATGATCAATGAGGATACGCTGGATATCGAAGGTTCCGTGGCTGCGATCCGGCGTCTGCATGAAATTGGCTGCGAAATTGTGCGGGTGACCGTGCCCAGCATGGCTCATGCAAAGGCAATGGAAGAAATTCGTCGCAAACTCTATACCACCTATCAGCCCGTGCCACTCGTCGCTGATGTCCACCACAACGGCATGAAGATTGCCCTGGAGGTGGCCAACTATGTCGATAATGTGCGGATCAACCCCGGCCTGTATGTGTTTGAAAAGCCGAATACCAGCCGCACCGAGTATACCGAATCCGAGTTCAACGAAATTGGCGACAAAATCCGCGAAACGCTGGAGCCACTCGTGATTTCTCTGCGCGATCAGAATAAATCCATGCGGATCGGCGTTAACCACGGCTCTTTGGCAGAACGAATGCTGTTCACCTATGGCGACACTCCAGAAGGCATGGTGGAATCGGCGCTGGAGTTCATCCGGATTTGCGAAGATCTCAACTTTTACAATATTGAACTCTCGCTAAAAGCCTCGAAAGTGCCCGTGATGGTTGCTGCGAATCGACTCATGGTGCAACGCATGGCAGAGCTGGGCATGGATTATCCGCTGCATTTGGGGGTCACGGAAGCGGGTGATGGTGAGTATGGCCGCATCAAGTCTACTGCTGGAATTGGAACATTGTTAGCCGAGGGGATTGGGGACACGATCCGCGTTTCCCTGACTGAGGCACCTGAGAAAGAAATTCCGGTCTGCTATGGCATTTTGCAAGCATTGGGGCTGCGCCGCACGATGGTGGAATATGTTGCCTGCCCTTCCTGCGGACGTACTTTGTTTAACCTGGAAGAAGTGCTGCATAAAGTCCGGGAAGCGACCAGCCACTTGACAGGTTTGAATATTGCCGTGATGGGCTGCATCGTCAACGGTCCAGGTGAAATGGCAGACGCGGACTATGGGTATGTGGGCAAGCAGGCTGGTTACATTTCGCTCTATCGAGGCCGCGAAGAAATCAAGAAAGTCCCGGAGGACCAAGGCGTACAAGAACTGATTAACTTAATCAAATCGGATGGTAAGTGGATCGATCCAAAATAGAGGTGCCTGACATTCCCTAAAATATGGATCGCCGCCTCCAGATGTAGGAGGTCAAGCTTAGATTCAGGGTGAGTCGAGAATAGCCGATCGGCTGAAGCAAACCTACCTTAAAACCGTCTATTATCTGAGCATTCGCTGGTTTGAACTCAGCGCTAGCATCTTAATATTTTTTGATTTTTGGAATTCCCCTTCATTCCTGAGACGCTCTCCTAGCGGCATGATTCAAGGCATTTTGATCACTCCCGTCTTTGCTAGCCTGTGTTAGATTGAGCGTACTCTCCTTGCAGTCTATTCCTCTCGGTTCAATTTCGCTTATGGCAATTTCAAAACGTGGGCTTCTCATTGGTGCGACAGCAGCAGCCGTGACCGCCGTGACCGTGACAGGTGCAGGAATACATCTCTCTCAAGGGCAGGCCTTTTTCCAGGAAAGTCCCAAAGAGCTGATTGATGAAGTGTGGCAGTTGATCGATCGCAACTATGTCGATGCCACCTTTAATCAAAACGACTGGAGAGCCGTTCGGCAAGAGTACCTGGGGCGAGCCTACACCGACCGAGAGCAAGCTTACGACGCCATCCGCGAGATGTTAGGGAAACTCAATGACCCCTACACGCGGTTTATGGATCCGCAAGAATTCAAGAACATGCAGATTGATACCTCTGGTGAACTCACCGGGGTAGGGATTCAGTTAGCCCAAGATGAGAAGACCAAAGAGCTGATCGTGGTGTCTCCGATCGAAGATACCCCGGCGTTTGAAGCAGGCATCATGGCTCGCGATGTGATCGTCAAGATCGACGGTCAAAGCACCGAAGGCATGGATACTAATGCAGCCGTCAACTTGATTCGAGGTCCAGAAGGTTCCAGTGTCAAACTGACGATTCGCCGCAGCGGACGAGAAATGGATTTTGATCTGCGACGCGCTCGAATTGAATTGCATCCGGTTCGCTATAGCGTGCAGCAAGGTGGTCAAGGCGAGAAGGTGGGCTACATCCGACTCACTCAGTTCAGTGCTAACGCCGCTGATGAAATGCGATCGGCCATTGAGGATCTGGAATCCCAACAAGTTCAGGGCTATGTACTCGACCTGCGGATTAATCCAGGTGGCTTACTCTACGCCAGTGTGGATATTGCCCGCATGTGGATCGATGAAGGCGTGATTGTCTCCACAGTCGATCGCCAGGGCATTTCTGAACAGGAAACAGCCAATGGAACTGCCATTACCGATAAGCCGCTTGTAGTGCTGGTTGATGGAGGCTCCGCCAGTGCCAGCGAAATTCTTTCTGGGGCATTACAGGATGACAAGCGAGCAATTTTAATCGGTAGTAAAACGTTTGGCAAAGGTTTGGTGCAGTCGGTACGGGGTCTGGGCGATGGTTCAGGGTTAGCGGTGACCGTGGCTAAATATCTGACACCCAGTGGCCGAGACATTAACCATGCGGGGATTCAGCCCGACCTCGTTGTGGATTTAACCGATGACCAGCGGCAGGAGCTCTTTGGCGCGAGCAACAAAATTGGCACGTCCGGCGATCTGCAATATGTGAAGGCGCTAGAAGCCTTAAATCAGCGCATTGCTGAATCGCAACAGGGCACTAAAGCTGAAGCAACCCCGTAGTTCATTCCACAGTTAAGTCAATTGGATCGATTGGGTTCCTGGATTTTTTCTGGGAGCCTAATCTTTTGATACCAACCAATTCAAGCTGGCAGACATTTTCCGGCTCGAATTAAGCCGACCCGTCGGGCGATCGCCTCACCTTGACTGGCAAATGGACCCCATTGTTCTACCGCTGTTGAGTCATCCTGAACTGGGGAAGCCGCTTCGTCTGTTGTTATTTGAATAATCTGACATTGGCCACTTGCCTGCTTACGGATATACCAAGTCTTTTCTCCATCCTCCGTCATGGCAAAACCTCCAGTAAACCAACATCTTGGATTTGGCTCAAACCCACTCACTGTCTAGACAACCTCTAGGATTCTGCAATCGGAAGATTGTTTTAGGTGTTGTATGGAGTATAAAGAGCCTAGGATCAGAGTAGTGCCTGTCTCTAGGCTGAACCCAGATCTTACGTGAATTCTTTATGTCCCTTCAACCTAATCCATCACCAACTGATTCCCCTAACCCTGATTCCAAACTCAACCCTCAAACCTCAGAACCCAGCCCTCAGAACCCGGCACCGACGACTTCTGACGAGTCTCCTTCCTGGTGGAAAAAGCTGCAATCTCAGCNGAGANANAATTTCCAGATTTTGGCGATCGCCCTCTTTCTGGCGATTGTGATTCGGCTGTTTATTGCTGAACCTCGCTATATTCCCTCAGATTCAATGGAACCAACGCTGCATGTGGGCGATCGGTTAGTCGTGGAAAAGGTATCCTATCGGCTGCATTCCCCGCAAAAAGGCGATGTTATCGTGTTCAATCCTCCCGAACAGTTTGAAGTGCAATTTGGTCTCCTGCCCAACAAAGCCCTTATTAAACGAGTGATTGGTACACCCGGAGATGTCATTCAAGTTCAAGATGGCCAGGTGTACCGCAATGGAGAAGCACTCCAGGAGCCTTATATCGCCGAACCGCCTGCTTACAATATGCGTGCAGTGCGGGTACCTACGGATCAGTTTTTTGTAATGGGTGATAACCGCAATAACAGTAATGACTCCCATGTCTGGGGATTTCTGCCACAACCAAATATCATTGGTCGCGCGATTTTTCGGTTCTTTCCGTTCGATCGCTGGGGGCAAATAGGGGGCTAAGCGAGGCAATCAACAAACCTGACGATTCAGCAAAATATTCAGCGAAATCGCAAATAATGCATCCAATCGGCAATGACTGAGCCTGGAAGTTGTAACCGCTGCTGGAATTCAACGAGATTGCGGAACTGGCCGCGTTGTTGACGATCGTGCAACAGCAATTGGGCTAGCTGAATCTGCATCCCTGGAAGCTGCAAGAGTTGTTCAAAAGAGGCAAGATTGGGGTTAATTTGCGGCAATGCCTCTAATCCATCAGAGTCGTAATAGCAAAATTGTAGGACAGGCGCGATCGGCTGCAATCGTTGAACTGGCAAGTCAAGCGCTGCTGCAATATCTTCTAAACAATGAAAGGCAACGCCCGATCGGTTTAAATCTACCAACAGTCTAGCCTGATGGATCGAGAGTCCCGGCAACCGCAACCAATCATCGACGCTGGCGCGATTCACATCTAGTCGAATTCCCTGTGCGGCTGCTAACTGTACTTCCTCCAGCGATCGAAACCGATAATAGGGATCCTGGAGTCGCTGGCGTAAGGAAGGTTGTTGCGGCGAATGAAACCAGTCTGCTACTCCCATTTCAGCTTCCCTACCCAATTCGATCAAGCAGTTGACGTCGCTTCTGTTCGAATTCATATTCCGAAATCAAGCCATCCTGCCGGAGCTGCTCAATCTGCCGCACCGCTTCAGCGATCGTACTGACCTGGCTGACAGGGCTGGGGGGAGCTGCTGGAATGGAAGACGGTTCAGAGGCAGTTAACCCAGTGTGGGCCAATTCCAGAGGATTCACGGAATTTGTGGTCATCCCCCCATTGAAATTGCGATCGAACTCGTCTCGATCTTGAAACAGATACCAAAATCCTTCGATCGCGCTGGCAATTTTTGAAACAGGCGTCCAGCCCAGCAAAAGATAGGCTACTCCCCACTTGGGTTGTCCTAAATAAAACTTATGCAAGCCTGGCAGCAAAACCCCAGCAAAGGCTAAAGCAGCCGCTACTCTTCGATTTTTGGGTTGATTCAACATGCTGTCATCCACAAACCACAGGTCAATTGGTCGCACTGGAGCGATCGGTTGCCTTATTGTATCGAGTCCATGCAATTGCGCTATTCGAATTGCACCCTCTCAGCTGAATTACGGAGTGCAGCAAAGAGATTCTGCCCTTTCTGTCAGAAAATATCGAGACAAAAGGGAGCATTCAAGTAACGTTTATCACTGTTTTTGCCTCGGTGCCAGGAGGATTGCGCTAGGGTTAAGAGGATCTCTAAAACAAGATTTAGTAAGCATTGCGTCTGATCTCAGCAAGGAAATTAGCCGATCCAATCCCATCAGTTCTCATTGGTTCAATGCGATTTCGCTCCTCAAAAAATTGCTGCTGAACAGAGGGGGTCTCAGCCCTTGTTCAGGCATAAGACTTCTGTATACTGATATCTACTAGATACCTACGCCGCCCTTCCATGTCACAGATTCTTTTCTCTCCAGACTGGTTGAATCAGCTTACCGATCCATACGCGGTGTTGGGTCTCTCGGTGGCTGCGGATGAACGCCGGGTTCTCAAGCGCTACCGTAATATTGCGAAGTTATTGCATCCCGACAGCCTCGCAGCGGCTGATCCAGCCACGAAAGCATTGGCAACCCAGCTGTTTGCCCGGTTAGTCAACCCCGCTTATCAGCAGCTTAAGCAAGAAAAAGAACGGGCAGATGCGATGGCATTGTTGCGCATTAGAATTCGCCAACTCAACCGGGATGGTAGTTTTGCTCCTACTGGCCCGATCGCTCAGCAGCTCTTAAAGTCACCCATCCATGGCATCGATATTTTCTATGAGCAGTCTGTTGCGGAATTGGGTGAAACGCAGTATCAAGAATTCGAGCAATTTGAGTCTGTTACCAAGCAGCTTGCAGACTTAAACCTGACCTATCTCTACCTGAAGATGGGCGACCCGATGATTCGGGAAAAACGGACTGGCATTGTTGCTGCTCCCAAAGCTAAGCCGGTTCAATTCTCTGCAAATTCCAGTGAAACCACCGAAGTCGCGGTCAATTATGCTCAGCGACATTACTACCGGGCTCAAGAATATGCCAAAAAGTCAAACTGGGTGCAGGTCGTGGCGGAACTGCGCGATGCAATTCGTTTAGAACCCCATCGGGGGGAATACCACTCCTTGCTTGCCAAAGCATATTTGATGCAAAATTTGAGCGGGATGGCGAAGGTCCATTTCCGTCAAGCGCTGAAGTTTAATCCAAAGGATCCGCTAGCCTTGCAATATTCAGAGCATTTGAATTTGGAAGAAGCTAAGAAGACAAGCAAATCAACAAACAGCGGACTATTTAGTCTGTTTACGAAAAGACGGTAGGCGATCGCATGGCTAATCCCTCTTGGTCGAGGCGTCATATTATCTCCCTGGCGGATTTTCAGCCTGAAGAATACGATACAGTGCTGCAAACGGCAGCCAGTTTCCAGGAGGTGCTGTCACGCCGCACCAAAAAAGTGCCTGCACTGCAAGGCCAAGTCATTGCAAATTTGTTTTTTGAACCCTCAACCCGCACCCGCAGCAGTTTCGAGTTGGCTGCTAAGCGCCTGTCTGCTGATACGTTAAACTTTGCGCCAGGAACCTCCTCTCTGACCAAAGGAGAAACCATTCTGGACACGGCAAAAACCTATCTGGCTATGGGCACCGATATTATGGTGGTGCGGCATCGGGAAGCAGGTGTGCCGTTAGCGATCGCCAATGAGATGGATCGGTTGCAGTCGCGAGTGGGCGTTTTCAATGCCGGAGATGGTCAGCATGAACATCCATCCCAGGCGTTGCTAGACCTGTTCACCCTCTGTATGTTGCTCAATCCTGAAAAACCGGCCCTATCGCTGCTGGCAGGCAAAAAAATTGCGATCGTTGGCGATATTCTGCATTCCAGGGTGGCCCGATCGAATATTTGGAGCCTGACGGCCAGCGGTGCAGAAGTGCATTTAGCCGGACCCCCAACCCTGTTGCCGAAATTGTTTGCAGATTTTGTCTCATCCCCAGATTCCTCAATCAATGGCATCGATCGCAAACTCTTTTTGCATTGGTCGCTCCAGCCAGCCCTGGAAGCTGCCGATTTTGTGATGACGTTGCGGCTCCAGCGAGAGCGCATGACTCAGCACCTGTTGCCCAGCCTGCGCGAATATCATCAGCAATTTGGGTTGACTCACAATCGTCTAAAGTGGTGTAATCCAACGGTGAAAGTGCTGCATCCAGGTCCGGTAAATCGGGGTGTGGAAATTAGCTCGGAGCTGATGGATGATCCAAAATTTAGCTTGATTTCTCAACAGGTCACGAGTGGGGTTGCAGTTCGCATGGCGCTACTGTATTTGATGGGAAGCGGCAAACTGTCATAGCTTACTGTCATAGCTTCTCATGGAATGCAATTGCTGATGCGGTGCAACGGGCGATCGGTTAAGGATAAGCTGCCATGTCAATTTATCTCTATTGGGGCGAAGATGATTTCGCCATGTCGCGAGCGGTGGCTGCCCTGCGCGATGCCCATCTAGATCCAAGCTGGATCGATTTCAACTACAGCAAAATTACGCCAGAACAACCTGATGCCATCACGCAGGGATTGAATTTGGCAATGACGGCTCCGTTTGGCATGGGCAAGCGCTTAGTTTGGTTAGCGGATACTACGGTCTGCCAACGCTGTCCAGAAGACCTGTTGATCGAACTGGAGCGGACCTTACCAAACCTACCAGAGGAAACAGTCCTGTTACTCACAACAACTAGCAAACCAGATGGGCGGCTGAAATCCACTAAGCTGCTGCAAAAACATGCTGATATTCAAGAATTCAGCCTGATTTCTCCCTGGAATACCGATCAGCTGGCGCAACAAGTACGGCGAGCCGCGCAGGACGTTGGCGTCAAACTCACTCCGGCTGCCGTTCAGCTGTTAGTGGAATCGGTGGGGAATCAGTCGCGGCAGCTCTACACCGAGTTGGAGAAGCTCAAACTATTTAGCGGCAGCAAATCTGGGCCGATCGATGAAACGATCGTGTCTCAACTCATCACCACCTCAACCCAAAGCAGTTTTGAACTGGCCAAGGTGATTATCCAATCAGATACTGGCAAAGCCCTGAGCTTAATTGGCGATCTGTTACGCCGCAATGAGCCTGCGCTGCGGATTGTGTCCACCCTTGTCACCTATTTTCGCACCAGATTATGGGTCAAACTGATGCTAGAGGCGGGAGAACGGGACGATCGCGAAATTGCTCGACGGGCTGAGGTGAATAACCCTAAGCAAATCTATTTCTTAAAACAGGAAGTTAAGCCAATTCGGTTGGATGCATTTCTGCAGACATTACCGATTCTAATGGAGCTAGAATTTAGCCTCAAATTTGGCGCTGATCCGCTGGAAGCTTTGCAGACTAGAGCGATCGAACTCTGTCAGCTCTATCAAAAAGGCTGAAGCTCATTGGTATTATACCAAGCGTTATCCCGCTTCTTCTAAATGGGATCGCAACTCTGCCAGATCAGCATCGATCGCCGCATCTGCTGCCTGTTTTTGGCCTGCGGGCAAATTGGCCATGGGAGAAGTGCCTGCCAACTGAGCTTTCAGCGCAGCCAAATCTGCATCTACATTACTATTGCTTTCCAGAGCTTTGAAACGGCGATCGAGATCGCTCCCTACATTCAGTTCAGCCACAGCTTCAGCCTGGGCTTCCATGCGCAGCACCTTATCTTCCATCCGTTCAAAGGCAGCCATTGCATCGCGGGTTCCCACATTGCCCAGCATTTCATTCAATCGCTGCGAGGCCTGGGCCGATC
Organism: Elainella saxicola E1; assembly: GCA_002796835.1. Lineage (GTDB taxonomy): Bacteria > Cyanobacteriota > Cyanobacteriia > Elainellales > Elainellaceae > Elainella > Elainella saxicola. The sequence continues at coordinate 85,506 of LUGL01000046.1, read as the reverse complement.
GCGCCCGTGCGATGTACATATCTTTCTTGGTTTTGGCTTCAGACAATTTGCTTTCCAAAGTCCGCATGTTTTCCTTCAGCTTGGCGACAATGCTACTTTGCTGGTCAATTTGCGTTTGGAGGGCTTGGGCGGTGTCTGAAAACGCTTTACGGCGACTCAAAGCTTCCCGAGCTAGCGCTTCATCACCCTTTTGCAGCGCCAGTTCCGCCCGACGATACCATTCCTCCGCATTAGTTTGCGCTTGAGAACATTGCCGCTCTGTGCGCTTTTGTGTCGCGATCGCCTGAGCCACGGCCTGCCGCAACTTAATCAAGTCTTCTTGCATGTCCAGCACAGTCTGCTCCAGGATTTTTTCTGGATCTTCAGCCTGATTCACCAGACTGTTGAGGTTCGCACGGATGATGCGTCCTAGTCGATCGAAAATTCCCATAGCAAACTCCGCTCAACGTGCAATGAAGGAATGACAACTCGTAGGCATTCTCAAGCCTATGGTATCGCACCTTTCACGTACAGGCAGAGCAACCTGAGAAATAAAGTCACCTCAGCAATAGAAATACAAGCCGCCAGCAAAACCTGCAAACGGCTCATAAACGACGCTATTTTCTAGTAGCTATCTTCTCCAGGAACCTGATCGCCGATGACATCAGCGTTGGATTGGGCCAGAGAAGAGAGCCGAATCGCCTGCCAATGTAAAAACAGCTCTTGCCCCTGCCAATTGCTGTTGCGATATTGTTGAATCGCTCGATCGAGTTCTTGGGGTGTTTGGGGAACTGGAACAGGATTAACTTGTTGCATAAGTTTCATTCTCTCCGTTAACGATGAGGCATCGATCTGGAAGGCAGTTTGGCAATTTTGCGGTGCTTTCCTGTTCTATTGTTGCCATACACTTCAAGAAATGTATTTAAAAATACAGTTCGTAATCTTAAAAGAGTGATGAAGATCACACGGCAAGATCGGCAAACACTTCACGTACTGCTGGATGGACTAACTGGCAGTTCCGCACATTCAAGCCTTGCGCAAGGGCTGGATCGCTTGCTAAAGCCTCAAGCCCCTGGTTGGCTAATTTCAACACATAGGGAAACGTGCTGTTATTTAAAGCTTGAGTGGCAGTCCAGGGGACTGAACCAGGCATATTCGGCACCCCATAATGAACTACTCCAGCCTCAACATAAGTCGGATTGGTATGAGAAGTTGGACGCAGGGTTTCAATGCAGCCACCCTGATCAACCGCCACATCCACAATGACTGAACCGGGCCGCATTTTTTCGACGAGCGATCGTCCGACCAGAATCGGGGCACGGCGTCCCGGCACAAGCACTGCTCCAATTAATAAATCTGCTTCGGGAACAACCCGCTCAATTTGAAAGGCATTGCTGTAGAGCAGCTCCACGCGCGAACCAAACAGAGTTTCCAGATAGGCCAATCGATCCAGGTTGATGTCCAGAATTTGCACCTGCGCACCTAAACCAATGGCCATCTTGGCAGCTTCCGTTCCAACCACCCCGCCGCCTAAAATTACGACTCGACCGGGCTGCACTCCGGGAACTCCGCCCAGCAATACCCCTCGGCCTCCTTGCTGCCGCTCCAAATAGCGAGCTCCAAATTGCACAGATAGGCGTCCGGCAATAATACTCATGGGCGTGAGCAACGGCAGGCTACGGTTCGCTAACTCAACGGTTTCATAAGCAATGGCTGTTGTTCCAGAATCAATTAAATGTTCAGTTAACGGTCGATCGGCAGCCAGGTGCAGGTAGGTAAATAAAATTTGTTCTTTTTGCAGAAATGGATACTCCGCCGCCAGGGGTTCCTTTACTTTAATCACCAATGTCCGGTTCCAGGCCGCCTCGGCAGTGGTGACAATTTTTGCCCCGGCCTGAAAGTAGTCTTCATCTGTAAAGCCAGCACCTAAACCCGCTTCGGTTTCTACAAAAACTGCATGGCCGGAATCGCATAAGCTCCGAACGCTGCTGGGACTCAGTCCCACTCGAAACTCTTGGTCTTTTGTTTCTTTCGGCACACCGATTTCCATAGAATTACCTCACGTTTGAACAATATGTTCCCCTTCTACTAGCTTAAACGGGTGCTCAATTTCCGTTTGCAAAGCGCAACACTCAATTCAATAGAGCGATCGCAAGCTGCCAGTTCCTGAGCCGGAACCTCCGGAATCTGCATCTCTTGACTTGGTTGACGAACTCGGTGAGCAGTGGTAGTGTTCATCTATTAGCTGTGCAAACATCTGAGTCATAACGACTGGTACAGGTAGGTAAAAGCTGATTCGAACTTTTTAAGTTTCAATAGTTTGAATTAGTAATTCTGATGTTCTGTACATGGAACAGTCTGATGATGGAACCTTTGGGCTTTTCAACAGCATGCTGGTGTTCCTGATTTTTGGTTATTTGAATGGTCGCTAGAATTAGCTAATATTGCTGAAAAGTACGCAGTGTGAGGAGTATCGACAGAAGTCGCAATATAGTTGATGGATCAGCAGGCCGATCGGTCTAATTATTCATGCCGATTTGAGTTGCTAATTCAATAGCCTATGGGTGTGCTTCGCTCCCTGGATAGGACTTTTGCCTTTGCTGATGAATTATCTTGGGACAGTGTAGTTCTCCTAACAGATGTATCAGCAAAATACTTCCAAGTTTCTTCAACTTTTTTCGGAAAATGCAGCTTTTGTTGCATCTCCAATTTCAGATACTGGGTACGCTCAAAAAAGTGCTCTTTAATTTTCTATTAACTAAAATAGTTACTCTATTAAAGTTTCCTGAATCTCTGTCCTTATTTGCTCTTTTTGGATTAAAACTGATGGACTTGCTCGAATATCAAGCTAAGGAATTATTTCGTCAAATGGGCATTCCAGTCCTGCCTTCTCAACGGATCGATCGCCCCACCGATCTAAAGGGATTGCGAATTCCTTTTCCAATCGTGCTGAAATCGCAAGTCTATATCGGGGCACGCGGTAAAGTGGGTGGCATTCGCTTTGCAGAAAATACGATCGATGCCATTGCAGCAGCCCAAGCCATTTTTCATCTGCCTATTTTGGGCAAATACCCTAAGGTTTTGCTAGCTGAAGCGAAATACAATCCCGATCGGGAATTCTATTTGGCAGTTACTTTAGATAGTGCGACTCGTTGTCCCGTATTGCTGGGGTCACAGTATGGCGGCATCGAAGTAGAAGCCCATCTGCAGCACATGCGGCAAGTGATCGTTGATCAGGAATTCTCGCCATTTTATGCTCGCCGTTTGGCCCTGAAGATGGGGTTGCAAGGCAAGCTGATTGCTTCGGTCAGTGCAGTGATTGAGAAGATGTATCGCCTGCTCGTCGATCGCGATCTAGATTTAGTCGAAATCAATCCTCTCGCTGTCAGTGCTAACGAAGAGTTGATGGCATTAGATGGCAAGGTCACTGTAAATGATGCAGCATTGGGGCGACAACCCAGCTTGGCCGCATTGGTGGCAGCAATCCCAAATCAACCCAACCCCAACCCGATCGCTTGCGGGGTAAACATTGTTGAGCTAGAAGGCGATATTGGTGTTTTATGTAGCGGAGCAGGTCTGACCATGGCCACCCTCGATCTACTCCAGAAGGCCAAGGGAAAACCGGCCAACTTTGTAGACTTAGGCGGAGATTATCGTCACTGTTGTCCGCCGAATGTGCTGCAAGAGCGTCTGAAGCAAGGGCTGGATCTGATCACCCAGACGAAAGGGGTGAAAGTGATTGTGATCAATATTTTGGGCGGTGTTGCTTCCTGCTTGCAAGTTGCAGAGGCGATAGCAGCTTTCCTCAAATGGCAGGCTGTGAATCGTCAGGTGCCGCCACTGGTGGTCCGGTTAGTTGGCGATCAGTTCCATGCCGCCCGTAACTTACTGGCAGCGATCGATGTGCCCGTATTTGAATCAACAGACGAGGCGATCGCTCACACAATGGCTTTAGTGACCGAAAATGCCAATGTCACCGGCAAGCGGTCAGCTTCGCTGATGTTAGCCTCTGCATAGCATCTGAGGTAAATAGAATCTGGAGTGAAACGATCGGGTACGGTTAGATGAATTTTGCTTGCTATCAAAAGATCCTAGTCTATGGCATTGCGGAGCCGCTAGGAGCTCTTTATGTGCCCAAAATGGTAGCCTACCCTACTCCGATTGTGGCAGGGGTAAGCCCAGGCTATGGGGGACAAACGATCGAAGGAATTCCGGTCTTTGATCTGATTGAGCAAGCTGTGGAAGTTGTGGGAGCGATCGATGCAGCCGTCTTTTTTGTGCCACCTTACGAGGTTTTAGATGCCGCCTTAGAAGCGATTGCGGCTGAAATTCGTCAGCTCATTATTGTGACTGAGGGTGTGCCTCCCTTAGATATGGTGAAGCTGTTGCGAGAGGCAGAAACCACCGAAACGCTGATCGTTGGCCCCAACAGTCCTGGCATTATTGTGCCTGGGCAAATTCTATTAGGCACCCATCCTGCCTATTGTTATCAGCCCGGTTCAGTTGGATTGATTAGCCGGAGCGGCACCCTGACCTATGAAGTTGCGTTGGAGTTAACCAGGGCTGGGATTGGTCAGTCGATTGCCGTGGGCATCGGGGGCGATCAGATCTTAGGTTCATCCTTACAGCAGTGGCTCCAGATTCTCGAAGAAGATGATCGTACAGAAGCAATTGTGCTGATTGGCGAAATTGGCGGGGAGAGCGAAGAAATGGCAGCCCGATACATCAGTGAAGCAATTGACAAACCAGTCGTGGCCTATATTGCTGGGTCTACGTTACCTAAAGGTCAGCCTGTGGGTCATGCCGGAGCTGTGATTGCCGCCAAAATAGCAGGGCTTGGGGTCGAGATTGGCACTGCTGAGAGCAAACGCCTAGCCTTTGAGCAAGCCGGCATTCCTGTGGCCGATCGTCCTTCAAAAGTCCCTAAGTTAGTGCAGCAAGCGTTAGAGCGGTTAGGGAGAGATCGAGGTTAGGGTTAGGCCCTGCGATCACAATGGTTTGCATAGGGCGATCGAAGAGGACTGATTCACCAGCGATAAACTCGCTATAGTCCGCCAGATTATCCAGTCCTACCAAGCTAAGCAGAATTTCGGTTGCGAGCCAGACACTCAATTTTGCTGCCATTTTGCCCCAATGAACCCGCATGATGGTGCTCCTTGCATCGCGCTCTTCCTTGCTATAGGGGCAGGCAGGAGAAACTATGCAGGGATTTCAGCCAGAGAAGCAGTACATGCTGAATCCTTTCATCCTAGATCCAGAGATCATCCTCCTCGTCTTCATGCTGCACTGAAGTCACAGGTGGCATAGTAGGCTTGGTCTGATCAGATCCAGGCTTGGCTGGATAGGGAGAAGTGGGTTGATTTGGCCCTGATGGCGGAAGCTCCTCCTCAAAATCGAAATCAGCCCAAGCATCCTCCTCCAGATCATCCTCTAAATCATGGATGGCCGGAAAGGGATTGGCGATCGGCGGCTCGAAAGCCCTTGATTCACGAGTCGCAGGTTCACGAGTCGCAGGTTCACGAGTCGCAGGTTCACGAGTCGCAGGTTCACGAGTCGCAGGTTCACTGGGGACAGATTTGACAGCGACCGAAGCAGATTGGGAATGGGTCGATCGCGGTTGTGGGTGCGTTTGTTCGACAGAACTGACTGGCTCTTCATCTAAGTCGAAATCAAACCAGTCATCAGCGTCAAACGAGGATGACTCGAAGTGATCTTCTTCTGGCTGACTCAGGTTCTCAAATTGCTCTTCCATTTGTTCTGCAAGAATTTGAGTTTTCTCCCTGGCTTGCTCGAACCAGACCTGCGTCCTGGCTTTCATCTGGCGTGACAAACGCTGGGCCTGCACTTTAGCTTGATCCGTTAACTGCTGCAACTGCTCTTTGGCTTGTTCGGTTGTCTCCTCGGCTCGTTGAGCGATCACAGCCCATTCCTGCGCGGCTTCCTCTTTTAAGAATTCACTGGCCTGGGAAATTTTCTGAGAGATCCCAGGTTGATAAAGCGCAAAATCAGAAATTGCTGCCTCTGCGACTAAGATTCGTCGATTCCCAAAGCTCAAGATTTGATCGGGCGGCAGTTGATAGACTTCGCCAATTACGCTAGCCCAGCCTGCAGACACCAGCAAATAGGCTGTGATTTCACCCGTTCGCCAATTGAGCAGACAGTCTGTGATTTTGCCAACCCGATTGCCCTCGTCGCTCCAAACTTCGTAGTCGATCAAAGATTCCAATCGCCGGACTCGATCGACCGTTGTCTTTTCAGGGCGAGCGCTCATCATCAGTCCGTTTATGCCGAGCGCGTCAATATGTTTGAGCTGAAATGCCGATTTCTGATTGCCCAAAAAACCAGACTTGCAAATGAAACCCAAAACCCGATGGGCGGGCGGATACATCCATAGCACTTCGACCCGGCCCAACTCTTCCAGCGTATTGCGATCGAGCACGAGCTGATGCAGTAAATCACTTTGCCGAATCACATCTGATGAAATGGTCATAGTTCCTGATTAGAGCTGAACTGCCAAGGTCGATCGCGATCGGTGGCTCAGACCTGTTCAAGCAAGGCGATACTGCCTGGTATGCTGCCTGAGAACACTGCCTGAGCATGACTGTATTCCGATCAGTGCGATATTTCCAGGATAAGACGGTTAGGAGCAGACCGGGGAAAGCCTCAGCTAAAGGCTCAGTTCAAGACTCAGTTACAAAATGCAGTTCAAGGTCTCAATCTCGAATCAGCGGCAAGGTGAACCAGAATGTGGTTCCTAACTGCGGAGCACTGGTGACATAAATCTCGCCGCCATGGGCCGCAACAATTTGGCGACAAAGATACAGCCCCAGTCCTAATCCCGGCATATAACGAGCCCGACTGCCGCGAGCATAGAGTTCAAATAGTCTTTCTCGCTGATGGGATGGAATGCCAAGGCCATTATCTTGCACAAAGCAGTGGAGCCAGTTGCCTTTGACTTCGGCTCCTAAGATCACGGTGATGCCATGAGGGTTGTGTTTAATCGCATTCGTGATCAAGTTGCTATACACACGCCAGAGCTGAGTTGGATCGGCATTTAAGGCAGGCAGACGATCGCCAATCTGGTTGTCAACCGTAATTTGATTTTTAATCAGCGTTGGCTTTAGGTCGGTCAGCACGGCATTTACCAGTTCACTGAGCTGCACAGACTGACGATGCAGCACTAACTCGTGGACTTCTGCCTCATGGGCTTCCAAAAGGGCATTGATCAAAGAAAGTTGACGATCGCTCCCTTGCAGCAACCGTTCTAAAACCGTTTTATCCACCGTGACTCGATCGTCCGTTGTTTTCTTCAGCAAATTTTGCAGGACGATGGATGTCCCCATGACTGGCGTCTTCAAATCATGGGAGATTGAATGTAAAAATACCCGCAGTTCTCGACGAGATTCAAATTCCGCACGCTGCAATCGTTCGTATAAGTAAACGGCTAAATCGCAAATAAAGCAGAACCAGAACAGGTAAATAAACATGCCGGAGTTGTAGATCGATTTACCTTCGATCGTGGTTAAACCCAACAGCGGATTGACGCCGACGTAATAGACAAAGGCTCCAAGCTGCGAAAACAAATGCAGCCGCCAACGCACGGGAATCAGGGTCGCCTGCGCCAAGAAAACCAGAAACCAGATTCCACCTCCCCCCGCTTCCGGTAAGCGAAAGTGAGTGCCAATGATTTGAGGAACCAGCGTCATGGACCAAGAGAATCCCAAAAACAGAACGGCAGGATGGCGCTGTCCCCATTGAGTCTGTCGCAGCAATAAGCAACTGGCCAGCAGCGAACCAATCACAACATTACTAATCACCACCAAATGCCGTACCCGATCGGCCAAATTGGGATTGCCAAAATGCTTGAGAATTTCTGCATTGAAGCGCTGAGGGTCAATGAAGAGTTCATAGCTGGTCACCATGACAATCGTGATGAAGCAGGGTACCGCCACCCACAAACAAAGCCGCAAGCGATTCGCCAGGAAACGATTTTGCCAAGCGAGATAATCTGCCGACTCGGATGACTGCTGCCTCAACACCCCTTGCTTTTGCCAAAACAGGACGATCGAATGCCACAGTTTGACGATCGAATTCCAAGCTTTGGTTTGTGCAGCCATACCTTTCATCTGGGCCAAAATCTACCCCGTCTGTGCGAAGACGTAATGCTCGTCAGTTCCAAGCGAATCACAATCACCTGACGGAAAGAACAGACCTGAAAGAACAGGCAAAAGGTGAAAGGAGATTGCCTCCCCTCACCTTGTTAAAACCGTGAAACGATGGAGCATTTGAGCTTCACTCTAGCAATCGCCAACAAACTTGCACCTCACCCGATTGGTTAAATCAGCTAGTCATTTCCGAACCTGATCTCGTTCAAACGAAACTGACCAGTTGGGTGAAGCTAGATTGGAACCCCCCTTGTAACATTTGTATTACTCATTGCTGCCTCTGCGATCGATGAGGCTTCATGCAGGCATGGAGGAATAATTGTGTTGACTGAATCCATTTCAGAACCGCAGCCGCCTGACAGTGCTTCTGATGTGCTCCACCCCATTCCAGACCCCCATCAGACATCAGCCTTGCGCATCTTATTGGTTGAAGATGATCCGGTCATGCAGCTTGGGTTAGAGCAATTTTTTGAAGATTTTCCCCAATTTGCAATCATTGGACAGGCCACCGATGGTTATGCTGGCGTTGAAGCAGCCCTGCAACTTCAGCCTGATTTAGTATTGATGGACATTGGGTTACCGCAGCTGGACGGTATTGCTGCCACGCAGCGGATTCGAGCCGAATTGCCCCAAGTTCGCATTGTGATGCTTACCTCTCATACTGCCGATCACGAAATGATGGCAGCCCTATCCAGTGGCGCAGATGCCTACTGCATTAAAGGCACCCGTTTAGAACAACTGGAAATCGCTATTACTTCAGCTCAGGCAGGAGCCGTTTACCTCGATCCACAAATTGCCAGACGGGTGCTCAACCATCTGAAGCCAGTTGCCACTGGGAAAGATCGCCTCTCGAACCGGGAACTCGATGTCCTCAAATTGATTGTGGATGGCAAGAGCAATCCCGAAATTGCTGCCATGCTTTATTTGAGTCTGAGTACGGTGAAATGCCATGTTCGATCGATTATGGAAAAACTGGCCGTGGATGATCGAGTCCAAGCCGCAGTGACTGCCTTGCGATCGGGTTTAGTTTGAGCAGCAGATGTACAAAACACTCAAATAAAAGACTCAATCCTAAAACTCATCCCCCTAAAAAACGATCGATCGAAACTTAGAAGGGGCTGAGCTCTAAAGATTGAGCCAGAGCGATGCCTCAAATAGAGCTAGAGATATTAGAGCTAGAGATACATTCAATCCAACTCTCAAGCCGGGGGATAGGAATGAATATCTTAATGACCTGTATGGTCATGATGATCATGTCCAGAATGATGCGGATGATGATGGTCATGATGGTGCCCGTGGTGCCCGTGATCGTGCGTATGACCATGGTGATGATCGTGATGATGCCCAGATGAAACTGTTGCAAGGCCAGGATTTACAGATAGAGCTTGCTCAGATAGGAGCGCTCCAATTTGAGAATCAGCCCATCGAGCTGCCATTTGTAAAAATTCTGGGTGATCGTTGACACAGGGCATTTGCACAAAGGTCACCTGAGGCCGTTTGCGTTGCAGGGCATGAATGATGTGATCGACATCCAGCAAGGTTTCATGATTTTCGGTCGCAAAGCCGATCGGCATGAGGATCAAAGCTGTTGCGCCCAAATCCATTAAATTCTTAGCCGCCAGTTCAACATTGGGCTGCGTCCACTCGATCAGAGGCGTTTGATGGTTCAACCAGCCGATCGAAATCAGCGGATAACGATGAATTAACCGCTCACGCACCCGCTCATAGAGCAATTGGCTTTCATCAATCCCTGAGGTAAAGCCCTTAGCTTTATGAGGACAACCATGGTTCATCAACACAATGCCAATCTGAGAAGGCAAGTGAGTTGATGCCAATTCTGCCGCAATCTTGGTTTCCACCAGATTTGCCAACAGATCGAGATAGTCCGGGCGATCGTAAAACGATGGAATATAGCGAATTCCTTTCACCCAATGCTCAGCATCATTTGCGGTAGCTGCAAGCGCCAAATTGACCTGCTCAACTGCAATGCCGCTGGTGAAAATCGAATCGACAACTAGCAGCGGATAAATCAAAATTTTGTCGAAACCCGCTGCCTGAATCTCGGCCAAGACCTGTTTAGGCAAGAAGGGCGCACAAAAGTTAAAGGCTTTGAAGACCTGGACCCGATCGCCCCATCTTTCCTGCAAATGCTGTTCAATACCTGCTCGCTGCCGCTCAAAAATGGCATTGTGCGGCGAGATGAAATTGCCATGCTGGTGTTGCCATTCGTGCAGATCAAATATGGCTAGCAATTTGGCCAAACTTGGATAGATCCAGGTTGGCACCGGTGCAAACTTAGCCGTCAGCAGATTCAGGGCTTGTTCGTTATAGTTGGCAAAATCTTCATAGCTTTCAACCTCACCATAGCCCATCAGCAGGACTGCGACGCGATCAGACGCTGGACTATTGGAGAGAGTATCTTGGAGTTTTTCGGGGGTGGCAACCACGCTGAGCACCTCATGACGAGTGAATTTCCGCAGCAATCAAGCTACGTCGAGAACAGAAGCCAAATTAATTTACCTAATAGCCTAGCATCCCCCCTAGGGGGATAAAGTGGAAAGGAAGAAAATCTATCGTTAGGCTGAAAAGAATCAGCTATATAGATAAAAATCGATGAACAAAATCATTGGCAAAAGAGGGAAAAACCATCTAGATTCAATCGATTTATCCCTTTTAAATACTCCATGGCACTGAGGAAGCTGGCAAAATCACAAGTTTTATTTAATTTTTGCTGCTAGGCAGTAGAGTGCAATTAGAGTGCGATAAAAGTGAATTCTAATCAGGTACACAGACTTTTTAAGCAAACAAGATGGTTAGAGGTTTATTGTGGTTGCCGCTGCTGGCAGTCTTTTGCTGGCTAGCTTGGGCAGGCTGGAACGAATATCAAAAGCTAGAAGCTTACCGGGCATGGGCACAGCAATTTGATCATGCTAAATACGATATCTACGCCGTGTTAGGCCAAAAAGGCCTGGAATTAACTTGGGGAAAACCCACCCGGAAAGGACCGATCGATCTGCGAACCCTTTCGCTACGACAAGTTCAAGCGATTCGGCTCCGACTGGGCGATCAAACCGTCACCCTCGATCATCCCCCTGAGTCCGCTACATCAGTCGCTTTAGAGTTCCAAATGCAGTCGTCTGAAGCAGTCACCATTCCCTTTACCGATCTAGCGCTTGCAGTTCAGTGGGGCAACCATCTTCAACAGGATTGGCAGCAGGGGCAAGCCTGATTACCCAACTTTTCCACCAAATTTTGCTAATCTTGAGCTAGTGAAATTGCGATCAAAATTCTCCTCATGTTGGAGTGATTTGTTACCTTGATCAATCTAGATTGGCAATTGTTAAGGGGCGCAACTATTCAAAAGTTGCAATCATGGTCAGGTTAGTGGCTCTACTGCAATCAGTTTAAGACCAGTTTTTCCCCGGGTCATTTCAGTTCCCTCGATAAGGCAAAGTTGAGCCAGGTACAGTTTTTCCGAGATGCTGGAATTGTCAGGCTATGCTTTAGCGCTCACATTTCACCATCCTCATCGGGTCATTCTGAACAGGCTCCTATTTACATGGCTGACGATCGTGGATTTTATATCCGCAAGATTCCACTACGGTTTCTGCTAGTGGTTCCTTTTGTGCTTCAAATCTTTGCAGTGGTGGGCTTAACGGGCTGGATCTCACTCCGCAATGGCCAAAGAGCCGTCAACGAGCTGGCTGGGCAACTGCGCAATGAGGTAACAGCCCGCATCGAACAGAAATTGACCGATCACCTCAAGACAGCTCCTTTAGTCAATCAGATCAACATTGATGCCCTACAGCTGGGCAGCTTGAATCTTAAAAACCGAGCCCAGACCCAGACCCATGTCTCCAACCAACTGCGGCAATTTAACAATTTGAGTGGGATAACGCTAGCAACGGAAACGCCAGACTATGTTGGGATTCTCTATAACGATGCCGATCAACAGGTTTTGTCGGTTTGGGACTATCAGCATGGTGGTGTGATTGATCAAGTGCTGGATAGCCAGGGAAAGGCCCTTTCTACAGATCCCGATCCCAACTATGACCACCGTAAACGACCCTGGTATCAGGCTGTGGTTCAGGCTAAACGAACTATTTGGCAGGAACCTTATGTCACGATTAGTCCACAGCGATTGGTCATTTCTGCCGATCAGCCTTTTTATGATGCGCAGGGTCGGTTTTTAGGGGTTGCTGACGCTGAGCTAACCCTCTCCAGCATCAGTGAATTTCTGTCACAAATCCGCATTGGCAAAAGTGGCCAAACTTTCATCATGGAACGGGATGGGGAACTGGTTGCAACTTCTACAACAGAACCACCCTTTCGTCTAAATCCAACGACGCGAGAGCCAGAACGATTGTTGGCGGTAGAAAGCGATAATCCCCTGCTGCGGGAAACCTCTCGATTTCTGGTTGTTAAGTATGGCGGTTTGGGTCAAATTACAGCATCCCAACAGCTTGACTTTCAGCTTTCGGACCAACATATGTATGTCCAGGTTGTGCCCTTCCAAGACAAGCGGGGTTTAGATTGGCTGGTCGTGGTCACTGTTCCAGAAGCAGATTTCATGGAAACGATCGAAGCCAATACACGTATAACAATCTGGTTATGTTTAGGGGCATTAGGGATTGCTACCGCGATCGGTTTAGTCACTTCTCACTGGTTGATCCAGCCCATTCTGGCAGTCGTGACAGCCGCAGATGCTCTGTCCAAAGGGAGTTGGAATCAAGATTTACCAAAATCTCAATTTGGTGAGTTAGCGCTGCTTGTCAATGCATTTCGTCACATGGCTGAGCAACTCCAGCTCTCCTTTAGTGCTTTGCATTACAATGCCTACCACGACGCCCTCACAGGTCTGCTGAATCAGGCTGCATTCCGGATTCGGTTGCAAGAAGCGATCGATCGCCGAGACAGCTCGCTGCTTGTTGTCAGGGGTCAGAGCAACTACCTATTTGCCGTCTTGTTTTTAGATCTGGATTATTTCAAGCTGGTCAATGATAGCTTGGGGCATTTAGCAGGCGATCAATTACTGATTGCGGTCTCTCATCGGCTCACGAATTGCGTTTTAAACCACTACCGGCATGACAACAAAAATGCAGTCGCTCGGTTTGGGGGAGATGAATTCGTGATTTTGCTCGATCCCGTCAATACCATCATTGATGTGATTCAAGTTGCGCACCAGATCAAACATGAACTGNCAAAAACCATTTGAATTAGATGGGAAGGAGGTATTTGTCAGTACCAGTATTGGTATCGTCATGAGTAATAATGGCGGCGAACAACCCGAGAGTTTTTTACGGAATGCTGATATTGCCCTCTATCATGCCAAAGAGAATGGTAAATCGAATTATGAATTGTTTGATACCAAAATGCATATTGCTGCTGTCGATCGACTTCAGCTAGAAACCGATCTGCGCTATGCAATTGAACAACAGGACATCAACGTTTATTATCAGCCCATTATTAATCTTTCTACCTATCAGATTATAGGATTAGAAGCGCTAGCACGCTGGCACCATCCTCAGCGCGGCTGGATTCCTCCTCAGGAGTTTATTGCGATCGCAGAAGCAACTGGTTTGATTGTGCCCTTGGGCCAGCAGGTAATGTCGCAGGCTTGTCAACAGATGCGTCTCTGGCAGCAGCAGTTTCCAGGCAATTGTTCCATGACGATTAGCATCAATCTTTCTAGCAAACAGTTTTTGCAACCTGATCTGCTCAAGCAGCTAGAGCAAATTTTATGCGAAGCACAACTTCTGCCTCATTGCTTAAAACTTGAGATCACAGAAAGTATTTTTATGAACTCAGATGAAGTGACCCAACTCAAACTTCGGCAAATTCGGCAGCTTGGCATTCAGCTTTGCATTGACGATTTTGGAACTGGCTATTCATCACTCAACTATCTCCATCGTTTTCCAATCAATGTTTTGAAAATTGATCGATCGTTTGTGCAACAGCTCGATCAATCAGGCAATCATCCAGAAATTGTCGAAGCGATTGTGGTGTTGGCTCAAAAGCTTGGAATGGATATCATTGCAGAAGGAGTCGAAACAATAGAACAAATGCACCAATTACGTCAAATCGGATGTGAACAAGTACAAGGATTTCTGTTTTCCCAACCCGTAGAAGCGGGCCAGATCACATCCTATTTAGCTTCAGGCGCTAAGTTAGAAGTATTCAACAGACGGATCAGCTGAGAAAACCTCAGGATTGGACTGCCCTGATTGAACTGCCCTAATTGAACTGCCCTGACTGCTCAAAACAGCCCATTCAAGGCATGATTAAATCAGATTCAGTAGTTTATGCAGTGGTTGGAAGCGGCAAACCTGTTGCAAACAGCACCGATAACTATTCATATTGTCGGAAGTATGCGATTCTACTGAAGTTTCCTGTGTTCCTAGACTGACTCGACAGAAAGTGAGCCGCAGCTTATCCACTCAATGGAAACGCGGTCACTGTCCGATCGCCATACAACAGAATGAATTACAGAAAACGACGCCGGTTTTGCCCCAATTTCAGTACCGTCCTGCCCCTATTGTTGATTGGCTGTGGATGGTATGCAGTGATTGCCCAAAGCCGCAGTTTAGAAACCTCTACGATTGAAACCTACCAGCGAGCTCAGCTCGAAGTTGTCCGCAGTGCTGCCCGAGCTGCGCAAGCTTATATCATCCGTGAGTTGGCCGATCGGCCAGATGCCGTTCACGAAGTTGAACAAGAAGTTTTAGACAACTTTATCAAACCCATTCGGATTGGTTCTATTGGAGATGGTTGGATTTACTCCCCAGATTATGTTGTATTTGATCACAGTGAAGATTTTCCAAAAGAGTATCAAGGAAAAAGCATTGCTTTGATCTTTGCAATGCAGCGGCAGCACGGAGCATGGCATTACGAAGACATGGCCCAAGATGTGATGCGCGGGCAGGAAGGGGTTGGCTGGTATGTTTGGGATCCTAAAAAAGCGATCGAATTGACACCTTGGTGGGAGCCATTAACCCAGGATAGTGGCCGAGAAATTGCGGCCTGGAGTCCTATTGTCGTTTTTCCGGAGACCGAACGCGAACAGGTTTGGGTCGTTGGCATGTCGGCCATGCTGCCAGAATTGATGCACAGTAATGGGGCCTATACTCAGATTCAAAACTCCATTTTTGCCATGGGCATTATGTCGGCTGTCGTTCTAGCCCTCATGGTGCTGCTACGCTACAGCCTGAATGCGCTGGAGGCGAGTGAGTCTCATTATCGAGCGATCGTCGAAGATCAGATGGAAATGATCTGCCGGTTTCGGCGAGATGGTACCCTCACTTTCGTTAACCAGGCCTATGCCAATGTTTTGGGGATCCAACCAGGACGATTAAAGCATGTCAACATTTTTGATTTGATTCCCCAATCTGAGTTGGTCGCCATGTTGTCTCAATTGGCAACGCTGAGTGCGGATGCTCCAGTGCGCATTTCAGAAAGGCCCTGCTTTTGGAATGGAGAAGTGCGGTGGCAGCAATGGACCGATCGGGCAATTTTGAACCATCGCCGTCAGGTAGTTGAAATTCAGTCTGTGGGTCGGGATATCACTAAGCGCAAGCTCTATGAATCTGAAATCGAGCGCCTTGCCTTCACGGATCCCCTGACTGGCTTAGCCAACCGTCGCCGCCTCTACGATGTTGGGCAGCAGACTCTCACTGCTACAGAGGCAAATTTTGATCGGATTGCCCTGATTTATCTCGACCTCGATCGCTTTAAGCCGATCAACGATACGTTGGGCCATGACGCTGGGGATGAGTTGCTCAAACAGGTGGCCGAGCGCTTACGAGCCTGCATTCGCAGAGGAGATACACTGGCACGCCTGGGCGGAGATGAATTTGCTGTTTTGCTAACCGACANGCGATCTAGATGAAGCCAAGCAGGTGGCAGAACGAATTGTCACAACGCTCCACCATCCCTTTCATCTTCAAGGTCATGAAATCCAGATTGGCACTAGCGTTGGAATTGCCACCACCACTTCCTTAGAAATGCCTTTTACCCAACTCCTGACTCAGGCAGATATTGCCATGTATCGGGCCAAGTCGCGAGGACGCGGTAACTATGTGATATTCGATGCGGCGATGTATGCTGAAGTTCTGACCCGCCGCCAGTTAGAGCTGGATTTACGACAGGCGATCGAACACCGTCAGCTCCGGGTTTACTATCAGCCGATCGTGGTGCTAGCCACTCAAGAAATCGCTGGATTCGAAGCAGTGGTGCGTTGGCAGCATCCAGAGCAGGGACTCTTATCCCCCACAGAGTTCTGGTCAGTGGCCGAAGAAGTGGGCATTAGTTTGCCGATCGAACGCTGGGTTTTGCGGCAGGCTTGCTACCAGATTGCCGAATGGCAGGCTCGTCATCCTACCCAATCGCCGTTGATGATCGGGGTCAATCTTTCCGGACGGCAGTTAGCTCAGCCCGACATTGTGCTCTATCTGGAACGCCTCCTTCTGGAAACTGGCTTACCGTCCCATACCTTGATGCTGGAAATCACCGAAGACATTGTGATTCAACAGGCCGAACCCGCGATCGCCGCTCTCACTCGTTTGCGCCAGTTGGGGGTCAGCATTGGTCTGGATGATTTTGGCACGGGTTACGCTTCATTGAGCTATTTACACCGCTTCCCGGTAGATGTCTTAAAAATCGACGGAGCGTTTGTTCATGCCATCAATCAAGATGACAAAAATGGCGAAATTGTGCGAACGATCGTCACCCTGGCCCATAGTTTGAAAATCTCGACGATCGCAGAAGGGATCGAAACCTTCGACCAGTTTTCTCAGCTACGCACGCTCCACTGTAATTATGGACAGGGTTATTTCTTTGCCGAACCGCTCACCCAATTTGCTGTCGAATCCTTCTTACATGCCTATTGCTCGGAACGGGGAGTGATCAAGCGACCTTAAACGGCATTCAGCAATCAGCCTTAATTTATCTGTGCGATCGATTTTGCTGCGCGATCGGCCAGAGAGAATGTCAAGATGGAGAATTGAAACCGGCGCAACGTTTAGTTACAAAATACCTGCGCCATTTATTTAGTAAACAGGGCATGTGGCGCTTCTCTTTGCCTCAACGCTATCGACACCTTTGGGTAGGATCGAGACGGTTTGCCATCTTTGAAGCTTGCGTCATTGGTGTGGTGTCTGGCTTGGCTGCTGTGCTGCTTAAGCAGGGAATTGGCTGGCTGGGGGGCTGGCGCGTGCAAATGTCCCACCATTTCCCGGCCTGGTTAGCGCTCCCCCTCATCGGCTTGCTGGGCGGTTGGCTCGCAGGCTGGTTAATTGAACGATTTGCCCCTGAGGCTGCCGGAAGCGGTATTCCCCAAGTAAAAGCGGCTTTAGCCAATGTGCCGATCGCGCTAAATTTGCGGGTGGCGATCGTCAAGTTAGTTAGCGTCATGATTTCCCTGGGGGCGGGTTTAAATTTGGGCCGACAGGGACCCACCGTACAGGTTGGTGCGGCCCTGGCCGCTCAGCTCAGCCAATGGTTGCCAACATCCCCAGAATATCGACGCCAGTTAATTGCTGCCGGAGCGGCGGCTGGACTAGCAGCTGGATTCAATGCCCCGATCGCAGGCGTTTTATTTGTAGTCGAAGAATTTTTGCAAGACTTTTCGGGCTTGACGTTGGGCACTGCCATTTTGGCCTCCTTTATTGGAGCAGTCGTGTCTCGATTATTGGGCGGCCAAGGACTGAATTTGGATCTAGTTATGACCAGTTCAGCCGTCAGTTTTTCGCTGCAAGACGTGCCGTTTTTTCTCATTTTGGGTCTGCTGGCTGGACTGCTAGGAGCCTTATTTAGTCAAGGCATTTTTGCCAGTTTGGCTTTTTATCGTCGCGTCATGCAGTTGTCGCTGCCCTGGAAGATCGGTCTAGCCGGATTGATCTCAGCCCTGGTAATTAGCTTACTGCCCGTTGCCTTTCGGGACAATACGGGCCTTCAAGAGTTTGTTAGTACAGGTGGAGCCGGATGGCAGCTTACCTTGCTCGCCTTTAGCACCAAATTTTTACTGACGCTCTTGGCCTATGGAGCTGGAACTCCTGGTGGCCTGTTTGCTCCAGCGCTTTTGCTGGGGGCATCTCTGGGCCATTTAGTCGGTCTGTTTGCTCAAATGCTGGAAATTTGGGTGGGTCTGCCTGCTGGAATGCCCGCTGGCATTAGCGAACCAACCACCTATGCCTTAGCCGGAATGGGCGCATTTTTTAGCGCAGTCACCCGAGGTCCGATTACGGCGATCGTCATCGTGTTTGAAATTACCACCGATTTCAATCTGGTTTTGCCCTTGATGATCGGTTCAGTCGTGGCCTATTTAATTTCCGATCGCATGGCGAGTGGTTCGATTTACACCCGTTTACTGGCCTGGAATGGCATTCACCTAGAGAAATTGACGACCGCCAGTGGACCTTGGGCAGAACTATCTGCGGCTGATCTGATGCAGCGACGAGTTGAAACTCTTGCCAGTTCTATGACGCTGGAGGAAGCGATTCAGGCTTTTTCTCGATCGCACCATCGGGGATTTCCAGTCGTCGATGACGGCAAATTGGTGGGCATTGTCACCCAAGGCGATTTATCAGACCGATCGCGACGCCCAGCCACTTCAGAGCGGATTACATTAGCCGATGTGATGACGCCGAAACCTGTCACAGTCAATCCTTCTGATCCTTTAAACCAGGTGCTCTATCTGCTAAACCGCTTTAATTTGAGCCGTCTGCCGGTAACAGAAGCCACAAAGCTCGTCGGCATTATTACCCGCGCTGATATTATTCGGGCTGAGGCGGATCAGGTTTCAGGTGGGAAAGCTAGGCCCTTTGGGCCACAGTCCCAACCCTCCTATGTGGTTTATCAAACTCGATCGCCCGCAACAGGCAATGGACGACTGCTGGTGCCGCTGAGCAACCCGGATACGGCCATGACCTTGATGAAACTCGCGATCAATTTAGCGATCGAGCGTAACTATGAACTGGAATGCCTCCAGGTCATTACCATCCCCCGCCATCAGGCTCCGGCAGAAACTTCAGTCCGAACCACAAAAAGTCGGCGCTTGCTGAAGCAGGCAGTTCAGTTGGCCCAGCATTATCCGATTTCAGTGCATACCCAAATTCGCTTAGCTCACGATCCGGCCCAGGCGATTTTAGAAACGATCGAAGAACGCCACATTGATCTTGTCCTCATGGGTTGGAAAGGCACAACCCGCACACCCGGACGCATTTTTGGCAACATTGTTGATACCTTGATCCGGCAGGCTTTTTGCGAGGTCATTTTGGTCAAGCTTCAAGATGCCGCAACGTTCAACCACTGGTTAGTGCCGATCGCCGGAGGTCCTAATTCCCAGGAGGCATTGCGCTTACTGCCTGCGTTGACCCGATTAAGCAATCAGCCGGATGTTCGCATCTGCCAGGTGTTTGAGCAGCCACCCACTGCGATCGAGGCCGATCGAATCCAGGAAATCGTCACGGATCTGGAAGAACAGCTCAACTGTCCGACGAAATCCTGCCTCGCCTGGGGAAAATCGGTTCCTGACGCAGTTTTGGAAATTGCCCAGTTGCGTCACTGTGATGTCATTATGCTGGGAGCCAGCCGAGAAGGGATGCTGCGCCAAGTCATTACAGGTAATATTCCAGAAGCTATTACCAAAGACAGCACTTGCAGCGTTATTTTAGTGCGTGGCGCAATTACCAAGATGGAGTAGCCTTTCTAATAACAATGCAGTTCGATTAATTTACGACGAGGATTGAAGTTGTCGCAGCAATTGTTGGGCCTTTTCAAAATCGGGCGTAATTTCTAGCGCTTTCTGCGCTTCTGTCATGGCCTCATTCAACTTACCTTGTCGATTCAAGATAATGGCAAGATTGTAGTGAGCCAGGGTATGAATGCTGGCAGGTCGTTCTGGACGATCGGGCAAGGTCAGCACTTGTTGAAAGGTGTTCCAGGCCTTGTCGAACTGCGCCAATTGAATGAATGCTAATCCAAGATTAATATAGGCTGCATCAAAGTTGGGTTCCAGATCGATCGCCTGTTGGTAAGCCTGAACTGCTGCCTGGATTTGTCCTGCCGTCTGTGCTTCAACGCCTAAATCATAAAAACTTTGGGCCGATTGGGTTTCTGACTGGGTCGTTGGCTGGGTTGCCGATTGGCTATCTGATTGGGTTGCCGACTGAGCCAGCACTTGCTGCAACTGAAAGCTAGGAACAAATGATCCGCTCGGACCACCAGTTTGCTGGGTTGATAACCGTTGCCTATCAGCTAGTTGAATAAATCCAACTGAACAATCTGGATAATAGACTGTGGTATATCCTATTTGATTAAATAGTGTATAAAATAGCATATCAATTGACTCATATAAAGATAACGAATTGGAACTTTAAAGGCACATCTGTGTATGGAGTGGGCAAATCTGGAGGGACAAAGAAGTTTGGTTCGATCGATTCATGTCAACTCAGGACCGAGAAAAAATACCTGTAAAAGTGGTTGTTCTTCCAATATAAAGAAAAAATGAGAATCATTCCATACATGAATAAGTGCATACGTCAGGAAAGTGGGCTAGAGTTTAGACAAGATGTCCTTTCCGTAGAATTGTGTGGCTCAACCTGCCGCACTCAAAACGCATTGAAACGGCAGATGTGGTGATCATGACTTAGATACCTCATCGAAAGTTGCCACAACTATCCAGATTGCTCGTAAAACTCCCTGCATCGTACTACAAAACATCAAAAAATCTTCTGAGAGCCTGATTACTTGTGGCCCCCAGAAAAAGATAGAGATTAGATAAATAAAAATCGATCTAGCGATTTAGTCTTTGTTCAGCAGCTTGCCGATATCGTGCGTTGATCATGTTGACCATTTCCTGATGCATTTGATCGAGCTGTGCATTCATTTCAGCCATCATTTCTTGCCGCTTCTGTTCAAACATTGCATCAAGCTCTTTGATTAATTCCTGCTGTTCCTGCTCATCCTGAGGATCCGCCTGTTTATTACTCACGCCTTGATTAATTTGAGCGATCGGTTGTTCCAATGCTTTTGCTGGTAAAGAAAATGCTGTAGCCAATGCCAAAGTAGACAAACCTGCGAGAACGACGCGTTTCATAACTGTAACTCCTTGATTAAGAGCGTAAGTGTAGTTTTGACTGAATTGGTTCTAATCATGAACTTTGTGACTGAGAGGGTTCTGATGTGAACCTGAGAATTGATAGCTAATTTAATAAGACATTGATTAAAGACTGCTCTAGACAAGAGTGGGAAAAAGACAGGAATAGGAAAGGAGCAGTTACTCAATTGATGTGAAGCATCTTGATGCAGTGCAGAATTTCGAATTGGAAAGATCGAGGAATTTACATTTTGTTACAAAGTAGACTTTGGCCGAGGAATTTTAGATGATAAGCAGATTAGGTTTGACATCCCCTTGGTTTCTGTTTTCGTGGTCCTCCTAAGACTAAGGCTCTACAGCTTATGCCTCCAGATCTTATACTTGCCAATCCTTCTCACCTGCCAGAACGACGGATTTTAGAGGTCTTGTCCTCTTTGAGCTATCAGACAGGTGAGTTGAGTCGTTATCTTCAGGAAGTTGCTCAGGCAGTTAGTGAATTGATTGGTCTCGATTGGTCCACCGTTACACTCTGTCGGGAAGGCTTTGAGCGAGTGTTGGCCAGTACGATCGATCTAGGAGACACCGGAGATCAGGTTTACTCACTACATGGCACGTTGACAGGAACTGTGGTGGAACGGGGTTGTTCGATCGTGGTAGAAGATGCCACGCTTATACAGGACTATGGACAACCGCCAGCAGGCTATCGCTCCTACCTGGGTGTGCCGTTAAGAATGCCGAATGGAGAAGTGATCGGCACGATTTGTTCTTTTAGTCGAGAACCGCGTCAATTTACAGCAGATGAAGTGCAGCTCACGGAAATCTTTGCAGAACGGGCCGCAACTGCTATTGACAACTATCAGCTCTATCAAAAACAGCAGCAATTCAATGAAACGCTGGAGGCAGAAGTGATCGAACGGACGATCGAACTACGAGCCACCCAGTCAAAGTTAATGGAAATCAATAACCAGTTGGAACAGCGAGTTGAACAGCGAACGGCTGAGTTGCAGAAAATGAATGCCCAACTGCAAGCCGAAATTAACGAGCGGACCCGGGCGCAGGAGGAGCGATTACGAGCGATCGCTTCACTTGCTGAAGTAGGTGAATTGGCAGCGATGATTGTCCATGAAATTCGCAATCCGTTGACCACAATCTGGATGGGCTTGAATGCATTTAAGCGACTAGAGTTATCAAATGCTGCAAGGGAACGGTTGCAATTGGCGATCGATGAAGCAGAGCGATTACGCAACTTGCTGAATGAAATTCTCCTCTATGCCAAACCTCAAGTGCTTCAGTTTGAAGAACTGGAACTCAATCAGTGGATCACCGATTTACTCGCGACAATTCGCACAATGCCTGCTGCAACACAACGCCAGATTGAATTCATCCCTGCTTCTACCAAGGTTAAAGTTTGTGTAGACAAAGATAAATTGAAACAGGTTTTCATCAACCTGATCAGCAATGCCTGTGAAGCCGTTTCAGAAGGAGAGGTAATTACCTGGCGCGTTGAGCCCAGCCGAGGTCAGGTTTATATTCGGGTTCAGAATGGCGGCAATCCAATTCCACCAGAAGTTCTGCCGCAACTCACCAGACCATTTTATACAACTAAATCTTCTGGCACAGGGCTCGGATTAGCGATCGTCAAACGAATTGTTGAAGCCCATAGTGGCGAACTTTCGATCGAGTCGTCGCCAGCAGGAACCACGGTGACTGTACATCTTAACTTGCAGTAAACTACCGCATTCGCAGCAATGTCTCACCATCTATGAAGTGTGAGCTATGAAGTGTGAGCTGTGAAGTGTGAGAGTAGGGATGATTCATCCTTCTTTCTGCCGATCGCGATTGCAATTGATTTCCTCCGCAGGAAACAAGGCTCGGCCAAATTCAGTCGATAAACTTAAGTTCAGGCTGTGCATCTGTGTCTCATCAGGCCAAAAAGCATTACTGCTTACTCTGTTGCCTAAGGTGAGAACTGGCTAAAGCACTCCTCGTCAAAGGCTCATCGCTAGGAGGTCACTCTGATGAAACGCTTTCTTTTTGCTGGTATTTCTGCCCTTTGTTTAGGCATGGTTGGCGTCTCCGCAGCCCGTGCAGATTCCGTGTTCGATCGGGCTGGCAACTGGGTAGATAATGCTGCAGATGACACCGGAAATGCAGTAGATGATGCAGTTGACGCCACAGGTCAAGCCGCAGATGATGCTGAAAATTGGGTAGATAACGCCGTAGATGATACTGGACATGCAGTGGATGATGCAGCTGATGCAACTGGTCAAGCCGCTGATGACACTGGAAATTGGGTAGATAACGCCGCTGATGATACTGGAAATGCAGTAGATGATGCAGCCGATGCAACCGGCCAAGCTGCAGATGATACTGGAAACGCGGTAGAGGATGCTGTCCAGTAAGAGAGCAAAACCCATAACGTTCTTGCTGGTGATCGATCAGGATAACATTTTTACATCAGTGCTTTTATAGCAGCTCGTAATTAATGCCCTGATTGATCGCCAAATAGCAGAGATGCATCCGCCTGAACTCCTAAGAGCGTTGCGAGGGGCTGGTTATTCAGTAGCAGTACGGTGTCATTCCCAATAATCTGGCTGGAAATTTGATCTAGTTGAACGTCACCTTCCAGTCCTAACTGATCCACTCCAAGTTGAAAATCCTGGATGTTTGTGGTTCCGGAGCCAGAAGACAGAATAAATCGATCGCTACCTGCACCACCAATCAACATATCGTTACCTGTCCCACCGACTAGAACGTCATTTCCCTGGCCGCCATCCAGGTAATCGTTTCCTGCACCACCGCGCAGAATGTCATCTCCACTTAGCCCACAGAGATGATCATCTCCCGCCATGCCGTGGATAATGTCATTGGAGTTCTCATGACCTGAAGTCTGATTATCCAGACTGTTCAGGACGGTAATCGTATTTTGACGAATCACCTGATCGATTTGTAGGTCCGCATCGACTATGTCAAAAACATCTTCGATCGAGTCTTGGCCATTAAATAAGATATTTCCTGCTGTCACAGAGGCCCAGGTAACAGTGGATAAGTTATCTAAATTTTCTAAGGCAAAGTTCTTCAGCGTCACTTTAGGAGAGTTGGCAACAGCAAAGCTGATCAGCAGGTCATTGCCTTGCTGTTCCAGCACCATATTCTCAGCTGTGAGTCCTTCTCCTGTAAATTTCAACGTGTCTAGATGATCAAGAATCGCTTGACTTGGATTAACTCCTCGGCCAACTCCAACAAAGTTGTCGATCACATAGTTTCCTGGTGAATCGATGTTGAAGACTGTTTTGCCTTCCGAGTTAGGCAAATGGATCACATCAGGGGTTGGATCGGGATCAGGATGAGGGTTGGGATTGGGATCAGGATGAGGGTTGGGATTGGGATCGGGATCGGTAGGATTTACATCTGGATTGGGACCGGGCTTGGGATTAGGATCTGGATTTGGAATGATAGGTTGATCGCCATCTGTCTCATCATTTGTCTCATCTGAGTCTTGATTATGTGTGGGTGATTCAGGAGTTTGAGGCGGTTGGTCTGATTGCCCAGAATTTCCACCTATATTGTTGTTGCTAATTGGTTCTAAAGGAATATAAAAAATATCAGGCTTATTAATTCCAGGAAGAATCGGGTGTTCTGGACTGTTTTGAGTTGGATCAATAGGCTCATGTGGCTCGTTGACCTTGGGATCAAACGATTGCCCATTCACTACAGCAATATCCGGCAGTTCGATTTGAGGACTATCAGAACCTTGATTAGGTAACCCACCTGCAGCGCCATCAGCTTCTGCTCCAGGACCTGGTTGGATGTTTGTAGAGGGTGAACTAACTGGTACTACGCCTTGTGACTCGTTCGGATTGAAATTCTGGAGAGCATCCGGGTAGTCAGATAAAGGATTGGATTGGTTGAATGCTAAATCAGATGGATTGCGATCGCTGCTTATGCTGTCAGCCTTCAATGCGACGAATTCAGCACCGGATTGCGGAATTGCCTGATGAGCCGATTGGGTTGTGGATTGATATTGCTGAAGCTCTGCGGGGTTCGATCGCTCAGGGTCGATCGCAGTTGATTTTGGTCCAGCAGTTGCAATACCCTGGCTGTGAATACGGTGAGAAGCGACAGATCCTGAAATTTCTTGCGCTGCAACACTCTGGACTGGATCGAGAGCTTTGAACCAATCCACAATGCTTGAGATAGAACTTGGATCAAGGGCTGCAAGTTCTGTTTCAGTAAGGGGATGGTTGCGCTGCTCCAGCCAGTAATTTACCAGCACCTGAGTCAGCAGGAAAAGTAAGATTTGAACGAAATCAGTCCCTCTATCAAAACGATGAGGGGTAGGTTCAACCCTACCCTCCTGACTGATGCTGCTAACCTGCGGCGATTGCTCCTCGGGTTGAGTAGAATTTTCTTTGGAACTTCGTGAAGGTTCTAAATCACTTGATAGTTCAAGTAATAGTTCAAGAGAATTGATGGTTCCAGGAAAATAAATTAATTCGGCGTCATGGATAGATAATTGTTCTTCACCACTCAATTTTTTTGCATTGCTAATGTCAGGGGGGAGTGGAGCTGTAGGGTGAACAATATGTACCAGCTTTAAGTAAGTTTCATGAGTTTCCCGAATCTCTAAGACGTTCAAGATATCAATACTGACATCAGCCAATTGCGCTAAAGCTTGATATTTTGCTACGTTAAAACAAACAATTGGAATTGCATGTTGATTAGCGTATTTGATTTCGATCGCAATCAGATCATCCTCAAGCAATGATCCTTGCTCAAGCCTACCAATCTGTTCCATAGACGGATCAGAAGCAACAGCTAAAAGCTTCTTCAATAGAAGAGCCTTATTACTTTGTGCTGCAACTAAGTTTTCAGAGGGACTAGAAAATTCACGGGCCAGTTCTTGAAAAACTTGAGCCAGGGTTTCGGGCGTAACTTTAGCTTTGAGTGTTCCCCCAGAAGATTGAACGATCCCAAACAGATGGTCTGTAAAAGACCCAAGCGTAGGATCCACTATCCAATTTAGTAGGAGATCATAGCTGGTTAGGATGCTGCGCACCATCTCTCTAGGTCACTACTTTCGCTAATACTATTCGGGGATCACGACTTAACTATTAACTATTTACGGAATTTCTCAGCAGGGTGGCATCACGGGTGGCAGGAAAATCTGATTCTACAGGTTGTGTGGTCGGTTCGGCAAACGATGAAGTCGATGATTCGGTGAAAGATGGGATAGATTGCTCCGTACCTGATGCAGTAGGTTGTTCGATCAGCGACAATAAAGCAGCTTCTTGATACTGAACTGTTTTCAGGCGTTCTTGAATCGTCTCTACTTTTTCCAATAACTCTGGCAGTTCTTTATCTTTGAGCAGCGGTCTAATGGCTTTAAACAAACGGGCAAAACTGCTGCTTGTCTTCTCTTCTAAATAAGGCTTAATCGTATTTTGCAATTGGATAATCTTATTTTGTAGCTGAGCTAACAGTTTTTCATATTCTTCGATCGAGATAGCAAATTCCGATCGATCCTCGCTAGATGAACCATGGGCAATATGAGGTTGTTGGGCGGCCTTACCTAGAATTTCCTCCATCCAAGAGTTAATGCTCTTGTCTGCGCGAGTAGCGGCAATATAAATATCTCGATGGATCTCAGGCGTTGTTCGAAACGGTAACTTGCCAGAGAACGGCTTTGCAGGCTCTTTGCCTTTTTGCTTACAGGTTTCGATGTATGCGTCCACTGCCTTACGAAACTCTTGTTCCGCTTCCCTAACCGTCTTGCCCTGGAATGCAACAACATCACTGATGTTGAGTACCCGACCATGCAGAATCCCTTCTTCTGCATCCACTTCTAATTTGGCAATGTAGTTTCCGTATTTGAACATGGCTAGTTAGGTTGAACTCCTACCTCACACAAATAGTCTCGCAGATATCGGATCATCTGACGGCTGACGCAACCTTGCTCGCCTGAATATGTAAATGTGCCAATGCGTTGCTCTTGGCAACTTGCAGCAATAGATACCCTATTCCCTTGAACTGTAGGAACACAACCTATGGCATGAAAGAGGTCGAGAACTTCCGCCCAGGGAATATCTGATCGAGGTGGATCAGAAAAAATGGCGATGACAATCGTTTGCTGGTCATTGGTCAGTTCGTCAAAAGGGATGCACATTCTGGTGGTAAATGCTGAAGTCTAGACGAGTCAAAGGAGTCAGCAAAATCTTTTACTGATCCGGAGCGCAAGGAGTTTCAACAGGGAAGCCTGCTAATTGCAGAAGACTACCCCAACGCTTCTGACCCAGTCTGGCGAGCAAACCCATGATCAGAGAGATGACGTAATCTTGGCACGACAAAACCGTACCAGAAGCAAACCAGCAAATGCTCCCTTAATCCTACCGCGATGTTCACAAGTCGCAGCAAAGAAAGTTTGCTAACGCTGCTTGTGCCGACCCTCGGTATATTTCTTTAACTCCTCCCCGATCTGCACATATGCAATGACAGGTGCAAATCAAGCGCTTCTATTCTTCAGCTGGTATTTAAGATATCAACAAAAGATATCAATGTCAACCCGGTTTTGAAATCTCAGGAATCAGGCGATCGATCTTAAGCATCAGAGATGTTCAGGAGTTACTGCACAGGTGCAATAGGCATAAGGTTTAAGCCAGTAGTTCTAATCTGTCTGAGGTTGCTTAATAAAGATCTACCCATTGCCATATCAGCAATTTTGAAATTGCGATATGATGAAGATATCAATTTTTGATATCCAGTAACTGGGTGCTTAACGGTGGCGAAAATTGATAGCTACTGATTGATAGCCACCATAACAGGCGCTCCTACTGTCGGCAGGTGTGAGGTTTGAAGACTTAACGCAACATTCGTCCGATCCCAGCTAATGATTTGATCAGCCTCACTTGTCCTTAAAGTTTGAGAAGTCATAAAAGCTAAATCGCAGTTCTGCAAGAGGCTGCAAAGAAACAGGGCAATTTTTTGCTCTACCTTTCGGCATTTTGAAGATAGTCCTCTGCAAAGATATCAAAAAAGATATCTTGACAAGATATCAAATTAACCTCACAATAATTTCATCAGCCGATCGCAGATCAAATTCACCTCTATTTCTCTTCTGCTTCCGCCAAGACTCTGCGACGAAGGTTCTGCAATTCCAAAGAAACAACCCCCTAGTTTGCGAGGTATGCAGCAATGTGGCATCGTCAGACATCTCCCGAACGCATCGAATTCTTTTCCCAACCGGGAATTGGTGAGGCCGTTCAAGCGATCGCCCCCAATCAACGAGGCCGAGTCCGATTTAGAGCCAGTTTCTGGCCTGCTCGGTTTTATTCCGATGTCAAAACCCAAACACTTGAGGCGCACACCAGAATCCTGCCGTCCGATCAAGTTGCCGTTGTGGGACGAGATGGCATTACGTTACTTGTGACACCGATTACTCCCTCTGCACAGATTGCTTAATCTTTTTGCTCAGGAGGTCGAACGCCCATGCAAACGCCTTTCTCGCCACCTTCCGATCGCATCCAGCCAGTTCGGATCGCGATGGCAATGTTACTGACAGGCTCTGTCTTTTGTTTTTCAGGTGCAATTGCGGCCCGTCTCTACAGTTTTATTCAGATTTATCAGGATCAGCGGCTCGATCAAATTCAGCAGTCTGTGGTCGATCGAGTCGAGATGCTGAAGGCCAAGCAATCCTATAACATCTGCATCATCACTGCTGAACAGGTTCCAATGGAATCCTCTCTTTATACAAGGGCTCAGTCTTTAAAGGATGAGTGCCAGGGGGCCATTACCGAAACCAAGCTTAGACAAGCTCAGCAGTATGCTGATGCAGGTCAGCTCAAAGCTGCGATCGCTGAACTCAAAACGATTTCTGATGATGCGGCAACGGTGCGAGTCCAGCAATTACTCGGAGAGTGGAGTAATCGAATTTTACAAATCGCTGAAGGCTACTATTTTTCACCCAGTAACCGATTGGATGATGCCATTCGCACCGCAAATACGATCGCTGTAACCGATCCACTCTACCTCGAAGCCCAGGCTAAGATTAGAGACTGGCAAGCAGACTGGCAGACCAATCAAGCGCATTGGCAAAGAGCGCAGACTTTATTAGCTGCGCAAGAATATGGAGGTGCACTACAAGAGTCACAACAGGTCACCCATCCTTATTGGATCCAGCAAACAGCTACCATTGTTCGGCAGGCCCAAGTTGGGCAAGCGATCGATCAGAAAAATTGGCAACCTGCGACGCTTGAAGCCGATTCCAGTCCAACCCAACCAACCCTTTCACTTAAAGTACTGCTTCTATTGGGTTGGGTAGGATGGGTGGCTTTCGGAAAAGTGAAGGCTCGGTCATCCTAACTGCTGAAGCGAGCAGAGTTGGGTGAACTTAGTGAAGCCCTAACCAAGACAGGAATCCTTGCCCCGTCACATACTCAATCACAACCATTGCCACAAATCCAATCATGGCAGCGCGACCGTTCAAGCGCTCAGCATAGGAATTAAACCCAAATTTAGGCGTTTCAAAATTAGGAGTAACAGAAGGTTGGGGCTGAGACATGTTTACAAAACTTAACGCTACATTCTCATTGTAAAGATTATGGTGCGATCGTCAATTGGCATTAACTCTCTTGCAGAACAACTGGAACGCTGATTCCTCAGTTCCATTCAAGTTGAAATAAAGTCTGTTTAAGTTGAAATAAAGCGTGGATCGCCCGTTAAGGTGCTGGGATCAAAATCAATTGCCCACTCGATCACGGCTTCCGAGAGCATTGCTTCATTGTGATGAATCAACAAAGCAACATGGCATTCAGATTGCCGCACGATAATGGCATGAAAGTGAGCTCCATGAACAATGGCATGACGAAAGTCTTCAAGCTGAAAAGCAGAAGTTAACAACGCTTGCAGTCCAAGTGCTTGAAAGATGGTTTGTACCCAGCTGATATCTGTACTATCGGCTGGTACAAAATACTCCTTAGGCAAACCACTTAAATCGAAAATGGCTGCGCCCACAATTTGGTCTGAGTAAGACACACGAAATACTGTCCCAACAACAACAAAGAGCAAAAAAGAGCGGATGTCTTTGAGGTTAGCTTAGAAAACGACTCACTCAGAAAATAGCCAAACCAGAGAACCTTACCGCTGCTCCCGCAGGGCTAGAATAGCCATTTTTGGATTTGTAAACGGCCATTTCTCAAACTCATAGCGGGTTTAAAATGATACATCAATGGCTTTGCGCTATACAAACTCTAGCGCTCAAAAGACCCCTGTCAAAATACAAATTGTTTAGCTTTGCGATCGACTTTCGGCAGAAACGATCAACGAAGGCAACAGCTATTCCGTAACTTTACCAAAAACAATGTTCTCGAAGATACTTAAATATTTAATCCCGGCCTGACGGTTGTTAGCGTCGTTCTCCTCCTGGCTTAGAGATCTCAGCTTAGAGGTCTGATGGGGTGTCTGGTGCTACTTCAATGCCGCTATTTTGCAGAATACTTTCCTGATCAGTAATCAGATCGCTTAATTCAGAAATATCGACGCCAATTTCGTGACAAGCCTGCTGCAGCGAAGACTGAAAGTCAGAAATTTCGCTTCCATAGCCACACAGGTTTGCAGCTGTTTCAACCCCTTGTTTGGCATTTGCCTTGGCACAATCAATCAGTTCGATCCCTTTAAGTGGCTGAGATGCTGCCATATTTCCGATGCTGTTTTCGATAAACTGTTGAACGATTGAGGCAGTGTATAAAAGCTACCCTCAACGCTTGCCTCAATTCTATAGAGCTTGACGGTCACCGAAATCCACCTAGCGATGGAACCAATATTTATAGGCAGAATAGGCCATCGTCACAACCCCTGTAAGAATAGCCGACTCATCGACATGAAACTGCGGATGGTGCAGCGGATAGTTGGGGCGATCGGTCACTGCCACCCCCAAGCGAAACATGGTGCCTGGAGCATGCTCTAGATAGAGGGAAAAGTCTTCGGCACCCAGGGAAGGCTCATACAGCATTTGCACCCGACTGTTTCCCCAGGCTTCAATGGCCGCTGACTCAGTCAGTTGAGTTAAAACCGGATCATTTTGGACTGAAGGTACGCCACGACGATAGTCCATCACGTACTTTGCCCCATACATTTTGCAAACGCTGGAGACAATACTTTCAATCCACTCTGGCAAAGCAGCGCTGGTTTCTGGATGCAGCGATCGGACTGTCCCCAACAGCCGGACTTGATCGGCAATTACGTTAGGAGCTCGTCCGCCCTGAATTTGGCCGATCGTTAACACAACTGGACGGAGTGGATTATGGGTACGACTAATGGCCTGCTGGAGCGTCGTAATGACTTGAGCCGCAATCCAAATTGCATCGATCGCTTCATGAGGACGGGCACCATGACCCGATTCACCAATAATCGTCAGTTCCAGATCGTCGGCTGCTGCCGTTAGCGCACCATAGCGAATGCCGATCGAACCACCCGGAATTGTGGGAAATACATGAACTCCCAGAATCGCACTGACATTATTCATGGCCCCATCGCGAATCATCCAGCCTGCACCTTGGGCTGTCTCTTCCGCAGGTTGAAACAGAAATCGAATTGAACCGGGCAGGGGATCCCCTAATTCTGCCAATACCATGGCCGTCCCCAAACCTACAGTGGTATGCACATCATGGCCACAAGCATGCATGATGCCGGGTTGCTGAGAGGCAAATTCCAGATGGGTTTGTTCTTGAATGGGCAATGCATCCATATCAGCTCGAATGGCGAGCAGCCGAGAATCCGTACTTGCTCCGGCTAATTCAGCAACTACTCCTGTCTTGCCAACGAGTTCTTGAACATGCAGACCACAGGAGGAAAGCACTCCGGCCACATAAGCTGCTGTTTTATATTCCTGGCCACTCAGTTCAGGCCGACTATGAATATGACGACGAATTTCGATCAAGCGAGGGGCAAGCTTGGCGGCAATATCTTTAATCCGACTCAACATGAATCAATCAGGTGGGAGGGTTTTCCTGATCATACTCTCCTGACAAATTTTCCTAGTTGATAAAAGGAACTGCTGTCAACTTCCTCTTTCAATATTCTCTAGTAGCAGAATTTTAGATGGCTACGCTACATATAGGAAGATCTAATCAAAAAAGGCTAGTCGAATTCCATATCTAGTGCCATTATAGTAGCGTCATGCCCGACAGACCGCACCCGTGATTGGATAACTCTATCTATTCGCGGGTGCTACCTCACCGCACCTTTAAATCCCATCCAATTTGCAGATCAATATAGGAAAGGCGGGCGAAGACCCTCGGTAAATTGAATTAGCCAAAAGTTTACTGTATTTACTGGATATTGAAAGCCTATGTCTTATGCTCTATCCGCCGCCAAGCTACAGACGTATCATCGCTGTCCTCGTGCCTACTACTTTCGCTATGAGCGGCGACTAGATGGTTCTTCGTTTTATGGCTCAGCAGCCTTAGGAACCTCACTACACCAGGCGCTAGCCCAAATTTATCAAGATTGGCATTATCAAGATCCCGTGCCTCGTCTGGATTGGATCGAATATTGCTGGAACCAACAGATCGGTGACCTGACGCCTAACCAGATCGCAGAAGGGCGGGCGATCCTGCGGCGTTATTACTATTCTTTTATTGCCAACCAATCTTCTATGCGCAAGCCGCTTGCCGTTGAAGGTCGGATTCAAGGCAGTCTTCAGGTTGAGAATCTGGAGTTCGTTTTGTCTGGACGGTACGATCGGCTTGACTATTACGAAGATGGGTTAGAGCTGATCGACTACAAATCAGCCAAAGAAATTGAGGCGATCGAACCAGAAGAAGTGGATTTACAGATTGGGCTTTACTATCTAGCCTTAGAGCAGCGCTATCAACGCAGCCTCAAGCAGCTCAGCTTGCTGTACTTGCGCACTGGCGAAAAAGTGGTCTATGAAGCAACTCCCGATCACCGCTGCCAGGTTGAGCGCGTTATCAGCGATTTGGCGATCGAACTGAGACGCGACCAGCGTTGGATGCCCTATCCTGGTGGTCAATGTCAGCGTTGTGCCTATGCTCGCTATTGTCCGGCGCTACAAACTAATCCGGAACCTCTGCCTGAAGCCGCTCGGCCTGAACCAGGATTGCAGTTGGTGCTCAGTTTGAATTAGAAAAGTAGTTTGAATAAGAAAGATTTGGATGAGAGGCAGCGAGAGAAAGCAGAAGCAGCGAGGAGCAATCCTTGGTTTTAGCAGCCCGGTTTTAGCAGCATAGATGGCGGTTTGTTCTGATTTTTGCCGATATTCTTGCCTTTAAAGTCCCAAGATCTGGCATACTCAGGTCAAATCGGATAAGTCGATCGCCCATGACTGGACTAACACTGAAAATTACGCAGGACACGGTTTTCAAGCTGCGACCAGAACAAGCTTCTCTGCTGACGGCGCAAGAACTCTATCCAGTTGCGGCAGGTACCAGTTTCGCGCTCCAGTCCTATGCCTATGCCGATATCAACGGTCCTTTCCGGGGGCACATCAAATTTGCGCTGAAAGATACCGCAATTCGAGGACTGAATACCTGGTTTATCTACAGTTTGCATGCTCAAGTCTGGCAAAATGGGCAGGTCGTTTATCCCCAGGAAGATCAGGTTTCTCTGCCAATTTTGTGGATTACCCGCGACACCATTTTGAAGCGTCGTCCCCTGCAATCCTCTTTGCTCAGCTCTTCAGAACAGTATGCGATCGAAGCAGGGCAGAAATTTGAGCTTCAGTCTTATGCCTATGCTGATGCCCAGGGCGACTTCAGCAGTCACATCAAGTTTGCCATTCGCAATCGGCAAGATTTTGTGCAGGGGTTGAGCACCTGGTTTGTGTACGATCAGCATGCTTATGTGGAATATGACGGCAAGATCGTTTATCCGCCTGAAGACCCAAAAGCACTCCAGCTGAGAATTCTGCAAAACACCCTCTTTAAGCGTCGCCCGTTGCAGTCAACCCAGCTGCCAGCTAATGAAAAATATCCGGTCGATCAGGGTACGGTTTGGAAGCTGCAATCCTACGCCTATGCCGATGCCCAAGGTGACTTCAACGACCACATTAAATTCGCGCTGAAGTACGAGAAAGACTATATTCAAGGGCTGAGCACCTGGTATGTCTATGAAGGCCATGCGCGGGTTGAGCAAAAAGATGTGATCGTTTATCCCAAACCGGGTCCGAGTCCTGCACCTGGGCCTTCGCCCACCCCCACGCCTACACCCACGCCTACACCCACACCAAATCCCGGCTATCAGGGCATTCCATTTAAGCTGCCGGGGAATAGCGGTACTTTCTACACCGATCAGCCAATCATTTCCGGCGGCAGTTTTACCTGGGGAGAAGCCACCAAAGAGGCCAGCCGCATTCCCGAAACGACAACGATCGTCAACAACATCATTGCCCTGGCCCGTGAACTGCAAAAAGCCAGGGATCAAATTGGCGTTCCTTTCATCATCAACTCCTGGTATCGTCCGCCTGCGATCAACCAGGCCGTGGGGGGAGTTTCCAATAGCCAGCACCTAACCGGTAAAGCAGTCGATGTGCAGGTTTCCGGCTTTAGCGGTCGGCGAATTGCCAATGCGGTCATTCTGTGGTGGCCAGGTGGCATTGGTATTTATAGCTCCATACCAGATATTGTGCACTTGGATATTGGCCCGAAACGAACCTGGGGATTTTAAAGCGTTATGGAAGATTGGCGGCAGAATGGCATTCATTTTTTATTAGGGTTTACGCTAGCCATTGTGTTTTTAGGAACAATTGTGGCGATCGGCGGATTGCTGATTTTGCTGCTCAGCGTAATTGCTCCATCCAGTTTGCGGCAGGCAATTCAACCCTTTAGCCAGATCATGCAAGCGGGTCTGCTGGGAATCGCCATCCTGGATACGATCGCCTGGAATGTGCTGCCCGTCATTGGATTCATTCAAGCCAAACTGGCACGGCGTCTTGCGGTTGTGACGGCTGGAATTGCTTTGTTTATGGCAATTTCGCTGCTATTCTCGCTCTAGAATCAGTGCTCGATTAGGACAGGAGGCCAAATCCTATGGTGACTGAAGATGATGGCGATTGAAGATGCGGCCCAACTCCAACAGCGGCTTTTAGAGCATTTGCAGGCGGTCATCCGCGATCGCGATCCATTCATCGCCACGGCTGGCCACTTCTATACGCAGCAATATATCCGGCAGCAATTCGAACAATGGGGGATGATCGAAACCCACTCCTTTCAATTCCGCCA
This sequence comes from Elainella saxicola E1, assembly GCA_002796835.1. Taxonomy (GTDB): domain Bacteria; phylum Cyanobacteriota; class Cyanobacteriia; order Elainellales; family Elainellaceae; genus Elainella; species Elainella saxicola. Next base: position 50,035 of record LUGL01000046.1, on the reverse strand, counting down.
TCAGACCTACCAGAATCTCATCCTAAATTTGCCCGCTTCCAGTGATGCTCAGGTGGCTCGACGATCGCCCATCCTGATCGGAGCTCACTATGATACGGTCCCTGGATCCCCCGGTGCAGATGACAATGCTACCGGAATTGCAGTTTTACTGGAATTGGCCCGATCGTTTGCAGCTCAACCCGCTCGCTATCCCATCCGTCTGGTGGCGTTTGATCTAGAAGAATATGGGTTGCTAGGTAGCCGTGCCTATGCCGCTGAACTGCACCAGCAGCAACAATCTCTACGCCTCATGATCTCCCTGGAAATGCTGGGTTATTGCAGTCAAACACCCAATTCACAACAATATCCATCAGGGCTTCGCTATTTGTATCCCGATCGCGGTAATTTTATTGGTCTGATTGGTAACTGGCAGGCGACGCCCGATCTGTTCCGGCTCAGTCGTCCCATTCGGCGCATCGGTCAAGTGCCCTGTGAGTGGCTCCCTATCATTGCAAAGGGTCAATGGGTTCCCGATACTCGTCGGAGCGATCATGCTCCTTTCTGGGATTTGGGTTACCGGGCATTAATGGTGACAGATACCGCAAATTTGCGTAACCCTCATTACCACAGCAGCAGCGATCGGTTAGAAACGTTGGATTTAAGCTTCTTAGTCGGGGTTTGTCGAGGACTCATTGCTGGACTTCGCTCCTTATAATAGATTCTGTTTCTTGCAGTTGAATCTATGCGTTTTGAAACTGGAAATCCTTTGCAGCTGCCGCCCTTGCCACCTTACGAAAGCGCTCTCCTGGCCTCGCTCGCGTTTTTTCGCAAACAGGAGCCTACCACTCAAGCCCTCAACTGCTTGACGATGTATTTGCGTCAGAGTGAATCTCGTGTAATGGGCGAAATTCGCTTCTATGCTCGATTGTTACAAATGGAACCTGAAGCCTTGTTACAGTTGATTGCTCAGGATCCCGATCAAGCCGAACAACTGCTGAAAAACTATTTGCCAGGATCGTCACCCGATGCGATTCAGGCATTCGATTAAGGCTCAATTTAGGCAGCTTTCAGTCAGCCAGGATGCTGTTTCTTCTAGCAGGTTGGTATAAGATTCGACTCTAATAGAGAAGTGCCATTTACTGTTTCTTAATTGAAGCAGAACTAGTTTAATAGTTTGATAAGTGCTTCGCTGTCTTCAGGTGAAATTCAAAAGAATTTCGCTAGACTTGGAGTAAACCCAATTACAATAGCTGCCTTAACTCTGACCCTAAGGACTTCTCAGTTTAATCGCAGCGAATTCTTTACTTAAACTCAGTTTTTTGCAAGTTTAGTCAATCTTTATTCTATAGACTAAATTTATGGATTTGATGGGTGAATCTACTGAAAAATAGCTTGCTGTAAAACCTGTTTTCAAGGTGATTTNGATGCTAATTTATTGATTCTTCAAATCACAGTTTGAGCGACAAGACTGGTCTCTGGGGATAACTAACATCATGCTTTTTAGGCATGCTTTTCTAGAACCAATTTTTTACGGTTTAGGTTGATTCTGCCAGTTGGGCAATGACGAAGACGATGTACTCCATGAAATCTATTCACTTTCAGTATCAAGACTACACAGCAACGGTCTATTATGATGCGTCCTCACAGATGTGGCATGGCCGAATCAACAATATCCGGGATGTGGTTAGCTTTGAAGGGAATACCCAAGCCCAGGCAGAGAAAGAATTTCGTAAGTCTGTAGAAGGATATCTCGCATTTTGTCATGCGCTTGGCCGATCGCCAAACTTACCAACCTAAACTGTTTCAGATGGGCTAAACCCTAAAGGAAAAAACGAGCCGTGACGTAGATTGCAGCACTAAGCAACTGCAGAAACATGACAGGCAATCCATACCGCAGGAACAGTTTGAATGAAATTGGCTGCCCATGCAGTTCTGAGATTCCAGCTGCCACAATGTTGGCAGAGGCCCCTACGAGTGTGCCGTTACCACCTAGGGTTGCTCCATACATCATGGCATAGAACAAGGGCAGAATCAGGGGCGGCAGTTGTCCTTCAAACCCACTCTCTAAGATTGCTGGACTGGCCAGTCCGATATTCACAACATACTGCTTGAGCAAGGGTACCATTGCCACAACTAGTGGGATATTTGGTACCACACTTGAGATGAGCCCTACAAAAAACAGTAATACAAGCGATCCAAGCAGGATGTTTTGTCCCAATAAAATGGCCAGCACTTCTGCCAAACTAGCAATGACGCCCGTTTTCTCTAAACCGCCGATCAGGACAAAAATACACATAAAGAACAGCAGGGTACTCCAATCCACATCCCGCAAAATGTGGTTGACGGTATCCAGTTTGCTCTGATGAGCTAGCAAAAGCGCCAGGGCAGCTCCCATTAAGGCCGCAGCAGCCGGAGAGATTGGAATCGGCATAAATTCCCCGACCACAAATAAGGTAAGCACAGTGAGGACGATGACCAGGCCCATTGCCAAAATGCGAGGATGATTAATTTGTGGCTGGGGCAATTGGTTGAGGTTCGTCAATTGGGTCTGCCAAATTTGAGGGAAGAGAAAGGGCAGCATGAGCACGATTGTCAGAACGGCAAAGGCACCCCCTAAACTTAAGCGGGTCAAATAATCAATGAAACTGATGTTGATTGCATCCCCCACAATATAGGTCGCTGGATCGCCGACTAAAGTGAGTAGACCAGCACTATTGGCCACCAGCACCAACAAAATCAGCAAGGGCACAAACTCTATCCCGACCTCTTGGGCCATGGGTGGAATTAAGGGTGCTAGCAGCATCACTGTTGTGGCATTAGGCAATACAGCACAGATGGGGGTAGTAATTCCGACAATTACCAGCAGCAACCGCTTCCCCTGGCCCTTCGCAAGGATCACCATTTGGGTGCCCAGGTATTCAAAAATTTTTGTCGGTTCGAATGCCCGCACCATCACCATCACCCCAAAAAATAGGGCGAGTGTTGTATAGCTCTGGCCAATGTAGCCGATCGCCTCATTCAGACTCATGACATTGCTGAACACTAGCAGGAGTGCGCCTAAGAAAGCGGCGATCGTCAGATGGGTCCATTCCGTCATGACGAGGATAATCACCCCGACAAAAGTGAAAATTGCCAGCAGTGCCTGCCAGTTATCCATGAATCCTCCTGCCTTATATTGAGCAAGCTAAGCAGCAAGAATGTGCGGGGTGTTTCTTACAACACCTCACCAGTCCCTTTTTGCACAGCTCCAACTGATGATTTAAGCAGATGGGAATTCGAGCATTCTGTCAAGAGGTGAACGATGAGTTCTTGTAGGCTGTGGAGCAAGATCAAAAGCTCAGGCAATCTTCTCCAACAGGACTTGATCGGGTTTGCAAAGCTTGTAGTAGACGGGCGATCGCAAGCTGACCCAGATGCCGTGCCTTGTATCAGAAGCAGTTAGAATGAAGGGAATTTGCTGATCGCGCAACTTTAGCAAAAGATGATGAGCTGCAAAATCCTGTTCTGCCCCAAATTCTCGGACTAGACCGTAGAGATCATCACAGTAGCGAATGCCCTGGTGCATTTGATCTGCCAAAACGAAGTGAAACAGTGAAGCAGATGTTTCAGGAACAGTGGTTAGAGATAGGGTTGAAAGCAGCACCAGGAATTTCAGGCCCAGAATCTCAAGAATTTGATGTTCAATTTCAAATAAGCTTTCGTAGGGATAAATCCGGTTGGCATCGTTACTTTGATGGAACTGAATCAGGGTTTCTAATTCACGAACTTTGACTTTCAGGTCATGCCCTTTCGCATAGTTTCGTTTGAGTAACTGTTCCACATTATTTTGAAAGTAGGAATTGATACCAATACCAGTTAGGGGATAGTTGAGGCAGTTGACAGATCGACGAAGTAGTTTGCGAACGTAGTATTGCGTATAGGGGGACAGTTGCATAGGGGTGAGAGGGGGAGATGCAGGGAATGCTGACTAATACAGACAAGCGAAGCGTCAGAACGCAAAGAAAAACTGATCAAGGTGCCTGTGATAGAGCATCACACAAGATCGAACATCTGTCTACGGGGTGAGACCGCTCAGATGTAAATTAGGACTGCAACCATGCATGATTCGCAAATCTAATTATATAGAGAAATAGCAATGTCTTTTTAGGTAATAAAGATGGACTGAAAATTAAGTTGTTTTTGATACATTTTCCAATTCTTAAGCTTTATCTTGAAAGAGAAGGATCTTGAAAGAGAAGGGGCAACCGATCCTGACATGGCTCTCTTCATGAATCGAGGTTGACGGCTAGATAGACGATAGAACCTGACAACCATTGGTGCTGTGTCTGAAAAAGTAGAATGAGAAGACCAAGAATCTGCACCTATCTGAACCTAAATTCGTCATGATAGAGAGAGTGTTGCGTCAGTGATATCAAGACAGCGATGGGAGACTTTAATATCCAGGCACCGTTTGAGCCAATGGGCGATCAGCCCAAAGCCATCAAGCAACTCACAAAATATCTTCAAGCTGGACACCAGTATCAAACCTTACTGGGTGCAACAGGAACGGGGAAAACTCACTCGGTTGCGCGAGTCATTCAGAACGTTGGCAAACCCACTCTTGTCTTAGCCCACAACAAAACCCTTGCAGCTCAACTCTGCAATGAGCTACGCGAATTTTTCCCGGACAATGCTGTCGAATATTTTATCAGCTATTACGACTATTACCAGCCAGAAGCTTATATTCCAGTAACCGACACCTACATCGCCAAGACTGCATCCATCAATGATGAGATTGATATGTTGCGACACTCGGCAACCCGATCGCTGTTTGAGCGCAAAGATGTGATTGTGGTGGCTTCGATTAGCTGTATTTATGGGTTGGGAATTCCATCAGAGTACTTGAATGCTTCGATTCCCTTTAAAGTCGGCATGGAAGTCGATCAGCGTCAAATTCTCAGAGATCTAGCAGCCGTACAATATGAGCGCAACGATTTAGATGTGGGACGCGGCAAGTTTCGCGTCAAAGGAGATGTGCTAGAAATTGGTCCAGCTTACGAAGACCGACTGATTCGTATTGAGTTCTTTGGTGATGAAATTGATGCGATTCGCTACATCGATCCAATTACAGGGGAAACCTTGCAAAGTATGGATGCGTTGAATGTCTATCCAGCTCGCCACTTTGTCACACCAGACGATCGGCTTGAGGAAGCTTGTGATCAGATCGAACAAGAGTTAAAAGCCCAGCTGATCAAGTTAGAAAGCGAAAATAAGTTATTGGAAGCTCAGCGCCTGGAGCAGCGCACTCGGTATGACCTGGAAATGCTGCGAGAAGTGGGTTACTGCAATGGCGTTGAAAACTATGCACGTCATTTGGCTGGCCGCATTGCCGGATCGCCGCCTGAATGCTTGATCGATTACTTTCCGAAGGATTGGTTGCTGGTGATTGATGAGTCCCACGTGANCCATTCCCCAACTGCGGGGCATGTATAACGGCGATCGATCGCGCAAGATGACGCTGATTGACCATGGTTTCCGATTGCCCAGTGCAGCAGATAACCGCCCCCTCAAGGCAGAAGAGTTTTGGGAAAAAGTGAATCAGTGCATTTTTGTTTCGGCGACTCCGGGCGAATGGGAGCTGGGAATTTCAGACGGCAAGTTTGAAATTGAAAGTAGAGATAAAGAAGAGAAAAAACTCTATATTCGCGGCACTGGGAGAGTGGTAGAGCAGGTAATTCGTCCAACTGGAGTGGTGGATCCAGAGATTTCGGTACGTCCAACAGAAGGACAAATTGATGATTTGCTTCACGAAATTCAGCTCCGAGTTCCGCTGAATGAAAGGACACTGGTCACTACATTAACGAAGCGAATGGCTGAAGATTTAACTGAATATCTACAGGAACGTGCTATTCGTGTTCGCTATTTGCATTCGGAAATTAATTCGATCGAGCGAATTGAGATTTTGCAAGATCTGCGTCAGGGCAGTTTTGACGTCTTGATTGGGGTCAACCTGCTGCGAGAAGGATTGGACCTACCAGAAGTATCATTAGTCGCAATCTTGGATGCGGACAAGGAAGGGTTTTTGAGAGCAGAGCGATCGCTGATTCAAACGATTGGACGAGCAGCACGTCATGTGCGGGGACAAGCCATTCTCTATGCCGATAATTTAACAGACAGTATGGACCGAGCCATTAGTGAAACTGAACGGCGACGCAAAATCCAACTTGAATACAACGAGAAGCATGGCATCACGCCACAACCCATTGTGAAACGATCGAGCAATTCGATTCTGCAATTCCTCGAGGTTTCGCGTCGTCTCACCGCTCAAGAGCTAGAACAAGCCTATGAGCATGCGGATGATTTACCCCTGGAAAACATTCCTGACTTGATTGTGAAACTGGAAGCAGAAATGAAAGAGGCGGCGAAAAAGCTGGAATTCGAAGAGGCTGCAAAACTCCGCGATCGGATTAAGCATTTACGCGAACGACTGTTGGGAAAACATTAGGCCCCCCGTTTACCAGCATCCTAATCCTCAAGATTCAATAGGAAGTTGGATGATAAATTTAGTTCCTTGGCCGATTGTTGAATGACAATCGATCGTTCCGCCATGTTTCTCTACAATAATCTGGTGGGTAATTGCCAGCCCCAATCCTGTCCCCTTTCCTACTGTTTTGGTTGTAAATAGATGATCAAAAATGCGGGTTTTGATGGCTTCAGGAATTCCAGGACCGTTGTCAGCAATTGTAATCAGGACATGATCTGCTTCTACTCTTGTTTGAATTGTAATTTGATGAGGACTAGCCTCAATTTCAACAAAAGTCTTACCTTGACTCATATCTTCTAATGCATCAATTGCGTTAGCTAAAATATTCATGAATACCTGATTGAGCTGCCCGGGGAAACATTCAATTTCTGGCAAGTCACCATAATCCTGAATCACTTCAATGGCAGGCCGATGTTCGTTCGCTTTCAGCCGATATTTCAGAATCAGCAGCGTGCTATCAATTCCTTCATGGAGATTGGTACTGATTTTGTGTTCCGTATCGGCGCGCGAGAAGGTGCGAAGGCTGGTACTGATTGACTTAATTCGATCGGTCGCTCCGTTCATCGAGTCCAGTAATTTTGGCAAATCTTGGCACAAAAAATCTAAATCAATGTTTTCAGCATCTTTCTGGATTTGGGCAGCAACGTTGCTATCACGTTTCTGATAGAGTGCTAGATGCCCAATCAAGTCTTTCACATAGTCTTTGGCGTTGTTGATGCTGCCCTTGAGAAACCCGATCGGGTTATTAATTTCGTGAGCGATCCCAGCAACCAAGTTGCCCAGAGATGCCATCTTTTCGCTCTGGATCAGCTGAAGCTGGGAACGAGATAATTGCTCTAGGGCAGATTGCAGCTCTGCTGTTCGTTCCAACACCTTGCGTTCAAGCTCTTTTGTGAGGGAACTGAGTTGTAAATGTGTATTCACTCTCACCAAGAGTTCTTCTTCTTGAAAGGGTTTAGTGACGTAATCCACTGCGCCCAGTGAAAACCCTTTAACTTTGCTATTCGTGTCAGACAGCGCAGTCATGAAAATGATTGGAATGTTAGCAGTCGCAGGGTTCGCTTTTATCTGCCGACAGGTTTCAAAGCCATCAATTCCTGGCATTTGCACATCAAGTAGGATTAGATCTGGATGATAGGTCCGCAGCCGTTTCAAAGCCCGATCGCCACTGATTGAAGTCGCAACGCTATATCCTTTAGATGATAATGTCTCTGTCACCACCTCCAAATTGGTCGGGGTATCATCAACAACTAGAACTTTAGCGCTATCCTGCATGAGTCAGCCCCTTGTTTAAATACTGCTGGAGTAATTCCTCAATTTCCTCAGCTTGAAACTGCCTCGTTAATTGAAGAATTTGTTCGACAAAGGGAGTATAAACTTGATTTCGATCGACCAACTGCTCAAGTTGCTCTCGTAAAGCTTTTAGATTGGCCTGTTGAGCGAGCACCAATAAGGTTTCCAAGACTTCGCTCGAAGGCAAAACCATCTCAACTGGCGAAAATTCTACTTTTGCTGAGTTATCCCTGGGTTCATAAAGCCATTCCAACTTTAGATGATTTGATAACAATTGGAACAGTATCTTAGCGTCCACAGGTTTGGCTATGAAATCGTCACCTCCTTTATCTAAAGCCATTTGCTGATCGATATAAGAGACTGAAGCCGAAGAAACGATGATCTTTGTCTGTTTAAGCTCTTCTATGTTCCGAATATACTGCAAGAACTCAAATCCATCCATCACTGGCATCACCAGATCAACAATCACCAGATCAGGTTGAGTCGCACGCAGTTTTTCCAATCCTTCGTGACCATTCTCAGCTTCTATAACTATAAAATCGAGGGATTCTAGCAGGTTCACTAAAACAGCTCGATTTTCCCAACGATCGTCAACCACCAAAATCTTGCGTCGATTGCCAATATACCCAATGGTGTGATCGATTCCCTGAATTGTCCCCTGTTGCTGAACCCAATCTCCTGCCAAAGGAAGTGGGACAGTAAAAAAGAATGCGCTGCCTTCACCCAGTTGGCTCTTAACTTGAATACTACCTCCCATCAATTGCACAATGCATTGACTAATTGCTAGCCCCAGTCCGGTTCCTTCCGATCGACGTTGACGATCGCCAACTTGTTCAAATGCATGAAACAGCTTACTCAGATCTTTTTCCGCAATGCCAACACCCGTATCGATCACTTGAAAATGGAGTACAGCCTGAGCGTTGCCCAACTCTAATACATCAATTCGCAAGGTAACAGAGCCTTGATCCGTGAATTTAATGGCATTGCCAAGTAGGTTAATCAAAACTTGGCGCAACCGTTTTTCATCGGTTTCAACACCTTCTGGTAAAAGGGAGCTAGGCTGATAGAGAAACTGGATACCCTTTTGTTCCGCTCGGATCCTGCACATCTCGACCACGCTTTGCAGCAGGGAGGGTAAATGAACTGCAGTTGGGACCAATTCCAACTTTCGCGCTTCAATTTTGGATAGATCTAAAATGTCGTTGATCAGGGTGAGTAGATGAGAGCCACATTGATAAATGATATTGACTCCATTCCGATCCTTTGCTGATAAGGTTCTCACCCGTCCCAGAATTTGGGCATAGCCAAGAATCCCATTTAACGGCGTGCGTAACTCATGGCTCATATTTGCCAGAAATTCGCTCTTGGCTTGATTCGCAGCATCAGCCTGTTCCTTTGCCTGCTCTAACTCAGCCGTCCGCTCTGCCACTCGGTGCTCCAGGGTTTCAAAGGATGACTTGAGTTGTCCAGCCATTTGATTAAAGGTTTGTGCTAACTTACCAACCTCATCCTCTGTCATCACGGGTACAGTTTGAGAGAGATCTCCCTCGGCCAGTTTTGTCGCTGCTGTACCGATCGCCAGAATTGGGCGAGTAATTCGTCGTGAAAGCAGATAGACTGCAATCAGCAGTACCCCTGAGGACAGAAATCCAATGATTAGAATATTCTTAGCCAATTCCTGAGCCGGAAGAAACGCTTCAGACTGATTAATTTCGGCCATCAAAGCCAGATTTTGTTCGGGACGCCAACGGTAAACTCCCACCACCGGCACCCCTTGATAATTGTTGTAGCGGCCAAAACCACTGACTTGATTGATAGCCTGCTTAATCCCATCGCTGCTAATGTCTTCTATCGTTGGCGTTTTGCTAGTCGCGTTGGTTTCTTGTTTGGAGATAAAGATTGTTTTGCCTTTTGCCCGACCAACCAAATAGGTCTCGGCGGTTTCACCCAGCCCAGTGTTATCTCGGATGAGCGTATCCACTTCATCCAAGTCCAAGTCAGCAACGATCGCCGCCATGCGTACCCCTTGCTCATCTAGGATCGGTGTGGCAACAGTAATCGCTGCTTTTTTGCTTTGAGGAGAGAGATAGAAGTTAGGCACCACAATGTTGAGGCGATCCCGAGTGAAATAAGTTGCTGGGTCACCAAGGGGCCGATAGGTTCCTTCTAAGCTTGGATCGTCAGAGGCAAAGACCACAAAGCCACTGTTGCGCGTGATGCGAATATTGCGAAGGTTCGGCTTAATTTTAATCAAATTAGCCACATGTTGGGTAAGCATCTGATGGGCAGCTTGATAGGCAGATTCAGTCGGCTTAGTGGTGAGTAATGTATGGATCGCAGTTTGGATTTTGCCCTCCTGGCTGACCATCAAAACATCGCGCAACTGTTGTTCCACCCATTTGTCGAGTTGATAACCTTTAAGCTGAGCTGCAACAGTGAGGCGGTTAATGACTTCTTTCTCTAGGGAATTGCGGGCTTGGAAGTAGGAACCGATTGCCACTGTGCTGATTGTCACAACTGACAGCACCGAGAAATAGCTGACTAATTGGGTTAATAAACTTTGATTAAGCCAACGTTTCATACTGATTTCTCCCACTGATGAACTAACTGAAGCCCGCCTGCATTCTCTTCTGGCAGAACCTCCTGCTCCCACCAAATTGTTAGATCTGCCTTGTCAGAAGTAATTTCAGCAGCCGAGGCTATGATACTTTTTCCCATTCCGCCCAAATACTTTTGATTTGGCCGATCGTCCAATCACTTGCTTCGATCGGCGATGCTTTATCTTGAATGACCTTAAGCACCGTCTTGGCCCAAAGCTGCTGGCTCTGGACTTCACTGAAAGCCGAGTGAATCACTTCGTAAGGGGTTAGACTGGGGCGTTGAGCAATTTTTAATGCAGCAGAGAGGTGAGGATCGGTGGAATTACTCCAGAGGGAGTTCTCAAATAGCTGCGGCATGACGGGCAACACGCGACCCTTAAACCCCGTAATTAGACGGTTGAGATTTTGTGGTTCCACCAGGTAGGCAAGGAAGTTTTTGGCAGCTTCCGGATGAGGGCAGGCTTTTGGCACAACGGCTTGTTTGATGCCTTTACGAGTTAGGAGGTCTGTTCCGTCTAGTTTTCGAGGTCGTTCGATCGTCACAATCTCGTGATATCGGATTGCAGCATCCTGGTTATAAGCATTGGCAGGCAATTTTTGCGTTAGAGGAATCGATAAGGTAAGATTCTGTGTCATCAGAATGCTACCATCCAGGAAGTTAGTGTTGTTTCCTGATCCCGTCCATTCTACTGCTGTGGGCGGTACATATCCTTCCAAAAAGAATCGAGTATATTCATCTAGTGCAGCGATCATGCGTTGCCGATTTTCAGGTGCTTCCAGTAAAAAATCACCTTCAGGGTTCACCACTTCTACATTGTACGCATCCAGAAACATGATTAAAGAAGTGTAAGTGTCAAACCCCAAAGAAGACATACACAATCCCAGTCCGTAGATCTTAGGATGGCTTTTCGATCGCAATTGGGTCTGAGCAGTCTGCCAGAACTTCCAAAATGGCTCCCAATCGGTTGGAACATCAGCAGGGCTTAAGTCAATCGCTTCAATTAAATTCCCCCAATAGTGAATATAGTCATCGGCCTGCCATAGCGGTAGGGCATAGTAGCTCCGTTCCCCGCGAACCTGATTGCGATAGGAAACTTGGGAAAGGGCCACAGGTGTGTAGCGGTCTTTGATGGGCTGAATCACTTCAGAGAGATCCAACAGTTGATCTCGCCAAGCCAGTTTCGGTCCAAGACTCGGATCAACACCCACAGAATAGACAATATCGGGGAGTTTTGGATTCCCCGGTTCTTTGACCAGTCGAGACAACTCCTGATCAATCAGATCGATTGGTAAAAGCTTTAAATTGACTGTTTGACCCGATTGTTTCTCCCAATTCCGGACGATTTGAATCACCTGTTCGTTCTCTTCCGGCAAAAATCCCTGTTCCCACCAAATCGTCAAATCCGCCTTTTCGACAGAGGCTACCGCTCCAAGCTGGGAAAGGTGGGAAGGGTCGCTACAGTTGGTCAATCCGAGCCCTAATCCAAACAAGGACAACCGTGTAAAGTCGCGTCGGGTCAGCATAATCGATGAATTGAGAGTTNATGGATCAAGAGGCCAAGCATTTTTAACATTCCCCATTCTCTAGCAGACTTCACGCTTCTGTGCAACGTAATCAAGAAAATTATTACGATGCAAGTTTATATTTTTAGTCAATAAATCTAGTAAATTAATGAGTTAAGTAATATAGAGGAAGCTGAATTACAAACTCAGTTCCTTGTCCTAATGTAGAGTTGACATTAATTGTTCCTCCGTGCTTCTCGACAATAATTTGACGAGCGATCGCCAATCCCAATCCTGTGCCTTTGCCCACCCCCTTCGTTGTAAACAAGTGATCAAATATTTTCGTTTTAATATCTTCAGAAATACCCTTACCGTTATCTCGAATCCGAATTTCAATCGCCTGTCGATCATTTATTGAGCTGCAATTTAGTTGATCGATCAACGTCGTTTGAATCGTAATAGTTGGCGAGTTGGCTTCCAATTTAGAAAAAGAAGACTGGTGAGCCATTTCATCAAACACGTCAATTGCATTTGCTATAATATTCATAAATACTTGGTTTAACTGACCAGGAAAACACTCAATTAATGGCAAATCGTCATACTCTTGAATTACCTCAATTGCAGGACGTTGTTCATTCGCTTTCAATCGATACTTGAGAATCAACAGAGTACTATCAATTCCTTCATGCAGGTTTGTACTGACCTTATACTCCGTGTCAGATCGAGAAAAAGTACGCAGGCTGTTGCTAATCGACTTGATTCGATCGGTTGCCTCTTGCATAGACTCTAGTAACTTCGGCAGATCTTCCTGCAGGAACTCTAAATCGATATCTTCGGCGTTTTCCTGTATCGGTGTGGCCGCACGGGGGTAATGTTGTTGATAAAGGTCTAGATGGTCAAATAAGTCCTGCATATAGTCTTTGGCGTTGTTAATGCTGCCGTTGAGAAACCCAATCGGATTATTGATCTCATGGGCGACTCCTGCCACCAAATTACCCAACGATGCCATTTTTTCACTTTGAATTATTTGGAGTTGTGATTTTTCAAGTTGATGAGCATAGGTTTGAGCTTGTTGATAGAGGCGAGCATTTTCTAGAGAGATTGCAGCTTGAGTGCAAAGGAAATTGAGGATGAGAATGCGATCACCAGTGAAGACCCTACTGGTTGATTGATTATGCACATATAAAATACCCAACAAATTCCCTTGATTCAGGATAGGTAAGCATAATATACTCTTAGCCTGTTTTTGCATGAGATACTCGTCAATAACGGGCAGATCCGTTTTCAGATCATCAATCAACACAACTTCTCGCGTATTTTTGACATAATGAATTAGCTTGACTGGCACAGGACTATTCTCATTGAGAATTATTGAACAAAGCTCTGTACGCTCAAGTGTAGCAATTGCTTCAATTTGCCATTCCCCTGTTTGATTCGGTCGAATCAAGACACAGCGATCGCCCCCCGAATTTTGCAAAATAACTTGAGTCAACTGATGCAGCAACTCACCTAATTGAATGGTTCCAGCAAGGCTTTGGGAAGCTTTGAGAATACTCGCAAAGTCCAGCGCTGTATTAATCCCTGTACTAGAAGAACAACTGAGATCGGTAGAGGTATGGATCGAAAGATTGGGAGGGGTGATTGTCGCTAAGGTTTCAAGTACATTGAGAGGCTGGTTGGCCTGCTGTAGAATGGGGCGGAGTAAGTTAGGATAACGATTTTCTAAATCACTGGTTTTAGCTTTTGCTCCCCAACGGGTATAGCAGTAATAGGCTTCCTGCATATAGCTAGCAGCGACCTTATCTTTGCCCCAGTCAAGATAGAATTTAGCAGCCAGTTCATTTGCAAGCGCTTCATCTTGAATAAAGCAGTTGATTTTAGCACTTGCGATCGCTTTGTCATAAAAGTCAATAGCTTCAGCATACTGCCCAAGAACACGATGTTGCTCAGCAGCCACAAGTTCCCAGCGATGTTGGTGGTTACAGGCAGCAAACGTTGACCATGCTTGTAGCTTGTTCTGATTGTGTGTAACGCGCTCAAGGATTTGCGGGTGCTCTTGCTCCGAGGCATCTGCATACAATGCCAACTGGATCAGCGAATCATAAAATGGATATAGAGGCACCACGAAACTTCCGACACCACCCTGCAGATAGTGTTCTACCCAGATCGATGATTGCGCTGCTTGCGAATAAGCACCAAATAAATAGTTCAGAATAACTTGATTGAAATGTAAGTAGAATAAAGCAGTCCAATGATTAGCCGCTTGCAATAAGGGCAGCATCTCTTCTGCATTGAAAGCCTTGCCTGTCAAACGAGAGGGAATTTCATTGCGTCCCAACAGGTTAAGTACGGTCTGTTGATGAATTTCTAGATAATATTTTGAAGTTGTTTGCTTGAGTTGATTGACAGCCTGACAATAAGCATCAATTTCATCAGCCAGATCGGTTAATTCCTTTCCTGCATAATAGGCATAACAGCAGTAAGCTGCCGCATTTAAGCCTGCTGCCTCAATATCTCCTGTCGCGAGTCCAGTTTGATAAGCTTCCTGGAGTTTGGGCAGGGCTTCCTGTAAGGGAACTTTCCAGTGGTGAATGTATGTGTAGACAACATACCAGGCTCTGCATTTAAATGGCGTGAACTGTAACCGATCGAACAACTGCAATCCCAATTGACCAAAGTTATAACCAGATGAAATATCCCCAATAATTCCGCATAGAATTACACCATAATCAACATAACCATAAATTGATACTGGACAATTTCCATACTGGATCGATAACTCGACCTGTTTGAAGACCACGAGCGCCATTAAATTAGGATTGGCTGAATAGGTACAGGAAACCAACCAACTCAAGATTTGCATTGCTGCCAGACAATTGCGATCGGTCATGGCAGGCAAATCCAGTAAATTCAGCGGGGATTGTCCCTGCCAAAGTGGCAGCGTTGCCGAAAATGCCTGTTCCACATCTGCCTGGGTTGGTTGATCAGGAAACGTGATTCCTAACGATTGCAATACCTGCAAACCAATCTGGATCGCATCCAAGAGCTGTCCTTGGGCTTTTGTTCCCATTAATCGAGTTTGCTGAACTGGAATCGTATCTAGTACAGTTTGAGCATGCTGCAAGACTAAATTGCTCCACCGCTCCATCTGGACAAAATCAGTGTTGAGATAGGCTGCTTCCGCCACCTCTGTATGGAGTATCAAGGTCAGCTCATAATGCTGCTCCCAAGCTGCTTTGGGCAAGAGTTTAATGCCAGTTGTAAGGTAGTCGAGCGCTGCTCCATAGGCTGTAGAAGCTTTGGCTTTGCATCCTGCCCTTAAATTTAATTGGGTCAGTTCTTCTCGTTCTTGTGACGATCGGATCAGAGAACAGCCTTGATTCAAATGGTTGACAATCTCAAATAGCCGTTCCTCTCGTTCGCTCACTGAAGCTTTTTCTAATAAAAGTCGCCCCATTTGCAGGTGAGTAGCTTGTCGATCCTGTTCAGCGATCAATGCATAGGCCGCTTGTTGAATCCGATCGTGTAAGAACCGATAAGCGCAGGATTCAATGTTGAGGGGAGATAATTCAGATGGCAGCAGACAATCTTCAGATGCCTCTTGAAAGAACTTGTAAACAGCATTCTGAGGTAAAACAAACTCCTCTCTTAAAGCAGGCCAGAGCTCAGCCGCGACTACCGCGATCGATCGTTCAGCCACAGTAGCCAGCGTGGTCAGGTCAAATTGATTACCAATACAGGCTGCCAATTTAAGTAATTCCTGACAGGAAGTGGGAAGCTTTTGCAATTGCAGCGTCATGAATTCCACAACATCATCGCTTAATCCCAGCGATTTAATCGGAGTCATGTCACACTGCCACTGATGAGCAGCCTGATTAAATGTGATCAAGCCATCTGTGTGGAAAGACTTAAGCAGTTGACTGGTAAAGAATGGATTTCCCTTAGCCTTTTGATAGACTTGTTGCGTTAGCGGCAAAGCAGCATCCGCAGAACAATTGAGTGTATCAGCAATCAGATGATTAATATGTTCTTGGCTAAGGGGAGAAAGCGACAATTTATTTACCGCCAAATTGGCTTTCTCCAGCTTATCAATCGTCAACATCAGGGGATGAGCCGCATTGACTTCATTATCCCGATAAGCCCCAATCAATAACAGAAAGCCAGACTCTTGCTGTTGGATCAGCCTTTCTATCAAGCTGAATGACGCGAGGTCTGCCCATTGCAAGTCATCCAGAAAAATCACCAGTGGATGGGTCGCCGTTGCGAATACTTGAATCAACTGTTGGAGTAAGCGATAGAAACGGTTCTGGGCCTCACTACCGGGTAGCTCTGGGACGGCGGGTTGCGATCCCACGATCGCTTCCAGTTCAGGCACCACATCAATCATTACCTGTCCATTGTCGCCCAGTGCTTCGAGAATCTTGGCTTTCCATTGGGCTAACTGAGCATCCCCTTCAGTCAACAATTGGGCAATTAAATCCCGTAAGGCCTGGACAAAACCAGAGAAAGGAATACTGCGATTAAACTGGTCAAATTTACCTTTGATGAAATAACCACGCTGTCGGACGATCGGCTTATGGACCTCATGTACCACCGCCGTTTTACCAATGCCAGAAAATCCGGCGACCAATAGCAGTTCTGGATGGCTTGCCATGCCATGTTCAGTTGGAAATGCAACGCGATCGAAGGCTTCCAACAAGGACTGCACTTCTGCTTCCCGCCCATAAAGTTTCTCAGGAATCAGAAAGCGATCGCAATTATCTTGTGCGGCAAGCACAAAATTGGCGATTTGGCCGGTTTCCTGCCATTGATCCCAGCAAATCCGCAAATCATGCTGCAATCCTAAAGCACTCTGGTAGCGATCTTCTGTATTTTTTGCCATCAGTTTGCTGATAATCTCTGATAAAGCTGTGGGAATATTAGAATGGATATGGTGAGGACTGGGAGGCTGTTTCGCTAAGTGGCAATGGACTAGCTCCATCGGATCCTCTGACTGAAAGGGCAACTGTCCGGTCAGCAGTTCAAACAGCGTCACGCCCAGTGCATAGAAATCGGTACGAAAATCAATGCCCCGATTCATCCGTCCGGTTTGTTCCGGTGCCAGATAAGCTAGCGTTCCTTCTAACCCATTCAGGTTCTTGATCTCTGGAGTTTCTTTCGACAAAAGGGAGGCAATACTAAAATCGAGCAGCTTAATCTGCCTAGACTCAGGATGGATCAAAATATTGGCAGGCTTGATATCTTTGTGAATAATGCGATTCTGGTGCAAGTGATGCAGGATTTCAGCTAGCTGTAGTGCGATCGCCAGCATCTCTATTACCCTACCAGCTTGCCATTCCCCGCTTCTCTCATCGATCCACTGCCGTAGAGAAATGCTGCCTTCAAAGTCCTCCATCACCAGGGCGTAACAATTGCCGCAGGTTTCCAGGCTATAAGGGCGAACAATTCCCGAAATATTTAAGTTCTTAGCAACTGTATACTGGTTGCGAAACTGCAATAGGTCATGGAAGTTCGGATAATCCTGGCGTAGGAGTTTAATCACTACAGAACAAGGGCCATTGTCTGACTTTACGATTGGTACAGCCCGATAAACCACTGTGCGAGAGCCAGCGTAAATTTGCTCTACCAGATGATAGCCAGGAAAGGTATCGTTCAAATCTGCCAGTGCCATATTGACTATCCTTCAATTCCAGTTCACCAATTCAAAATTATTATGCCCATCTACTAAAAGTCAGGCTGAGATGCAGTCTCCCTTTGAAAACAGTATTCTTATCTTTCATCTGAAGTCAGTTCTTCAGAAACCAACCGCTATGAACTCACATTTTGATGGAGTGGAATCTCAATCAGGAACCTTGTTCCTTGACCAGGTGCAGAGTCACACCACAACTTACCTCGATGTTTTTCAACCACGATTTGATAGCTGATCGACAAACCCAGGCCCGTTCCTTTACCAACTGGCTTCGTTGTAAAGAAGGGATCAAATAGACGTTTGCGCATCGATTCTTCGATTCCCAGGCCATTATCTGCAATACAAATTCTAATCCAGTTCGTTGAGGTTAGCAGGGTTTGAATTGAAATCGTACTAGGATTGGCTTGCAATTCTTCAAAGGTTTGATGTAGCTCCCGATCTTCTAGCGCATCAATTGCATTACTAATAATGTTCATAAAAACCTGATTCAATTGCCCAGCATAGCATTCTACCAACGGCAGATCGCCGTATTCCCGAATGATCTGAATTTCTGGACGCTCTGGTCGTGCTTTAAGGCGATGGTGTAGGATGGTGATTGTGCTATCAATCCCTTCATGCAAATCAACATTCTTAACTTCTGCTTCATCCAATCGTGAAAAATTTCGGAGTGAGAGGACAATTTCTCGAATACGATTGGTGCCACCTCGCATTGACTGAAGCATTTTTGCCAAATCTTCTGTCAGGAATGGTAAATCGATCGCTGCTAGCTGATTTTGAATCACCTGAGGGGGATCAGCACAATGTTGTTGATACAGCTCAATTAAATTGAATAAATCCTGCGTGTACTCATCTAGATGAGACAGGTTACCATGAATAAAGTTGACTGGATTATTGATCTCATGGGCAACTCCCGCAATCATCTGCCCCAGGCTCGACATCTTTTCGCTTTGAATAATTTGAAGTTGAGTCTTGCGCAGTTCTTGCAGCGCTTGCTTTAACTCTTGCGTTTTCTGCTGTAGCTGAGCTTCGGCCTGTTTGCGATCGGTAATGTCAATCAGAATTCCATCCCATACCATTTCACCATCTTCCCAACGTTCTGGTTGAGACGCCGCTTTAACCCACTTCAAATTTCCATTGGCTGTTACAATACGCCATTCATGCTGAAAGGGTGTGAGGTTGCGAGCGGATTCAACGATCGCCTGAAAAACCCCTGGCTGATCGTGAGGATGTTCAAAATCTCGCAGGCTGTATTTCCCGGTCATTAAATCTTCTGCCGTAACTCCGTAAAGTGCCTGGGAGCCAGAGCTAACGTAGGGCATAGACGCTGAGCCATCAGATTGAATCCGGATCTGATAAATCACGCCTGGAACATTATGTGCTAGTTTTTGAAAGCGAGCTTCGCTGATGCGTAACTTTTCTAGCGATCGTTCCATCTCTTGGGCATAGGCTTGTGATTCCTGATAAAGACGAGCATTTTCTAAAGAAATTGCAGCCTGGGTACAGAGAAAGTTGAGCACAAGAATCTGTTCTTTGGTAAACACCCCCTTTGTAGAACCATTTTCCAGATACAAAATGCCCAGCAGCTTACCCTGATTCAGAATAGGAAGGCACAGAACACTCTTGGGTCGATGCCGTTCTAAATATTTATCAATGATTGGCAGATCGGTTTTGAGATCCTCGATTACCACTGCTTCTTGCGTATTTTTGACATATTGAATTAATTGAACTGGAACATGGAAATTACCGTCTAGAGCATCGGAGCAAAACTGAGTAGATTCAGGATTGGCAATGGTTCTCACACGCCATTCTCCCCCATCCTCAAGTAAAATTAACGCACAGCGATCGCCCCCAGCGTTTTGCAAAATAATTTGAGTCAGTTGATGCAGAAGTGGATCGAGTTGAATTGTGCCAGCCAGATTTTGGGCAGCTTTCAAGATGGCAGCAAAATCTAGCATCGTATTCACACCACTGGAAGAATGATTGCGATCGGTAGAGGCATGGATTGAGAAATCGGGCGAGGCGATCGTCACCAGCGTTTCGAGCACATCCAGAGGTTGCGTGGTCCGCTGTAGCATCGGGTGCAACAAGTGAGGATAGCGATTGGCCAGATCCTCAGTTTTGGCTTTGGCTCCCCAGTGGACATAGCACGAGTAGGCTTCCTGCATGTAACTAGCGGCAACTTTCTCTTTACCCCAGTCTAGATAAAATTGGGCAACCAGTTCATTTGCCAAAGCTTCATCTTGAACATATCCATTGGCCTTAGCATTGGCAATTGCTCGATCGTAGTATTCAATTGCCCCTAGTCTATTCTCTAAAACCTGGCATTGGACCGCTTCTACCAACTGATGTTTATGTTGATAATTCATCGGAGCTGCTGCTGCATGAACGCTCAGTCTTGCCTGGTTCTCAGCAACTTGCGCCAGCAACTTCTCCTGTTGGGCCGCATCCAGAGCAGGATACAGCATCAAGCGAGTCAATGAATCATAGTAATAGTAAACAGGCGCAGAAGGCATACCTATTCCCGCTTTCAGGTAAGCTGCTCCCCGATCTGCAGATTGAATTGCCTCCGCACAATTGCCAAAGGAGTAGCTCAGAATTAATTGACTCAAATAAAACAGATGGAGCGCCAGTTCATCATTTTCTTGCAGGAGGATCGACAGATGCTGGGCCTCGTCATCCTTGTTCTGACCGAAGCAACCTGGCTCCTCGTTGAACTCAGTCCAATTTTTGATTGACTCCCGCAGGATATAGGCCCAGGTCAGAAAATGCTGACTGGTCGCAAATCGGGATTGATAACTTTCGATCTCCTGGGACAAGCTTGCTAAATTCTCGGCTCCACTGAGATAGGTGTAAAGCAGCCTGAACGAGGTGGAAACTAAGGTGTGAACTGAATCTCCAGTTTCGAGGCCAACTTGATAGGATAGCTTCAATCGATCGATCGCCTGCCGGATGCTTTGCTGATTGGATTGATTAAAGGCAGCGACCTTGAACTGAACCATGCTTTGAACAGACTTCTCTGCAAACTGATCCATGATCTTGAGGGCGACCTGTCCAAATTGATAGCCCGCTTCAAGTCGATTCAACACCGTGCTGACAATAATGCCAAAATCTGCATATCCTGGAGCGGAAAAAGGTGAATTTCCATGTTTGAGCGATAGATTTACCTCTTCGCAGGCAATGATTGGAAAGAGTTGGGGAGCCGCCTGATGGATAGAAGGGACCAGACTGGTCATAATGCGTAGGGCTGCCATCGCATTAGCATCCTGTATACGCGGTAAATTCACCAGGTCTTCGATCGCCTGACTGGGTAGAGAAGCCAGCGTTTGTTCTACTTGCTGTTGAATTTCCAAAGGTGTAACAGACTCAGGCAGAATGACCCCCAGCTTTTGCAGGATTTCTCGACCGATCGCAATCGCCTGAAGCTGTTGATTTTGCACCTGATACGCTTGCAGCTTGATCTCATAAACTTTCACCTGATCCAACAAGCTACTGGTGTGTTGTAGCACTTCCTGAATCAGAGCATCCATTTGCTCAAAGTCACAGTTCAGCAATGCCACTTCTGCCGCTGCTTCATACAAACAGTGCATTAGACTCGCATCGACATCCCAATCGTTCGATAGCAACTGCATGCCATCCTGGAGGTAGTGCAATGCAGCACTGTAGGCTGTAGACTCTTTGGCTTTGCGGCCTGCCTTCAAATTAAGCTGAGCATACTGTTGCCGTTGAGCAGGAGAATTGATTAGCGAAATTCCCCAATTCAACTGATTCACGATCTCAAAAATCCGCTCATCCTGCTGCAGTTCATTCATATTTTGCAACAGCAATTGTCCAATTGTGAGATGAGTCAGCTTTTTCTGTTCCTCTGGAATGAGCGAATAGGCTGCTTGCTGAACACGATCGTGCAAGAAACGATACGTTAAATGAATTGAGCCATTGGAATTTGTCTCCCAGCTAAATGGTTCAACAGACTCGGCCTGAAAGAACTGATAAGTCTGGCTGGTGGGCAGAATTAACCCTTCCTGCAAGGCCTGCCATAGTGCTGTGGCCGTGCTGGCTTGAGATTGCTCTGAGACGATCGCT
Organism: Elainella saxicola E1; assembly: GCA_002796835.1. Taxonomy (GTDB): domain Bacteria; phylum Cyanobacteriota; class Cyanobacteriia; order Elainellales; family Elainellaceae; genus Elainella; species Elainella saxicola. The sequence goes on along the minus strand of LUGL01000046.1, from coordinate 28,368 downwards.
AAAGTCGCCAGATCAAATTGGTTGCCAATACAGGCCGCCAACTTGAGCACCTGTTGCGTCTCGTGCGGCAGTTTTTGCAACTGCTGGGCCATAAATTCCACCACATCACTTGTTAGCGATAGCGCATAGACCTCAGCAATATCGCATTCCCAATGGCAGTCATCCTGATTAAACGTAATATGTCCAGCTTCATACAATGCCTTGAGAAACTGGGTTGTGAAGAAAGGATTTCCCTGGGTTTTGCGATCGACTAATTCTGCGAGAGGGTGCGATCGTTCTGGCGAACAACGGAGTGTATCGGCTACTAATTGATTGGTGCCCTGCAAGGCCAAGGGAGCCAGAGTGATGGTGTTGATCGTCTTTCCAGCTTGCTTCAAAGCGTCCACCGTTAAGATCAATGGGTGGGTGGGTGAAACTTCATTGTCTCGATAGGCTCCCAGCAAAAGGAGATGACGAGTATCTTCCATAAGCAGTTTCATCAACTGGAGAGAAGCTAAATCAGACCATTGCAGGTCATCCAGAAACATCACCAGTGGATGTTCCAGCATTGCAAAGACTTCAATAAACTTCTGGAACAGTAAGTTAAATCGATTCTGCGCTGCCATTCCCGATAGCTCTGGCGCAGGGGCTTGTTTACCGATGATATGCTCCAATTCAGGAATCACTTCAATTAGTACCTGGCCATTGTCACCCACTACCTCCAGAATCTTGGCTTGCCATTGGGCCAGTTGGGCATCAGATTCTGCCAACAATTGCCCCATCAAGTCCCGCAGTGCTTGGACAAAGGCAGAAAAAGGAATATTGCGATTAAATTGGTCAAATTTACCTTGAATGAAATAGCCATGCTGACGGGTGATTGGTTTATGGATCTCATGAATGACGGCTGTTTTGCCAATCCCAGAGAATCCAGCCACCAACATCATTTCCGATCTGCCAACCGCACCATGATTTTCTTGCAGTCCAGCAATTCGATCGAATGCATTTAGCAAAGTCTGAACTTCTTTGGCTCGACCATAGAGTTTTTCGGGAATCAAGAAGCGATCGCACCTATCCTGCAAGCCTAACTCAAAAGGTTTAATCTGCCCTGTTGCCAGCAGTTCGGTCAAACAATGCTGCAAGTCCTGCTTGAGGCCGAAAGCACTCTGATAGCGATCTTCGGCATTCTTAGCCATCAGCTTCAGCACAAGCTCAAAAACAATGGGGGGAATTTCTAACTTTTCGTTTTGATGCTGAATCTCTTGCAGGGCTGGCGGTTGTTTGGCCAGATGACAATGCAGCAATTTCATCGGGTCGTTGGATTGGAAGGGCAACTGTCCCGTCAGCAATTCAAACAGCGTGACGCCCAGCGCATAGAAATCGGCTCGGTAGTCAATGCCACGATTCATCCGCCCTGTCTGTTCGGGAGCCAGATAAGCCAGCGTCCCTTCCAGCCCATTCGGATTTTTGATCTCCTGGGTTTCTTTTGGCAAGAGCGAGGCAATGCCAAAGTCAATCAGTTTAACCTGTTGCGACTCAGGATGAATCAGGATATTGGCAGGTTTAATATCTTTGTGGATCACTCGATGCTGATGCAACCCATGCAGCGTTTCGGCCAGTTGTACTGCGATCGCCAGCCCTTCTAAAGGTGTCGCCCTTTTGCAATTTTCCCGGCCATCCAGCCACTGTCGCAGAGAAATACTGCCATTGAAGTCCTGCATCACCAGAGCATAGCGATCTTCGCAGGTTTCCAGCCGATAGGGACGAACAATACCGGGAATGTCTAAGGACTTGGCAATTGTATATTGATTGCGAAACTGTAACAGGTCATTGAAGCTAGGATAATCCTGTTTTAGCAGTTTAATCACCACCAGGCTCTGACTTGCATGCTCGATAGCTCGATACACGATCGTCCGAGACCCGACGTAGAGTTGCTCAACAATGGAATAGCCGGATAAAGAAAGCGATGGATTGAAACAGGCGTTTGCTATGGATGACATCGCACAGGTGAAAAATTCTGAGTTGCTAGAGCGTCTCTAGGATTCCCAAGAATTATAACGATCACACCTTGCTCCTTGCTGCCAGGGTTCATCTAGCCGCATGAGGCACCAATCTCAAGACGATGTGGTCTAAAAATGCAACAAAAATTTACCCTTTAGCTTCTTGCAATCATCGAATGGGCGTAAATTGCTAATTGCGATCGATTCCGCAAGTTCAACCGATTCAGCAAATGGGTGACGTGGGTTTTCACAGTTCCTTCCGAAATGAAGAGCTGCTGGGCAATATCTCGATTGGTCGCCCCTGCAGCCACCAACTGCAGCACTTCCTGTTCACGCGGCGTCAGTTGAGCCACTTCGGCTAATTTTGATGCTGATGGAGCTGTGGAGGCAGGTGATGCTGAGAAGCCTGCCATCAGTTTCTCCATCAAACCGGGAGCCAATTGAGTATAGCCGAGCTGCACAAAGCGAATGGCTTGGGCCAACTCTTCCGACGGCATATCCTTCAGCAAATATCCCTTTGCCCCTGCTCGCATCGCATCTGTAATGTACTGATCGTCATCAAAAGTACTTAACACCAGTACTTTCACTTGCGGATATTGCTGCGTAATCATTCGGGTTGCTTCCCGACCGTCCATCACGGGCATCCGCACATCCATTAACACGACATCGGGTTGTAAAACTTCTACCTGCTCGATCGCCATTTTGCCATTGTTAGCTATGCCAACCACTTCCAGATCGGGTTCCAGCGACAACATCGCCTTTAAACCTTGGCAAATCAAATTCTGATCATCCACTAACAGTAGGCGAATCATCGTTATACCTCTTGTAGCGGTAATTCCACCAGAATACTACAACCCGCGCCCGGTTGAGATTCGATCCTGAAGCTGCCTTGCAGAGCCATAATTCGCTCTTGCATACCATGGAGCCCAAATCCACCCGGCTTGATCTGCGGCTGAAAACCACAGCCATTATCTCGAATCCTGAGGTAGATGCGATCGGTCATTTGCTGCAAGTCAATTTGGACCATCGTTGCTTCAGCATGTTTGCAAATATTGGTCAGGGACTCTTGCACAACCCGATAAAGCGTTTTTGCCATTTGTCCCGGTGGCACGGTCTGCAGGTCAATATGAGTTGTGACTTGGATACCTGTACTCTGCTGAAAATCTTTGACTAAAGTTGCGATCGTCTGTTCTAGCGGTTCTTCAGCAATGGCATCTGCTCTTAAAGCATGCACCGACTGCCGCACTTCCTGCATGGCCACTTTACCCAGTCTCTGGGCCTGATCAACAAATGGTTTTGCCTCATTTGGATTATGCTGCCAGAGCTTTACGGCTGTTTGCAACTGCACGTTCAAACTGGTTAAGGCATGTCCTAATGAATCATGGATTTCTCGGGCGATCCGATTACGTTCCTGCACAGAAGCGAGATCTTCAATTTGCAAGGCATATTCTCGTAACTGCTCATGAGCTAAGGAAAGCTGTTCCTGTGTTCTCCGCTCTGCCAAGAGAGTGCTGACCAACTGCGACACAAAAAACAGCCCCAATGCAAACATCAAGATCTCAGCGACCTGATGCATCCAAATCTGCTGCTGCTCCACATTTGGCAACATTAACGGAGAAACTCTTTGAATATATTGGACCTGATGCACCAGAAACAGGAGCAATGAAAGAGCTGCAACAATCCAGCGACCAGGCTGCTCAAACAAAAAACAGCTTCGAATCAACACAATCAAATAGAGTGTGGGCAGAATGTGGAGATAACCCAGTGTTGTGCCATAGAAGATCAAGCCCATCTCGATCGCCGTATACAGATAGCGCAATGATGTCTTACCACTGGGCAACATCCAGCCCATCAAGCCCAAGGCCGCCAAAATGAGAATATGCTGCATGGGAATAGACTGTCGCTGCCAAGCTTCATAAACTGCCATCAGGCCACAGCTACCCAGCATGAGCCATTCAGTGTAGAGCAGAAAACGAAATGGTTGAGGTTGCATTTTCAAAGAGAGCAGCATAGGACCTGGAGCCAAAGGATATTCTCAATCATTACAACGAATTTAGCTCAGATTCCAGCGATCGCCGCAAATATACAACTTTCGTTGATGTCCACCAACCATCTACAACTAAAGTCAGAGACAAAAGGCAGAGAGCCATCACCCATGCTGCCGCTCAGGATGTCTCTTTCGTTGAGTTGAGCTCAAGACCTTCTTCAGATGGTTTTAGTGAGGGAATTTCCTACGATACAGATATCGCGAACAGAACAACAAATGATAAATCCATTTTTCTAATTTCGGTTCGGCATCGACGAGTGGCAACATTGACGAGTAGCGATGTTGTTTTGATATTCGAGGGCATTTCAGCCAACCAATCATTTAAAGCTATTTAAAGCCATTTCAATCTGTTCAAACTTTGTCTTGGAGGAAACATCATCATGCAGTTTGCACAATCACTCACGATCGGTTTACTGACCACTCTCACCACCGCTGCGATTGCTCAAGTTGCCACAGCTTCTACCCCGCCTGAAATCCAGGTTCCACCCGACCAAGCACTCATTCTAACTGTAAACGCGTCAGGCGATCAAATCTATACCTGTCAAGTAAAATCCGATCAGCTCAATCAGTATGAATGGCAGCTCAAAGCACCAGAAGCCTTATTGTATGATCAGCAGGGGCAAGAAGTTGGGCATCACTATGGGGGGCCAAGCTGGGAAATGGCTGATGGCAGCAAGGTTGTGGGTCAGTTGCAAAGCAAAGTAGATGCGCCTGAAGCCAGTGCAATTCCCTGGTTATTATTGCAGGTTAAATCCCATGAGGGGGATGGAATTCTCAGTGCTGCTAACTGGGTGCAGCGAGTGAATACTGCCGGTGGAAAAGCGCCCCAAACAGGCTGTGATGCTTCCCACCAGAACCAAGAATTTCGAGTTGGATATTCAGCGACTTACTATTTCTATGGCGATCGGTAGCCAATCCAATCCGCAGCAAAGCGATATCCAATTTAATCCAAGCTCCTTGCGTTCAAGCTCTGTTTTCCGACTTCGGAGAATGGAGCTTTTCTTTTCGATGTTTTCACGCCTTGCACAAGCCAATTAAATCACTATACAGTAATATAGTAGAATAAACTAGATCAACCCTGTCAATCCCCCTCAATCTCTGGAGCCAGCATGGAACCCATTCGAATTTCCTATTTTTCAGATGTTCTCTGTGTGTGGGCTTACATTGCGCAAATTCGTTTAGATGAACTCGTCAAGAATTTTCCAGAACAGGTTGCGATCGAACATCATTTTGTGCCTGTCTTTGGCAATGCGCGTGAAAAGCTAGAGGCCCGGTGGCGCGATCGGGGCGGTTTGTCCGGCTATCGAGATCACGTTCAGCAAGTTGCGCAGAAATTCGATCACATCACCATTCACCCTGAAATTTGGACCACCGTCACGCCGGCATCGTCAACATCCTGCCATTTATTTCTGCATGCCATTCAATTATTAGAAATAAAGGGAATTTTGCCAAAAGCAAACCGAGTTTTTGAGCAGGCAATTTGGGCATTTCGAGAGGCATTTTTTACCAAACTTGCCAATCTTTCAGATTACCAGGTGCAGTTAGCAATTGCTCAAGACCTGGGTTTGCCGATCGATGCCATCCAGACCCAAATTGAGAGCGGCGAAGCCTATGCGCTGCTATCTAAGGATTTTGAATTGGTCAAGGAACATACCGTCACAATCAGTCCTACCTTAAGTTTCAATGAAGGGCGGCAGCGGCTCAATGGCAACGTGGGATATCGAGTCATTGAAGCCAATATTCGAGAGCTATTGCACAATCCACCTGGAGAACTGTCCTGGTGTTAGTGGACCCAGTATTAGTGGACCCAGTATTAGTGGACCCAGACCGAGGCCGCGCCATCCATAACTTTTCATCTATGGCTATCCTGGATAGCTGATATATTCAGCACAGCAATAGCACCAGGTTTTATGGTATTTGTTGACTATCTGGCGCTATTTCTCTTGGTCTTGTCATGGTTGCGATCGCTCGCGATTTCCCTCCTTTCCAACTTAGGTCTGTGGTTGTGTCCCTTCGAACAGGGAGGCAGAACTAAGATGAGTTTTTGGACAAGAGTGAAGAAACAACTGGCTGACAGTACAAAAGATGAGAATTTTCTACGATCCACCTACTGGATCGAAAATCTTGCAGCCAAAGTTCTAGCGATCGCACTGGGCATCGTCATTTTGATTTCCTTAGTCGATCTAATTATTATTCTGATTCGAGATTTAGCCAAAGATCCGATCGGCTTCTTTGATAAAACGCTGATTGATATTTTTGGCCTGTTTCTCAATATTCTAATTGCGTTAGAGCTTTTAGAAAATATTACTGCTTACCTCAAAAAGCATATTGTTCAGGTTGAATTAGTCATTGTCACTTCGTTGATTGCAGTTGCCCGCAAGATCATCATTTTTGATTTTAGCAAGTATAACAATCTCGACTTACTGGCCTTAGGTGCCGCTATTTTGGCCCTTTCTGCCAGCTACTGGTTGCTTAAACGCATGAATCATAAATCGGGCGATCGACCTAATCCACCGGATGATTCTGCTGAACATTAGCGCTACTCCACAAAATCATAGGCATAAAAAGACCCAGTCGAGCGCTTGACTGGGTACTTGATCCCGTTTTGTTGTCAACAATTTAGCAACTAAAACTGAGATTTCCCTGAGAGACAGCCCAAAAGTTTCTCAGTCGAGTCTCTTGATTTGCTCGTTCTTCAGCTCCTAATACACCAATTTGCCACCTTTGCGCAGGTGAGTTCGCGAGTTCTGCCCTTTGTTATCTGTGAACTCTACAGCTATGCTATGGAGCAGATCCAGGGGAGGTTGTGACAGTGGCATCTAACAGTTCTTCTAAGGCCAGTTCGAATAGGCGGCAGCGGGGAGTTATTCTTACCCCAGCCGGATTGGAACGGTGGCAGGCAGCCATTCGTGACTTTGAGGTGACTGCTAACGATGGACAGCGCTGTTCGCTAGAAGACCTAGGCGATAAAATCCGGATCGCCCCTAAAACAGTGGCTAAAGTGCTGAAACGGCAAGTTAATATCGATCGCCGCACCCTGGCCCTTTGTTTTGAAGCTTTTGGATTAGAGTTGCAGGCCAAAGATTATCAGACCCTGCCGATTACCCAATCTCCACCTGCTGATTCGAATGCCTCTCCTGCTGCCTCACCCGCTCCGATTGCGCCAGACTCACTCACGCAAGCCATACCCCAATCGCTTGCTACAATTACTCACTATCGCGATTGGGGAGAGATGCCCGATACCTCCTCTTTTTATGGTCGTGACTCTGAGTTGACTCAGCTTTGTGATTGGATTAACCCGATCGCAGCAGCAACGCCCAGAATGCGATTACTGGCAATTTTGGGTCAAGGCGGCGTTGGCAAAACAGCCCTGACTGCCAAATTAGTGCAACAGCTAGAACCGCAGTTTGAAGCCGTCTTTTGGCGATCGGTGCGTAATGCTCCCACCCTCAAAACCATTCTGACCTCATTGGTGCAGTTACTTTCAGATGAGCAAGAAACCTATACCAACTTGCTAGAGGTGCTGAATTGGCTGCGACGCATGCGCTGTCTGATTGTTCTCGACAATGTGGAAACTCTGTTTCAAAGTGGCATGCCCGTGGGGCAATACCAAATGGGGTATGAAGATTATGGTGAATTTTTCCAACTCATCGGCGAGGCTCATCACAATAGCTGTCTGATCTTAACAAGCCGCGAAAAGCCGATCGAAATTGCAACGGCAGAAGGCATGGGTTGTCCGGTTCGCTGCATTGAACTGAGCGGTTCAACCGAAGTGACTCAGGCCATTTGTCAAACGAAAGCGCTAGTAGGAACCAAATCAGCACAAATTGAATTGGGCGATCGTTACAGTCATAACCCACTCGTGATTAAAATTGTTGCGACTTTGATTTGTGATTGGTTTAACGGTGACATTGCCAAATTTCTACAGCAGGATACTCTGATTCTCAGCAACATTCGACCTTTGCTGAATCAACAATTCGATCGACTCTCATCGCTAGAGCAAAGCATCATGTATTGGCTGGCAATCAACCGGGAATATACCACACTTGCCGATCTCGAAGCCGATCTGTTTCCTGCCGTGGATCGCAGCAGTTTGATCGAAGCCATTGGATCATTGCGATGGCGCAATCTGATCGAACAGGAAGCCGAAGGCTATACCCAACAACCTGCAATTTTAGAATTTGTCAGCGATCGACTGATCGAACGAATTTGTGCTGAGATCCAGAATTGGTCTTCTGTTGCCCCCTCATCCGCTTGCCACCTTCCTGCCGCTTCAGCAGAAATCAGTGCTGCTCGATCCTCTTCAACCAACTCGCTGTTTCAAACCCATGTCCTTTTAAAAGTGACAGCCGATGCCTATATCCAACACAGCCAAATTCGCTTAATTCTGCAACCCATTGCCGATCGGTTGTTGAGATTCTATGGGGCGATCGAGCCCATCAAAAAACAGTTTGAATGGATTTTGAAATCCCTGCGATTGAACCATCCCACACGGGCGGGCTATGCTGTCGGGAATTTAATCGACCTCTATAGTCAACTCCATATCGACTTAACGGGCTACGACTTCTCAGGATTACCTGTTTGGCAAGCGGACTTGCGGCGAAATTTTCTACAGCAGGCTAACTTTTCAGGCGCAAATTTCGATCGCGTTTCTCTATTTATTCAAAACTTCAGCCGTGTTCTAGCCGTCGCTTTTAGTCCAGATGGCACCTTATTAGCAACAGGAGACAGCCGGGGCAGCATTCTGATCTGGGAAGTGACATCCCGCCGAGCAATTTACCGGATGCTGAGCCATGCAAGCCGCATTACAAGTTTAGTTTGGCATCCCAATGGGCAACAGTTGGCAAGCAGTAGCACCGACGGCACCATACGAATCTGGCAAATTAATACGAGTAGTCAAATCCATATGCTGCAACATCCCAATCTAGTCCGCACCGCCTGTTGGAGTACCAACGGTCAAATGCTGGCCAGTGGTGGTGATGATGCTTTGATTCGCCTCTGGGATGCTGAAACAGGAACTTTGCTGCAAACCTGGCAGGGTCATACAGATTGTGTACGATCGATCCAATTCAGTCCAGACGGACAATGGCTAGCTAGTGGCGGGAACGATCGCACCATCCGCATCTGGGAAGTTGCTAGGGGGCAACTGCTTCATCCTTTACAAGGACATGAACAGGGCGTTAGTGCATTGCAGTTCAGTCCAGATGGACAATGGCTGGCCAGCAGCAGTGATGATCAAACAATACGACTCTGGCGACTAAGCTCAGGCAAACTACACCAAATTTTAGATAGCCAAACAGGTTGGGTTTGGACAGTTAGTTGGAATAAAAAGGGAACATTATTGGCAAGCGCAGGAGAAGATGGACTCCTACGAGTTTGGGACTGGCAAACAGGACGGATCGTCAAACAGCTTCAGGGACATAGCAGCTCTATTCGATCGATTAGCTGGAGTCCTGATGGTCGGTTGGCCTCAGGGGGCGAAGATCAAACTGTTCGCCTCTGGCAGGTTGAGCAGGCTAAACTGCTGGCTACGATTCAGGGCCGTGCTGCCGGAGTTTGGACTTTGGATTGGCACGCTGGTTCTGACACTGATCCTGCGCTGTTGGCGAGCGGCAGTGAGGACGGCACAATTCATCTTTGGGATGGACAAAATCAGCCAATTCTCGCTGTCTTACGCGAACAAAATCCCCGCATTTGGTCAGTGGCATGGCAGCCTGTTTCTCGTCATCCCCTTTTGGCAAGTACACAAGAGGATGGCATCATTTCCCTGTGGCAGCCCCAGACTCAACAAATTGTTCGGCAGATTCAAGCCCACCATGATTTCATCTGGCAAATTGCCTGGAGTCCAGATAGCAGTTTACTGGCCAGTGCCAGCCAGGACAGAACGGTCAAGCTGTGGGATGCGACCTCAGGACAACGCCTGCGCCTCTTGCAGGGACATCTGGCTGAAGTAACCTCGGTGCATTTCAGCCCGACGGGGCAAACACTCGCCAGCGGCAGTGGAGATAGCACAATTCGATTATGGGACGTGGCAACTGGGCAATTACTGCGGACTCTGAAAGGTCATCACGATCGAATTATGACCATCCATTTCAGTCCCCATGGCGAATGGCTGGCTTCTGGGAGTTTTGACCAAACTATACGCCTCTGGCACTGGCAAAGTGGAACGATCGCGATGATTTTGCAGGGGCACACGAATCAGGTTTGGGGCGTGCAGTTCAGTCCAAACGGTGAATGGTTAGCTTCTGCTGGACAGGATCAGGAAATTCGGCTGTGGCAAGTCAGAACCGGCGAATGCTGCGCTGTTTTAACTGGTCATCGGGGATTGGTGCGATCGATCGCCTGGAGTCCGGATAGCCAGAGATTAGCCAGCAGCAGTGAAGATGAAACTATTAAAATTTGGAGCATTCCGACGGGCACCTGTCTTAAAACCTGGCAAGCGGAACTGCCTTATCAGAATATGAATATTACAGGGATCCAGGGATTATCAGAGGCTACAATTTATAATCTACGATCTTTAGGTGCGACTCAGTCTGATCGACCCTAGATCACAAATAATTCTGTTGCAATGGCATCCTCTAGCTCAACCAGAATTGTGAACATTTCTCCGACCTCTCCCCAAAACTTAAGTTGGAGATAGTCATTGGCAGCTTCTGAGCTTGCTTCCAGGAAAATATTCCCTGCCTGGTTCAGAACAGCTAGATGTATATTAGGAGGTAAAGGAGAAGAGGTATCGGAATAAAGCCTGAGTTGAATGTCTCGCTGCTGAAGCTGAGGGATGAGGTCAACGACCAGGATTAGCGACTGTTCAACAGTGGGAGAGTGCAGATCGATTTGTTTCGCTCGTTGCACTGACTCAGAATTTTGAACAGGTGTTCTAAGTTCACCTCTAAATCCATAAGACAATGTATTCGACGCATTTAACAAAGATTCCAGGGTTTGCCAGCCTGTTTCAAAGGTGCCCTGCAACCACTGGCTGAGGCGCGTGAATGGAGCTACGTCTGGATTGGTCAAGTTTGGTTGAGTGGCAAGGACAGGATACTGTAAGCGATCGAGATGCTCTAGGAGTTCTTCGGGTGATCGAAGCTGAGTCAGCGGCAATGCTTCAGTATCAACGGTTTTCACGAATCCTAACAGATTGGCGCGATAATGCAATTTATCCAAGTGAACAACGACATATCCAATTCGATCGTTCTGCACTTCGGATGGAATGGAGCAAGTTAGTTCCGTATCTTCTAAGATTGGCCGACATTCCAACCGTCCTAACCCTTCGATTTCCAGATCGGCCACATCGGCCATCATCCTTGTCACAACATTCCAGCTATCTCCCGATAGATGACTGGGAATACCCATCATCTGCAGATAATCATGAACAACATGAACCGCAAGGGTATTGTGCCGCACCTGTTCTGCTTTGTGAGAATTTGGCTGTTGCTGAGCAAATCGATCGGCAATCGCGATCGCAGTTTGCGTAATCGGTAAAGGTAAAGCAAATTCCATATTAATCTGGTTGCTGTTTGTCATCGCCAGCAGTCCTCCCTTACAGATATCCTTCAGATTCACCCAATTTACGCAAACGGGGCAAACATTGGCGTTGATAAAAACTGCTCAGGGTTGAAATGGTCAATCCCAATTCAGTTGCCAGATCTTTCCAGCTCGATTCAGGTGGCAACCGCCGTAAAATCAGCAACTGACAGGTAATATGAGGATGTCCTTCAATGTGGACTCGTCGTAGCTCACCACTTTCATCTGCCTCTGCCCAGGCTCTGACGGTATCTAAAATGGGCGGCACATCTGGTTCAGCAGCTAAGTTATCGACTGGATCGATCAATTCTGCATCCCCCGCTCGCACTTGCCAATTTGCAGGAGTCACTCTAGTCACTTGCTGTTGCTGGGTTTCGATAAAGAAATCTTGCAGACGACGCTTAAGATAGGCATTCAGCCAGGTGACAACGCTGCTCTGGGTTGGATCATAACGAGCACCCGTTTTCGCTTCACAGATGTTTTGACAAAAATAAACCCAGGTTTGCTGCAACGCATCGGCGTAATGGGGCGAATAATCTTGCCAGAGTCGATTGGAAACCAGCCGAATGACGGCTGTGAGGGATCGCTGGCGTTTGAAGCTGCCAGGAGGATAGCTACAGGCTTCAACTATAAGCTGTCGTAACTGTTGATCCAGGTCACCCATGACAAGTGCCGATGTTAGCCAAGAAAGTTGCAGGATGATTGCCCATCCTGTTCGATTGTAGAGTGGTTTGTGCATTCTCAGCAATTGGTTGAATTTTATATTTACATAAACGATTCTTCACGAGCTGATATCAACCAGCTTCCATTAGTAAAGACCCCTTAGAGGCTAAAGCATCTAAAGGGTAATCACTACAGTAGACTTTCTTTATTTGCTTGATCGCGCTTATCTACTTACAGTCAGGAGAATAACAAAGTAGACCGCTCAATCACACAGAATTTCAGACAGCCTCAGGCTAGACGATATCACTGTGCCTTCATTCCTCTCCTCACGTTCAAATGCTGAACTAGGCAACCATGAAGTCTCGCCAGGTCTGAACGTCAGTGGTATCTTGCACAATGCCAATTCGATCGCCCGCATAATAAATTTCAGTGTCAATTCCAGATCCGCCTACAACATTCCTCATTTTGTCTAGTCTAAATTGGCTGCTGGTTATACCACTGCCTCTTACATCGATCCAATCTTCTGCCGCATTCCAGTTTTTAATAATGGCATAGCCATCTCCTGGCTCAACATAGGAAATCCCCCAAGTACCACCCAATACGAAGAAATCTGTGTTAGCACCTCCGTCCAATGTGTCAAATTGGGACTGACTGCTAAGGGCTTTTACAGAACCATTAAGATAGTCAACTCCGTTGCCACCGGACAAACTATCATTGCCTAAACCACCCACTAATGTGTCAGAACCATCACCACCCACCAAAGTATCATTGCCGCCTTCACCAAACATTTGATCATCGCCAGACTCAGGCGCAACTGTGTTGCCCAAGATATCGTTTCCTGTCCCTCCATACAAGATATCGTTGTCATAGGAACCATCTAGCCAGTCGTCGCCATCTCCACCTACGAGTAGGTCATTTCCCTTCCACGCTACCAGAACGTCATTGCCAGTCTCAGTTAATCGGTTAGCATCTGTTCCGCCATAAAGTTTATCGTCCCCTTCCCAACCATCCAGATAGTCATTGCCAGTTCCACCAAACATCTGGTCATTGCCAGTTCCACCAAACATTTGGTCATCACCTGGATCATCCCAATGGGCAACGGCTCCAATATAGTCATTACCATCGTCTCCATATAGGAAGTCATTCCCTCCCATACCATAGACTTGATCATTATTGGCTCCACCATGAATGGTATCCGAGTCTGTTGTACTATAGTCATATGCGCCGAATACAATATCATCACCAGCAAGAGCATCAAGGTAGTTAGGGCTGCTGTTGAGAACGATGAAATCATTGCCCGCAGTAGGATAGCTTGCCATTTTTTTCTCCTTGGAAAATTGCTAGAACCTGAAAGAATTGGAAGGCTTTAGGTGCCTTGTGGAGTTATCTGAGGCAATAGAACAGATTATGCAAGAGTTAAAAAACTTTACAAAAAGGCGATCGCAGGTCATGGACAGCAGTAATACGCAGATTTTTCTGAAAAATATTAAAGACGATCGGACATTTAATTCACAAAGTCATGCTTTTTTGTAAATTTTCTGTGAAGTGCAGGAAAAAGTGAAAACTACTATCTTATACTCACATTAAATTAAATCTTCGTACGCTTGGATTTTCATATTTTATCCTCTGACTTTATCTTTACTGTACTCAATGAATATAAAGTAATATAGGAGAAAGTTAAGCTTCTTACGCCTGACAACAATAGTGTATTTGGGAAGGTTTCGTTCAATCAATATACTCTTCGTAATCTCGCAACACCCAAATTGAACAAGACAATTTTGAGTTCATCATTCCCTTGTGTTGTTAAAAAATGTTGCATCATGTTTTTACATTAACTGCCTATATAACAGAGAGTTTCTAGCAGAATTTGAAGCTGCGGTTGTTTGGGGAAATTGGGTATGAGATCAGCAAATTCGATCGTTCAATCTGTCAGGCAACGTCAATATTGGTTATTAGGACTTGTGGCTGCGCTGGGAGCAATTTATGCGGCACTGCTTTTAAAAGTGCATGACACTGCTCATTTGGGTATGAGTATTATTTTTTACCTGGCTGCGGGAACGTTGCTGTGGGAAAAACGATATACGCTGAAATTGCAAAGTAGTCTCTTCTCCAAAGCCATCGGAGCTGGATTGATCGCTATTTTACTTTGGCAGAGTTTTATTCTGCTTCAAGATCCGACATTTGTGAAAGATCCACCTCATCCGATCGTTCGGATTTTTCCTTTGCTTGCTGGGGTGAGCGTTAGCCTTTTAGCTTCTGGCTGTAAAGGACTAAAACAATATTGGCAGGAGTTGACAATTCTTGGTTTTCTAGGCTTACCGAGCATTCTTGCCTCATTCTTGCCAGACCTTTCCCCCATTACCGCAATTTTTGCAACCTGTTTACTGTGGTACGTTGGGTTTGATGCTTCTGTCCAAGGAGTATATGTGCATCTGCCAACAGGGGCGATCGAAGTATATGCAGGGTGCTCTGGCATCGAGAGCATGACCTATTTACTAGGTATATCAGTCATCAGTCTAATTTTGTTCCCCATTTCGGGATTAAAGCGATTCTTTGTGCCGCTACTGGCTTTGCTAATCGGCTTTGGAGTCAATGGAGTCAGGGTAGCTCTATTAGCTGTTTTGGCTGGTTCTAGAAGCCAAACCGCATTTGACTACTGGCATGAAGGTGGTGGATCAATGTTGTTTGGAATGATATCCATTTTCACTTTCGGACTACTTTATATATTATTGTATCGCTTTAGATCTATAGCGAATCCTGATACCGAATACTAATCTTTGATTATTCTTCTACAGCTCAACTATTTATTGCAGAGGACTCGACATCTCTAGAAATACAAACCAATCTAAATACTCAAAAACATGCAGCCGTAAAAACGTATTAATCGAATACCCAGGATTAGCCAGAAATAACAACTCTCGAAAGTAATCAAAATTGAGGTGGTTCACACAATGTCAAATTCAAATCTAATGAACATTCTGCAGAGAGTAATCATTTTAACGGGAAGTTTTGCTTTGATTATCTGTACCTCATGGGAAAAAGCTCAAGGAGCGAGAGGTATCAAGTACTCTGGTGGATCAAATGGTCCTATCAATCCCTACAGTTTGATTATAGATACTTCCGTGCTCGACACTGATCCCGATCCAAATAAAGGGTTTTTCTCAGGTGCTCTTCAGTTGGAACTAACCAACGCATCGGCGAACGGAGAAAATTCTATATCATTGTCTGGTTTAGATATTGTCAGTTTTATAGACGATTTATCTCCTTTCCCTGCTGAGTCTAATGGAGATCTCGGCGCTGATCCTGGAAACATACGTCCCTTCCCGCAAGCAGTATATCAGGTAAAATTCCCTACGTTCACTGTACAACAGACAAGTTTTCCATCCATTGTATACTTTGATGAATTGAATATCTATATTAGACCTAAAGAGATATCCAATTTTAAAATCAATTCTCTCACTCCGTTAGAAGATTTAAATCTAAACGAGGAATCTTTTGATGATATTCCGGGAATTGAATATTTCGTGATAGAATTATGTAAATCTCCAATTCGTCCAGACTGTCCTAACCATATTTTACTGGACCGACCTGATCCAGAAATAGTGTCTATTCCTGATCCAAAACCTGTTCCAGAACCTGTATCAGGTATGGTTATTGGTTTAGGAGTTTTCACTGGTAGTTTATTATGGAAACGTCGAAGAAACCCAAAATAGTTGAGAAGAGAGACGTAAGGAAGTGTCAGAAGTTCTGAACTTCGACTTTCAAGTCGGATTATTTAATTTCCAAAAGATCTTTAGTTGTCAATATTCCCTGGGCAAGGTATAAGCAATTATCTTCTTTTGAGGTTAGACCTATGATAAGGGCTTGGGCAGATGGTTTTCATTTTTTACTCAACTGCTTCATTGTAAACTTCAGTATAGGTCTACTGATAATCCCACAAGTACAAGCAGGAGGAATTAAACCTGATAGAACATTACCTGAAAATTCTAGCGTGGTACAACAAGGAAACAGATATCGGCTCGAGGGTGGTACACGCGAAGGTCACAATTTATTTCATAGCTTTGAGGAATTTTCAATTCGTAATGGTGCAATTGTAGATTTCATAAATGGTGATGCAACTAACATTTTTACACGAGTTACAGGTAGAGACCGTTCTCGTATTAATGGGATGATTCGTACTCAGGGAAGTGCTAATCTGTTTCTTATAAACCCTAATGGTATCTCATTTGGCTCTAATGCCTTGCTAAAGGTTGGAGGATCTTTCTTTGCTAGTACTGCTGAAAGTATCATTTTTCGAGGCGGGTTTGAATTTAACGCAATTAATCCTCAAGTATCATCCCAATTAACTATTAACACTCCACTGGGATTGCAATTCGGCCAGAATCCTGGAGAAATTCGAAATGAAGCTCGCGCAAAATTTGATAAAGATGATTTCCCTATTTCAGGAGCAGGTGGACTGGAAGTTGATAGTGGCAATACCTTAGCCTTAATAGGAGGTGAAGTAAATTTTGTTCATGGTGCAGCACTTGCCTTTGACGGACGAATTGAATTAGGCGCAGTAGGGAATGATTTTCCAACTCAAGTTGGTCTAACGCAAAGAGGTAATACTTGGACTTTAAATTATCGTAGTACTCAAAATCTTCAAGGAATTCAGTTTTCGCAGAATAGCCTTGTAGACACTAGTGGCAATCGTGGTGGCAGAATTCGAATTCGTGGCCAAAATATTAATCTTATAGAGGGATCAGATCTTTTTTCGGAAACTCAAGGTTCGGGTAGAGGTCAAGGTATTGCCGTAGCAGCAACTAATTCTATCACCTTACAGGATAGTGCAAATATTGCAACATTTGCTGCAGGTGAAGGTAGGGCAGGAAATATAGTAATGTTTGCCGAAAGGTTAATTCAACTCACTGGAGCAAATCCTCACATTGGACCAACTGCAGTTGGTTCCCAAGTTGAAAATTCCTCGTCTGAATTTGCAGCAGGCGGTAATGTACATATTGAAACTAGGCATCTGAACATTCAAAATGGAGCTGCAATTGAGGCTTCAACATTCGGACGAGGAAGAGCAGGTAACATATCTATCCGAGCTAATTCTATTGATCTGTCGGGTGCAACAGTATATGGGATAAATGACCGGCAAGAAATACTTAGCCTTATCTCTGCCAAAGTTGGAGATTCTAATGGAGAAGCTATTGAGAATATTGGGAATGCAGGTAATATAACCATATACACTAATCAATTAACCATTTCTGAGGGTGGGCAGATCTCTTCCTCGGGACGTGACCAAGGGCAAGGTGGAAATGTTGATATTCATGCAGCTGAATCAATTCGAATCAGTGGTTCCGCGCCGAGGGCAGTACCTGCATACGACAGAAGTGGAATTTTTGTATCATCCGAGGATAGCTCAACAGGCGGTATCACTACTGCAAATGCGGGACGGATGACTCTTGTAACTCCAGAGTTGATTGTTGAAGGTGGGAGTGGTAACTTTGGTGGTGAAATTTCTGCTAATAATTTCGGCTCTGGGAAAGGCGGTAGAATTACGATTAATACCGATCGTTTAATCGTGCGAGATGGCGGTATTATTCGGGCTACTTCAATTCCAGAGGCCCCAGAAGGTGAACAAGCTGGAGGTTTGGGACAAGCAGGGGATGTTGTGATCCAAGCAGACTCTATTTTTCTAAACGGAGGACAAATCAATACTGAAACTGGAGCAGGACAGCAGCCAAACGCTAATATTCGACTAGAGGACTTTGATCTACTATTGCTGCAAAATGAAAGTCAAATCTCAGCCAGAGCAATTCAAGAGGCAAGTGGTGGAAATATCAACTTGCAAGCTCCAAATGGGTATCTGATGGCAGGATCAAACCAGAATAATGATGTCATTGCCAATGCAAAGAAAGGACCGGGTGGCGAAATCAATGTAAATACTAGAGCTGTTGTTGGTTTAGAGGAGCGCTTGTCTAATCCACCAAATATCACAAATGATCTCGATGCTAGTTCAGAGAATGGACCTCAAGGAACTGTTACCACTACTCAACCAAACATTAATCCGACTCAAGGTCTTATCGAACTTCCCAACAATATTGTTGATGCCTCAAATCTGATCGTCCAAACCTGTCCGACGGGCAGCAGCACTGCCAATAGCGATCGCCTCAGCGAATTTGTGATTACGGGTCGAGGCGGTTTGCCACCCAGTCCCAGCGATCCGCGTGACGAAGATGCGATTTTAAGCGGATGGGCAAGCTTAGAAACCCCAGAGGCAGCCAGAAGCAACATCGAGAACACGAATACCGAAAGGCAACCAGACGAGGAGCCAAACCAGGTAGGATCGATCGTAGAAGCGCAAGGATGGGTGAGAGATCGCAATGGGCAGGTGGTCTTGTTGGCCCAGGCTCCGACGGTTGCCCCACAAGTTTCAAATGGATCGATGAGCTGTCAGGCAAGACGATCGCAGTCCGCTTCAACTTCAGCGATGCGGCAGTAGAATGTCATCACCTCCGGTATGATTAAACCAGAAATCATCGATTGAGCATCCGGTTATGCGGTTTCAATTTGGCCGTTGGATTCATTGGCGCTTTCGTTATCTTCGATCGACGTTTATTTACAGTTTGATCGCAGGATTGACAGCGTTAACATTAATTTTTATTTCACCTGGATGGACGGAAACATTTTATAAGATATCTGTACCTATCTCATCTGCTGAATTAGCAACCGTCTCAGAGGCTCAACCTGATGCTGAGGCATTGCTGCAACAGGGGAAAGATTTCTATGAGATGGGGCGCTACCAAGATGCGATCGATCGACTCCAGCAAGCTAATAAAGCCTATCAGGTCACTGGAGATAAACTGCGGCAAGCTCTGGTGTTAAGCAACCTTGCTCTCACCTATCAGCAGTTAGGGTTGTGGACAGAGGCGGAAACCGCCCTTCAGACCAGTCTGTCCTTGCTGCAAGCTATAGATGCGATCGGCAAAGATCAGGTGTTGGCTCAGGTGTTGAATATTCAGGGGCGATTTTATCTAGCTCAGGGACAGGCTGAAGCGGCTCAAACTGCATGGCAGCAATCGGCCCAACTCTTTGCGGCGATCGGCGATGATTGGGGAACGGTGGAAGCGCAGCTCAATCAAGCCAAGGCTCTACAAGCGCTAGGATTGTATCGTCGATCGATCGATTTGCTGAACCAGATTACTCAAACATTAGCAGAACAACCTGTTTCCCTGCCCCAAGCGATTGCCTTCCGCAGTCTAGCAGAAGCGCTAATGATGTCTGGCGATTTATCTCAGGCACGACAGTTGTTTAATCAGAGTTTGCAAGTGGCTCAGCAGTTTCACTCTACCGATGCGGCAGTTGCAGTGTCAGCAGTCTATCTGGGGTTAGGAAATTTAACAAGAGCAGAGGCGATCGCCAACCTCAACTTGGCCGGACTCACTCCAACCGAGGCTATGACTCAATTAAACGCAACAGAGCCACAGACAGACAATTTTGTTCAGGCAGCGATGCAGCGGCGATTGCAGGCTATCGCCCAGACCTTTTATCAGCAGACGCAAACCGCACTGGATTGGTATCAGCAAGCTTTTCAGTCTCCTGCGATCCAAACTCGGATGCAGGCACAGTTGAAATATTTCAGCTTGCTCGTTACCACGCAACGCTGGGATTTAGCCAAAAGTCACTATGCCGAGATTCAAACCCAGCTCGACGCCCAACCCCTGAGTCGCAGTGGCGTATATAACCAGATTGAATGGGCCGAAAGTTTGCAAACTTTATGGCAAAACACTGGGTTTCCAGACGCTCAGACGATCGCCCAACCGTTAGCCACCGCTCAGCAGCAGGCAAGATTACTCCAAGACGATCGGGCCTTATCCTATGCATTAGGATCGATCGGTTCGCTCTACAAAGCCAAGCAACAATGGCCAGACGCAAAGCAACTGACTCAGCAAGCCTTAATGGCATCCCAAACTGCGAATGCCAACGACATCGCCTATCGATGGCAGTGGCAGCTCGGCCAAATTTTAGAAGCGCAAGGCGATAGACAAGGTGCGATTCAGGCTTATCAAGAAACGGTCAATATTCTGCAAAGTTTACGGCGCGATCTGGTTGCGATTAACCGAGATGTACAATTTTCGTTTCGGGAACAGGTTGAACCCGTTTATCGAGAATTGGTGAGCTTACTCTTAGCGCCTGATCAAGCGACCGAGACAGATTTGGAGAAGCTGGTGCAGGCCCGCAATGTGATTGAAGGCTTACAAATCGCAGAACTTGATAACTTCTTTCGCGAAGCTTGCCTCGATACCCAATTTCAGCTCGATCGCGTGGTGGATCAGGCTCATCTCTCAGCCGCAATTTTCTACACCATCCTGTTGTCCGATCGTCTAGAGGTAATTGTGAAACTGCCCCAACAGCCTCTCTCTCACTACAGCGCCAGGGTGGATCAACCAATCATTGAAAGGACGATCGAAACCCTGCTCACCGAGATCAAAAGTCCGATTGTGACTCGTCCTTTTAAACAGGCATCCCAACAAATCTATGATTGGCTAATTCGTCCCGCAGAAACTGCACTTCAGCAAAGCCAGATTGAGACATTGGTATTTGTGTTAGATGGGTCACTGCGAAATGTACCAATAGCTGCTCTCTATGATGGTCAGCATTATTTACTAGAAAAATACAGTGTGGCGCTTGCGCCCGGTTTACAGTTGCCCGATCCCAAACCTCTACAGCGACACAACATGCAAGCATTACTGGCAGGACTGAGTGAAGCCAGAGATGAGTTTCCTGCCCTAACCAACGTGACCAAAGAAGTGACTGAGATTGAGGCTGATATTCCCAGTCACGTGTTACTCAATCAAACGTTTACTGTTAATAACTTTCAGCAGGCGATCGATGCTGATACATTTCCCATTGTCCATATCGCCACGCATGGCAAGTTTAGCTCTAATGCAGCAGAGACATTTATCTTAGCCTGGGATCAACGCCTTGATGTAAATCAGTTAAGTACGGTTTTGCAGACGAAAGAAACCACCACCTCAGAACCGATCGAGCTATTAGTCTTGAGTGCTTGTCAAACTGCAGCAGGCGATCGAAGAGCCACTCTAGGATTAGCAGGAGTCGCCGTCAGGGCCGGAGCACGTAGCACCATTGCCTCCCTTTGGAATCTAGATGATGATTCAGGCGCTTTATTGATGAGCCACTTCTATGATGCATTCGTCAATGCTCCTATTTCTAAAGCAGAAGCCTTGCGACAGGCACAGCAAGCTTTACTGGCAGATCCGCAATATGCTGCTCCTCGCTTCTGGGCTCCCTACGTGCTTCTAGGAAATTGGCTTTAGGAATTTTCTGAGGATCTGCTGCGATCGAGGTTTAGAATGTTGAATCGACGTAGAAGGGCTATCACAGCACCACTAAAGATAAATGCAACAAGGCTAGCAACTGGGAGAATCCAAACCGCTTGGATGAACAAAATCCAACCAATACCGCTGAGACTGAGACTGACCAACAGCAATGCAATTGCCAACCGTACTGGAGACTGTAACTTCAAAGCCACCAGACCGCCACCGATTGCCCATCCCAAAATCCAAATGATTTCAACCCAATTGGGCCAAACCCTTAGCAACGGTCTGTGATCTAATACAGCACTCAAAAGCTGACTGGTCAAATGAGCCTGTACGACTACTCCTGGCATTTGAGGATCGATCGGCGTATTCCACATATCTGCACGATTGGCTGTAACACCCACCAGGACAATTCGATCTTTGATTATCCCAGGACTCACCTCTCCTGTCCCCTTTCCTGATAGGACTTCCGTCAAAGAAACTCGTAGAGCAGGACTTTCAGTCATTCGATAATTGATCGGGATTTGTCTACCGCCATCTATCTGCCAAAAACCGCTACTCGATGACTCTAAAAGTGGTATGGCAACGTCTCTCCATCGCCAAGTATCCAGATCGATCGCAACACCTTGAGCCTGCAAATAATGAACCGCTAACTGCGTACTGAATGCATAGGAAGTATAACAGGGAATGCCAGCATCCAGAATTGTGGGAGTCATGGCCAGCAAGTGCCGACGGAGTTGATGGTCACTATCTGTGACAAAATCGCTGAATCCAACCCGAGATTCAACCTGATCACTTGGGATATCAGGTGGTGGAGCAATACTATCTTTTCCCGCAAATCGAGCTTTGCAGACGCTAATGATTTTAGGATTTTGCTGGTATTGAATCGCTAAATCTTTCTGGGTACGATCCACCGGAAAATCGCGATAGAGATCTAACCCGATTAACCGAGGAGAATAGTACAGAAGCTTTTGTAAGAGCTGGTTGAGGTAGCGATCGGAAATCGAGATGGGTCCAATGTTAGGCAGCGTATCGCCATATTTATCTCGTTCAGCCGCATCGATCGTGACAATCAACAGTCGTTGATCGGGCGGTTCGCTAGGACGTAGACGCAGGAATTGATCAAAGGCAAACAGTTCCGTTGATTTCAACAGCCCCACAGAACGGATGCCAACCACACTCAGACCAATCACTAAGCTAACAGTGCTCACTTTCAGCCATTGTTTCAAAGCTTCCTTTTGCCAACGGGGTTGACGTAGAAAATTGAACAACCAGGGTCGATCGCTAGCTGGCAGCGCAGCCAAATCTACCGATTCCTCCTTGAAAGCAGGCCAACTCATGGGACATTCAGCCGGGTTTTGGCTAATCATTGGCAACCAGGTCGCACAGGGGAATCGATCTTCTAACCCATGCAGTTGTTCCCTGGCCGATCGGACGGATGCATAAAGAGAATTCCCCTGAGAGAAAGCAGTTAGAAAGAATTTGAGAAAGGCTTGAGCAACATAATCCGGTACAGGTTCGCGCATTACAATGATTTGGGGAATATGCAGTTCTGCTAAATCACGGGCCAGCCCTAATCCATCACAGGAGCTAAAAATCGCCAACTGTAACCCCTGGTTGACGGCTTGTTGCAAAGCATATTTCAACTGAGGAATGGTTAACCGATCGGTTGCATTAATTCTCATGCCACCCATCCCTCCCTGGCTATCGCTATGCCCTGCAAAAAACAGAATATCCCAGGGTTGCGACCACAGTTGCTGATCCAAGGCTGAGCGATCCGGCGTGACCAAAAATTTAATTTCTGCATTGGGAAGCTGCTCTAGCAGAACTCGATCGGCTTGCAGATCAATTCCCTGACTATCGCCCAAAATTGCCAGGATCTTGAGGATTGCTGGGGGCGATCGACGGTAATGCAGGCGTTGATAGGTAGGTGAACTGAGAGCAATTTCGGCTTTCGCATAGCGTTCCATCAATTCCCAATGATGCCAGGGTAAGCGCTGAATGAGCTGTTGCTCAGTTTGTAAAATCACACGAATTGGTTCTTGAGGATGAAGCACCTCCAACCATTTTTCACGAATCGATCGCAAATCCTCGGTTTGCAGCCATTGATTGAACCGGTGCAGCAATTGTTGGGCGGCCTGCTGACAATCTTGGATCACCGAAAAATTGGTAGTTTGTTGGCTGGGAGCACCAAGGCGAAAAATTTGGTCTAATTGTCGATATGCCGCTTGCCAGCATTCATAGATGAACGGTAAATTGGATGCCGCAGGTAAAGCTCCGGCAACCTGAACCATAGGTGCGTAGATCAGGCTACCCTCTGCACTCTGGCTCTCTTCACCGACCTGAAAAACGACAGGGAAACCCTGTTCAAAACTTCCTCCGCCGATCTTTAGGATCACGAGCTTACCCAAGGTCTGACCTCTACAATCTGGTTTTCAAATAGGATGACCCATAGCGCTAATTTTAGCTCATTAAGGGGAACAACAATCCAGCAGGGGTTTGTCTACGAAGCTGGCCAACCCAGCCGACTTTAGAAAGCTGTTCCAATCAGCAGCCAGTACCGGATTATTCGGATCGCGACGATAAAGCTCTGCCAATCTTGTCAGCGCCTCATACCAGAGGCCATTTGCAGCATAGAGTGCACCTTGATCTCTGGGTCTAGCAGCGGCTTGCTCAAGCTGTTGTTGCAAAGCAGAGTCAGGAAGAATTCGTTTAATATCTCCCCAGACATCAATCGAATCATCACCCGTTCCACAAAAGATGCGCATTTTCCACTGATAGATTTTGTTGGCAGCCAACGGTGAAACTGTAGCCGGAATGGCAACCTGGATAATGCCATTGAGTGAACCCGTATCAGTGAATGTTGTTCGGTAGAGATACTCTCCGTTCTCATCCAATAACGCAAATTCAGCGGGCCGATCGTCTGTCAGCGCATAGGGCAGGTAGAACCAAAAAGTGGGGCGATCGGAGACAGTTAACCCCGGTGTCGGTTGGCCTGATCCTTCGATCGACATGGGCACCATTGCAGTAAGCGGCAGGGAAACTACTGGACAATTACCCCGACCTGCTCCACCGCCCGATCGACCAGACGGAGGCGGTCCCTGGTAAAGGTATGCTCTTCCATTGCTCCCCGGATTCTCTGGTGAGGACTGCTCAATTTGTTGTACAGGATTTACTCCCTGATTCCCCAGATCGATCTGAGCAAACCAATTGAGTTGGACAAGTGGGGGCATGAGGCGATCGACATTGGAATGTTGCGGCTCTGGTTGAGCGAATCCACGACCCGTCAGACTGAGAGTCAGCAGACATGCCGTTGCGAGTGTTATACGGGAAAGATGCAATGTATCCATGATGAATATCAATGAATAAAAGATGGTGTTGAATTTCGAATCAAGGCTAAACGAGCCTAGTTTGCCACCTTTACGATTCCATATTTCATTTGTACTCTATCTTTTTCATTTTGCAATCTCTTGGTCAAACATAAAGTTCTGTAAATTCTTGCAGAAACGTTACCTGTACCCCAGATAGGTCAACAGTTCACTAAGGGCTTGTTCTAACCTGCATTATTCATGAACCCTTCCGAAAAACGCTTGAACTTCATGTCTGGAGAGGCTTTCAGCAATTTTTTAATTTCGACAGTGTGTTTTTATACGCAAAATCTGAAACAAAACGCGCAGAAGAGTTTGAGATTTGTCCAAAATCTTGGTGAATAATCCAGGCTAAACCATCTAACAGCATCTTTATGAATAGGCTCCCAGTTTTTAATAGGAGGAAACCAATGATAGGTCAGATGAAAACTTTCAATACAACCACTCCCATTGCTTCAAAAGAGGCTTTGCCGAATACTTGGAGTCAACAAGGATCTAATCAATTAGAAGCTTTAGAGCATCAGGGATCCAACCCTATTAGACAGACTCCTTTGTTAAATGCTACAAAAAACTTATCTCATATACTTATTGGCATTATTGACACGGGCTTTAGTGCTGCCCTCTTGAAAAATCAACCACCTCAACTTCTTTGGGGTTGCGATCGTATTAAAAGTACCAATAACAATCATCAGGACGCATTTTCGACAGCATTTGGGAAAGTAAATAATCACGGTTCCCATATTCTTGATGTAATTACAACTGAAAATCAAGAAATGCCAGTCTGGTTAGGGAATGCAGTTGGTTCTGGAAGATGGGCAGAATCCCTCGTTGAATTTGTTGACACAGTCAAAATTCTGGGTTCACAAGCCGTGATGAATCTTAGCTTTGATTTAATTCAGGTGATGCCTGATGGATATGTTACCACACGCAATCGATTAACCCTGCAAGAACAATTGGCACTTGAATATGCAAGGCAAAGCGGAGTTCTCATTGTCGTAGCTGCTGGCAATACAGGTCAAGCGATGTCTGCATTGGGTCAGGCAGCACAACATTTCGATCACATTATTCCAGTTGGAGCAGCCGAAGGAAACCACTTGGCCAGCTATTCCAGTCATGGACCAGAACCAATCTTACTTGCTGATGGTAATTTTAGAGAGATGAAAGGAACATCAATTGCAGCAGCTCGAATCACAGCATCGATTTCTAAAATTTGGGCAGCCAATCCTGAATTGAATCACCGCCAGGTAATTAAGATTCTCAAGAGCACTACGGACCTGGATGCTGCGATTCACCAGGCAGTCTTGACAACTCCTATCTCTTACAAAGCTGAACAAACTATTTTCTTACCCACTTATCGCAACACTGAAGGAATTGTGCTGGAACGCCCAGCCATTTGGGGGGTACATATTCCCATCGTAGATGATGCCATTGATGCAGGTAAGAACGTTGCAGAGGGCGCTGTTGGACTCGTTACAGACGGAGCACAGGCACTCGGGAACGCTGCTGTCGATACTGCACAGGTACTCGGAAATGCGGCGATCGATGGTGCTCAAATCGTTGGCAATGCAGCAATTGACAGTATCCAAACCGCTCAGAACACAGTCATTGATACTGTCCAGCTTGGGATTGGTGCAATTGGAGGTGATACAATTAATCAAGCCATTGATGACGCTCAATCAGCGGTCAACGGAGCAATTGATACGACTCAATCGATTCAAAATACAATAGTTGACGGTGCTCAGTCTGGTAAGAATACCATCATCAATTTTGTTCAAGGAATTAGTAACCAGGGGTTTGATCTCGCTCAAGAACTGACGAGAACAGACGGTGGAGGGAATGATTGGTTTAATCCTGTGAAGGATAGTATTTCTTGGGGAATTGATCAGTTAGGAGATGGTATCGCTTTAGGTTTAGATAAATTAGGGGATGGTACAGATTTGGGTTTCGATCTGTTAGGAGATGGTGCAGATTGGGGACTGAGTGCAATTGGATTGGATAGTGCAGGTAAGAAGGCCAATCAATTTTTCGATAAGGCTGGGCATGTTGTTGATGCGATCGTTGATGATAGTGGCATTATTGCCAACGGTGTTCTTGATTCGATCGCTCAGGGACCAGAAGCCTTTGCTGAGAAAGTCAGTGAGAAACTGCAAGGAATTTTGCAACGTGGGGTATCAGTCATTCATCAATCGCCCGATCGGTTGAAGCAACTTGGGTCAGATTATCTGGATCTACTCACTTCGTTAGGACAACTTGATGGAAAAGGTGCAGCGAAAGCAGCAGGGCGGATCACGGTTGATGCAGTTGATTTAAGCGGCGTTCCGGAGTTGGCTGAAACTGCGGCTGACCTAACCAAGTTCAATACTCGTAAACTCACACCGCAAGAAGTTCAAGTTGCTAAGAGTGTATTTGGGGATTCGATCAACTATGATCTAGTCCGGATTGATGAATCTGCGCGATCGGTAGCTGCTGCCAAAGAAATTGCTAATGGTGAGAGCTATCGCCCTTTCACAACCTTTCATACAATCAATACTTGGGGGGCCATTGAAAATAGCAAACTTATTCATGAATTAACTCACGTCTGGCAATATGAGCAAGATGGTGCAATCTATATTGCTGAGGCACTGGCGGCACAGCATTCTGATGAAAAATATGCTTATGGCGGGATTGCTGAACTAGAAAAACGGCTTGCTCAAGGAGAAGGTCTGACAAGTTTCAATCGTGAGCAACAGGGCAAACTTGTAGAACATTATTATGAGCTGAGAACCAAAGGAAGTACACAGGATGGAACAATTTCTGATCCGGGTGTTCTACCTCTGTTTGATTTTTTTGTTCAAGAAGTCTCGACAGTGATTAAACCAACGTTTGCTGCAACGCATACCACCTTGAATGGTAAGTGTCTATTTTCAAAACGAAACGTAGCTTCACCGATAGCGAAGCCAATATTCAGGATTTGGAGTAGCTTGATTGGAGTTTAGGCACTCGACAACGCATTGGTTTGAGTCATACCTGCCAGTTCTATTTGAAATCGGGAGAGTCCGAGTTGCGTCCACTGCGCTAATTCCTCAAGGAGATGCTCCAACGTAAACCCCTCAAAGCGAGTGTTGAGGGTGGCGAGGACACTCATGATAATGCTGCGACGCTCAGCACCAGCTTGTGTTTTACTGGTACGCCCCCCTTTACGAACTTCAGCTTCGTGGCGCAAATTGCGCTCAGAGCGATTATTGGTGGGTTCAACTTGGGGGTTGGCGACAAACACGAACAGTGCATCAATGCCATTGATTAGCTCATGCTGGAGACGAATGAAGATCTGTTCATGGATAGGCATCGCTTCGGGGTCAATGCTCTCTTGCCAACGGCTACAAAGTTTGCGTAGACGCGCTTTTAGTAATTCAACTTTTAGTGCTCGTCCTACACTCAGGCGTTGATCCCTCTGCCAGCGCACGGCTTGTTGATACACCGCATAG
>LUGL01000045.1 GCA_002796835.1 Elainella saxicola E1 | reverse complement strand
AGTATGAGCCTTGAAACTAGTACAGCCATCTACCTTTAGCCTCCAKCCACGAATCTTTCAGTTCCGTAAACCGGAGTATGAGCCTTGAAACCTCCAGAGAAAGTTCAATCGGTTGGCTCATCAAAACTTTCAGTTCCGTAAACCGGAGTATGAGCCTTGAAACCCACGGTTGCCACAAGCTGATAATTTTCATCGTGTCTTTCAGTTCCGTAAACCGGAGTATGAGCCTTGAAACAGGACATCACAGAGGCTGGATTGTGACAGCTTTCCAAGTGCCTTTTTGGCAAACCTCTATTTGAGGATTAGAAATGGTGTCTCTAAAGGACTATCATAATTTTTCTATTGAAGTAAAGATATTACAAAATGCTAATTCTCTTGAGTTCTAGCAGTTTTGGCAAACCGCCCAGTGTTTTAGACCTCGCTTCACTTTGTCATCCCCCCTGCTCATAGTCGATGTCCTATTTTCCCTATCCAAAATTACCTGTCCCATTCCCATTGCCGTTTGGCGTCCCACTCCAGAGAAAAAGGCAAATTGAGCCAGAATCAATGCAATCCTTGCTTGTTCTGGATCACGAAATTGGTATCTAACCCAACCAGTTGCCCCAGGTTCAAGTGAATTTTCTATTTTCAGCTTTTCAGTCTTGAGATCATAATCAGCAACGAATCCATGCCATTGAATCCGAGGAAACTTCAACTCTACAGGAGCAAAAGCATTCCAACGACGATATAAGTTCCCGAATACTGCTTCAGGTAAAGGAAACGGCTGAATTCCCTGTCCTGCATTCAGCTTAAAGTTCGTAGGAGAAAGGAATTTCAACGTTAGATCACTCTGAACAATGGGTGAACTGGCAAGCGATGCATAGTCTGATGCTGCAACCCGAGGATCAGTTCCAGGCAGCATATCGATGCTTCGAATTAGAAAAGGAAACTTCGCCAAGTCGAATAAGTGGTTTCCCGTTTTTTCCAAACCGCTCAATAGTGGTGCGATCAAA
The DNA here is from genome assembly GCA_002796835.1 of Elainella saxicola E1. Classification (GTDB taxonomy): domain Bacteria; phylum Cyanobacteriota; class Cyanobacteriia; order Elainellales; family Elainellaceae; genus Elainella; species Elainella saxicola. The sequence goes on along the minus strand of LUGL01000045.1, from coordinate 83,700 downwards.
TCTCCATTTAATAGTCCTATTCGGAAGAAGACTTCATCTCCAGCTTTTACTTCCAGCTTGTGGTGATGGCTTCTTAATGCTGAAAGGCTCAAGTATGACTCCTGGCTATCGTGAATTGCTTTAGAAACGGCTGGATCTCCTTGCCGGAACCACTCTAAAACCTGAGCATAGAGAGCCCGACTACAGCTTGAGGGCAGGGTGCCATTTTTTGCAGCACCTAAGCGAATAACCAAAGTGTGCAGGTTCGTAGACTCAAGACGTGGCAGTGATAGCATTGGCTCCATATTCCACCCCCCTTGGTAAACAAACTCTATTTGGCAGATTTTCCAGCTCAGACCATTCTGGTAATTTGTTCCATTTAACTGGTTTAGTAATTTCCCAATAGTTGCCAGAGAGCTGAGCTTGGCTTAGTAAACTCACAGGTGGCATAACAATCCGGTTATACAGTAATAACTGAGTTGAACTGGGCAGATCGATCGGATTCAAAGGATGTTCGCAGACAAACTCGCCTGCTTTTGCTTTGATTCCAATTGAGGAAATTGGCTTTGCAATCACTTGAATTTTTGTGGCCCATTTACCCAACCTGATCCAGCGGGGAATACGAACGGTTTCAGGAGCAAAGATATAGGTTCTGTATCTACTCCCTACAGCCAGTTCTTTTACTTGCCCATAGTTGGTTGGATAATTGAGATCGACCCCCTTTTGCCCAAACTTCTGAGAGTGATCGTGATAGGCTGCATGAGAAATTTTGAATGTACTGATCTGATACGACCATTGAATGGGTAAGGCCGGAAAAACGTAGATTCCATGCTCATTCAAGCGCAACAGGTTCTGTTCATTGTCAGTTTCCAAATAACCGGGACGCTGAGCATTCTCTCCCTGTAGTCGATAGGGTTTAGGAATATAGGTTGCTTCAAAAAAGGCATAACTAAGTGCCCAGTTGTGCAAATACTTCTCTGTTTCGTAGAGTGTTCCCATCTCACGCGAAGCAAAAAATACATTGTCGTGCAGCGTCAGATTACATAAGTAGAGCACCATGGTTACGATCCTAAAGCTTGAGACTCTTCCTGCCTGGGAGTAATGGCTCCATAGGTTCTGGCATAAGATTGCGTTTGTTCACATAGTGTTGCGATTGTCTCTCGCAAACGAGTTTCGTCCTGATAGAGCTGCTTCACTTCCGTCAGCAAGTTCTCCAGGTCATCGCCAAAAATTACTTTTCTCCTCAATACTGGCTCCTGGTTCAGTTGTTCCTGGGCAACAGTTGCTGCCATCCTGCACAAATTGTTGATAGGAATGTTGAGGTCGCCTGAGAGCGCATCATATAGCGCTTGAGTGAAGTATAGGTTGCTGAAAATCTCAGCATCACAGAAAGCAATCCCAACAATATGGTTACCCATTGTGCCTGTACGTGACTCTTGGGCTCCATAGCGACGAGTGCGAAGCAGATTGCCCAACACATAAATAAATCCCTCAAAGGTTGTATCACGCACTGTTTCAACGCTGAGAAATACAACTTCTGGAAGCACATGAGCTTGATCGTTGATAGAGCTACGAACAATTACTCGATCCCTCACCCGATCGCTCATTGTGCCCGTTTCGGCAGGAGCATTGAAGGTCAGATTTTTGTGGGAATTGTCATAAGCAGAGAGCGAGAAGGTTGAATCTGAGTAGACTTTAGATCGTTCTGCCCCCTTATTGCCAATTGCAAACCCATAGAGAATGCAGTCAGGACATCGTTTGCAAGTTTTCTGCCCATTGTATTCGCAATAGTTTGGCTCATCTTCAACCACCCCCGTAAAGCCTAGAGAACGCAATAGTTGTCGGCCAGCCAATCGTTCTGGAGTGACTTGTTTACGCTTAAACATGACTAGCCGCTTGATCATTTGATTTGATTTCTCTTCTGCCGAATTCAATCCTGCCTGAGTTAGGGCTGTATTGAGGGCTCCATCAGTTTGGAACACAGGAAATGACTGACTATGACGTACCACGAAAAAGTGAACATAATGACCAGAGGCTAAACGGGGAAAAGATTGATGGAATTCGGGTTTCAGGGTTTCAAGAATACTCATGCTCGTCTCCCTGTTTTGAGTTGGCTTTGGCTTGTCTTTCTTGCAGTGCTAATTGGCAATAGGCAAATTCTACGCCTGCCTTGATCCGGTTACGGTTTTCTTGCAGCAAGGATCGATCACCACGACACATCTCCCCAAACAACTGATTGACACAGGTGGTCATAAAGATTTGAATCGCGTCCATTTCCTGCGATTGCCGGATTTCATAGTCAATGGCTTTATTAGTCATCAATGGACGTTTGTAAATTTCCTGGCGATCAAGTGCATCCTTTAGCTGACCTGCTCCTTGATTGATAATCTCTTCGTTATCCCAATCTGCTGGTACTGCAAGAATCTGCTCTAATGCCTTGGAAAGAGGTAGCAAAATACTATGGCTCGATGCATGAGGACTAACTCGATAAAATTTATAGTACTCACTTGCTAAGTGTTGCGTAACCTTCAATTTATTTTGCATTTCAACATCATCTCCTGCCCAAACTTGGGCATAGTGCCAAAACCGATGAACTTCCTCAGGAGTTAACTTGTGCTTGGCATTGTCCCGACGTAGCCTTTCTGCTGCTAACTGAAAAATGTTTAGAATGTCGGCTAGGAGGTCTTGAACGGTCGCATTAAGGACGTTCCAGCAGGCATCGGGGGGATCACTGCGGACATCCAGATGTAGGCTATAGACGATCATCAACCGATTCAGCACCTTGGCTAGAGTTTGGACACGACCATTGATCCAGTTGTTGAAGTGTAGAGTAGTTGGCAGACTCAACATAGACCAGAAGTCTGCAGGCCCATCGAGTCTTGCACACTCCTGCAAATCACTGCTGTTCTGAAAGGGTGGAACAGAACTACTGGTGGCAACTACTTTGACGCCTAGCAGCATCGGTAGGGCTAATGCCCAGAAAGCAGGCTCAACCCATGATTCAGTCCTGGTTCTGTCCTTTGCCAAAGTGTAGTTGATCGCAACAAAGGAGAAATCTTTTGAGTGCTCCAGCTCTGAAGGTTCGCTACTCGCTTGGTCCAGTTTTAGCCAGGGGAATGTTTGTAACGATTGAATATTCATGTCATTGGTTAGCCAATGCCTCCGAACTTGCCAGAGATTGACGCCCTGAATTTCCTTTATCAACTGTTGAAGGACGGCTGCAACTTGAGGGGCATAGAGAGAAGCCGGAAAGATGTATAGAAAAACAGGGTGTCGTTCTTCTAGCTTGCTTGCCGGAACTGACCAGGCTGCCTGTCGCAGCAGCATTTCTAATGCCCAGATTTTTGAAATGCCTCGTTTGATCTGTCGTTCACCCAACGGATTTTTGTTGCTGTATTGCTGCGGTTTAAACAACACCACAGAATCCATCTGGTCTTCTGAGGCAAACTCCCCTGAGCTGAGCGAACAAATTGGCTGTTTAGCCGCTTTCGTCTTTGCCTGAACATAGCCTGCTAGTTCTCTTGCAAAGGAGGGGGTTGGTGTGTCCCACCCTTGAATGTCCAGGTACTGAGTCACATAGTCGTAAAACACTTCGCGAGTTGAACTGGCATGGTTTGGCAGTAACCGTTTGGCCTCAGCCCAACTTGCTAAGCGCTCCGCCAATTCTTGCAGATTGTTCGAATAGTCCAGGGTGGGATTGTTGGCAACGTACTGAGCTGCTGCATAATACCAACCTAGATTCACACCCCCAGATTGCAGCTCAATAAGCTCGGGATTGATAATAGACTGGAGATTCAGTGCTTCGAGCATCCAAGCAATAAATTCTGGGCAGCTTTTGAAAAATTCCTTCTGAACCAAGATGATAAACTCTGCAAGGCGATCCGCTCTCAAGTCTGCACCAAGGGTTAGAAGTTCCTGTTCTGCCGTGCTCAAATTCAGTTTTTTCAGCCGTTTTGGAGTGGCAGGATCTTTGTCATTTCTGACATAGGATTGGATGATTTGAGGCAGGTTCCGAATCAACTGGGCAGGTGAGAATAGCTCCAAGGTCTGAGGGGCGGCTTTCAATCCTTTACCATCACGCTTGAAACCAACTTTGCCTTGCAGCACCCTGTCTGATAATTGTTGGCTCACCTGTTCCCATAGAAACGGTTGCAGTTTTGTGCAATCTGGTAATTCACTGTCTTCTGGCGCAAGATAAATAATGCCTTGGGCAAAAAACAGAATAGGTCGCCAGTCGAGATCTGCAACAAAGCGCATGACAGCATGATGAATACTCTGGGTCAGCAGGCCCATGTAATTGCGTGAGCGGTGATAGATCAGCTTGCGTCGGATGCCCAGAGTCTGTAGGCGCTCATGGAGGAAATCGCCTTGGGATTGGGTGACAAGATCAGCAGGGTCAGTCAGTTGGGCACAAATCGCTCCAAACTCAAGTAATGGACGGAGGAGCAAGTTTAGGCGAGCGAGGGGGATTTTTAGGGTAGGTTTCTTTGCTGCTTTGGGAGAGATATTCTGAGTGAGATAGACGATTTCGTTTAAATATTTGCACCAGTTTTCCCAGAATGCATCGAAGTTAAAGTGATCACCGATCGTTCTGTATTGTTTCCGTATCTGAGTAATTTCTGAAGAGGAGAGCCCTTCTCCACCGGGTTGCCAGACAGAGCAAGGATTTAAGGTCAGACTTAGGCAGAGGATTCTTTTCTCATCATCAGATGGGGTAAACGCTGCACCTAGAAAAGGCATTAGATTCCAGATAGTCAGCAACCGATTAAGGACATGAACTAACAGATTTTGCTCTGGGAGATCTATGGAGTTTGCTGAAGGTGCCGCAGTAAACCCGCCCCTTTGCTTGATGACAAGCAAAACTGTCTCGATATAAGCGCATACAACCGGATCGAGGTTGGGAGAGAAGGTTTGGCGCAAGAAGACTCGGAGTAAAGTTGACATGGCAAACCCTACTCGATTCAAAATACAATCTATTTCCCAAATCCTAATCGCAAATTTCGTGAAGTCTCAAAAAAGCAATATTTTCTTCCAATCAATTGTATCGATAGCTAAAGCAGTTCCAGTGTTGCTGAATATTTACTAGAAAGGGCTTAGTTTGGAAAAATTTATACGAAGCACCTTCATGGGTATTCAAGTTCGTTCAAGATACAAAAACACCAAGATTTTACATCTATTAATATTTTCAATGTCGATTACAAATTGTTCTGGAGGCAACATCCAACATCCAACATCCGAATGATTGCAGACTCGGTCAGTTGCTCCATACCAAAAAACTGCTATTATTAACTCATCGTATTTTTGTACTATTGACTTGCACGTCCATAAGCCTTTTGACTCGGGGTACACTTGGTCAAGAAAGCTTTTAGCTGCTTTGATGAATACTGATGCTATCTCAGATTGAATCAGGCATTTCTTGAAACAATTGAATTTGCTGCTTCTCTATAACCTCTTGTTATCGATAAAGCTGCCGTATTGATAGGTAGTAGTTAAGCTATTTATGTTTCCAGAAGATCTAGACCTTCTGCATATCCCAAAACGCAGCAGACTCTACTGCTTAGAGCCGATCGCGGTAGCTACACCTTATGTGGAAGGATTGATCAGCTATATCTGCCGACTTGCCGAGGCTCACTGTGTTTCTCCGGGAGTTCTTATTAAGCAGGAAATCTTACCTTGCTTTAGAAAAAGTTACAGCATTAGTGGGAATATCGCTTATAGAGTGCAAGATGATGGAGCGACTGTTTCAATATCCTCTTTTCGGACACCTCAGTACAGGAAAAATCTGAATGAGTATGGGCTACTCGCATGGCAATATCTGGAAGGCTTAAAACCCCTAACACTGAGAGAGGATTTACAAGCATTGGTTATTCCTCCTGATGCAAATAAAATTCTGCAAGACCATACGGGAAAGACGCTGATACGAGAATTTCGTGCTTGGTGTCCAGACTGTTTCCAAGCTTGGTTAGTTGATGAACATCCACTCTACGAACCTCTTTTTTGGTCAGTTGCTGCTGTTACTATTTGTCCCTTTCACTACAAACCATTGCAGTCTCGTTGTCCATATTGTGACAAAATCCAACGCCCCTTCAGCGCTAGGATGTATGTTGCTAGATGTTCTCAGTGTTCTGCATGGTTAAACATTTATAAAAAAGATACATCTAAAATAGAGTTGGCGGTTGCTACGGAAGCAGAAGGTCATCTTAGAGTTGTGAGACAGGTGCTAGAAGCATTCAAGTTATGGAACCATCTGTCTGCAACTCATTGAATCTCTAATAGAAGAAATTTCAAGATAAGATTTTCATCAATAAATATTTTGAGTCTACAGTATCTGATGTTTAGGCTATTTATTCAGAAGCCCTCAAGGAGACGTTATGTTGATAGGTGAAGAACTGAACCAATGGATTGATCGCTTGGGATTACCAGACATAGGTCAAGAGCTTTTGAAAACAATCTTCTCTTCAGAGCCTGTAAGAAGGGTAGGGGGTGGAGCTAACAATACTTATGGTTTCTACGCTAGCCTAAAAATGGGGAAAACGATTGCATTTGAATCTGGTAGCATTGAGCAGCCAGGTCTAGAGCAGTTTTATGAGTATAATGATGAAGTTATAGGATATTTAGATCAGCCATGGCGATTTACGCTTAGATATCCAAGTAAGAGTGGTAAAACTGTCTCTCCAGGATACACTCCGGATTATTGTGTTCTTTATAAAGATTGCGTTGAAATCGATGAATGGAAGCCAGAGAAAAAGCTGGTAGAACTAACGGAGCAACAACCAAATCGCTACTGTAAGGATGAAAATGGGAGATGGCGCAGTATGCCAGCTGAGGAAGCCATTCACCCTTATGGCTTTCGCTTTCGTATTCGTACAGATGCTGAAATTAATTGGGTCAAAGTTAGTAATATTAGATGCCTTCGTGCATATCTCAATCCTGATAAGAAGTATCGGGTCGATGAACAGGTTGAAAAAAGCATTACGGCGATCGTCGCTTCTCATCCTGAAGGAATCTTATTAGATCAATTACGTCGGGAAATCAACGAAGCAACAATTGATGATATCTATGCTCTTATTGCAGAAAACATAATTTGGGTTGATCAAGATGCAGTTTCTCTGACAGACAATCAGGCACAAGTAAAGATCTTTTCCAGTCAGAAAATGGCTGAGGCATGTGTATTAGTGCAACAGACTAAAACTATTCCATTAGAAAGTTCGTTGCAAATAATAGATATTGTTGAAGGAACTACCTTTTATTGGGATGGGAAACCACGAAAGATTCTCCACATTGGTGAGGATTTAATTTACGTTCAAGGTGAGGGGGAGCATAATTTAAGTCGCCTTAGCTCTACTGATTTCAGGGCATTGATTCATCAGGGAGATATTATTTACCCCAAAAATTCTAAGGGAGAAACTTTTTCGGATGAAGTTCGAGATATGTTGCTAAGTGCAAGCCCAACAGATTTAGCAGAAGCAAATCGACGCTACTGGATAATTGCTCCTAGATTACATGGGCGACCCATCAATGAAACTACACCCGATCGCACGATCAGATTTTGGCTAGCAAATTACCGGAGAGCTGAAGAAAACTATGGTTGTGGTTTTGTTGGGCTGATTCCTCAGAAGAACCTAGGCAATCATTACTCACGCTACTCACAACCAGTATGGGATTTTGTTGACAAAATTATTGAGACCGAGTACGAGACAAGTATCCAACCTACTAGGCTTGCGGCTTATGGTGTATTGTTGGCACAGTGGAACAAAGAAAAAGAAGAAGGAAAAATAGCAGGAGAGCCTCCAAGTTACCAAGCTTTTTGTGAACGAATAAAAAATCGCCCTATTTATCAAAAAACTTTCGCCCGACAGGGTAAGCGTGCTGCTTATCAAGTAGCCTCTACTTACTGGGAACTAGATTATAAAACCCCACGTCACGGTAGTCGCCCATTCGAAATCTGCCATTGTGATCACACTGAAGAAGATATTGAGTTAATTTGTCCTCGCACGGGACGTAATCTTGGTAGACCCTGGACTACTATATTGATCGATGCTTATAGCCGTCGAATTCTTGCAGTGTGGATGTCTTTTGATCCACCCAGTTATCGCAGTTGCATGATGGTCCTCAGGATCTGCGTACAAAAGTTCAACCGCTTTCCAGAGACCATCATGGTTGATAACGGAAAAGAGTTCCACAGCGTTTACTTTGATACACTGTTAGCTGCTTTCGGGTGCCATAAGAAGCATCGTCCCGCAGGAAAACCCCGTTTTGGTTCAATTAATGAACGTTTTTTTGGAGTAAGCAATACTCAATTTTTCTACAACTTAAGAGCTAACACTCAGATTACAAAACATGTTCGCTGGATAACAAAATCGAACGATCCTAAGCAGCAAGCTGTCTGGTCTTTAGGAGAGCTTTACGAGCATTATGCTTTTGGGTATTGCTATGAGTTCTATGACAAGGAAAAGACTCATCCTGCCCTTGGGCAATCTCCTGCTGAAGCATTTGCCCAAGCTTCGCTGAATACCGGTAGCCGTCCGCACCAGTTTATTGATTACACTCAAGACTTTGTCATGCTGACACTTCCATCGACCAGAAAAGGTACAGCCAAAGTTCAAACTGGACGTGGGGTTAAAATAAATGGTTTCTGGTACACTGCGAAGGATGGCTCCTTTAATCATCCAGATGTTGAAGGAAAGCAGGTTTCTATTCGTTACAATCCTTTTGATCTTGGAGAGGCTTTTGCTTTTATTAAAGGATTATGGGTACCTTGTATCTCTGAGCATTATGCGATTCTTCGAGGACATACGGAGAAAGAATTACAAATATTCGCTGCTGAGAAGAAGCAGGAACGACGCAGATATGGTCAAGAACTTTCGGAAGCTGCTAGGAGTAATGCTGTCCGATTCCTCTCTTCGGATCGATTGAGTGAGAAACAAGCATCCCAGCGTCAGCGAGATCTATCTGCATTGGATGTACAACAGCGAATTGACGGGCATTATCCTTTTCCATCATCTAATCAAATGGATAGCTCACTCACATTGATCAGCCAAAGCCGTAGTGAATTAAACGATTCTGAGCCTAGCTTTGTTGAACAACTCACCGATGAGATTGATATCAAGAGTATTAAACCCTATGGAGATGAAGATTTATGGGAGATGTAAGCCAACGTCCGTTTCATGAGGAATTGCTTCTCAGCTCTAACACGGAGAGGCTAAAATATTTCGAAAACGTTTTTGTGCCGCACCGAAACATTAAAGATGCACTTAAACAGCTGTTGGAATGTGTGATTGAACCTGCTGGAACCTCTTTATTCTTTGTTTTCGGCTCCACTGGAGCTGGCAAAACGACGCTCAGACGCCAGCTGCATAAAAGGTTGACTGAGCATTTCAGGGAGGAACTTTTAAGCGACCCTGGGCGCATTGTAGTTGCTGGGACGGAGATCCGTGAAGAATTAGGTAAATTTAACAATAAAGATTACTATATTCGCTCTTTAGAAGCATTACAAGAAGTACTAATTGAATACAAAATTTTCTATCCATCTTCAAAAGAAACAAATTTTAAGTTAATTGGCGACCCTTCTCATAAGGATGCTGCTGCCTATCGTCGGGCTTTGGAGAAAGCTTTCAGAAATCGAGAACTGGTTGCTTTCACTTTGGATGAAGCACAACATTTAATGGTGGCAGCAGGCGCAGCTCAAGTATTACGTCAGTTTAATTGGATCAAATCAATTGCCAATCTTAGTGGAACACCACATGTTCTATTTGGCACTTATGAACTGCTTAATTATCGTACTTGGAATGGACAAACAGGAAGGCGTAGTGAAGATATCCATCTTGCCAGATATCTAGCTACACAGGAGAGTGATAAAATTGAGCTTATTCGGGTTATCCAAACATTTTTAAGATACATCCCATTACAGGATGAAGCTGACCTTGAGAAACACTATGATTACCTCATTGATTATTGTCTTGGCTGCGTAGGAGTTCTTAAAGATTGGTTGCATCGATCGCTTAGAATTGCATTAAATGATAATGCCAAAACCCTTGCGCCAAAATATCTTAAGAAGGGTGAGCTTTCTGCAATTCGGCGTAAACAAATATTAGATGAAGCTACGAGAGGTGAACAGATTTTAAGACAGGAAGAGGCTTTGGCTAATCAGAAACCATTAGCCGACAATAGGAATACTCCATCTAGCCAAAAGAGGCAAGGTAACTCCCGTCCTGGTCAGCGTAAACCAAAGCGAGATCCTGTTGGTTCAGATCAATTTAAACCTCAACAAGTCGATCAGTAGAGATAAGGCTAGAAGCAAGACAATTGCTATCTATTAAACTTAACAAGAGTTGTTCTTATCGTGGCTACATCTTTACTGTGATGTGTGAAATCTGGGATTTAAACCAACTTACTATTCCTCCACGTAGCATTCTGCACCATCTTGAACTAGCTCGTATTAATACACCATATGTTGAAAGTTTAACAAGTCACATTGTTCGTTTAGCGGAGTCTCATAGCGTATATCCAGGGGTGCTCATGGAAAGGCAAATAGCACCGCTCGTAGAGAAGCAATACGCAAGTGCTAATCTGCACAAGATATACAACTATACCGGCGCGTTGAATGGTACAGGTGTAATGGCTTCTGATTTGGTCCAAGCTGTAGGGAGTCTGACTGCTCATACTAATCTTCATCTACTAACCATGTTGCCATGGTCTGAAGTATTCCCTTCTAGAGGATTACTGCGTCATTCAAGGGCCTGGTGTCCAATGTGCTACGAGGAGCAGTACAGCAATCATCAAGAGATCTGTGACTTCCTACTATGGACATTAGATGTAGTTGAAATTTGCCCTATTCATCATCAACGACTATGTCATACCTGTCCTTACTGTAAGCAGCCTAATCTTCCTCTTGCTTGGCGATCACGGGCAGGGTATTGTTCCAAATGCGGAGAATGGTTAGGAAATTCTTCCCATGGTCCTTTATTTGAAAGGAGTGATTTATCGGAAACTGAATTGGGCTGGTTAAGCTGGGCTGCGAACGCCGTTGGAGAAATACTCGCAACTACTCCAAAATTGACATCGAAAGTCTCCAAGAATAGGGTTGCAAGGGGTTTAAGTGCTTGTGTGGACTTATTTACAGAGGGAAACATAGCTGAGTTTGCAAGGTTAGTTCAAGTTCCTAAGAATACTGTATGGCTTTGGTGCAAAGGAAAAAATTCACCTCAGATGGATACTCTTGTAAGGCTATGTTTTTGCCTGAATATTTCGGTTCTCGATCTGCTGACGCAAGAGCAAATTGAGGTACCTGCTGAGCCAGTAAGATTATTACCTAAGAGCTGTTGTCAGACAAAGCGTCGAGCCGATATTAAATTGACTGACCTTAAACAGGTGGAATTACAACTAGAAGCAGTCTTTCTAGACCACAAACTTCCCCCCCCTTCCCTTGAAGCAATAGCCAAATCTTTGGGATATCACAGGAAAACTCTCTATCGGAACTTTAAAGCTCTGTGCAGAGCTATTTCTGCAAAGTACGTCCAGTACGAAAAGACTCGTTACCTGAATTCTATTGAGGCGTGCTCGGAGGAGGTGCAACAAGTTGTTCTTAGGCTCAACGCTCAAGGTGTTTATCCCTCTGAAGCTCGGGTCTCTCATTTCCTTACAAAACCAGGATATTTAAGGTACAAAAAGATCCGTACTGTCTTACAAAAAACACGAGAGTCCCTTAGCTCAAGAGGAATAGAATGATAGGCGGTGCAAGGTTTTAAAAGACGAGCTGAACTGAGTCTAACTGATAATAAAGCATCCTGTTGCCGCTTCAAGATTCAAACATCCTATTGCCTAGGCGGCAATGAGATGCCTTAAGTCACAACTTATTTCTTTACAAGCCCAAAGGAAAAAATGGAGCTAAGCGGATTCGAACCGCTGGCCTTCTCAATGCCATTGAGACGCGCTACCAACTGCGCTATAGCCCCCTATGCGTATACTATGATGACGCGATCGAGCCAATTCGTCAACCAGGAGACAAGAGTTTGTTTGAGAGAAGCACAGACAAATTTTGGAGTTTGAATCTTAGAGTTTAGATTGAGGGAGCTACACAGGTGTTCTTTTGCAATGCTGGATCGGTGGCAGCTGAAATTGGCATGGGAGACAATCTCACCCCCGTACCCCTCACGCCTCAATTCCAAACTCAACCTAAAGATCCACCACCAAACGCTCAAATCCGGACGATCGTGTAGTAGTTTACTGAAAGAACCCATTTATTTTCCCTCAGGCTATGACTGCGACTCCTCCTGATCAATCGCTGCCCGAAGAAGCGACTTCTCTGCTTTTGTCACTGCGACGCAAGGAAGGCACCTGGGTGGAATGGGGTAGAGCCTGTCAGCAGTTGCAGAAGAGCGGACTGTCTCAGCAGAAGATTTTCGAGGAAACTGGGTTTGAACCCGTGCAGCAAAACCAGGTGATGGTGGCGGCTCAGGTCTATGGATCGCTGGAGAGCGGCAATGCTGCACCGGAAGTGCTGGAACGATTTGAGCGATCGGGCAGTGATTCTCTTTATGAATTGCGGATTCTGACGCAGGCCGATCGGGTGGCAGCAGCGACTTTGTTGGTGGAAAAAGGGCTCGATTCGGAAGCGGCGCATGAGGTGGCCAAAGCACTGAAGGATTTTGCTCGATTGTCGCGCCAATCTACCGATTTTTCGGAACTGCCGCATGACGCGGTTGCCTATTTTTATTGGAATCTGGCCAAACAACAGGCTGATTTGCAAGCCCGATCGCGACTGATTGCCCAGGCGTTGCGATTCGCGAAGAGTGATACGGCTCGTCGGCAAATTGAGCGGCTGTTAACTGACTTCACTGTCACCCGCAGTCGTCCTGCACCCCGTTTACCCTTCTATCGTCTAGAGTCTGCCAACGAGCAGCCCCGCATCCTTCCTGTAGCAGGTAAACTGCCGCTGGCCACCGCCGACTTGCAGCAGGTGCCTCTGGTTGAGGAAGAAGGCAATTTCCGCCTCGTCAAGTTTTCTGGTACAGGAGCCTGGTCCGCTTTGCCGGGATGGCAGGTGGTAATTGCGGCTGAAGATCCGGTGCTGATTTTGGCGGATGTAGCAGAGTTGCCGGGTGTTGAAAACGAAGCTGCTGAAGAAGTGCTAGTGCTGATCGATCGCGCCCAGCGAGCCTGGGATGACAACAGCTACTTTATCCTGGATCAGGATGGGCAATTGCAGTTTGAATGGTTTGAGGAAGCACCCGATCGCCCTTTGCTGGGTAAGGTTGTCCTCGTTTTGCGTCCGAAGAAGGTGCTGGATGAGGATTTCAACAAAGAGCTGTGGCAGGTGGAAGAATAGAATACAGGCTGCCTGATAGTACGGGCATCCTGCTCGCGTAACTCTCAAAGTCAACTTTTACGATCGGCCCGCTAAGACGGCGTGAAAGTTTTGCGTTTAAACAGATACACCTGATCGCGTTTATAGATCAGTTCGAACTCTGGTTGCTTCTGCGTCCGCTCCAAAATTTTGGTTGATTTCTCGGTATTGCTTGCCCAAACATGTTTGAGGTTGAGTAACACGTAATCTGCATGCTGAATGTCCTGTTTAAAGCTTCTTGTGCGGATGAGCGTTACAAAGGGTCGCTGGCTCAGGTGAGCTCCCAGATAGTTATCTGTAATCACGCCGCCCTGATGTCGGGGAATCAGCGCGATCGCCTCTCGGTTGGCCTGCCACACAGGCTTAACTTCTTGCGGTTCGGTCAAAAACCAGGTCCATTTAGAAATCGCTAAAAATCCGATCAGCGACCAGAGGATGATCCAACGGCGTGATCGCAACCAGGTTCGATTAGCAGCCAGAGCGGCAATGACTGCTACCAGCAGAAACGGCAAAATGGGCAGAGAATATTGGCCTTGAAGCGATCGCTGACCAGGAGCCTCAGAAAGAATATTGAAGATGAGAGTGGGAGTTGCACTCAGCAGTGGCGCAAGAAAACGCGGAGATAGTCCCCAGGCGATCGGTCCCAAGAGCAGCAGTAAGTAGGTTAATGTTGATAGTCGAAAGATATGACTGAGCAGAATTCCTGGCTGCAAAATTAGGTTTTTGGCAATGTCTAATACTGAATCGCCCAAATAGGCATAGCGTTTTACAGCAGCGGCTTCTGTGCCGCTTAAGGTTGGAATAATCCATTGGGTGGCGATCAAGAACCAGCTAACGCCAGTCAACAAGGCAAATAGACCATAGAAGCGCCGCTTTTCAAACAGCAAGAGCCACAGACCCATCGCAGCAATGACAGGCGACAGTGCATCTTTGCAGCCCAGCACAAAGACGATCGCCAAACAAAAGCCAATTTTGCGATCGGCCCGCGCTGCCCAAATCGCGAACAACAAGGCAGGCGGCATCATCACTTCCGGGTGAAAGTCAAATAAATTGACGTTGAATATCACCGGATATAGCAAATAAACCGCTGCCATTGCCTGTGATAAAGACTGAGATAGACCCGCCTGCCGCGCCAACATCCAGACCGGCAACGCACCCAGCGCCAGACAAACGGCCTGCACCAGCAGCAACCAGTAGGTAGAAGGAAAGAGTTTGTACAATGGTGCTAGCAAATAAACCGAAAAGGCGGTGTGGTTGCCCATGTGGTGGAAGCCCAAGTAAGTCGAAATTGCGGGCAATCCCTGACTCATCAAATAAACCACCTGATCGTAGATGCCCAGATCAAAGGCGGTAGATTTAAACAGCCAATGCCGAATACTGCTGCAGATAAACAAAACGGTGGTCGCACCAATTATCCAGCCCACCAGAAAGTGGGAACGCCAGATCGCAATTTGCTTGTGCCAGGGAGGGGTTGATGGAACTGGATCGATCGAAGGGACGGGTTCCGGCATAACGATTTTTGGGAAACAAATAGGCTAGAAGTAGAGTGAATATGAACCAGTGTATCGGGAGTTGTTCTTGAAATGGATTTTTTTTAGCAAATGGTTCTTTCTACTTGGCGCTTGTGAATTTCGCCTGCAATTTCTACACTAACTCTGACGCGATAATCTATAGGATCAAACCGATGAACGCTGACGAGCACGTAGCAGGATCGTCAGATAAATTGCCAAACCAAAGGTGAAGTAGCTCAAGCCCCTGACATCTGGCGCGGAACCAAAGTGCCAATGGTGAGGCTGCAAAGGAGCCAGTACGCTGCCTAACCAGGGAATGAATAGCTTGTCGTATCCGGTAATCAATAACGTGCCGAGAATTGCCCCGACAATGTTGCCCGCTCCACCCAGAATCACCATTGCCAGCACCATCGCTAAGATCTGGAAGCTGACGATATTAGGAGCCACATAGGCGAAGCTGCCTGCATAGAGCGATCCGGCCAGACCCGCAACGCCTGAACTGAGCGTGAAAGCCAGGAGCTGATAACCAGGGACATCAATTCCACAACTGACGGCAGCAGTCTCATCTTCACTGCTGGCTAACCAGGCGCGACCAATCCGGGACCGAATCAAGCGTTGACTGATCAAAATCAGGCTGAGAACCAGCAGCAGAACCAGATAGTATTTGGCGATCGCTCCAGACAGCGGATGGGACAGAATTTGGGGAGGCGGGAGTGCCGCAATTCCACCCGTGCCGCCGGTCCAATCCCAGCTCACCAATAGCTGAGAGCCCAGCAGTCCCAAGGTCAATGTGATAACAGCCAGATAGTCGTTCTGTAGGCGCTGCACCAGTTTGCCTTTGAGGATGCCAAATAAAGCGGCAAAGCCGATACTCAAACCCAGGATCAGCAAAAAATCGATCGACAGAGGCAGCAATTTGGCGGTGAGGTAGGCTCCAATTCCAAAGCTGACGAGATAGCCCAGATCTAACAATCCGGCCAGACCCAGCAGCAGATTCAAGCCTAAGGCCAGCAGCAGATAAATGCCTACTTCCAGGTTGAGAATTTCCCGATGCCAGTGCAGCAAAGCGTCGATCGCCGGAAACAGCAGGGCTAGCAGTACAAAACCCTGGAGCAAATAGCGATTCAGGCGGGAATGGGAGTGCAGTTCTGGTGTTGTGGCGGCATCTCGACCCGTAGGAGCAAAGTCAGACAGATGAGCTTCAGCAGTAATTCCGGTGGGTCGAAACAATAGCACAGCAATCAGAACCAACTGTAGGAGCACGGGCGTCCATTGGGTAGAGAGAAAATAGTCGCTGATTGCTTCAAAAACACCGATCAACAAACCGCTGCCTAATGCACCGATCGGATTACCAATTCCTCCTAAAATTGCTGCCGCAAAGGCAAGCAAGCCACTTTCTGCGCCATGAAAGCCGACGGGGCGCTCGTAGTAGAGGGCAAACACAAAGGCCGCCAGTGCTGCCAACAAGCCACCAAAGGCAAAGGTCCAGCGGATGGTTTGATTCAGGTTAATGCCACAGAGCTGTGCTAGCAGAGGATTTTGGGCACAGGCTCGAATGCTTTTACCCAGTAAGGACCGCTGCAAGAAAACCTGAACGCCGATCGCCGCACCAACCGCCAACAGCAACACCAGCAGATCGCTCGCCTGTAGCGTTACATCGATCGGCAAACCGAGCCACTGCATTAGATCGACGTTGGGCAAAAATGCCGGAATCCGATCGACGGGCACTTCCGGCAGACCGGGTACACTGCGGTGATCCTGCGGAATCCAACTCGGCAATGTGGTGCGCCAAATCAACGCCACCTGATACAGAATGAAGGAAATGCCCAGGGTTGCCATCAAGGGGGCAAGTTGCGATCGACCTCGAAACGGCTGAAAAGCGGCCCGTTCGATCAGCACCATCAATAACGCTGATGCCACACCTGCCACGATTAGAATGAGCCCCAAAATCCCGAAGGTGGCAATTCCTCCATTGGGCTGTACCCCGATCGCACCAATCAGCGTGGTAATCAGTACAGAAGTTAGCGCAAAGACATCCCCTTGAGCCAAATTGAGAATCCGGACCAGACTATAGACGACCGTAACGCCGATCGCATTCAGAGCTAATACAGCTCCGCTAGAAAAGCCATAGATCAAGAGCTGTAAGGTCAGCTCACTGCAATGGGAAATCGAATGGCAAATCATGGTCGAGTATCCAATTGGTCTCTAGTTACTGTAGCGAAGATCAATTTTGGATTTTGGATTTTAGATTTTGGATTAGGGAAACATCTGCGATCGTCCCTCCTCAGCCGGGAATTCTAGCCATCAGGTGCATTGGTAGAACTCCATGTGAAATACAACCCCAAAAAGCATCACAGGCGATCGATCCGGCTGCCAGGGTATGATTACTCATCGGCAGGGATGTATTTCATCACCATTTGCACACACCAGAGAGCATGTTTATTGGGTGAGGTCGTGAATGGTGAAATGCAATTGAATGAATTGGGACAAGTGATTAATGCCCGTTGGCAACGATTACCGTTCCATTTTCCCAACCTCCAGTTAGATGCGTTTGTGGTAATGCCCAATCATGTTCACGGTATTTTGAATTTAACCGATCCACCCTGTAGGGGCGCGGCATTGGATCTAGATTCAGAAATCCCCACCGATCCCCTCTATTCCAATGCCACGCCCAACCCCGATCGATTATCCGAACCGGGCGTGGCATTCGGAGAAAAACCATTGCATTCAGTTCAGAATGATCTGCCGAATGCCGCGCCCCTACCGCCGCGTTTGGTGTCGGGATCGGTGGGGGCAATCGTTCTAAATTTCAAATCGGTTACAACCCGATCGTGCAATCGGATCAGGCGATCGCCAGGGGGCTTAATCTGGCAGCGAAATTATTACGAACACATCATCCGTAATGAGGAATCATTGCATCGGATTCGCCAATATATCCACCATAATCCGCTGTCGTGGCAGCAAGATCAGTTATATTCCGCTCATCCCTTGAAATAGTCAAGCGATCCCATTCCTTCGAAAGATTCTGAAGTAGAATTGGCGATCGCTCATTTTCTCGATCCAGATTCTGTAACGTTTGATGATTGCCAAGTTGACGTGCAACGAGAGCAAGTTGAACGCTTAAAGCTACATCATCAGATAATGAGCTGGATAATTCTCAACCGTGATCGCAACTGATGGCGATCTCAGCTTCATTGCTTGGCTTACAACTTTTTCAGCAAGCCCTACTTACTTTGCTAATTTACTTTACCAGCAGTCGCATCCAAGAGCTTGAAGCTTTTGTCTAGAACAACTGACTCACCAAACAGCTAAAATTAGGCAGAATTGGGCTGGCCAGTTCATCCTGAGAATAAAGTGTTGCAACGAGTTTCAGCATTGCATTCTCGCGGCGATATACTTCAACGCTTTGTTCCCTAAAATTCACAATCCAGTATTCAAGCACTCCCCTGACAGAATATAACTTTAGCTTTGCTTCTCGGTCTCGTCTTTCGTTGGGTTTCCCTGGAGACAACACCTCAACTACGAGTTCAGGGGCAGCCGTGAGATGACCTGCATCATCGAGCAATTGCTCTAGGCGTTCGTGACTTGCCCAAACGACATCGGGGATGACATTATCCGATTCTGAGAAAATAATGCCAGGATTAATGGCGGCTCTTCCTAAATTAGTTTCATCAGACCAAAAATTTAATCGCGTGATGATTCTGCCACACACTTCCTGATGCTTCCAATCGGGTGCCCTTGTCACAAACAATTCTCCATCAATAATCTCATAGCGATTAGCGCGATCGCCTTCAAAGATGGTTAGATCAGCAATTGTCCAACGAACTGAATTTGTGGTGGTGGACTGCATAGAACCCCTTGCCATTCTTCCTTAATCATAGGTCACCTTGCGTGAGCCTCACCAACTGAACATTGGGCAAAGGAGAACGTCACTCCTGAAGGTTCTTGTCCACGAACTGGGCATTTGATCGACAGTTCAGGGTGCATCCGTTGACGGACAAAGCTTTTCCCTCAAGCCTCAAACTCAAAACCGTTCAAAACGGGATCGCTGCTCGCAGTTCTACTAGCTGATTCGATCGCGGATGAATGAATTGCAGCCGTTTGGCATGGAGATGTAACCGATCGCCCACTTTGCCAGTGCCGTATAGCCGATCGCCCAAGATGGGAACCCCTAATCCAGCGGGATGGGCGGCATGAACGCGCAATTGATGGGTGCGTCCGGTAATGGGTTGGAATTCGATGCGGGTTTGCGAAGGGGAGCGATCGATGACGCGAAACTGGGTCAGGCTGGGTTTGCCGCGTTGCCAGTCCACTTTTTGATAGGGGCGATCGCAGGGGTCAGCCCAGAGGGGCAGATCGATCGTGCCCGCATCCACCTGAATTTCTCCCTCTAGCAGTGCTTCATAGCGTTTATGCACCTGATGCTGTTGAAACTGGTGGCTCAACAGTCGATAGGTTTCTGGCTCTTTGGCCAGCAGCAAAACACCAGAGGTATCCTGATCCAGTCGATGGACAGCCTGGAGTTCTGGATATTGCATCTGCAAACGACTCAGCACGCTTTCTTGCCGATCGCCGTATCGTCCCGGTACAGACAGCAATCCGGATGGTTTGTTGATCACAATTAGCCACTCATCTTCAAACAAAATCGGCAATTCAACCAGTGGCGCGATCGGCTGAGGACGGGAGAGTCCGGAGAGCAAAAAGCCCATTAATGGCTGACAGCGTTCTGTGCAAGTGCCGTAAAAGACGCCAGAAATCTTGTCGCCGTTCGAAGTATTGCCCCACCAAAATTCCGCCATGGCTAAGGGGGTGAGCTTGTGAGTCGCAGCATAATGCAGGAGCTTGGGGGTGCAGCAATCTCCTGTTCCCGTCGGTAAGGCTCCACCTGTGATCATTTGCGCGATCGAAATCGATTCTCCGGCAAAGTTTGTCAGGCAATAAACGGCATGCATTTGCTTTTGCAAGGCTTGAGACAGGGTTTTGCGGCGTTGCTTCAATAGCCTGATGCGATCGTCTGCCCATTCCAGTTTTTGTTGCAGTGGCAGGAGGGCCTGGTCACGCTGTTGTTTGAGCCGACGTTGAATGATTCCGGCTTGGCGGCTCTGATCGTTGAGCGGCTCCAATGCCACCTCCAGTGCTGTCCCAGTTAAAGTCTGCTGCAACTGTTGTCGGATCTGCTGCCTTGCCTGCTTTTCTTGCTGCTGGGCTTGTTTCAACTCCTGTAACTCGATTTCGAATTTTTGCGTTAAGAACTCATACTGCTGCCGTTCAGGAAGCTGTTGTAACTGAAGCAATTCTTGCTTGATCGTTTCTAAGGCGGCTAAAGTTTGCGCTTCTGCCAATGCAACCTGATCGCGACCGTCGATCGGCGGCACCCAGCCTGATACAACGCTTTGACCTTCCAATAATCCCGAAAATGCTTTGAGAATGTATCTATTACTATTCTCCGTTTCGACCAGCAGTACGCCATACATTTTACCTTCGCGTTCTCTTGCCGTGGCCGAGAGCTGTTGCATTAAACCTTGGGCGATCGCCTTTATAAACTCCGTGCGAGGCAGTTTTCGCCAAATCTTCGTGCGGGGACATTGGCCTTCATACCAGTAGTCGATTGAATGGTCACTTTCCTCAAAAGGCCGATCGACAAAATCAGAGAGTGGATGCAAATGAGAATCTGGAGTGATCGGAACAGCCATGATCGAACCTCAAGATTTCACCATCGTTTTCATGGCAGACCCTTGCCGTAACCACAGCACTGCAACCAATGCTAACACCAGTCCTGGTAGCGCGACATAATTGACCGTGGCCCAGCCAAAGCTGTTGAGCAATCGTCCAGATAGGAAAGCTGCGAAAGCGACGCTGGTGAACATGAGAAAATCATGCATGGCCTGGGTCTTGGCTTTTTCGGCAGGTGTGTAGACCTGGGTTAGTAAGGTCGTGGAGCCAACGAACATAAAGTTCCAGCCAATTCCTAGCAAGGTCAATGCTGTCCAGAAATAGCTTACTTCAATTCCAGCTAAGTTAATGCCGACACAAAGTAAATTCAAGAAAATGCCGCAGAGAATGATATTTAGAACGCCAAATCGATTAATCAGCGATCCGGTAAAGAAGGACGGTGCAAACATGCCTAAAACATGCCACTGAATAACGGTTGCGGCCATGTGAAATGGATGGGGAACAGCAGTCATGGCCAAAGGGGTTGCCGTCATAATCAGCACCATAACGCTATAGCCTACCATGCTGCCCAGTACTGCGACGATAAAGATGGGCTGCTGCAAAATCAGTTTGAGCGATCGCCCCTGTTCAGAAGTTTCTGCACTAACCAGCGGCGGAATTTCGATGCCTTGCAGCAGTCCCAGGCTGAGAATTTGCAGTCCGATGATCGGCAATAACGATCCAGCAAACAGGGCTGCGGGAAACCAGTCTTTGGCCCAGGTTGCAATACTGGGACCGACTAGAGCTGCGACAACTCCCCCTGCCACAACGAGCGAAATGGCTTGCGCCCGAAACTCTACTGAAGCGGTGTCTGCAGCTGCAAAGCGATAGAAGCCGACAAAGCCGTTGAAAATGCCAAATAGAACGGTTGCTAAACAAAACAGGGGAAAGTTGCTGATTAAGGTGGCGATCACGGCCAGTCCTGCCCCCGCAATGCCGATCAAAGTCCCCAACATAAAGCCAGTTCGTCGCCCAAATCGCTGCATGAATAAAGAAGCTGGAATGGTCGTCAACATGACTGCAACTTGCAAGAGCGCGATCGGCAGAGTAGCCAGTGACTTATCGGTCACAAGAGCGGCCCCAATCAACGCTGCTACGGTAAACAAAATAGTGATGCTGGTCATGGCAAGGGCTTGGCAGAGCACCAGCAAGGCGACGTTTTTCCTGGCTTGATTCATGGTGAAAGGCTGACGATGGGAGGTGAATGGGGCGATCGGACTTGACAATCGATTGCAACCTGTTCTGATGAGAATCAGACTGGCGATCGGACAGCTCTGCGATGAGACTGACCTTTGTTACTGAGATAGAAAACCCGTGAACAAAAGAGGTAACAGAATCAGGGCCGAAATAATCAACACCAGCGTTCCGGCGTCAATTTTGAGGGTCGGTTTTTCAGGATCGCTCATAAACTGGCTCCATTGCAATACCAAAATATGCTTTCATCCTAAATGAGTTGGGGTCAGTTCCATTCTGGTTGTCTCAATTCTGAGCGACTGAAGGAGCAATTTTGATCACGTCGGGCTGGTTATTGCTAATGAATTTCTATTTGGCCACTGTATTACTGGACATTCCTGAAATCTTCTGTTCAGCAACTCCAACATTTTTGTCAGGCGAGTGTGGATGTCAATGTTACTCAGGAAATAGAGCGATCCAGCCTGTGAATTTGCTGTCCTCCACCTAGGCTAAACCGTCAGAAGGATGCAATGGCACAGTTTTCCTCGATACTAAAAAAGGAAGTAAGTCGAGATGGGGAGAACCACAATGTTAACAAAAGGCTTTGAAGTGGAGATGTATACTGGCACTCCCCAAGCAGACATTGTCGGATTTTCCGATAAGATTGTGGCAGCGCTTGACGGATTTGTCCGCGAACCCGATACCCGTAATGTCGAGTACACCACTGCCCCTTTTTGCCGCTATGAACGGCTGCTGTGTGAACTCGTTCGGCCTCGCCAACGCTTGCGTCAATATTTGAAGCAGCTGGGTGACTACACCTTAATTCCCGGCAGCACCCTCTCAACGGGCGATAGCCACTTTTTCGATCGCTCTGATCCCAGCAATCCCTACCACGCCTACATCGAGCAGACCTATGGGACCACCGTAGTCACTGCCAGCATTCATATCAACATTGGCCTCCCTGATCCGGAAACGATCATGCGGGCCTGTCGTCTAGTTCGGGTGGAAGCGCCGCTGTATCTCGCTTTGAGTGCTGCCTCGCCATTTTTGGATGGGGAAGTGACGGGCTTCCATTCCACCCGCTGGAATATGTTTCCGAAAACGCCCAAGCATGTGCCGCTATTTGAGTCGCACCGTCATTACTGTGACTGGACCGAAGAGCAGCTTGTGCTGGGCACTATGCAAAATGTGCGGCATCTGTGGGATTCAGTACGCCCGAATGGCGATCGCCGTCCTTACAACATTAATCGGCTAGAGATGCGCATTTGCGATATGGTGGGCGATCCGTTAGTCCTGCTGGCCATTACAGCCCTGCTAGAAGCCCGGTTGCAGCAACTCCTGGCTGACCCCAGCCTCGATCCGCTAGAATCCAGTCTGCTGCCTGCTCAGACTAGAGCGGAAGATCTCGTCGCTTTAACCAACGCCAACGAACTTGCAGTTGCCAAAAANTAGTTTGGATGCCGAACTGCGCCACTGGAAAGATGGCCGATCGCTCCTGGCCAGAGATTGGATCGCTGAATTGCAGCAAGAGGTCCTGACCACTGCCAAACGGCAAGGCTTTAATTGCTTCTTGATGCCGATCAACAAAGTGCTGCGCGAAGGCAACGAAGCCCAACGCTGGTTAAAACAGATCGATCGCGGCCTGGATGTCCGGACGGTCATGCAACAAGCGATCCAAGAGTTGCACCAGCATGAGCTTGCACTGGCCGATGAGATTTGTCAGCCCTTAGTTGCATAGGATGGCATCGTTGCCGAAGTGGGTTGGGGCAGAGCATGCTCTGCCCGGACAAAGTGTGTGTTGCATCAGCGGTTTAAAGCTGGGAGGGATCGATCCCTAATTCGCGCAGCTTCTCGGCTAGGCGATCGGCCCGTTCTCGTTCTTGCTCAGCTCGCGCTCTTTCCTCAGCAACGGCTTCTTCAGGTGTAGAAATCAACTGCCCTTCTGGCGTAAAGAACCGGAGCTGCGATTGATGAACTCCTAAATGAAGCTGAAGCTGCTGACTCCATAGCCAACCTTGAGCATCCGGCTGAAGCTGCTGATAGGTACCGCCCATCAGTTGGAAGCCTTTTAGTTCATGCGTGGCCGGATCGAACCAAAAATATTCGGGGGTTCGGAAAATATCCTGATAAATCTGCTTTTTAAGACCGCGATCGGTACTGGCGGTTGCAGGCGACAAAATTTCGACGATCAGATTGGGATACTTGCCTTCTTCTTCCCACACGACCCAGCTTTTGCGGGGCTTCCGCTCAGTTCCCAGAACCACAAAAAAGTCCGGTCCCCGAAACTGCTCAGATTTGCGCTGCTGAGGACTGTAGTAGATCGTCATGTTGCCGCAAGCATAGAAGTCTTGCCGACATTGCCACCAGAACTCCAGACATTGGATCAGCAAAATCATTTGGCGCAGATGGAATTCCGTTTCCATCTGCGGCTCATCACTCAATAAATCGCTTGGCGGAAAGACAATTTCATCTTCCGCTGCTGGGTCATTGTCCTGAATCTCAACATATTGTAGATAAGACATCACGGCTACCAGAACATTAGTTCTATATTAACCGATCGAACCTTTAGGGACCTGAATTAAATAAGCTCAGTAGATCGAAAATACCTTCGTTTTGATGTCAATTCCTGCGATCGATCCCCCTAGATCCCCCTAAGCCCCTGCGGGGATGCGCCTGCGGGGATGCGCCTGCGGCGTAACAAGGGGGACTTAAAGCCAGTTTCAGCTCGGTTCCCCCTTTATTAAGGGGGGCTAGGGGGGATCTTCAATAGGATTTGTGATCTACTGACTCTATTTCATGCCTGTGCCTTGAAAAGATCATCAGGAATGACAAGTCATCCGTTAGCTAAGAAGATAACCCGCTAATGCCCATTCAAGCATCCGTTGCATCGGACTTTCTTGGGGTAACGATTACAAATTCCTTGCGGTTTGTGAGTTGAATCTGCGATCGCCACCCTTCATCTAGCGATAGGATGAATTATTAATAAATGCTAAAGTTCTAGATCGAGCAGATTCTGCATCTGCGGTTCCTACAGAGAGGTCTTTCAATTCATGGCTGCTGTTACTCCGATTCCGGCTTTTTGTGAAGGGATTCAGTATTTCGGTGAGCTGCCCCCTCAATTCGATACCTATGGTAAGGCTCCGGTAATCGCACCTGGCAGCAAAGCCATTGCCGATCCCACCGACACTGCGGCTGCTTACCAAACCCTGCTCTACGCCGATGCCCTACGCTACTTGACACTACAAGTTACGGCCAGTAAAGCATCGGGACATCCGGGCGGGTTTGCCAGTCAGGCCGAAGCCTACGCAGCCCTCGTGATGCTGGGTTACAAGAATATCGCCACGGAAGTCGGCCACCATGCTCCCGGCTTCTATAGCGCCATGTTCCTCGATCGCTCCTTGGAAGACATGGGCATTCAAACGGTACAGCAATTGCGCGATCGCTTCCGGGAAAAGCATGGGCTACTTGGCCACCTATCTGGCTTTATTCCAGGGATTCTGGCTCCGGCAGGTCCACTGGGCCAGGGTCAGCATTTTGCCATGGCGGGTGCATTGCTACATCGCGATACCCTCTTCCCCTTCACCCTGGGCGATGGCGGCATGGGCGAACCCTATCCGATGAGCAGCATGGCCCACTTCCACACAGCCTATCCCAGCGTCACCAACTTCCTGCCCGTCCTGGTTTGGAACGGCTTCTCGCAGGAACACCACAGCATGGTGTCGCTGAAAACGAATGAAGAAATGACCGCCTACTGGCAGGGCAATGGCTTTGAAGAAGTGGTGTTGGTGGACGCTAAAGAGTTTGACGATCAGAACCAATCCGGCACGTTTGTAGACAGTACCGCCTTCTCCCTGGAACAGCGCTTGGCCTTCAGCAAAACAGTGATCGCAGGGGTCGATCGGGCAGCAAAGGCAGCATTGAGCGGCAAGCTGACTGTGTTCATCATCAAGCAGCTCAAGGGCGCAGGCGTCCATGCCAGAGGCGCAAAATCTCACAACCTCTACGGCCATCACACGCTCGATAATCCCGATATCGTTGCCGGACTGCAAGCCAACGCCATGCCTGCTGAAGTGTGGGAACTGGTGCGCACCAACTGCGAGCGGGCTGCGGGTGGACCTGCCAGCAAAATTGCCGTCACCGAATCAACGCTATCGCTAGCGGATCTGGGCGAACTGCCGCTAGAAGAATATGCGATCGGCGGTGAAGCCAAGGTTTCCACAACCGCGATGGGCCGATTGGTCGCCTATGTGGGCCAGAAAGATGCCAACTATCTGGTCACGAATGCCGACGGCAACGAAGCCTCTGGGATTGCCAACATCAACCAGGGCTTGAAAATCATCCACCCCACGGAAGATCCGCTTTATAACCAGAGTCCAAATGGTCAGGTGTATGAGCCGCTCAGCGAAGATGCTTGTGCCGGATTGGCGGCTGGACTGGCGCTGTTTGGGGCCCGATCGCTCTGGTGCTCCTATGAATCTTTTGCGATTAACGGTCTGCCGATCTGGCAAACGGTGACGCAGGCGATGGCGGAATTGCGTCGTCCCACTCCTTCCACGATCACCCTGTTTACCGCAGGCGCATTAGAGCAGGGACGCAACGGTTGGACCCATCAGCGGCCTGAAATTGAAGCCTACTTTGCGGCAATGATGCGCAACGGCAACGTCTTCCCGCTGTTTCCACCCGATGCCAACAGCATTCAAGCCTGCTATGACTGGGGCCTTTCGACGGTGAACAAAGGCGTGGTGATTACCGCCAGCAAGTCGCCGCTGCCAATCCGCACCACTCTGGAACAAACGAAACAGGCTTTACAAGACGGAGCGATCGTTCTACAAGAAACCGCAGGCAGCAAAACCGTGGTATTCGCCGTGATTGGTGACATGACGCTGATTCCCGCTTATGAAGCGGCTAGCCAGTTAGCAGCACAGGGAATTGGCTCCAGAATTGTGTCGATCGTCAGTCCGCGCCGTCTCTACCGGGCTTCAGATGTAGCCTGGGAAATTTGTTCCGAACCCGATGGCAGCTTCCTGGATGATGCTGGATTCGATCGCTTCTTTGGTGGCGATGCGCTGATCGGCATTACAGGTGGCGCAAGCGGCATGTTGGAACCGATCATGCTCCGCAGCACCGCCAAACGAGACACCTTTGCCTGGAAACGCGGCGAAACCACAGCCAGCGCGGGCGAACTGATGGCAGTTAACGGCATCACGGCAGAAAATCTGGTGAAACGGGCGATCGAGCTAGCCAGCTAAACCGTTCTCACTTGAGAGCGCAGTCAATGTTGAAGTTGGGGGCATGACTATCATGCCTTCAATTTTCACGGAATTCTCATGATTGAATACTGTTAGCGTTCATCTTCTCCCCATGCCTGCAAAAGCTGCATCACTTCAGCCGATCGCGCTACCGGAACAAACAGATGATCGTGATAATAAGCAGAAACGGGATTGACGCTAATGCCATACGCGGCCAATTTGGTCGTGATCGCAGCTAAAAAGCCAACTGCCTCCAGGCTAGAGTGAATGGAAAGCGTGATCAAACTAAATACAGCAGTATAGGGTAGGTGTGCTTCAGCCGCTGCCTCCCGTTTCAAAATGAGGGTTAGTCCTTCTGTTTCATAGAACAATCCGATCGGTCGCAAAGCCTGGTAGTTGTAATCCCCTTCAACGGTACAAAAGACATATTCACCAGTTTGCAAAATCGGCTGCATCGATCGCAACAAGATCAATAAATTAGTTTCTCCTGAATTCATAATTCTATTGATTCTAAAATTGAAATGGATAGGCGTAGATTAAATGGGGTCAAAATTTGATCACTAGACGATCTACAGGGCAAGAGAGTAATGATAAAATTCCTGATCTTTGACATATCCTAAAGATTCATAGAGCGATTGGGCCGATCGATTCGTAATCTGCGTCGCCAGCTCTAGTCGAATTGCGCTGGTTTCACGCGCATAGTTTGCAGCACTGTTCATTAGCTGTTGAGCAACCCCCATTCTACGAAACGCAGGACTGACAAATAGATCGTTCAGGATCCAGATTGGTCGCATTGACACGGAAGAAAAACTGGGATAAAGCTGAGTGAAGCCTGCCATCTCTCCATTTTCGATCGCCACAAAAATCTTGGAGTCCTGTTTCTCTAACCTGGCCTGGAGAAATGCTTGAGCTGCCGAACGATCGGTAGATTGACCATAGAACACCCGATATTGATCGAACAACTCTGCAAGTGCTTCAAGTTGATCGGCTGTAGCAAATCCAATTTTCATCTTGATTCCCTGAAATTTACAACATTGCTGAAAGATGGTCAGCAAGATCATTTTCGACGGATCAAATGTGTCAGTAAAGCAACAGTTGCTTGAATTTCTAAGGATTACAATCGATCGCGCCATTCCGCCATCATAGAACAGCTCAATTCAAAATTATCTTTATTGAGAAGATGTCTAATTTGCAAACTATTTAATTTTAAGCAGTATTCAAAATGCTTTTTTCATGAGTTTTTTGCATATTCATCCAAGAAGATATGTTTACTACCCAGTGAATAGAAAGAACCAGGGATTTTACGAAAAGCAGATTGATAAGAACACCTGATTCGGTGAATTCACCGATCGCCTTCCCTACAAGGGATGCAGTGTTTTGTTTGATACTTCTTGTGAAACAAAGATTCGTCAACTTTTAACTTGACTGTCTGCACAATAGCAGTTAAAACGGTGGAGGCAATCAAAAATACAGTTTCATTTCACATGTCTTCCCTCCTGGGGTAGATGACCGAACAGATAAGCCACCATTTGCTGAGAACCTTTTGATCCAAAAGATTTGAACCCGATCAACTGATTTTCACCCATTTATCTTCCGGTTGTCCCCAGCAGAAACCGCAACATTGCCGTGTTTAGGTCAAGCATCCCCACCTCATCCAAGCTGCATTTGTGCTGCACAGATATTGCTGCCGAATTAACTGCAATATCGTCAATTGCTGGATTCAATTAGGAGAAAACCCTTGATAAGCTCAACGGATCGGTTTAACCGTGACCATTATTCGCATCAGAACGCCCACCAATTCAATTTAGGCAGTGGTTTATTTCAACCTAAACAAGCTTCAATCAGCAGCCGATTACGTCGATCGAGTTCAACACCCGATACTCAATCCCGTCCGTTCCACCTCTCAACCAGAGAATTGAATCATAGCGCTAGACTGGGAGAGAATGGTTCGTTGAATCGTTTGGTCAATCATTCTGGGTTCAGAAATCATCCTATGTTGGATTTGTTTGCGTCCCAACCTCATCCAGTCCAAATAGAACATCATTGGCAAGCGATCGATCAGCCCGCTCAAGCCGTAGTTGATGCAATGATGTCTTCAACCCGGCAGAAGCAGAACAAGAAGAATCAATCTGGAAAGAAGATGCTGAAGCGAACATCAGCGACTGAAACTGCCAAACCAGCTGCTGCTTTTATCGATTCCATTGGTGTAAATACGCATTTGCATTATTACGATACTGCTTACGGTAATTTCTCAATGGTGGAGCAACGACTGAAAGAGGCTGGCATTCGCCATATTCGGGATGGCGGCAGCGATCCAACCTGGGCAGAACGGATTAATCAATTGGGTCGAGACGGAATTAAATCTACCATTGTGATCGATCCAAATATTGGCGTAGGTCCAAACGCATCTTATGATCTGAAATCACCCGCCTATCAGATGCCCCAGTTTGTGAAAGACATCGTTCCGGTAGGGGCTGAAGCAGTTGAGGCATTGAATGAGTTTGACATTTCCTATCAGAATGGTTACTCGCGGAATCAAAAAGCGGTGACAGGTTCCGATTGGGTTTCCTATTTGCGAGATTTCACTCAGGATACATTCAACAACGTGAAAGGAAATGATGCAACCAAGCATATTGCCGTGATTGGACCTTCTTTTGTCAATTCTGACTCCAGTACGGCGATCGGTGACCTCAGCCAATGGGTGGACTATGGCAATATGCATCCCTATAACTATCCCAGCTATCCAGAAGATGGCAACCTCAGTCGGGATATGGCCAATCGTGCCAAACCATTTGGCAACCATCCTTTGATTGCGACCGAGGCGGGCTATCATACTGGCAGCGCGGCTGCAGGGCGATCGGTGAGTGAAACCGTGCAGGGCAAGTATATTCCCCGAATGTTTCTAGATAACTTTAACCATGGTGTTGCTCGGACCTTCTCTTATGAGCTAATGGATCAGAAGGTTGATCCCAACAATGGCGAAGCTAACTTTGGGTTGTTGCGGACAGACGGTTCCCCTAAACCAGCATTCACTGCCATGAAAAATTTGATCGGATTGCTGAATGATTCCAGCAGCAGTTTTACACCCCGATCGTTAGGTTATCAACTGAGTGGTAACACTCAAAATCTGCAACATACCTTGCTACAGAAGAGTAATGGCGATTTCTATCTGGTCTTGTGGTCAGGTGTTGGCAGCACCGATCAAACCAGCAGTCAGCAAGTGACGCTCAATTTGAGTACGCCGCTGAAAAAAGCAACAACCTATTTACCCAATCAGTCTGCGAATGTGGTGAAACAATATCAAACCCCAACTCAAATTAAGCTGAACGTACCCGATGCACCGCTCGTTGTGAAATTGACGCCTCAACCCTCATCTCGATAGCGGTGAACTGGTTTCGTTGCGATGATGGGAAAGTCCGGTGCCAGAGGAGACAGAGCGAGCAAGACATTCCTGATAAATGGTCAGCGTCTCTTGATGGACTCGATCGACCGTGAGCCAGGATAAGTTCTGACCAGCCCGATCGCGCCAAGTTTGCAAAAGATCTGGATTTTCCAGCAATTGACGGAGCGCCTGCGCCAGGGCCTGTGGATTTGCAGGAGGGACCAGAATCCCCGCTTGCCCCTGATCCAGCGCTTCTGGAATGCCATCGACATGGCTTGCCACGATCGCACAGTGGGCTTCTCTGGCTTCAGAAAGTACCAGACCAAAGGGTTCCCGTCGGGAGGCCAACACAAAAATCTCTGCAGGTTGGAGATAGCGTTGCGGGTCAGATTGAAACCCCTCAAAATGAATCCGATCGGCCACGGAGGTTTGCTGAGCTTCAGCTTCAAATTTGGTGCGATCGGGGCCATTCCCGACGAGATAGAGATGCACATGGGGGAAATCGGGTGCAAACTGCGCAAAAGCTGCAATTAGCTCTGTAATACCTTTGCGCTCATACATGCCTGCCACCGTTACGATCGCTGGATGCTGTAAGGGCTGAGGGGATTCAACCTGCTGCTGACGAGGACTGCCCAAGGTGCCATTACAAACCACCTGCAATTTTTGGGGAGGCACCCCGCGAGCCTGCATCGCAACTGCGACTGCTTGACTGACGGCAATGACGCGATCGGCCAATCCCATTAAAATTGCGCTCGATTGAAATTCATTGTGAACGGTTGAAATCAGCCTGTAGGAATTGAGGCCCTTCAGCAACCATGCCAAAACCATGCCGGTCATCATCTGGGCATGAACAACATCTGGCTGAAAATCCTGCACAATCGTCTGAAATTGCCGCGCCGCTTTGAGTAGATTGAGCGGACGTCGTTGCTGATTCAGGCGAAAATGTTGGACTTGATAAGTCGCCAGTAAGGATTCATATTCCCCGCCGTTAGAAGCGATCGCGACCTGATGCCCTGCTTCAGCCTGAAGACAAGCCAGATCGATCGTGACATTGATAATACCGTTGCCTAAGGCACGGATGTCGTTGAGGATATGTAGGATTCGCATAATTTTTGCATGATTGGATCAACTGGCTTGCCAGTGGTTCGGTTGCATCACATTCTGGATGACCTGAATGTATTGATCGGTAACCTGTTCAACTGAGAATGCCTGAGCTCGTTGCTTTAACCGTTCAGAATCGATTGGTTGACAAAGTGACTCTAAAATTCCAGTAGCTAACGCGTTAGCATCTTCGACCGGAACTAATCTGCCGTATTTGCCATTCTCTAAAATTTCGGCGGGGCCGCTTTCACAGTCAGTTGAGACGATCGGCGTTCCGGCAGCCATCGCTTCTGCCACCACATTGCCAAAGCCCTCAAAAATAGAAGAAAGGGCAAATAGATTCGCCTGCGCCATATAGGCATAGGGATTGTCCACAAATCCGGGTAGCGCTACTTCCTGTTCCAGATCAAGTTGACGGATCTGAGCTTCTAATTTCGATCGATCTTCTCCTTCCCCCAAAATCATCAGTCGGGCTGGGCAATGTTGCCGCACTCTGGCAAAAGCTTGAATCAGAGTCGGAAAGTCTTTTTGGCTAACCAGACGTCCCACGCCCAAAATCACGGGTGGTTCTGATGCGGCAAACCAGGGATGATCCACTGGCTCTTGCATTTTTTGCAGCACCTGAGGCGTGACGACCGGATTGTGAATCATCTGAATTCGATCGATCGGAATGCCGGTCAGACGGTTCAGATCGACAGCAACCCCATGAGAAGCAGCAACAATTGCATCTGCCTGGGGATAAAACCAGCGCACTAAACGTGGTCTGACTTGTCCACCTGTGTAGGGTTGATGGTTGCGAAATTGGCGAGAGAGGTGGGTTTGTACGCAAAAAATAATACGAGTGGATACACCTGCTAAGCGCTGTGCCCAAATCGCAGAACTGAGGATATCCAGAGCCGACAATAAAACAGCTGGCTGTTCTTGTTGAAGATAACGCCTGAGGGCCAATGTTTTCGAGACAATCACTGGCGATCGGGCCTGGAGATCAACAATTCGGACGCCAGCCGGAACAACGGAGAGATAGTCTCCCTCAGCTTGAGCTAGGACTAAATCCGTTTTATGCCCTCGTTCGGCAAACCCTTGGGCTAAATGCAGCATGGCGCGTTCTGCACCGCCTCCTGCTAATGCAGGGAGAAAAATACTAATCGATGCTTTTCTAAATGTTGTGTTCATGCTTCGATACCTCTGTGTACGTCAGTGATTTCGTGATTTCAGTGATTTCAGTGATTTCTGCAATGGGTTTACGCCACTTTTTGAGCTGCGTTACCCCGGCTAGGTTCAAACGATCGAAATAATTCAGCAATTTTTTGATGCATCCGATCGAGATGGAAATTCTTCCCGACTTGCAATTGGGCCTGGATTGCCTCTGCGTTAATTTGCTCTAAATTTTGCCGACAGGTTTGAATCGCTTCAGCCAGTTCCAGCGCGTCTCCAGGCGCAACCAGTTGGCAATATAGCCCTGCTTCAACCAGTTCCAGACTGCTGCTGGACTGAGTCGCAATCACAGGTTTTTGGCAAAGTGCGGCTTCAATGATGACGCGTCCAAAGGGTTCTGGGGCAATGGAAGTATGAGCAATCAAATCGCAGGCATGCATGAACGGCACAATATTGGGCTGAAACCCCATAAACCGCACTCGATCTTGCAATCCTTGCTGCCTCACCTGATGTTGCAGCGCTGCCACATATGCCTCCTCACCAAACAAGGCATCTCCAACAAACAGCGCAACTGCATCTGGACAATGTTGCAACGCATCCAGGAGAACATGCTGCCCCTTCCACGGAGATAAGCGGCTAAAGTGACCAATCACAAATGAGCGTTCCAGACCAAGCTGCTGTTTCAAGCCTTCTACTTCAGCCCGATTGCACTGATAGCTTGTGGGATCAAAGCCGTTGTAGATAACTTCAATCCGTTCCGGTTGGCCCCCAGCCGCAATAAAAGCCCTGCGCGCGGTTTGGGAAACCGTGATCACAGACGCAGCAAAATGATTGGCCAATGTCACTGCTAACTGGCGATTCGTCGCGCTGAAATGATCTTCGGTGAGGATATCGTGCAGATGATAAATCAGGGGACGACCACTTAAAGCACTGGCGATCGCTCCTACAACCAGCGCTTTTTGAGTGTTTGCATAGATCAAATCAAATGCGTTGCTCAGTCTGGCCACTTTGATCGCCAAAGGCATGACTTGGCTCAAACTGCCCAATCCGGTTAACCAATGACTTTGCTTGCGCACCTGGATCGATCGTTTGGCTAGTACCTGGACTGGAATTTGCTGCTGCTCCAGTCGCTGCCGAAACCGTCCGTCAGCGAACAATCCGACCAAACAGCGATCGGAGTAAGGTTTAGCAATATCGAGTAGACAGAGTTCTGCTCCGCCCGGTTGCCCACTTTGATCGAGAAATAGAATGTTCATGCTCAAGGTTTGACTCAACAATCAGGACGAGTAACCCGAAAATGGCTGTTCAGAAAACGATTCAGTTTGTAGAATGGCCTGGGCCTGCTGGTGGAAGGCATATTTTTGTCCTGCCAGGGCGATTCCAGCAAATCCCCACAGCACAACGCCTGAGAGTGCGGCGGTTGCACTTCCTAAACCAATTTGGGCAAACACACCAAGACTGATGGCGCGTGCCGTGTTCATAAAAGGATCCGATCGCGCGACATTGCCATAAAACAAACTGACAAACAGTAAAAACAGACTGCCAAAATAGGGAATTGCTCCAGCCCAACCCATCATCAGGAAGATACTGAGAATGCCGCTGTCGTTGCTTCCAAGACTATTACTTTCAATGGTATAGCCTAAACCTTTGCCCATCATTTCGGATAGAGCCTGAGACCAGATCTCGTTATATCCTTGTAAACGTTGGGCATAGCTGACATCTTCTCCTGTCGTAAAGGAAGAGAGACGAGAGGCAATGACTTCTGAGAAGGGTTGGAGCGTAACCAGCGGCAACACACAGACTGCCATAATGAAAACTGTAATGATTAACTGCATTTGAAACTTAGGCTTCAGGGTGGGGATAAAAGAGATGACAGCAATCACCCATCCCAACCAGGCCGATCGCACCAGCGACAGCAAGAATGCTAGATAACCAACGGCTACGCCTGGAAACCGTAAACCACTCCGATTGGTGAACAAAAGCAGTAATCCTGCCATCATCACTACAGCAAAAGGTCCCGGAGAATTCATGGTGCTAAAAACCCGCATGCCTAACGGTTCTGGTGTACCAAACGCCACAACTTCCGTATTGATCAACCAGAAGCAATCCCATTCTGGTGCAGCCAAATACTGATAAATGCCATAACCACCTGTGATCAAAACTCCCCAAAGAAACACTCGCTGGAGATTTTGCTGATAGCGAGGATAGTCTTGCCACTGTATAAAAAGATGAATGCCAAATAGAATCGGCGTGAGCCAGTTCAGCGTTGCTACGATCGCCCCAGTTGGAGATTGCTTGACTAGACCAACGCATAAGGCATAAAACACAGCGCCGATCGCCAGTAGAAACGGCAAACCGCCCCGATGATACAGACGAGGTAAATATTGAATGAATGTGACCAGGGTTACCAGCAGCACCAGAAAAGGAGCCAGCAAAACTGGACTGGGATCGACCCACCCACTCTGATAATCGACCCAGCGCCGCACAAAAGGAGAGAGAAAGGCAATCCACCAGGCAAATCCAACGTATAGAATAGGCGCTTGCCAGTAGAGAAAAACTGCGACTAAGAAGGCAGATGCCGGAAAGAGTAGGCGCAGGATGCCACCCACATGGAGTAACAGGCAAACGATCGTCAACAGAATCAATCCCGAAATTGCAGCCCAAGCAAGGGGAGATTGGCGAGGTGAGTCCGTAGGAATGAGATCGGGATAGAACTGCATAGATAAGATGCCAGATGGAGTTAATCAAAGGGGAACCAAGCCAAGAAGTGCTTAAAGTCGCCCTTAAAAAGGGGGATTTAGGGGGATCGATGATGGAGCTGTCGTAACTTCTGGTAAATAAAGCGGTACAGCAGGGCGATCGGGTTTTGCAGAATCGACTGATGGATTGGTTTGGCGATCCCTCTCGTAAAGCTTAAGTTCCTTGAGAAACATGTAATAGCCCCACAGTCCTGAGAGAGCAAAGCCTGCCATACCATGCCGCACCATGCCATACCAGAGATATTGCTGCACAAATTTGGCAGGGGGTTTCAGCAAAAGTCGGAGGCCATTAAATCGTTGACCTTGCCGATAGGCTTGCTGTGCATCTAAATCGCTGTAGCGGTTGAACCGAATCACCAGATCGCTGAGGTCACGGAAGCCATAGTGCCACAGGACTCCGGGGAGCTTAGTCACAGGCGCATCGCCAACATTCGGACCTTCATGCACCAACACATCCTTGATGCGGAAAATCTGCTTGTTGTAGAGTCGAGTATGCCATTCTGGGCGACTATCTAACCACTGATCCCAAAAATCCCCAATGCGAATCATGGAGAAGGCGTCGGCGCTCAGGTGGGGGTTGGATTTCAGCGCCTGCAAAGCGTTGGATAACTGCTGATCGACTACTTCATCAGCATCAATGAAAAATATCCAATCATGTTTGGCGCGATCGGCTCCAAAATTACGCTGATTGGCATAGCCTGTCCAGGGATTGGTATAGACCTGACAATTTAAGTTTTGCGCAATTTCAACCGTTTCATCCTGGCTACCGCTATCGATCACCACAATTTCATCCGAAAAGGGAAGGCAGGAAATAATCGCATTGGCAATACATTCGGCCTCATTCTGAGCAATAATCACCGTCGAGATCTGGCGGATTGCAGTAGAGGCCTGACCAGTAGCAGGCCGATCAGTGGGGGGTGGAGTAGATGGAGTCATGCTTTTCACCTCTTAAGTCACGCGCTTTTTGATAGAGAGCCAGGTTAGTTTGAGCGATCGAAGACCAGCTGTAAGTCTGTGCTGTGGCGTAAGCATTGCGACGCAGCCGTTCTAAATCAACCGGATTTTCGATCAGTCGGATCAGAGCTTGCTCGACCGCCAGACTGTCTCGCACAGGAATCACGATCGCGTCATGCCCATCTCGAACAATCTCCAATGGACCGGGCGTTGCTGTGGTAATCGGAGCCAGACCGCAAGCCATCGCTTCAACCAGCGCCACCCCAAATCCTTCAGAGATCGTAGGAAAGAGCTTGATTTGATGCGATTGCAGCAGATTGGGTAGCGTTTCGTAAGGATAGCGAGGAATGACTTGAATGCGATCGTGAACGGCTGGATCAAAATCTGCGTAAACTTGCTCGATCGGACATTCTGTACCCAGAAAGCTCACCGACACCTGCGGATAGCGTTGCAGAATGCGATTCAATGCCGGAGAGCCATAATGCACACCCTTCCGCAAAATATAGGTGCCAATTTGGGCAATGCGCAGCGTACCATCTTGCGGCAATGGTTCAAAGGGGCGATTCAAAAAGTCTTGGGTAATGCCGTTGGCAATAATCTGGGCGCGATCGGGATGAACGCCTAATCGATCGATAGCATATTGGCGATCGCGCTGGTTCAGGAAGAGGGCCAAGTCGGCATAGCGCATTGAAATTGCCGCTTCCCAGAGCCGGATACTGCCACGATAGAGGTGATATTTCCAGCTAAACTTTAGATTTCCTCGCTCGACTTCTTCACAATATTCCTCATGCTCAATATGTTCTAGCCCATGACAACGGGCAATCATCAAAGGCCGTTGCGATCGCTTCTGATGCCAAACCGCCCAGAGCCACCCATCTCCTGTTGAAGCATCAACTACATCCAACTGCGACTGTGCAGCAATGCGGTGCGCCACAAACTCCGGAAAGGCCGCCACTTTAAACAAGGGATGCAATCGAGCAGGAAGGTGATCGATCGAATAATAGTCAACCTGATGTCCTCGCTGTTGATATTGCTGTCCCAACCGCCAAGTCACACCTGCCGCACCTGCGTTGGTATTGAAATGATAGTGGCAAGTAAAGAGAACATTCATGGGATTAATCAAGAAAATTGCGATGAGAATGGGAATGTCAGGCGAACTTTCGCAGGGGAGATTTCAGCAGCATTGACGATCGTCCCAGCATGGCGGTTTCCTGAAATACTTGTTCGAGCGTTCGGAAGTTTTGATGCGTGTCAAATTTCTGTTCTGCTCGTTGCCGAGCTTTGTGGCCCATCGCCTGTCTCAACTGGGGCTGATCGATCAGAACTTGGATTTTTGCAGCTAATGCGGCTCGATCTCCGGGCTGCACTAAAAAGCCCGTTTCCCCGTCCTGCACCATTTCGGGAATGGCATTCAAATCAGTGGCCACGATCGGCAAACCTGCTGCCATTGCTTCAATGAATACCCAACCAAACGGTTCCGCATAGGTGGGCATGACAAATAAATCGGCCTGATGATACAGCGATAGCCATTCTGGAGTATAGGCTTCAATGTCTCGATGGAGATAAACGCTGGGGTGATGGCATTCGATCGGATCGCGTGTCACTAAATGCAGCTCTGCCCGATCCGTAAAGGCTTCCAGAAACACCTGGAGCAGGTCATGTCCTCCTTTCCGTTCAAAATCACCGCCAATGAACAGAATTTTGGGTCGATCGTTAATAGGTCGATCGGGCATGGTAATTTTGGCTAAATCTACGCCGGGATAAATCACCTGAACTTTTTGCGGATCAATCTGAAACTCCTCAATCACTGAACGCCGTGCTGCTTCTGAGAAGGACACAATGCGGGCAGCCCGATTGAACACCTGCTGATCGAGCCAGATATTTGGTGCGTAAGTCCATCTCAAGTTTGGGTGGGTAGTGTCTCTAGAGGCTTGCGCAATTGTCCGATCGATCGTGATGACGGTGGGAATTTGTTGCAGCAAATGCTGAATCAGAAACGCCAGAGGTTGCGTATGCAAATGCAGAACAGAATAGTCTGCCTGCTTGATTTTGCGTAGAACTAAGCGTCGGGCCATGTAGGCAAAGCCGAGCTGAAACCGAAAAACATGAAAATCAATATTTTGATCCTGCACCCAGCGATTTTTGGGATAATAACCCAGCAAACGGTTGATAATTCGGGTCCGCAGCTCTCGTTCCTCGTTATACCAGTAGAAATCAATCTGGCAAGAGTCAACTTGACCAAAATAGGATCGCATCAACTTGCCATAAGTTTTATGGCCCAAAATTTCTTCCACAATGGATAGAATGCGAGGACAACTAGACATCTTTTGTGACCTTCAATGAGTAACGGCAATTTCTGAATGGTGATGCATAGCCTTCACCAAAACTTCCTCAATCCCGTCTACCATGCTCTCCAGACTAAAGTGTTCAGCAACATGCTCTTGGCAGCGTTTTCCTAGCGTTGGATCGATCGATCGCCAATTCAGTAACCCATTCATCCGATCGGTCAACTGCTGAATATTTCCCGGTTCAACTAAATGATGCTGAAACTCCCCGGTTAAAATTTCTGGGATCCCGCCTGTTTTGCTGGCAATCACAGGTGTACCGCAAGCCATGGATTCAATGATCGATCGGCCAAAGGGTTCTGGCCACAGGCTGGGAACAACCGTGAGATCGCTGACTTGATAGAGTGAAACCGGATCGGCCAGATGCCCCAGAAATTGCACATGGGATTCAACTCCCAGGTCTTCGACAATTCTTTCCAGAAACTGCTGATATTCTGAATCCGCTTCAGTCCAATTGGGACAGGCCGCCAGATTGACGCTTAAAAGCGATTTTCCTGCAATCAGCAGTTTGATCTTTTGACCCTGATCTAACAGTTGGCGAAAGGCATCAATCAGATTGCTCACACCTTTCTCTTTGTCCAAGCGCCCCACATAGGAAATGACTTGCGTATCTTCTGGAATTCCCCATTGCTGACGAGCCTGGGCGAAATCTTCTGGCGGTTGAAATTTTGCTAAATCAGTGCCATTGTGAACGACGATCGTCTTCTGGACAGAATCGCCACCGACGCCCTGATGCTGCATGTATTGCGAAACCGCCACGAATTGATCGACCCGCTTCAGGCCAAAAGACTTTTGCCAATTAAAACTCATCGAAGGAGATTGGACATAGCAAATCAGCGGCAATTTGCGATAAAGCGCCAGTAGAGATCCCAAAAAAACGGAATGGCAGCTATTGCTAAAAATCACGCTATCTGACTGGGTGGGAATGGTAGAGATCTTAGTCAGCATCGGCAAGAACTCAATCACCTCACCGATCTTTCTACGATCGAAACCATAGCGATCGATTTTGATTAAGTCATCGCAAAATTGCTGATAGCGTTCCAGCAAATTTCCCGTTCTGCCATACAGTAAGCTGATCTGATGTCCCCGTTGCGCTAAGCTCTGGCAAATCTCGAACAGGTTTAGCTCCTGTCCGCCCCGGAGTGAACTGGGTTGATCCTCTAACGCGATCACATGCATGGTCGTTCCTCTGAAATGCTTGATAGGCAATTCTGATCCTGATCTCAATGCTTGGCTGCAACCGGAGTTTTAGCGGGAGTGTTCACCATGTTCACCAGAATTTTCTCAATCCCATCCAGCATCTTTTCAAAACTGAATTGACGCAAAATATGGGCTCGGCAGCGATCGCCCAATTCTGGATCTTGACTCCGCCAATCGATCACCTGTGCTAATCCCTGGGCCAGAGCTTGAGGGTTTTCAGGCTCAACTAAATTCCCGGCAAATTCTCCAGTCAACACCTCAGGAATTCCACCAATTTTGCTGGCGACAACAGGCGTGCCGCAACTCATCGTTTCGATGACTACGCGCGGACAGGGATCGGGAAAACGGCTGGGTACTACCGTCACATCGCTGACTTGATAGAGTTCATCCGTGTTGGTAATGTGGCCGAGGAAAGTCACCTGTTCACAAATACCCAGATTCAGCACGAGATCTTGGAGTGATTGCTGATATTTCGATCGCTCTTCTGGACATTCCTGATAATTTTTGGGATTCACATGCAGCAATGGCTTCCCAGCAATCAGCAAGCGCACATTTTGATGGTTCTTCGATAAAATCTGAAACGCTTGCAGCAGAGTTTCCAGACCCTTGTCGTGATCGAGCCGTCCTACAAAGGTAATCACTCTGGTGTCTTGCGGAATTTGCCACTGCGATCGCACTTCCGCAAAATCGACAGCTGGTTTGAATTTTTCTGGATCCGTGCCATTCAGCACCACGTCAATTTTTTCCGGTTCATAACCCAACTTGCACCAGTTCTGCTTGGTTTGATCAGAAACCGCAA
The DNA here is from genome assembly GCA_002796835.1 of Elainella saxicola E1. Taxonomy (GTDB): domain Bacteria; phylum Cyanobacteriota; class Cyanobacteriia; order Elainellales; family Elainellaceae; genus Elainella; species Elainella saxicola. The sequence continues at coordinate 43,036 of LUGL01000045.1, read as the reverse complement.
TAAATCGATCGACCCCCTTCAGTCCTAACAATCGCTGACGATTAAAGTCGAAGGGTGGCACCTGTAAATAGCAAACAAAGGGAAGCTGACGGGCTAAAGAGAGCAGATATCCCCAGAACACCGTGTGGTAGACATTACTGAAGATGATGCTATCCTCGGAGGTTGGAATGGTGCCGATTTGAGCAAGGCTAGGGAGAAAGTTGAGCACATCGCTGAATTTACGCCGATCGAACCCATAGCTATTGACCCGAATCGTATGGTCACAAAATTCACGATAGCGATCGAGCAAATTACCAGGCCGCTCATAGAGTAAGCTAACGCGATGCCCTCGCTGTTTCAATCCATGACAAATTTCCAGCAGATTTAGCTCTTGTCCTCCGCGTTCAGAAGTAGGTTCTTGCTCTAGTGCGATCAGATGCATCGTGATAGCTCCTCAAAGTCAAATGGTTCTTATTAGGTGATCATTAAATGTCATGAATGGCTTTGACTCACCTCATGTTGCAATTGATGATATTTCCAAAGTTTTCCTTGTCGTTTCAGCAACTCCTGATAGGTGCCCTGTTCAATAATTTTTCCCTGCTCCAATACGACTACCTTATGGGCACGAACAATCGTGGAAAGCCGATGGGCGATCGCAATAACTGTGCGTCCTACCGCCAATTTTTCGATCGAATCCTGAATTAGTCGTTCCGAAATGGAGTCCAGAGCGCTGGTAGCTTCATCCAGAATCAAAATTTCGGGATTATGCAGTAACGCTCTGGCGATGGCAATTCGCTGCCGCTGCCCACCTGAGAGTCGGACACCCCGATCGCCGAGGGGAGTTTCAAATTGCTGCGGTAATTCCGAAATGAACTCTAGCGCGTTTGCTAAGCGAGCCGCTTCCATAATATCTGCGGAACTGGCATCTGGCAGACCATAGGCAATGTTATCTTGTACAGAGGCATTGAAGATGAACGTATCCTGGCTGACGATCGCCATTTGTCGCCGTAGGGTATTGATTTGAAAATCTCGTAGATCAATGCCATCTACAACAATTCGGCCTTCGGTCGGATCATAGAATCTGGGAATGAGATCAACCAGAGTGGTTTTACCCGCACCAGAGGATCCAACAATCGCGGTCATTTCGCCTCGTTGGATCGTCAGCGTAATATTTTGCAGCACTTGCTGATTGGCTTCATAGCCAAAATCAACCGATTCGAAGGCGATCGCATGGCGCAACCCAGTGAATGGCCTGTCACCATCCCGAAGATAGGGTTTATCATCTGTGCGCAGCAGTTCTCGAATATTACTCAAGGAACCGTGAAAGCTATTCAGCATGGAACGGTTGCCGTTAATTTCATGAACCGCTGGCACCAGCCGAAATAGAATGAATAGGAACGTCAGCAGCGATGAGGTTTGCAAGAGTCCGTTGGCAACAAACAAGGTGAGCGCAATTACAATCATGCCGATCAGCACAGTCGTGGCTAATCCTTCCGCTAAGGGACGCACGATCGCCCAGCCTTTAGTTGCCTGCATGGAGGCATCTAAGACCGCTGCACTGGCTTGGTAGAAACGTTTTCGTTCAAAATCCTGGGTAGCAAATGCCTGAATCGTGCGGATACCGCTAATCAATTCCATGGCGATCGACGTGAATCGACCGCTGGCAATCGAGACGCCAAAGCTTTCTTCTCGCACGCGCGCGTTCAAATAGGACAATGCCACCGCGATCAAGCTGAACAAGACTACTGAGATCAGGGAGAGTTGCCAGGAAATTCGCAGCATCAAAATCAAATAAACCGCCAGGGTCAAGCCTTTGGTGATGATGAAGGCAAGCAATCCAAACGCAGATTGGAGTCGGCCAATTTCACCGGTCAAGGTGTTGATCAGTTCCCCCGATCGCATCTTGGAGAAGTAGCTGAGATTGAGGGATTGTAGCTGTTCGAAAATGCGACGCCGGAGCCGATCGACGAGCTTTTGCTGCGTTAATTCCGTGTAGACCTGGGTGAGATAGTTAAATCCGGCTCGAATCCAGGTGGCGACCAGAATTAACGCAGACACATGGTAAAGGCGACTGATCGCAGAACCATTCACACCCAGCAACCAGACATCGAACCACTGGATTCCAGTCCTAAACGGCTCCGCTGTAGGATTGACGAGACTTTGGAGGAATGCCAGAAGAAATCCTAGACCAAATCCCTCAAATGCTGCTGCCAGCAACGCAAAGACGATCGCTAAAATTGCAGTCCAGAAAAAGAACTGAAATTCGCGCAGAATTAGTCCATTCTCTTGCCAGAAACGAGAGGTTCTTAGAAATTTGCGAATCCTTGAAGAAAAGAATTGCTGCATGAAGATCGCCTGAGTCGTGAACAAAGAAATTGAATGATTGAAATAAGAGCGAAATCCTAAAAACGAATCGATGATTTAATAGGGTCCAAAACCTGAGAACACTCTGGGAATGGTCATTACTAAAATTTTGAAGTCTTGCTGAATGGACCAGTTGCTGAGATAGTTCAAGACTCTGCTGCTCATGCTGTCCAGATCAGGCAAGGGCGATCGAATCGTAGCGGTCCAAATACCTGTCATTCCAGGTAAACCATTGAGCTGCTGGCGTGCAGTTGGATCAAGTTGCAAAGCATCCGCAAGCTGCCAGGGCCTTGGTCCCACTAAACTCATTTCACCGCGCAACACGTTAATTAACTGGGGTAGTTCACTTAATCCTGACTGAAGCAGCCATTTCTCGATCGGCAGAAACAGGGTTTGAATCCCCTGACGTAAGGTTGGCGGCGAATGTTCTCTACTGACCGGTTTGACATCCAGAGCAATCCGACGGAATTTCAGCATGCGAAACAACCTGCCCCGTTGGCCAACTCGCCACTGCACTGATAAAACTGGACCTGGAGATTCGAGCCAGAGCAAGATAGTAATGATCAGCAGCAGAGGTGCCAACAACAATAGTAGAGATAACGCTGCAATCCAATCCATCATCCGTTTTAGCCCCCATTTCAGCCATTGCGGCTTAAGTTTCTGTTGCTTCAACAGCAGATTAGGACTCGGTATCGTCAAAAAGATGTTTTTCCCTGACCCTGCACAGGCATCTGCCCAAAACTCAATTTCAGACTCCCCCAACTCTGGGGCAATTCTGACGAGCTGTATGGGGGAGCGTTGGAGACAGGCCATCAGCACTTCTAAGTTGCCTAGCGGTGGCAAATAGGGCTGAATCGGCTGTGCGGTGGATTTGACCAGAAGCTGCTTCTGTCGCCAGCAGAGGACATACCGACAAGAACGATCGAGCGGAGATTGGGAATATGCAGTGGCTTGATTGGTGATGGAAAGGGTTGTCATAAGTCAAGGTCAGAACGGTGAGGATGAGGAAGGGAGGAGATCAGGAATGAATTTGGCAATTCTAATAGCGGCGAGCAGAGCGATGAGGATAGGAGATGGCCATGGCTGCATTTGCCACAATGCCAATTAAGGGGAGTTTATTCAGCATCGAAGTCGCCTGCGTCAGCTCAGTGCGAGTAACTTGGCCCATGCGTCCTACGAGCAGCACCCCATCACAAAAAGAGGCGGCCAGAATTGCATCGACGAGGCCCAGAACTGGTGGAGCATCTAAAATCACCAGATCGTAAGATTTTTCAAATCCGGCAATTAACTCACCCATCCGCTGTGAACTCAACAGCTGAGCTGGATCGATCGGCGGCGGTCCAGCAGTCAACACAGAAATGGGAATATCAGTGTAGAGACTGGAGGTTTGAATGCTGCGCTTGTTTAGCTGCGGTTCATCAATTAATAGAGTCGCTAACCCTTCTTGATTGGGCAACTCCAGCTGTTTGTGTAAACTGGGACGCCGCAGATCCGCATCAATCAGCAATACTCGTTGATGAAGCCGAGCCGCACTCATGGCTAATCCCAGGGCAACAGTTGATTTCCCTTCACCTGATAGGGCAGAAGTAACAACCAGTGTCCGCAGTCCTCGCGATCGGGTAAGCATCTGAATATTCTTGTAAATCAAATCCAGCGATTCCCGAAATACAACCCAGGGCAATACTCGGGTCATATCCGGCATCAGTTCGCTAGAGAGCTGACCGGGCAGATAGGCGATCGATGAATGGCCTCGAATTGCTTTTTGCTGAGCGGGTCTGCTATTGGAGCGCCGCAATTCCGGAATGATGCCCAATAGCGGCAATGCCGACAAATTCTTCAAGTCATCGGGAGTATGTACCGAGTCATCAATGCCCTCCCGTCCAAAAGCCACCACACAGCCCAACATTAAGCCAGCCACTGCGCCAAGCAGCAAATTCTGTTTGAGCTTGGGGCCAATATGTTTGCCAAGTTTTGGCTGTTCCACGACTTGCCAATCAAAGCCACCTCTAGCAATTTCCAGAGCAATTTCCTGCCGCGCTTTCAGCAATTGCTCCAGCGTTTCGCGACTCAACTTCACATTTGGCTGCAGACGGTTGTATTGCGTCAGTAAAGCCGGGAATTGCTTTAACTGAGATTGCAGGGATTGCACTTTTTGATCCAGGCTTTGTTGCCGCGCTTGCAGGCCTTGCAGACTGTTTTTGGCCTCTGCGAGCTGGGAGACCAGGGTCAGTTCCGTTGAACTCAGTTGGGCATCTTGGGGCGAGGTTGCCTGAGTTGCTCGATCCAGTACCTGACCCGATTCTTCTGCCAATAAGGCTTGCTGTCGCTGCTGTTGTTCCAGCAATTTTTGGATCACAGGAGAGGATTCTGTAAACCGGGTTCGATTTTGCTCCAGGGCCAGCGATGTTTTTTGCAGCTCATCTAGCAGCGCCTGGTAACGCGAGGATTCGCTTAAACGGGCAGAGGTTAGGGCCTGTTGGGGCGATCGCTTGAGTTGTTGCTGCAACGATTGGTAGCGAGCTTGCATTTCTTGGAGCTGGGCCTGATTTTGCTGCTGCTGCTGCTGCAACGTAGTGAGTGAATCAATCAGAGCTTTAGATTGTAGTTCTGGATCGATCAAATTCTGGCTAGTGCGAAACTGCTCCAACGCCTGTTCTGCATTAAATACTTCTGTTCCTAGCAGCGGCAATTGTTCGTTGACAAAGGCAAGCCCTCGATTTAACCGCTGTTTTTGCTGTTCCCGGTTGTAATTTTGATAAACTTGCTGGAGCGCCTGTAATACCCGTTGCGTCTTAACCGGATCACTATCGGTGTAAATTGCCTGAAAAATTTTGGTTTTCACTTTATCTTCTTCGACTTGAGTCAAAACCAGTTTCCTTTGCAGGTTGTCTACATTGATGTCGGGATAGTCCGCCTTCAGCGAATCAACTGCCTTTTGCAGCAATTTGGAGCTGCGCATCTCCGTTAACTGCGTTGTATTATCAATTTCAATATTGGCATCTGCAAATTGGTTCGGATTCGCGGCATCCTGCTTGCCCTGGTAATTGGGCTCGACCAGAAGTTGCATGGAGCTTTGGTAAGTGGGCTGTTTCAGCAAGGTGTAGAGAATTGCCAGCATCAGAATTCCAGCTAACGTTCCAGCGACCCAAACCCACCGTCGCATCAAAACGGCAAATAAATGGCCATATCCAGGCTCTATATCAGAATTCCTCAGGTGTTGAGTTGCCACCATACCCTCTCCTCTACAATTCAGAATCGCTCGATCGACATCAAAAAGCTGAACTTAACCCAAAATTTGTGCCATCACCTGTTCGACTTTGTCGAAAAATACAGGTTCAGAAAAATGACTGATGGCGTGATTACGGATCGCTTGATAATCCCAGGGAATTTTGTTGGCAGCAAGAATCGCAGAATGGACTGCTTCTGGGGTTTGCCGCTTAAACAGAACGCTAGTTTGTCCTGGAATTTGGGTGTCTAAGACTCCACCTGCGCCATAGGCGATTACAGGGGTGCCGCTAGCGTTTGCTTCAACTGGAACCAGACCATAGTCCTCTAAAGCAGCAACTACCACAGCACGAGTCTTAGACATTAAATGCTTTCGTTCTGCATCGCTCACATGTCCTACTAATTGAATATTGTCCATGGCTTGCGATCGTAAACGTGCTTGCTCTGGACCATCTCCAGTCACAATTAAGGGGAGTCCCAGCCAGTTAAATGCTTCAACAATCACGTCAATTCGTTTGTAGCTAATCAATCGACAGGATGTCAAATAAAAATCATCTTTTTGATCGGCGAAATCAAACATCTGGCTGTCGATCGGATAGTTGATCACCGTTGCGGGCTTGTGATAGATCTTGGCAATTCGATCGGCCACGACGCTAGAATTTGCAATATAGAAATCGGGTTCCTGGGCATATCTCACATCCATCTGCCGCATGGTTTGGAAGACCTTCTCCAGCAGTGGATAAAAATGCTGATAGCCTGTATACTCCCGTAGATAGGTTTGTGTATCCCAGAGAAATCGCGTCACATTATGACAGAAACAAACATGCTTCGCCTCCTCACGTTTTCGAACCGCCTTGGCAAAGCTGCTGCTACTGCTGATGATCAGATCGTAATCTGTCAAATCGATCGATCGAAACACCGGGAAATAAAACGGAGCCATCATGCGAAAATATTTTGCCGCACCAGGAATATTCTGCAAAACGGTGGTTTGAACCAGCCGATCGCTTAAATCAATGCTGTTGCTGCGATCGTAAAGGGAAGTAAAAATATCGGCCTGAGGATAGTACTTACAGAGCAGTTCAAAGACTCGCTCAGCCCCACCTTTTTGAGTTAAATAATCGTGGATCAAAGCAATCTTCATAGCGCTTCTCTAGAATGTATCTCAGCAAATTTGATATCAGACTGCGGTTCTTGCAAATCCAAGAAGCTCTTACAAATACAAGAGAACAAACAGATTCAGGCAAATACAACCATGCCACTGCGATTAGCCGCGCCAAACTAATCTAGACAAAACTCACTCAAACCAAATGACTTTAAACTTGACTACTGTTGAAACAGACTCTCTACCAATAGAGCTTACTCACGGATTTTTCAGGAGATAGAGATCTCAGTAACTTATGGACTTTTTTGGGGTGACTCGAATCTAACGATTCAAATCTAGTTTTAACACCTCACTTCGCACTAGACGATCAAGGATAGAACAAGGTTCCTAAAAAATTAGTTTTTAGATCATGATTGAAGCAACAAGCCTATCTAACCACTCTTTAAAGATAAAAGCTGAAATAAGCAAGGTTAAATAAGTGACAGCAAAAAAGCAACAGAAAAAAGGTGGTGATATTGAAGACACCGTTGACATTCAGGCATGAATTGCAACATCGCCATCAATGACTCAACCTCCATTTGCCATGTAGATTTCAATATATCGAGGGTACTAAAGGAAACATTAAAAGCTTATTTTACGTACGACATCTTTCTTGAGGAGTAGATGCTGTTGGATGGATCTGGTAAAAATTCTACGATTAAAACTCAGTATTGTGATCAATATTACTTCTATGCAAAATCTCAGGGAAGAGGACACAAAATGAGAAATAAGATAGGATTGCGTGTATTCTTCTACTTATCTATTCCGATCGTCAAAAAGGAGACAAGGCCTGATATTTATTCCTTCTGCCTCAGTTGACAGAGATCACAGTAATGGAGTGCGATCCATGATAAAACCAACTCAACTAGAGTAATTAGCGCTCGTCGTTGATGCTTTGCTCACGCAGACTTAGCATAATTAGCGTAGACTGTGCATGTCAGGTTCAATTGATGGAAAAATGGGTAAAAAAATTGAGGCAAGGAGTTTTTCCTCGCCTCAAATTAATGGAACCATCAAGATATTCGGCAGCAAGACATCAATGTTACGTGGGCAACAAAAATGTGACTTGGAGAATATATGATATTTTGAGACTTGTTACTTGATAAACAACATTTCTTGATAGGTCGGCAATGGCCAGAAGCTATCTGCAATTTCACACTCCAGCGCATCTGCAAACTCGCGTACNTTTATCCATTAGAGGCCGAATCGTTGTTGCACAATGCTGCATCTTCTCTTCTGTGGTTGCAAAATCATGTTTTCCTAAGGCTGTACTCAATTCACCTGTTGCTGCTACCATCGAGTTTGTCAAGTCCGCCACCTTCTGAGCACTCTCCTTTTCGAAGTTGATTCCTAGCCCTGTCAAACTTGCGATCGTCGATGACAGTTTTGACAAGTACTCCACCGCTGCTGGATATATGATGGTTTTGGCCATACTTACCACCAGTTTGGCTTCTACTTCAATCGAAAGAATGTACTGCTCTGCATACACTTCAAAACGACTTTCTAGCTCAACAGGAGTCAGAACTCCCGTTTTTTTGAACAAGTCCTCAACATATTCTGCTTTGAGCGTCGGCAAAGCATCGGCTGTAGTCCGCAAGTTAGCCAAACCACGCTCTTCAACCGCTATTTTGTGCCATTCTTCAGAATATCCGTTCCCTCCAAAAACAACGACCCCATGCTCTTGCATCACTTCTTTTAGCACAGTAATGATCGCAGTATTGAGTTCCACACCCTTTGATAATTCAGTTTCCAGGCGATTGCCGATCCAATCTAGAGAATCGGCCAGCATTGTGTTGAGAGCAATTAACGGACCTGAAACAGATTGGCTTGATCCGACAGCCCGAAATTCAAAGCGGTTACCCGTAAATGCAAAAGGCGAGGTTCGATTGCGATCGCCCGCATCTTTAGTAAGGTGGGGCAGCACATCCACGCCTAAATCCATCACTCCTTTTTGTTTGGACTCTGTAACCGTTCCAGTTTTAATTTGCTCAAAGACTTCTTCTAATTGCGATCCTAAATAAACAGACATGATTGCAGGTGGCGCTTCATTTGCCCCCAGTCTATGATCATTGCTGGCAGTCGCAATTACAGCACGCATTAGCGGACCATATTTGTGAACACCTCGAATGACCGCACCGCAAAAAACGAGAAATTGCGCATTATCATGCGGTGAATCCCCTGGGTCTAACAGATTTCCCTGAGTGGAATTGCCAACTGACCAGTTGACATGTTTTCCAGAACCATTAATTCCTGCAAACGGTTTTTCATGCAGCAAGCAAGTAAACCCATGTTTTTTGGCTGTATGCTTCAGAACCGTCATTAAAAGCTGCTGATGATCGCTGGCCACGTTTGCTGCTTCAAAAAAGGGAGCGATTTCAAATTGACCAGGAGCCACCTCGTTGTGTCTGGTTTTGGCAGGAATGCCGAGCTTATAGAGCGTTTCTTCCACATCCTGCATGAAAACTTGAACCCGCTCTGGAATGGCACCAAAGTAATGATCGTCAAATTCTTGGCCTTTGGCAGGCGGTTTGCCAAACAGAGTTCGCCCTGCCAGCATTAGATCGGGACGTTGACTGACAAAGTTGGCATCGACAAGAAAATACTCTTGTTCAGCACCACAACTTGAGTTGACATGCGCTACATTTGTGTGGCCTAGAAGTTTCAGAACCTTGTTAGCCGCTTTATCCATAGCCGAGATGGAGCGCAACAGCGGCACTTTTTTATCAAGCGCTTCTCCAGTCCAGGAGACAAAGACCGTCGGAATGCATAAGGTTGACCCATTGTCGGTTTCCATGATGTAGGCAGGACTGGTCACATCCCAGCCCGTATAGCCTCGCGCTTCAAAGGTGTCTCGAATGCCGCCATTCGGAAATGAAGATCCATCTGGTTCTCCCTGCACCAAGACTTTGCCAGAAAATTCTGAAATTACGTTGCCATCTCCCTGCACAGAGATGAAGCCATCGTGCTTTTCAGCAGTCAAATTAGTCATTGGATAAAACACATGGGCATAATAGAGAGCTCCTTTAGCCGTTGCCCAATCTCGCATCGCAGTTGCTACAGCATCAGCAATGGAAGGATCTAGCTTTTCCCCGGTGACAATTGTATTTTTGATTGACTTGAAGACCGCTTTGGGAAGACTCGCCTGCATCTTAGTCAGGTTAAAAACATTCTCTGCCCAGATTTCCTCTAAACGCTCTGGAGGTTTGGGCGGTATCAGGGTTCGATTTGTGATCTGATGTACTGCTTGAACGCGGGCTTCATTTCCACTCATAATTTTTCCTTAGGTTCTGACTGTTTGATGGTACTCAAACCAGATCCTGGAAATAGACATCAGATATACCAAAATCTAATTATCAAGTATCAAATTTAAACATATTATTTTAAAAATAAATTAGATTTAAGGCAGTACGTTAAAAATACAATCTAAAAAACTGACGCTACTAAATCGAGAGACATTGCCACTGCTTCCAAAGCCAAGAGATTTCAATAGATGCAATATCTCGCTTGTTAGGCACTGCTTCCTGAACCTACGAATTAGTAACGCCTGAAGAATTGGAGTAGTTCAAGACTTGAACTTCATTAAGCGCATTTTTCACACAAACAGAAACTCTTTGTTGTGCCGAAAGCTACAAAATTCTGTTTATTAACAATAAAATGTAGAATAAAATTTAACGATGAGGGCCGCCAGTAAGCAACTTGGACATTTCAATAAACTTTTCAGATATTTCTCAATTTAAGTTTTCGCACAGCATCTGTCAATCTCACTCTTGGGAAGGGTGTGTTTCTGACGAGGGCTTTGATGAAGCAGAGGCAGGTTCTGAGGAGGGCTGACGGAATTGGCGAAACCATTTTGACTTGCTGATGTTCTGTCCAACCATAATGCCGCCTGTTATCAGCATCCAAAGCACCCCCAAGCCATTCAGTAAAACATAGAACGGTTCTAACGTCTGTCCCAGATATTCCCCTTCATGGAGCGTCATTAACCAGTGGACTTGATCCCTCGATAAACCAAACCAGCTTTTGGCAATTCGGTAAGTCACGCCAGTACAAACGGTAACTAATAGCGGCAGAAGAACGATCGGCGCTACGGTCTGGTGAAGTTTACGAAACTGACGGATGTCCATTTTGATTGTGGGAATTCGTGAGATTGCGGCTGAAATTGTGCTATGCCAATCATCGCCAAAATTGTCACCCTGAGCAAGTTAGTTACCCTGAGCAAAGTATCCTATTCTCGTTTCCCATCGCTCTCACAACCAATTACCCAGCAAAATATAAGGAGCCCAAAAGCGAGGCGCTTGATACTGCGGATTTTGTAAGAGCGCAATCTGGGCTTGGCGTAACGCTTCTGCCTTGGCGACCGGAGATTTCACTAGATGCTGATAAAACTGATCCATCAGCACCGCTCCTGAATCGTCATCGAGATTCCACAAAGAAGCGATCGTACTTCTTGCCCCTGCCCGGACCGCTACGCCTGCCATGCCTAATGCTGCTCGACGATCGCCCGTTGCGGTACGACAAGCGCTTAAGACCAGCAGTTCGATCGGTTCTGCTCGCGTTTCCTCTGCTTGCAGCATCTGACTTAACTCATTCACCGGAATGGGCCGATCCCAGGCCAAAATAAAGGTGTCAGCCAGGTTGGAACTGAATTGACCATGAGTTGCAATATGGACGATCGAAAAAGCAGTCCGGTCAAGTTGCTGGCGGAAATTGGATTGGGTAAACGTCTGATTCAGCAAGACTTTACTGGGCAGATCGGCTTCAATCTCCTCGACCTCTTGCAACACGTGGGTTAACGGCGAGAAATTGGCGCGGGCTTCGCTCAGTCCAGCCAGCAGAACGTTGATTTTTCGGCCATACAGCGGTTTGGGATTCGTGATTTGTAATCCCGGCGCTAGGGCAATGCTATATTTTTCAACCAAAAACTGCTGCCCATCAAAGAGTGCCGATAAGGGAACATTTCGTAGGGCACTATCTAATACAAACACCAGAGTTTTGATGTGATGATCGGCCAATTGAGCTTCGGCTGGACGAATTAACCATTGGTAAACCTGCTGCGACAAGGTCTGGAATTTTTGCGACGAATAGGGCCGCTTCACTTCGGCCAGCAGCTCATCAACCGTTTTTTCTAAACCTGCTTGATCGAGCAATGTTCTGTAATGCAACAATTCCTGATGCGGCAACTTTAGAATCACCTCTAATCGATCAGGCAAAACGATCGTATAGAAAATGGCAGCCGATAAATCTTCTTGATCGACCACGCGATCGATCTCAAAACGTGTCTCTAAACAAGCCTCCCGAAAGAAATTATCCAGTTCGGCAATTTGCAATCCTTCAATAATTTCACGGGCCTGGACGAGCTGCACGGCAGTATATCCCGCCGCATACCCCATCAGATCACCCTCCGCATTTCCTGAATTGTCTGTCGGAGTTGCCTCTGGAGCTGCCAACAAGAGTTCAACAAATTCTCGATAAACTGGCTCAACCTGGGTTTGAAAGGAAAATTGGACTTCTCGGTTAATTGCGACCAGATCACTCCGTAATGTCTGCAGGCTTTTGACGGCTTCCCGATAGGCGGCGATCGCCCCTGTTCGATTCCCCTGCTGCTTCAACAAGCGTCCCATCTGCCATTGCCAGCGGTAGGAAAGATCGGCTGCATTTACAGACTGAGCCAGCATTAATGCCTGTTCCAACGGACGGATCGCCAGGGCATCATTCTGGTTCTGGACATACCATTCTGCTAGGCTCCCCAAAGCAAACGATTGAGTCCGGATGTCTTGTAATGCAACCGCAGATTGGATAGCAGCATTGAGCAATTGAGGTACGATCGCAGCCTGCTCAGCCGTTAACTGTCCTGCAGCTTGCACCTGTCGAAGTTCCAGCGCAAACTGAATTTGCTGTTGAATGGTCATCTGCTCGACGGACAGTTGCTCAAGCTCAGATTGCAGGATCGTAATTTGGGAAAGAACGCGAGTCCAGCGCTGCAGTTCAATCAATGCACTCAATTGATTTAAGGCCGCCTGCATCCGGTTTGTGGCAGTAACCGAATGGTCGATCGCAGCCTGATAGAGCGGCAAGGCCTGTTCCAGGGTTTGAACAAACTGCTGAGCGATATCACTTTGTCGTTGTTGCAAAGCAGCTTCTGCCAGGGATTGCGGCTGAGAGGCTGAGTTTAAGGCTGAGAGCGCTTGGGCTGGGGATAGACCATTCAAACTGAGTTGAGTCGTAGCTTCTCGACGTATCAGGTTAGCTAGACTGAGCTGAATCGCTGCTTGAGCCGCTTGCAACGCAGGATTGGCCGCATTCGCATTCTCGCTAGCGGTCTGTTGCGCTGTTGTGAGAGCCTGACGGGCCTCGGATAAGTTCCCAGCGGTCTGCAAAACATCGCCCAAACTCCGCCAAATGGTCACTTGCAGCAGCGGATCATCGGTTTCACCGACGGTTTGGCTCAAATCGGTGAGTAAGGCGATCGCCCGTCGATTCAGTCCGATGGCTTGCAGGGCCTGGGCCTGGTTTAAGCGACTTTGGAATTCTCCTTTGCGATCGCCCCCCTCTTGATAAATTGCTGCCGCCTGTTCCCAACTTTGTAAGGCTGATTCTGACTGACCTTGAGCTAATTGTAGGCTGCCTTGAAGGTTGAGGGTCTGAGCCAAGACCTGCGATCGATCCGGGTGATCGGGAAGGGAATCCAGGAATTGCAAACTTGTAGCGATCGATTGATTAGCTGCGGCCCAGTTTCCCTGCTGCTGATACACCAGTGCCAGATTCGTTAAAGTCAAGGCTTGCTGTAAGGAATCCCCCTGCTGTTGGTAAAGTTGAATGGCCTGTTGAAGGACCGCAATAGCTTCGGCAAATTTTCCAGTTTGATAAAAGGTCTGCCCCTGCTGCACCAAATTTTCTACTGTTACAGGACCAGAAGGGGCATTGGCGGTAACAGATAGAACATCTGTCTGGGCCACATTGCCAGCGGGAACTTGTGCTGCACCCGAAGGCCAAGAGAGACACAGCATCAGCACCAAAACCATCAGCCCGAAATAACGCCGCTTTTTCATTCAGAGCGATCAACGGTTTTTCAACATGCGCTGACTCGCACCCCTCATTAAAGCAGATCCTTCCTGGGATAGTGGCAGGTTGATTGAGCAACTGCCATATTAATTTCACTTCATTATGCCGAAGAGCAGACTAAGCTGACTTTTACGACTTATCAAACATCCATTTGACGAATGCAGCTGGATGCAGCCGCTCTTTCGGAAAAGGTTTGATATTGCATGCTGGAGACTAAGGGTGAACGTTGCAGGATAATCCATGTTAATGCGAAAACTTCGGGTCGCTATCGACCCCCAATGGACCAAAGAATTGCAGGACTGGCTACATGGTGCGGCTGGGGGATTTCTGTTTGGCATTCCACTGCTTTACACCATGGAAGTTTGGTGGATTGGCTCTTACACAGAACCGCCGTTGATGCTGATCGTGCTGGCAATCACCTTTGTAATTGTGTTTTTGCTGAACCGCACTGATGGCTTTCGTCAGGTCAATCCCGATCGACCCATGCAAGCCTTGATGGATAGCATAGAAGCGCTGGCGATCGGCACCCTTTGCGCCACGCTGATTTTGATTCTCCTGCAAGAAGTCACGCTGCAAACGCCCTTGGACGAAGCGGTCGGTAAGGTGGTGCTGGAAGGTTTACCCTTTGCGGTCGGGGTGGCGCTGGCTCGCTCAATTCTTTCGGGCGATCGACAGGCTGAGACCAACGAGAATTCAGACACCAAGGCCGCGAAAAATAGCCCCCAGTCTATGCCACCTCGTTACAATGCAACCCTGGCTGATATTGGCGCAACGCTGGTCGGCACGATTTTTGTCGCCTCTAACATCGCCCCAACCGATGAAGTAGAAATGCTTTCGGCTGCCACTTCTCCGCCCTGGTTGCTCGCCATCCTGGTAGCCTCAATCGTCATTTCCTATTGCATTGTGTTCGTGGCAGGGTTTACAACCCAGGATCGGCGATTACAGCAGCAAGGTGCTTTTCAGCATCCGTTAGTGGAAACCGTGATGGCCTATTTGCTCTCGTTGGGGGCCGCAGCGCTGATGCTCTGGTTCTTTCACCGGCTCAGCCCCACAGATCCATGGCCTGTTTGGTTAGAGGAAACGCTGATTTTAGGATTGCCTTCAACGATCGGAGGCGCAGCAGGACGGTTAGCCGTATGAAAAGAACATTTGCCCATCCCTCTAAAAAGCGCACTCTCTCCGCTGACAAAATCGCGTTTGCGATCGCCACCCTGGTTGTTGCCACATTAATTGGACTGATTTTGTACCTGTGGGTGACGCAAACCGATCAGCCCCCGATTCTCACAATTCAGCAAACTCAACCCATTCGTGCTGAACAAGGCCAGTTCTATGTGCCGTTTAGCCTCAAAAACATTGGTGGAAAAACCGCAGAGGCTGTCCAAGTAGTGGGCGAACTGAAGCAGGGCGATCGAACGATCGAATCAGGGGAGCAGCAAATCGACTTCCTCTCCAGCTTTGAAGAGGAAGAAGGTGCATTTCTGTTCAGTTTTGATCCTCGCAAAGCAGACTTAAAGCTGCGGGTAGCGAGCTACAAGCTGCCCTAGCGATAGGCTTCTAGCGACAGCCTAATGATTCGCGGGTAGGCACGCCGGTGACGGAATTGACCCCATCTGCAGTCTGACATAGCCGAACCACCTGCACCCGATCGAGCATGGCATCACTAAAGTCGGCCCCGGTAATGTTCGTCTCTCGAAAGTTGGTCTTGAGCAGCATGGCCGAGGTGAGGATGGCGTCGCTTAAGTCGGCCCCTGACAGATCGCTTAAATAAGCAATGCCGTTGCTGAAATCAACCCCATGCCAGTTGGCTTGGCGCAGATTGGCTCCGTTGAACACGGCTCCCTGTAAGTTAGCCCCGCTAAAGTTGGCCCGGATCAGCTTGGCATCGCCAAATTCAGCCCGCGCCAAATCCTGACCGGAATAGTCCTGGGTCTCAACATTGACATCATCAAACGCGCGAATCGCTGCTGAGCTGGCGGCATGTGCCACCGGAGCGTTCGCAAACAGCAGGCAGAAGGCCAGCAAACACACCAAACAATGCCGAAGAAAACGCATAATCTAAAAAAGTGATTCCGGCAATCCGTTCATAAAGCTTTACAGTTTTTAATTTTACGCAGAATCGGTCGCAGAACCAAGAGGATTCGTGAACGTTTCGCCTAGACTGGAATAAAATCAATCTGCTATATTGTTTCCCCAATTTGCCCCGCTGGCTCATCCGCTGGATGACCTTAAGAGTGGGAATACTACTAACCAATGGGTGCGGTTGTTAGCAAGGCTAGAGTGTTTAATCGATCGAGGCAGGGTGAAACTAGAATCTACAA
This sequence comes from Elainella saxicola E1, assembly GCA_002796835.1. Lineage (GTDB taxonomy): Bacteria > Cyanobacteriota > Cyanobacteriia > Elainellales > Elainellaceae > Elainella > Elainella saxicola. Next base: position 26,947 of record LUGL01000045.1, on the reverse strand, counting down.
TGCTAGAAATTGCAGCCCAGGCAGGGGCATTTCTTGAATTCGCAGCGGTTGCGGAAAGGGTAAATGCGGCGAATACGCGGGCTGAAAAAGCAACAGTTTTGCGCCAGTATCTTTTCCAGTTACGCGATGATCATCTGTTGCATGCCATTCACTACTTTACAGGACACGCCTTTTCCCGTCGCGATCGGTCCTCAGTGCCAATTGGCGAAGTGACGCTGATCTCTGCCCTCTCGATCGTTACAGGGGTCGAACCTGCTCTCTTAGCCATGCAGCGCTTTGACTATGGGGACTTAGCGACCGTTGGTGCCCGCCTGCTCATCCGTCAAACCGAATCGGTGCTTACCCTGGATGATGTTGCGATTGCGATCGAGCAGCTCAGCAAAGCGAAGGGAAAACGGCGGCTGAATTGGGTCGTTAAACTGCTGGACCGGGCCACCCCCCTGGAAGTGAAATATTTGATCAACTTACTGCAAGGCGATTTGCAGATTGATCTTGAAGAGGAAATTCTGGAAGTGGCAGTAGCTCAAATTTCTGGACAGCCCACCCAGCGGATTCAATGGGTTCACATGCTTTCAGGGGATTTGGGCAAAACGGCTGTTCTCGCCCGCCACGATCAGCTCGATCAGGCCCACATGCAAGTCTTCCAGCCGATCAAATTTATGTTAGCCAGTACGGCGTCAGATGCAACTCGGCTGCTGCGATCGCTGGCTCAGGGATATGCCATCGAAACTAAGTATGACGGGATGCGGGCTCAAGCCCATATTGCACCTGCCGATCGAGCCAGTGATGATCCCTTTAACGAGACGGTGGTTGCAGGCATTCGGGTTGCCCTATTTTCGCGCACCCTTGAAGAAATTACGGCCAATTTTCCTGACCTGTTGATGCCTTTGGCGGCCCTTGCACCACGGGCCCTGGTTAGCGGTGAATCGGCAGGATTGATTCTGGATGGCGAGATCGTGCCTTATCGGGATGGTAAAATTCTGCCTTTTACGCTTCTGCAGCAACGGTTAGGGAATTCGTCCAAAACCGAGGATTTGGTGGCCATGGTACCGGTTGCCTTTATCGTCTATGACATTCTGTATAAGGATGGCACTGTTTTGATCAACCAGCCCTATGGCCAACGACGTGCCCTCCTGGAAGCCTTGCCGATCGAATCTTCTCTGGTGCAGTTAGCCTCTGCGCATCAGTTTTTTGATCTAGAGGCCCTGGGGCAACAATTTCGGCAAGCCCGAGCTGAGGGGCAGGAAGGCTTCATGGTAAAGATGCTTCAGTCACTTTATCGACCTGGACGACGCAGCAAGGACTGGTTTAAGGTGAAACATCCGATCGCAACGCTAGATGTAGTAGTGACAGCAGCAGAAATCGATCCGCTCACCCATCCATCCCTGTTCTCATTATTTGCGATTGCTGTTCGTGCCAGTGAATCTGATGCGTCTTTACTCAATATCGGTAAAGTCTCTGCCAGTCTATCTTTACCCAATTTTGAAACTCTATCAGACTGGGTCCAGCAACATACCATTGAAGAATTTGCCAATGGCCAGGTTCACCTAGTGGAACCCCAGATTGTGTTAGAAGTGATATTTGACGCGATCCAAGCTTCATCTCACCACAAGGGAGGCTATAAACTCGAAGGGGTCCGGATTCTGCGCGTCCGACGTGATAAGCCAGCCCAAGAGATTGATACGATCGAAACCATCAGGGAGTTAGCCGAATTGCAGCGCGAGGAGGGTTGGGATTCCAGAACGTAGGACTATAACTCTTGAATGATGATTGAGTGAAATTTGCTGTAATTTATCGTCTAGAGATTCAAGATGCATTGACGTAGCAGGTTAATATAGACGAGATTCCCTGTTCGTCCTGTCTATGCAACTACCCCTGATGCAGGTGGTCCAGTTTCATTCCTTAGTGTTTCCTGCGACCGAATCTGCCCAAACAGCCATCCATGCCATAAGCTATACTGGCATGAGTTACGTGCTCGTTACTGAAGATAGCTGCCTGGTTGGTCTGCTGACAGAACGAGACTTTGTACGGGCGATCGCTAGCGGCATCGATCTGACCGCAACTCCCCTTGCCAAGCTGCTGACTCCCCTCATTGCGACCTATCGGCAGGTAGAACAGGTAGAAATTCTGGCTCTTCTCAAAATTTTGCAGCAGCATCAAATCCAGCATTTACCTGTTCTGAGTCATGCAGCAGAATTGAATGGGACATCAGAATTGGTAGGTGTGATCACACCGGAAAGAATTCAGGCGGCAATACATCCAGAAGATATTTTCATGCAAACCTGCATTCATGGGTTAATCAGCAATTCAGGGGTGCACGCACCGGCTCATATCCCACTCAGCCAACTGGCTAACTTAATGGTGGAAAAGCAGGCTGGTTATGTTGTAATCGTTGGAACGAATGGATCCAGGATCGCTCCGATCGGCATGATTACACAGCAAGACCTGATTCAACTTGCAGCAAGCGATTGCTGTTTTAGGACCACCACAGCCTTGGATGTCGTCAATTTTCCTTCTAACATCACCCATACCCAGGAGTCATGCTGGCAGGCACAACAGCAAATTCAAGATTTACGGATGCAGCGGTTAATCGTTCCAGCCACTTTGGAAGAACTAGATCGAGATGTGCCACAGGCTGATTTAATGCGAGAGACAGATCCGGTGCTGTTGCGAGGCAGAATTGCAGCATTGCAAGAAACTTTAGAGACTCAAACTCACAAATTACAGCAAGAGATCTGGGAACGTCAGCAGCTAGCGCAAGAATTAGCAGAGAGTAAACAGCGCTATCGTGGCATTTTGAATCACTTGCCCGATTTAATCTGCTGCTTTCGGGCCGATGGCATCGTTACATTTGCTAACCAGGCCTACTGTCAATATTTCAACCAGTCGCTGCCAGAAATTTTAGCCCACCATTTTTTTGATTGCCCAGCTGCCGCCAATCAGCCGGTTTCCTTAGCGCGTCTGATCCAATTGGCAACCAATCAAGACCATATTACTTATCAACATCGAGTGGCTCGGAATGGCACCTTGTGCTGGCTGGAATGGACTTACGTCGCGATTTGCAACGAGGAGGGCGATTTAATTGAATTTCAAGCGATCGGACGAGATATTACTGAGCGCCTAAACGTTGAACAGAAGCTGCGTGACGATGAAGCCCGCAATCGCGCAATTCTCAATGCCATTCCAGATGTTTTGCTGCGAGTTAAACGAGATGGCAGTTGTTTGGATTGTGTCGTTCCAGCTGATTCTCAGAACTGCAGTTTTTCTTATATCCAGCAGCACATTGCCGAAGCATTGCCTTTAGAAGCCGTGCAAGTTCGATTAGAAGCGATCGATCGAGCACTGGCGACGGGTGAATTGCAAATTGTCGAAGATCAGTTTATCAGAGCAGGCAAAGTCATTCATGAAGAGGTGCGGATTGTAGCTTGCAGCAAAGATGAAGTCTTGCTGATGGTGCGCGATTTGACCCAACGCCGTCAGAGTGAAGTTCAGTTTCAGCGGCTGGCAGAACATGTACCAGGAGTGGTCTATCGCTATGTTCTATCAGCAGAGGGGATTGATTACATTAATTACATTAGTCCTCGTTGCCAAGAAATTCTCGGTCTCACCCCTGAAGAAATTCAGCAAGATATTAACGTACTGCAATCTTTAATTCATCCAGATGATATGATTGCGCTCAAACAGAAAGTCTTGAGTGCTGACCCAATTTTACAGCCCTGGCAGATGGAATTTCGGGTAGTCTCTCCTCTAGGACTGAAGTGGATTCGCGTTTTTGCCCATCCTGAATCTCAAGCCAATGGGGATACGTTATGGGATGGATTGGCGATCGACATCACGGAAAATAAACAGGCGATCGATGCACTCCATGCCAGTGAAGCCCGGTTCCGAGCCGTTTTTGAGCAGGCTGCTGTCGGCATTACCCAATCCTGTCTGACGGGTCAATATCTCCAAGCTAATCAGTGGTTTTGTCAGTTATTGGGATATACCGAAACCGAATTATTGCAACATACGCTTCAAGACCTGACCCATCCTGAAGATTGGCAGCACAATCAAGATTTGCTGCAAAAATTAGTCAGCGGAAAAATTTCAGCATTTTCACTCGAAAAGCGCTATATCAGAAAAGATGGCCAGGTGAGATGGGCTCATGTTTCAAGCTCGCTGGTCCAGGATGAACTCTATCAACAGCAATATTTACTTAGCGTTATCGAAGATATTCAAGAAAGAAAACAGGCTGAGGCTGAACTGAACACTCAGCAAGCTTTTTTGCGCCAAGTCATTGATGCAGTGAGCAGCGCCATTTTTGTGAAAGATCCAATGCAGCGATTTGTGACCGCGAACCAAGCCAGCGCAGATATTTATGGCGTTTCAGTCGAGGAAATGATTGGTAAAACCGACCTGGAATTTAATGATGATGCCGATCAAATCGAAGAATTCTGGCAAACAAATCGCCAAGTGCTGGAAACCCTTCAGCCTCAGGTAATTCCCAGCCAAGCCCTCAGACATGCATCGGGCAAAACATTATGGTATCGCACCACGATTAGCCCCTTTATGGATGCAGCAGGCCAACTGCAAGGGGTGATTGGCGTTGTTTCTGATATTACGGATTTAAAGCAAACAGAGGCAGCATTACGGCAGGCCAAAGATGCCGCAGAAGCTGCTAATTTGGCAAAAAGCCAGTTTTTGGCCAATATGAGTCATGAGTTGCGCACCCCTCTCAACTCGATTCTGGGCTTTGCCCAACTGTTGAGTCAAGACCGAGCTTTTACAGTAGAGCAGCAAGAATACCTGAAGATCATTCTGCACAGCGGCGAACACCTTCTAGCATTGATTAACGATATTTTGGAAATGTCTAAAATTGATGCAGGCAAGATCGAGCTGAATATTGAAAGCTTCAATCTTTATCAGATGCTTTCTAATCTCAAGCAAATGCTGCATATCAAGGCAGCGAACAAAGGAATTTACCTGATTTTCGATCGAGCTAGCGATGTCCCGAAGTATATTCAAACGGATGAAAACAAACTGCGTCAGGTATTGATCAACCTGCTAGGGAATGCCGTTAAATTCACCTCTAAAGGGCAGGTTTTATTAAGGGTATACCTGGCTCCCATCTCTCAACCCGTACGATCGACAAACCAGAAACCCGATCGGACATTGCAATCCCTCGATACGCTGGATCAAGCTTTTTTTCCCCAATTCACCAAACCTCCGACGCTGTTGCTGTGCTTCGAAGTTCAAGACACTGGACCGGGCATCGCAGCCTCGGAACTGGAGCATCTATTCGATCCCTTTGTACAAACCGAAGTGGGCAGGCAGTCTCAAGAAGGCACAGGTTTAGGACTTGCCATCAGTCGGCGCTTTATTGAGTTAATGGGGGGCGTAATTCAGGTGCAAAGCACCCCCGGTCAAGGGTCTACCTTCAGCTTTCAGATCCCAGTTTGTCCGATCCAGTCTGAAGCGTTGATTCCAAGCCGGGTTCATCTGCCGATCGTCCCCCTTGTGCCCGATCAATCCCCCCTGCGAATTTTGGTGGTGGAGGACCAACTGACCAATCGACAGCTTGTGGTGCAGCTCCTTAGCAGGGTTGGGTTTGAGGTGCGAGAGGCAATCCATGGCCTGGATGCGATCGAACAGTGGGAAGCATGGTCCCCCCACCTGATTTTGATGGATATGCGGATGCCGATGATGGATGGTTATGAAGCAACGCAACAAATTCGTCAGCATGAACAGCAACGACAGACCCTTGATTCCGCCCAATCTCAACCTACGATTATCATTGCCCTGACAGCCAGTGCGTTTGAAGAAGAACGATTGATCAGTTTCAAGGCGGGCTGCAATGGCTACATTCCCAAACCGTTCAAAGCGGAGGAATTATTGACCGTTATTGCTGAACAATTAGGGATTGCGCATCTGCCGCCGGCCGCTTCCCTGCAATCAAGCGGTTTGGAAGAATCAAAGGCAGGTTATTCTTCTCTAATCTTGCCCTTCAGACCGCTATTATCAGAGGATTTGAACATCATGTCTGCATCCTGGAAGGAAAACCTTCAGCAAGCCGCAGCCCAGCTAGATAGCGAATGCTGCCTGGAATGGATTCAAGCTGTGCCAGATGAAGCGTCTGATCTGCGGGAAGCCTTGCAGATACTCGTGCATGAATTTCGCTTTGATGTCCTGATCGATCTAACTCGAATCGATGTGGCTGAGTGCAATGCGATTGATGATATCTGCTCTGGCTAGAATGCTGAAGTAAATCTAGCGCCGTCTGCTCGATTGAGGATCATCCCGATCTCAAAACTTGCGCCATTTTCTTCCGTAATCCGGGAGAGCTTGTTTGTAGCTATAGTGTACAGGGTTGCTGTCCCAGGCTAAAAATACTGGACAAAATATAATACATCTTGTAGTATTAAGTTAATTTTCTGCTGCCCAATTTCTGAGATCCGGCTTTTGCAACTTCATCAGTTGGCATCCAATCATGTTTTCCCTCACTGCAAGTTTTAGCCCACTTCATCCTGGCTTCAATCAACTGTGTAGCCCTTCTGTCCTTTGTGAGGATGATCAATATGAGGATGATAAACGAGTGGCCTCTCAACGAACTGCTGTCAGTTCAGACGTTTTGACGGTTCGCAATTCCCTCGCAAGCAGTGCCCTTCGACCGATGGCTGCAGGGAAGCAATATGGTTGGTGCAGAATTTTTCTCTGGTTACAGAGCGATCGATTCAGGCCCGTCCCGATGAGGACCAACGCTGCCCGATTCTTCCCCCGCTCTTCCTGAACAGAGTTGGGGGATTTTTTTAGGATAAAGAAGGACAATCAAGACAGCTTCTGTGCCAGGAGGTTTAACTTCAGATATCCCAACTCAGAAATTTCGTTCTAGATTGCCGATCGTAACGTTCTGTTGCCGCTTTGCTTTGTTGCATTCCTCCCGCTTACAGGAGTTCTTCCATGCAAGTTCAACCCTACCGACAACCAGCTGTTCTGCAAAACTCAGTCGTTGTTTTCTCGAAAAACTATCTGCCCTTAGCCCGTATCAACATTAAGCGAGCGATCGTCCTGCTGCTGAACGGACAGGCAGAGTCACTGGAGATCGGCAATACCCATAAATGGCAGGTTCGTTCTCCCTCGTTTGTGTTTGAAGTGCCTGAGCATATCCGGTTAACGGTGAGCAATCCCGAACGCTTGTGGAAAGTGCCACCCGTGAACCGCCGGGAAGTGTTGCGGCGCGACAATCACACCTGCCAATACTGCGGTAGCACCAAAAACTTGACGATCGACCATGTGATTCCTCGATCGAAAGGCGGTCAACATGTGTGGGATAACGTAGTGGCGGCTTGTGAACGCTGCAATTCTCTTAAGGGCGATCGCTTAACCCATGAAATTGGCATGATTCCCAAAAGCAAACCAAAAGCGCCGGCTCATCCTGCTGTTGCTTTTGCCGAACAGTTCTGGAAGGCGCAACAGGAAGAGGCGTGATGGGTTGAAGCGATTTAGCGACAGGCAAGCCAGTGCACCTGAATCAGAATGGCTCTGCTATTGTTTTAATCACTGAGCAGAGCCATACAACTGATGTTACTATTGAGCCACTTAGCGCCATTCACTAATGGCTGGCGGCTCCAATAACTCGATCACTCGCTGTAAGGGAATATCGAGCATATCAGGACGATTATTCATCTCATATCCCAACTCGTACACCGCTTTTTCCAGCAGGTAGGCATCCAGCAACACCTGTAGCTCATAATGCGTTTTGGGCAGGAAGGCTGCGTCTCCAGCAGTCAGCAAATAATGCTTCAGGAATGCAATACTGCCCCAGGCATGGAAAAAGTGAGCCCATTGCTGCATCAAGGCGCGATTTTCAGGTCGAATCATCCCCGTCTCGATCTCGTTTCGCAGGGCAACCTGGGAAGCGTAATAGAAAGACTGGATCATGCTGGCAATGTCGCGCAGGGGCGATCGTTTCATCCGGCGTTCGCTGAGAGGCCGATTCGGTTCTCCTTCAAAATCGAGGATGACGAAATCCTTGCCGGTATATAGCACTTCCTCCAGATGATAGTTGCCGTGACAGCGGATCCGCATGGCGGTAATTTGCTGGTTCAGCACAATCTTGAAGCGTCCCAGCAAGTCTTCCCAGTGGCTCAAAATTGCACGGGCCGCAGGCTGCATGTCATTCGGCAAGGATTTAGACTGCTTCCGTAACTGAAGGAGAACCCGTCCCGCCTGGTTGCGCATGTATTGGTAGATCGATCGCTGATAGAAAGCAGTGAACTCTTCTGGGGCAAAATCGGGATTGGTGGGATCGGAGGCAAGGGCTAGATGCAGTTCAGCAGTGCGTTCTCCTAACAATTCAGCCGCTTTAATTTGACCACCCATCAGCTCCAACACTAAAACGGGAATTTCAGTCACCAGGGATTTTGACAACACGGTCGAAGGCAAAATCATGGCCTCGAGATCGGGCTGCTCAACCATCACCCGTTCAAAACAGTCGCGCAAACTATCCAGAGCATAGGACCAAGCGTCTCTCGCCTCTGGAATGTAGGATTGCAAAAATCCGATCGTCATCGGCGTTGTCCCTTTGCGCTGATACTCCAAGACGCCTAAGGCCGGAGCAAACAAATAGTCCGACATGCCAGGAGGTCGATCGACCGCTTGCGTCAAGAAGCGATTCACTTCCCAATCCGAGTTAATACATTCCTCTGCATGCCGATAGAGCTTGAAGACATAGCGATTATGGGTCGATCCCCCTTCTGCGGAAGCTCCGTAAGTAATCAGGGCATTAGTATGCTGACCTCGCTGCAAATGCGGTTCGATCGGTTGGGCATTGGACTGATCGCTATGCCACATCTGCGGGAATTGATCGGTGATGCTGGCTACAATTTCACCGGCACTGCCTGCATAGCGCGTTTTGTGCACGATCGCCTGCAACGGAATTTCCAAAAACTCCCGCTGATAGAGCGCATCAATTAGCGTGCCTGTGCCCTGAGAACCCTGGAGAATGGCGATCGCGGCTGCATCTTCGATTGTTTCTGGCACATAGCCTAATGGCAGCACAAACGTTTCCGGGATGCCTTCAGTATATTCAACCTGCACCAGCACAAGGTCATAGCCTGCGACATTCGAGGAAGTTTTGCTCACCGGACATTCAGCCGGTAAACAGAGCGGCACCGCATCAACCAATCGCACGGACTGCAGCACAGATCCTTTCGTGAACCAATTGCAGCTTTGCAAATAGGCAGGCAGAATTTCTTCAAACCCTTTGCGCGCCTCAGCCCGGGTATAGATGTCGCGCCAGTTTCCGTTTACTTTCAGCGTCGGCAGTTCCGCAGGAGACGAAGGTAACTGGGCATCGGCTGGCTGGAATTGCAGCGTAAACCAATAGAAGGCATGCGGTCCCAAACTGAGGAAATAGGGCGTATCGCCAATGCGCGGAAATTCCGATCGGCCAAAAATCTCGACCGGCACCATGCCCTGAAACGGAGCCAGATCGATCTCAACGGCCTGAGCAAAGCGTGAGAGGTTGGCAACGACCAGAATATGCTCCCCCTGATAGGTGCGGGTAAAGGCCAAGACTTTCCGGTTTTCGGGGTGCAGAAACTCGAAGGTACCGCGTCCAAACGCCTGATAACGACTGCGAATGGCCATCAGCCGCTTCATCCACCACCAGAGGGAATTGGGATTGGCCCGCTGGGCTTCCACGTTCACAGTTTCGTAGTGGTATTCCGGGTCAACAATGGTTGGCAGAAATAATCTTTGGGGATTCGCACGACTAAATCCGGCATTGCGATCGCCACTCCACTGCATCGGGGTACGAACACCATTGCGATCGCCCAAATAGATGTTGTCACCCATGCCAATCTCATCGCCGTAATACAGGACGGGTGTCCCAGGCAGGGAGAGCAACAGGCTGTTCATCAACTCAATGCGGCGGCGGTTATTGCTCAGCAGCGGGGCGAGGCGGCGACGAATGCCTAAGTTAATCCGAGCCTGCGGATCTTCGGCATAGACGCGATACATATAGTCTCGGTCTTCATCACTCACCATTTCCAGCGTCAGCTCATCGTGGTTGCGCAAAAACAGCGCCCATTGGCAGTTGTTTGGAATATGGGGGGTTTGCTGCAAAATATCGATGATTGGAAAACTGTCTTCCATCCGCAGCGCCATAAATAAACGCGGCATCAGCGGGAAATGGAAGTTCATATGGCATTCATCGCCCTCACCATAGTAAGCGGCGGCATCTTCGGGCCATTGATTGGCTTCTGCCAACAGCATCCGGTTGGGAAACTTACTGTCCACATGAGCCCGCAGCGCTTTCAGGAAGGCATGGGTGCGCGGCAAGTTCTCACAAATCGTGCCTTCTTCTTCATACAGATAGGGCACGGCATCCATGCGCAAACCGTCAACCCCCATGTCTAGCCAAAAATCGACGACATCAAAAATGGCTTTTTGCAGTTCCGGATGCTCATAGTTGAGGTCCGGCTGATGGGAATAGAAGCGGTGCCAGTAGTAGGCTTTGGCGATCGGATCCCAGGTCCAGTTAGAGGTCTCAAAATCCTTAAAAATAATCCGTACCCCCCGATATTGCTCAGGGGAATCACTCCAAACATAGAAGTTGCGCTCACTGCTGCCAGGAGGAGCCTTGCGGGCGCGTTGAAACCAGGGATGCTGATCGGAGGTGTGGTTGACAATCAGTTCAATAATGACGCGCAAACCCCGTTGGTGAGCCGCATCCAGAAAAGTCTTGAAGTCATCCAGGTTGCCGTAGATCGAGTTGACCGTATTGTAGTCAGAGATGTCATATCCATCATCTCGCAGCGGCGACGGAAAAAAGGGCAGCAGCCAGATGGCAGTAACGCCCAACTCTTGAATATAGTCGAGCTTTTCAGTTAAACCCCGAAAATCGCCAATGCCATCTCCGTCGCTATCTGCAAACGCTTTGACGGGCACTTCGTAGATGATCGCATCCTTAAACCAGAGGGGGTCGTTGTTCAAAGTTGATGGTTGAGTATACTCCACAGTCCAGTTCCCTTAAGTCAAATGATTTGCCGCATGTTGATTTGTGCGCTGCGTTATTTATCACTTTTGCAGATCCCCACCCAATTCTCATCTCCACCAGCGAGAGAAATTGAAACTGAGATCAGTCTCTCCTACCTAGAAGCCGTAAATTTAAGTCGAAATCTGTCTGAACCCTTAAAAGTTGGAATTTTGCCTTCCAACCCGCTTCCCCTGCACCAGAGAAGCCCAAAAAGCGATGAATTTTTGCAAAGCGATCGAGCGAATTCCTGAAGGTCAGCGGACTTTCGATCGCCAGAACCCGTTGCTCTAAATCTGCCTCGCAGCACTTGAAAAGACAGATTCAGGGAACAAATGGCTATTCAATGTCAGCCCTGCTGCCTCATTCTAAAGACAGATTTCCGAGAAATTCCCTAGAAAAATCAAGCCTTTATCGGATCTTCGCAAAGTAACTAAACGGCATTCTTATAATCCTTATGAAGAGGGGTTTACAGACGAGAAAACGATTTGTAGCGTGGTATAGGAAAATTGACGAGGAATCAGCCGTGGCTTTTCAACGTGCAAGTGGTATTCTACTCCATCCGACCTGTTTACCGAGCCGTTTTGGCATTGGCGATTTGGGACGATCGGCCTACGATTTCATCAATTTTCTCGAACAAAGCGGCCAAAAACTCTGGCAAATTCTGCCCTTGGGACCCACGGGTCTGGAGCATTCCCCCTACATCATGAACTTCAGTACCTTTGCGGGCAACCCCTTGATGATCGATCTCGATCAGTTGGTGGAAGCCGGTTTGCTGAACGCTGAAGACTTGACGTCCTTACCCGAATCGGCTGATCCGGCCTACGCCAAAGTTGATTTTGCTCAGGTGATTCCGCACAAGTTTAAGTATCTCCAGCAGGCGTTCGATCGCTTTCAACCCGATGCCACCTATGAGCAGTTTTGCCAGGAACAGTCCTGGTGGCTGGAAGATTATGTCCTGTTCATTTCGCTGTTTGAAGCCAACGGCAATCTGCCCTGGAACCAATGGGATCCGGCTTTAGCCAAACGAGAACCTGCCGCCTTGAAGCAGGCTGCCGAACAGTTGGGCGATCGGATTCGCTTTCACCAGTTTTTGCAGTTCACTTTCTTTCAGCAATGGGCCAAGTTGCGCCGCTATGCCAACGACAAAGGCATCCAAATTGTCGGCGACATTTCTATCTATGTTTGCCACAACAGCTCGGATGTTTGGTCTGCGCCGGATATGTTCAAGCTGGATCCGGAAACCTACGATCCGGCCTTTATGGCAGGCGTGCCCCCCGATTATTTCAGCGCCACCGGGCAGCTCTGGGGCAATCCGGTTTACGACTGGGATAAGTTAGAGCAAACCGACTTTGCCTGGTGGGTGAATCGGTTCAAGGCCACCCTGCTTTATGTAGACATCGTCCGCGTCGATCACTTCCGGGGATTTGAAGCCTACTGGCAAGTGCCCGGTGGCGAAACAACTGCGATGAATGGCGAATGGATCAAAGGTCCAGATGCCAAGTTTTTTGAGGTGCTGAAACAGAAGCTGGGCAGTCTCCCCGTGATGGCTGAAGATTTGGGCATCATTACCCCCGAAGTCGAGCTGCTGCGCGATCGGTTTAACTTCCCTGGCATGCGAATTCTGCAATTTGCCTTCGGTGGCGGGGCCGCCAATCCCTACTTGCCGCACCACTACATTTCTAATTGCGTTGTTTATCCCGGTACGCATGACAACGATACGGCGATCGGCTGGTGGAATACGGCGAATGATGCTGAAAAACAGCATGTGGCAGAATATTTGGGATATTCCAGTTCCAATCAAATTCAGAATATCAACTGGGAGTTCATCCAGATGGCCCTGGCTTCGGTTGCCGATCTGGCGATTCTGCCGCTGCAAGATGTGCTGGGCCTCGACGGACGCGCCCGCATGAACGATCCTCGCTATAACGACGGTCAATGGCGCTGGCGCTTCACCCAATCTGAACTGCTGACGCCTGAATTGAGCGATCGATTAATGCGGCTGACGCAGCTTTATAGTCGGTAATAGAAAGTCGGTAATAGTAGAGTTGGGGATAGCGGAGGACCGCACTCCGCACCCTATCCAGCAACCTCACCTCATACGACGGTTTTCCTCCCCTCCTGCAAATTCGAGCGTTCGCTACAGTAAGAACAGTAAACAATTGTTTACAAGGAGGTGACAATGACCGTTCTATCAACGCTGTTCATTCCCAGGACTGTCGGAGCAAGTGGCGCGATGCGATTTTCGTATCCCCTAGTGCATCGACTGGAAACATTGCTGCTTTGGATCGGCGATCGGTCTATGTTGCCCCTCCGCTGGCTGTTTAGACATGGCTCCTGGTTAAGTACTTTTGAATAAACACTGGGTGCGCAGAAGACTGCATACAGAAAACAATGTGCATTCTGGTTCAGTCTTTAACGTCAAGTTTTTCATGATTCTGCTGAGGATTCACAGGACTACTCCCATAGCGGCTGTTCGATCGGCGTGAAACTGTCTAGGGTGAAAATTAGCGTCTCCCCTCGCCCATTGATCCAACTGCGTGAACCCATTCAGCCTCTAACCCATTTAATGGAACCCAACCATGTTTGAGTATTTCACTGAAAAATCGATCGCCGTTGTGATGGCGGCGCAAGAAGAAGCCCGACGCCTACGCCATGCTTATGTAGGCACTGAACAAATTTTGCTGGGACTGATTCAAACTCAAGGCAGCATTGCCGCTTCTGTGTTAGCCGATCGGGGGGTGACGATCGCTGCTGCCCGTCTCGAAGTTGAACAAATTATTGGGCATGGCACAGGTTCACTGCCCGCAGAGTTGCCTTTCACGCCAAAAACGCGCCGCATTTTAGAGAAGGCTTTTGAGCAAGCCCGTCAGCTTGATCAGCCCTATATTGCCCCGGAACATATTCTGCTAAGCCTGATTCAAGAACGCGAAAATGTGGCAGTGAAGGTGCTGGAACGGCTAGGCATTGACCCCATTGAGTTGCGGCAACAGGTCCTCCGCCAAACCAGCGAACGGTCTCCGGTGTCAGCGAATCGATCGGTCAGCAATCCCCGTAACAATGCTCGTCGCAACAATCGCGCTTTAGAACAATTTGGGCGCGACTGGACTCAGCTTGCCGCAGCCGGTGAATTGGATCCGATGGTGGGACGAGAGCGTGAACTGGAGCGAGTGGTGCAGATTCTCGGTCGCCGGACGAAGAACAATCCCGTGCTAGTGGGTGAACCGGGCGTGGGCAAAACGGCGATCGCGGAAGGACTGGCCCAGCGGATTGTCGATCAGGATGTGCCGGAGACCCTATTAGACAAACAGGTGATTAGCCTCGATATGGGCGCGCTGCTGTCGGGCACCCGTCTGCGTGGTGATTTTGAAGAACGGCTCAGCCAAATCATCGAAGAGGTGCGGCAATCTCAAAACATCATTTTGGTGATTGATGAGATTCACACGCTGATTGGAGCTGGAGGCGTTGAAGGTGGCGTTGATGCTGCCAATATGCTGAAGCCTGCCCTGGCGCGGGGTGAGTTTCAAGTCATCGGCGCAACGACATTAGACGAATATCGTCAGCACATCGAACGAGATGCGGCACTAGAGCGACGCTTCCAGCCTGTCACAGTCGGTGAGCCCACGGTCGAAGAAACGATCGACATTTTGCGTGGCCTGCGTAGTCGCTATGAGCAGCACCACCAGTTGACGATCACCGATGAAGCCTTAACAGCCGCTGCTCAGCTTTCCGATCGCTACATTACCGATCGATTCCTGCCTGATAAAGCGATTGACCTGATCGACGAGGCCGGTTCCATGGTGCGGTTCCGGCATAGCAAACAGTCGCCCGTTAAAGCGTTGAAACAGGAATTGCGTCAGGTTGCAGCCGCTAAACAGGCCGCAGTTGCTGCTCAAGATTTTGATACCGCAGGCAAATTGCGTGATCGAGAAATCGAGCTAGAGGCCCAGATTCAAACTGATTCCGCCTCTACCGATCCTGCTCAACCCACCGCAATCCGAAATTCGCAGCCTGCACTCTCCTCCGTCACCTCAGAAGATATTGCCCAAATTGTGGCTTCCTGGACCGGTGTGCCCGTGAGCAAGCTAACCGAATCAGAGTCAGTCCTACTGCTGCATCTGGAAGATATGCTGCATAATCGCGTGATTGGACAGGAAGATGCTGTGTTTGCTGTGGCGCGGGCCATTCGCCGTTCTCGGGTGGGATTGAGCAGCCCCGATCGTCCGATCGCCAGCTTAATCTTCTCAGGCCCCACAGGGGTAGGTAAGACGGAGTTAGCTAAGGCATTAGCGGCGGCTGTATTCGGCTCTGAAGAAGCGATGATTCGGTTAGATATGTCGGAGTACATGGAAGCCCATACGGTTTCTAAACTGATCGGCTCGCCTCCTGGCTATGTCGGATATGACGAAGGGGGCCAGTTGACCGAAGCTGTGCGTCGCAAACCCTACACGGTGATTTTGCTGGATGAAATCGAGAAAGCCCATCCCGATGTCTTCAACATGCTGTTGCAATTGCTAGAAGATGGACGCTTAACGGATGCGAAAGGTCGTACGGTCAGCTTTAAAAATACGCTGTTGATTATGACCTCGAATATTGGCTCACGGGCGATCGAAAAAGGCGGTGGCGGCATTGGCTTCGAGTTTGGTGACATCGCCAATGGTCAGTATGACCGGATCCGATCGCACGTTATGGATGAAATGAAGCAGTTCTTCCGGCCTGAATTGCTCAACCGGATTGATGAGATCATTGTCTTCCGCCAGTTGCAGCGTCAGGAAGTGGTGCAGATTGCCGACCTGATGATTCGCGAAGTGACCCAGCGCTTGAGCGAGCAGGAAATCGGCCTAGAAGTGACTGATGCATTTAAAGAGCGGCTTGTCACCGAAGGCTTTGATCCAAGCTATGGGGCCAGACCCTTACGTCGGGCGATCGCGCGTTTGCTCGAAGATAACCTGGCAGAGGCGATGCTGATGGGTGCTGTCAAAGCAGGTGATACAGCACTTGCAGATGTCGATGAAGACGGACAAATCCAGATTCACAAACAGCAAGCCCCATCTTTCGCTGAAGTCAGCTAGTCAAAACCAGAAACTAGCAAAAGCTAACAACTAGCAACAAGTCCCTCGCTCCAGTGGAGTTAGGGACTCTTTTTTTGATCAAGTCATTAGGTGAGGAGTGAGTTTTTCCCAGACTTTTCAAGCTCGCCGATCGCGCTGGAGGTCATAAATAACTTTTTCGTAATACCACCGTTCTGATCGGCCTGGATGCATGTGGCGGACATGTTCGAGTAACCGATTCGCGGCTTTGCGATCGCCCCGCAGCAAGCGCAGTAATTTATTATGCAACTGTTTAGATGAAGCAGAAGTGTCCCACAATTTTGGCACCGTAGCAGTTTGCTGGCGACCACGGGCTTGAGCTTGTGGCTGGGGCCAGAGATTCAACAGTGAAACAATCGCTAAAATCAACAATCCGATCGTTAATAGTTCCAGCATGACTGCTTACCCGATGGTCTTGAATTGGAGGCCAATTGCATCCTTATTGTTTAAAGCTAGCGACTCTGGTTGAACTCAACGTGACAACCAGATGGAGAATAAATGACACAGTGCCGTCATCAGTATCCCGCTGCGATTTGACTCACGTTGTAGCTGCCAGTCAAGCTGAAAAATTGGCGCAATGGCGATTCAGTAAGTCAGGTCAACTGGGAAGGCGGTTGGGTCGATCGTTCAACTTGGCCAGCTTGGGTAGCCTGCATCACAATCATTTCTCGATGGCGCAAGGAGGTAATTGCCACCTCCCAGGGAAAGGTAAAGGATTGGAAGGATTCTGAGGAAATCCGGTCTTTGTCTAAATCGGTGACAACCTTCCGCAAAATGTTGAACAATTGCTGCCGAATGTTCTCTAGCTCTTGTAAATCCTGACTGGTTTCCATCTGGTGAATCAATTCCAGCAGTTCCTGATTATACATATCCGCCCGATTTTTCTGCCGTCCTTCCAACCAGATATGCAATTGCCAAAGTCCAGAGGCGCAAATCCCCGTAATAGAAAGAAATAGGGCGATCGAATCGGCATATTCCACCAAAAACACAGGTCGTTCTCGGTCATAGTAGGCTCTGGCTCCCTCATGCAGCGCTAACCCCAAATTCTGGTTGGCGTCGGGTAAGCGAATCATGGCAGCACGGGGATAACGTTGCACCATCTCACTGCGAAATTCAAACAAGGTGCGGGTAATTTCCTGCACGACCTCTGGGTCTACCTGCTCATGGGAAATCAAAACAGCACGCACCCCCACGACAGGCACATCGGCAGCAGGAATGGGCAAACCGCCGTCATAGGTTCCCTTGGGAATTTCCGTCGCTTCCAGGTAGGGGAATGTCAATTGCAGCGACTCGATTTGATCGATCGGCACCAGTTGCGATCGGGTTTCTTTTAACAAGGCTCCCATTTGTTTGTTGCCCAGCGCTAATACTCGAAACAGCGCATCCACCTGACCTTGCTGCAAAGCTGCATAGGCTTGCTCAGGGGGCATAGCGAGGGGAGTAAAGTCAGTTTTCGCTAGATTGTAATGATCGCTCAGATTCCAAAACAATTTATAGGAACCGCTGCCTTCGGGCATAATTGCCACCCGTTTTCCCCGTAACTGCGCCACCGATTGAATGCCGCTATTCGATCGCGCTACCAGATGAAAGACTTCTGGAAACAGATAGGCGACGGCTCTGGCAGGTGGGGAGGGTGGTGTATCGCTTTGCACGATCGCCAATTGCACCTGATGCTGGCCGATCAAAGCCATATTTTCGGGTGACCCTGCAGTTTCAAGCACTGAAATTCTAATTTTGGGATTGTGTTGGCCGACGATCGCTGCTAGCGCTGCTGCAAAGGCGTAATATTCACCGTCTCGACTCCCTGTTGCGATCGTCAATTCATAAGGGCGATTTTGCATCCTTGTCCACTGAACTGTCAGGCCGAGAGCTGCCAAGAGCCCTAACAAGGCCAACGGAAAAATAACTTTAGGTTGCATTGCTATGCCTATTTTGAATGAACAGGGAGAGAGCCTAGTAGCCCATTGCTTTGCATTCTATGCTGCTCAAGATGCAGATGAGGAGCCAGCGAAGACAGAGGATAAGGCGGCTCTTCTTAAGGATTGTGGATTAAACCCTGTGGTGTTGGTTGCTTGAACTGTCTAGGCGAACAAGATGTCTACCCAACCAGAAATTCTGTTTGATTTGATCTTCCTTCTTAAAAGAATTTCAAGATTTATCGACTGTTTTTCAAGCCTGTCTCGCAGGCCCTTCATCAAATCTTGATAAAGTTCTATTCCTTTTGGTAGACATACCGAAGGAATACTTAGAAGCAGGATGGAAGGCGTAGTCTTTTTGAACTCCGTACTTACTAAATGTCGCCTGAACTAATTGAGCAACTGCTCCAAATGACTCATTTAGAGCTTTTAGCCTTTGAGCGCAATGTATGGGAGTCCATTGAAGTTGAGGCAAAAAATCGTAATCTTTCAGAAATCCTGAGGCTGCTCAACTACCTGACCTGCATCGAACTTGCTTCAAAGATTTTGGCCAATCGCAACTAAAGCACCGCCAGTATTTTGATCGACCCGATCGGGTGGCTGAAACCTACAAAACATATTAAGAAGAATTCGTTTTTCAGTGCATTCATTAATTGTCATCGCCGCTAAAATCTGCTACAAGACATAGCGGAAGAAATCAAATTACTACGGAACTCTCATCTGCCGGTTGACAGTCTCAAAAAAGTAAGAACACTCGTTAAACTGGAACAGCAAAAAATTAACAGGGGCAGAAGCATCGGCAGACAGGGCATAATGAGGCCGACTTGTTTATTTTGTAATCAATCAAACTTTGTTTTGTACAAATAAAACTGGCAGAATGATCGATCTGCCACCCTGACTTAGTAGCGGCCTTAAGCAAGGCTCTCCGATCGCACTCAACAACTCCACAACCGTAACGGAATCTCCTGTATTACGTGACTCACACTTTCCCCTAGGTAGCAACCATGAGCATGGCGTTTTGGCAGCGTTTGGCAATTTCGGCGCTTTTTGGCTTCAGTGCAGGCAGCTTGAGTTCTGCGGTGCAGGCCGCCCAGTTTGATCAGCAAGAAATTGACCAAACCCGCTTCATTGTATTGGCAGCACCGGGTGGGGAAATTGGTTACAAATTGCTAATTTTAGAGCAACTCAACGACAAACGTCCCTGCTGGAGCGAGACAGGGACTAATCCTTCGGATGTAGAACCTCTGCTGCTGAATTTTGACTTTACCGGCATCTGCAATCGCATTGTGGACAGCAATGGCTTCTCGGTTCGTACAGCCGGAGAAGATCAGGGGTTGCAATATAGCCTGCGGGTGCTCCAGCAGGATGGCGATCTGGTTTTGGTCGCAGCTTCTAATTCACAGCGCAACACCTATGTCGAAATTGGCCGCACTAATGGTTTGCCGACCGGCTTTAGCCGCATTGTGCTGAACCCAGGCTGGCGATTGACCAGACGAGCATTCAACGGACGTCCAGTCGGACATATTTACTTAACTTCCGATCAGCCGATCGCAACCCTTTTGGCGACTAATCAAAATGGCTCGACAGTCAGACCGTCCACCACTATCTTGCAGCCGCCCAGCTCTACTCCCGCTCAAACGCCAGGGCTTCCAGAGGTGATTCCAGTGCCCTCACTGCCGCCAACTCCCAGCAATATAGAAGTTCCGCCCCGCCCCAATCCTCAGCCTGCTTTACCCAGACCCCAGGCCAGCAATTCTGGAGGACCCAGCATCATTTTGCCGCCACCGCCCCCTGAAAATGCTGATATCGCCACCGCTCCGGTTCCTCCAGTGCCTCCAATTTCTGGAAGTTCCGCCCCAGCAACGGGAACTGCGACCCCAGTCACTGAAACAACCGCAAATTCCAGCAATGCCAGGTTGCTTCCGCCTTCTCTCCGCCGCACGCCTGCTGGAACATCCAGCAATCCGACCAGCAATCCAACTAGTAGTAATCCGACCAGCAATCCAACCACTGCCTCGACCAGCAATGCCAACCAGCGTCAAGCAGCTGCTGCCCCAACCACAAGTTCTACGTCTCGTTCGTCCGATCGCCCGACTGCTCCATCTGCCACTGCTTCGTCTACCACCGTCGCCCAGGCAGAAACCTATCAAGTTGTCGTGGTTGCCGATAGTGCTGAGACCCAGGATAAAGTCCGATCGGTTGCACCCAACGCTTTTCTCACCACTATTAATGGACAAGTTGTCATGCAGGTCGGCATTTTCCGCGATCGCCAGGAGGCCGATCAATTGCAACAAAGATTAAGCCTAGAAGGGTTGCCAACGGCTGTAATTCCCGTAAGATAACCTGTAGACAGAGAATTTACAGGTGCATTACCATGACTGACCAGCCGCAGCCCCCCTCTCCTGGTTCCGATCGTCGTGATCCATTGAGTTTTGATGAGTTGATCGCGCTCATCGTCGCTTTCTCGGTGATTGGTGTCATTCTCTGGTGGGGAATTGGACGAAAAACAGAAAACTGGCTGGGTCAAAAATTCTCCACCTTGACAGGCGACAACAAGGAATCTACGACTCTCTTTGGGAAGTCATCTGCGAATTTATCTACAGATTCAGCGCAACCCATTCCCAGTGCTGAGGGCGAGGTCAACCCCAGTCCTGAAGAATCTGTAGCATTGGTTCCAGCTGTTCCTCAGCCTCAAGCGAATACTTCAACCCTGGGTCCAGTGGTAGGGGGCGTTGCAGTATTGGTTCCGGCAGTGGTAGCTCCGACAGTGGTGGCGCCAACCTCCCCAACAACTCCGGCCTCCCCTGAAGCAGCGTCAGTTCCTGAGCCATCTGTTTCTCCATCGATCGTGGTGCCATCTGTTGCGGCCAATGCGGCTCCCACTTTCACAGATGTGCCCAATGACTACTGGGCCTATCCTTTCATTGCTGAATTGTCTAAACGAGGCATTATTACCGGAGTCGCCAACGGAAAATTCGAGCCAGATCAACCCCTCAACCGGGCTCAATATGCGGCACTGGTGAGCAATGTTTTACCAGACAACCAGCAGAACCAGATCAACTTTAGCGATGTCTCGTCTGACTATTGGGGTTCGAGAGCCATTGACGACTCAGTACAATCTGGCTTTATTAAAGGATATTTAGACAACACTTTCCAGCCTGATCAGCCAATCTCACGAATGCAGGTGTTATTGTCACTGGTGAATGGCTTTGGATTTGCCAAATCTGCTAATCCCGATCCAGCGCTCGCAGTTTTTCAAGATCAAGAGCAAATTCCAACCTGGGCAAGACCGGCGATCGGTACAGCTACTCAATCAGGTCTGGTGGTCAGCTATCCAGATACTAAAGTTTTCAACCCCCAGCAGCCTGCAACACGAGCTGAAGTTGCTGCTATGCTGTATCAGGCCCTGACTGCATCTGGCAAGCTTGAGCCGATCCAATCAAACTACATCGTACGCCCGTAATGCTTGATTTTGAAGATTATTCGCTGACTCAACCTGCTGTTCTCGTAACGATTCAAACCGAGGCGATTTTGCGTGGCAGTCTGGAAAAGTTGCTGAAGAGCCTGAATGTGTACGGCTATTCAGTGACCGAAGTGGATGGTGTGGCTAAGCGCGTTCGCAGATTTGGCAGCCAACCTGAAACCGAGGCAGTGGAAACTTCGATCGAAAACTATGCTTCGACCAGCATTGAAGTGCGGGTTGTGGTGTCGCCGGAAATTTCTAATGTGATTCTGTATGCGCTAAAGGATCATCAGCGAGAATTTGCGCTTGTCGTCTACCGCCAAAAAATTGAAGCATTGCTCGAATAGGGTTCGCTTTGAATTTTCTAGAAGCAGCTAGCAAAAAGCCGGGAGAATTTGCATCTTCCGGCTCGTTGATTTTATGAGGCTGCTTGCTTTGGCGCTTTAGTAGGTTTCAACGTGCCAACGCTCTTTGTTTGCCCGCTGATATTCTTTCCAGGTAATCCCTTCTTTTCCGGCAGCTTCAGTCATGGCGGCATCAATGCCATCTTCCATGCCTTTCAAACCGCAAATGTAAGTGTGAGTTTTCTCCTGCTTCACCAGGTTCCAGATTTCGTCAGCGTTTTCTGCTACCCGATGCTGGATGTACATTCTGCCGCCTTCCGAGTTTTGCTGTTCGCGGCTGATGGCATAGGTGATGCGGAAGTTGTTGGGATATTTGGCCTGAAGTTCTTCAAGCTCCTGCATATAGAGAATGTTAGGAGTTTTGGGAACCCCGAAGATTAACCAAGCAAACCCTTTGAACTGGTAATCAGGGTTGGCATTTCTTTCAGCATCTTTGAACATCCGCCACAGGTAAGCGCGGAAAGGTGCAATTCCCGTTCCAGTTGCCATCATAATGATGTTTGCTTCAGGATCATCCGGCAACAGCATCTCTTTGCCGACAGGTCCAGTAATTTTAACATCCGCACCGGGCTGAAGATTGCACAGGAACGTCGAGCAAACGCCATAGACGGTTTCACCAGTTTCAGGATGCTTATACTCTAACTGGCGCACGCATAGCGAAACGGTTTTGTCATCGACATCATCACCATGCCGGGTTGAAGCAATGGAATATAGACGAATCTTGTGGGGTTTACCTTTGTCATCCGTTCCATCAGGAATGATGCCGATACTTTGCCCTTCCAGATAGTGAAGATCACCCGCTGAAAGATCAAACTTAAGATGGCGCACGGTTCCAATTCCGCCTTCTCCAACCAGCTCTTCATTTGAGAGGCATTTGCCGATATAGGGATTGTTCGGTCGATAGATATTAACGGGAATATCGTCTCTCTTTTTGGCTGGTTTTTCCTGAGCTTGAGTCATAGGTTTGCTCGCTTCTGCTGACTGAACAGTTTGGGGCTCAGCGGCAGAGGAAGCTTTGCCATTGATGCTGCCGTCATACGGACGAATACTGACAACCTTGCCACCCAGGCGAGTGATTCGCTGCAATTCTTGATTCATCCGAGAGTAGGGCACGGTGATAAACACACTGCCACTTTGACGAATCGGATAGCCCGCTTTGTCAGTTTCTGCGTTTTGGCGTAGACCTGCTACTTCATAAATGAAAAGGCGGCTACCATACTCTGTATTGACGGCACCACCCGCTGCGCTTGGATTGTACATTGCTACTCGCCTATTCTCCTAACCCTTTCTAATCGGCGCGAATGCGCCATTTTCACAAGAAAATCTAAACTAGCGAACTGAAAGTCCGCCAATTAGACTAACGAGTACTAGCGTAGCATTGCCAAAGTCTTCCTCAAACACACCAAGCTGGTCAGATTGATCAGGTTCTAACCGCTTCCCCTGCATCACCATACTGGCGACTCGCGTGAAAAGACTGTCAAAATCGACCCATTTTCATATTAATTTCAGAGTTTCAGCCTGTTTGAGCATCAGTAAAAAGGGGGATCTAGGAGCATCGGCGATCGCCCCAGACTGAAATTTTGCGTTCCTGGTTCCCACTTTTATATTCCAATTCCCTTTCCTTCAGACACTAATCCCTTTAGCATTAAGGAGGGGATCGTTCAAAATCTTGTCCAATTCAACCTTGTAGTGGGGATCACGTTTTGGTAGAATGCCTTCTACCGGGTAGTATTAAATACCTACTCCAAATTTTTGGACTAGTGCGTGACTCGGACTGGATTACTGGCAGCCCGAATCTCTAGGTTGCTTGGATCCTGTTGTGCTGGGTTGTTGGAAGTTTCGCTGGCAGCTTGCGCTAGTTCTTCTGGGCAGGTGTAGCGTCGGCAAAGGGAAGCAACTCCGAACGGCGGAACCCGTTTTTCTGAAAACTTTAATTGATGCAGTTGTTTTAGACCATAGAGGAACCCTATGACCAGTAAGCCAGACCGTGTGGTTTTAATTGGCGTCGCCGGAGACTCCGGATGCGGTAAATCAACTTTTCTTCGCCGCCTGATCGATTTATTCGGTGAAGATATGATGACTGTGATTTGCTTGGATGATTACCACAGTCTGGATCGCAAGCAGCGCAAGGAAGTGGGTGTTACTGCACTCAACCCCAAAGCCAACAACTTCGACCTGATGGCTGAGCAAATCAAAGCTCTGAAAGACGGTCAGGAGATTATGAAGCCGATCTATAACCATGAGACGGGCATGATCGATCCGCCAGAACGGATTGTTCCTACCCCGATCGTGGTGATTGAAGGGTTGCACCCGATGTATGACGAGCGGGTTCGGGCGCTGCTGGACTTCAGCGTTTACCTCGATATCGATGATGAGGTGAAGATTGCCTGGAAAATTCAGCGCGACATGGCAGAGCGTGGCCATACCTATGAAGACGTGTTGGCGGCCATTAACTCTCGTCGTCCCGACTTTGATGCCTACATTGATCCGCAAAAGCAATATGCTGATGCAGTGATTCAGGTGCTGCCGACCAAGCTGATCCCCAATGACACCGAGCGGAAAGTGCTGCGGGTGCGACTGGTCCAGAAAGAAGGGGTGGAAGGGTTTGAGCCAGTTTACCTGTTCGATGAAGGTTCGACGATCGACTGGATTCCTTGCGGACGCAAGCTAACCTGCTCCTATCCCGGTATCCGCATGGCCTATGGTCCGGATTCCTACTATGGCAACAACGTGTCGATGCTGGAAGTGGATGGCCAGTTCGATCGCCTCGAAGAAATGATCTACATTGAAAGCCACCTCAGCAACACCTCCACCAAATTCTATGGAGAAATGACTGAACTGTTGCTGAAACATAAAGAGTATCCGGGTTCCACCAACGGGACAGGCTTATTCCAGGTGTTGGTCGGTCTGAAGATGCGTTCCACCTATGAGCGCCTCGTGGGCGGTGAAGCGAAGATGGCTGCTAAAGCAGTAAGAAACTAAATCGTCAATCAACCTGATCTCAGTGGGGTGTTGCCTAGCAATGCCCCTCTTTGTTTGGTTCACCTTTTTCACTTCTAATTTTCATTGCATGTCGATCGCAACCCAACTTTGGCAAGCCAATCAGGATCTCGCAATGGCCTGCCTACAACATCCGTTTGTCCAGGGAATTGGTAATGGCAGTTTGGCCAAAGACCAGTTTGCCTATTACGTCGGACAAGATGCTTTCTTTCTCGAAGCTTTTGCCCGGGCCTATAGTGTCGCAGCGGCAAAAGTCCCGGACTGGCAAGGATTTAATATTTTTCACGATCTTGCAGGCGGCGTTTTGCAGGAACTTAAACTGCATCAGAGTTACGCCAAGCAGTGGCAGGTTGACTTACAAACCGTAGAACCTGGCGCTGCCACCCGCCGCTATACCGACTTCCTGTTGGCAACGGCCTGGAGCCAGGAGGTGGGTGTAACTACAGTTGCAATGCTGCCCTGTATGCGTCTATATGCTTTCCTGGGGCAACAGCTCGCCCAAAACGGCATTCCCGATCATCTTTATCAGGACTGGATTCGCACTTACAGCAGCGACGAGTTTGAACCGCTCGCCCAGCAATTGGCTGAGTTGGCCGATCGCTATGTACAGATCAGTCCACTGGTGCGATCGACCTACCGTTACGCGATGCAGTGCGAACTCGATTTTTTCCAGGCAGCGTTTGTTTACCCGAATGTCAATGGCTAAACTGGTCGTTTTGACGTTCTGTTGCTATACTAGTAAAGCCTTTCGCCGGTGTAGCTCAGTGGTAGAGCACTCGATTCGTAATCGAGCGGCCGTGAGTTCAAATCTCATCACCGGCTTTTAATTCACTGATTCTGAAATCCGATCCTCAAAATAGTTGAGAAATACTCATCGAGCGAATGGCTGTAGATAAATGCCCCCCTCTGCATTCGGAAATGTGAAGCCTGTTGGTTGAAGCATCCTTTTATTCACCAACTCTTGAACCAAGCTATCCACAATCGGCGATCGAAATTTCTCCATTCAATTCAATGTCCGAGGCGGTTCCTTCCGACGGGTCTTAGCGGCCAACCATCCACCCTCCGCTAATATTCAGCTGCAACAAAAGCTGGTAGGAATTCGTGAGCTTCCCCAGCGAAATTCGTTGCGTTATCTCCTTGTTGGGGTGGAGTTCTAGCCCTATCGTTTGCAGCAATTGATCTATCTCTTTCCAAGCTGCTGATCAGAAATTGCAAAATGCTACTGTAAAAACAAGCTGATCGTAAGGAACATTGCCATGTCTTTTGGCATTTCTATTGCACCATACGCTGGAAAAGGATACTTCCGAAGAGTTGCTCAATCCTTTGACGTTGTCGTACAGCTACTACTGACAAAGGGTGTAGTCACCTTATTATTTCGAACGGGCTAATGACAAAGCGGTTTAAAGACCTTGCTGCAAAATCTGATTGACTGTTAGTTTGAGTTCTGGAAAGGTTAGAGATGAGATGAGTTGATCACCGGTATACAGGGTTTCTTCGTACAGCCCTTCAACCAGCACTAGTAGGGTTATCTTCTGTTGGGCTGGGTCAACAATCCAGTATTCAGGAATGCCAAAAGCAGCGTATTCAGCTCGTTTGAAGCGATAGTCTCGTTTAATCGAATCAGGGCTAACCAGTTCGATCGCTAGCAGCGCGCCTGTTTCAATGACAGCAGACACCTGCAAATATTCCCGCATAATATCCAGTGGTACGATGCAGAGATCAGGCAGACGAGAGCGACGAGGAGCAGTCCGAACTCCCAGCAGTTGTAAGGCAGCCCAGGGCAGTTGTAACCGCTGAATTTCAGCTTCTAAAGCCTGACTGAGGAACCGGATAATCAGCGCATGGAGGCCGATCGGTGGATTCATCAGAATGAGTTCTCCATCTTCCAATTCGTAGCGATGATCGGTCCCGTCGCTATAAGACAGATATTCCTCAAAGGTAAGTTTGAGCGGTGCGATCGTCATGATTGCCAGTCACTTGCCCTTTTTAACCCAGCAAACAAATTCTATTTTAACAGAATAGCAATATGCTCCTTCAATTTTGGATAGAGTTGATTCATG
>LUGL01000202.1 GCA_002796835.1 Elainella saxicola E1 | reverse complement strand
TGAATCGTCCATAATCGCACTGTGCTGCTGGATTGGGCGACAACTCGCCAAGCGATCGGGATGGTTCTACCCCGGTACACCACCCCAACCCAGACAATGCAGAAACAATTCCACACCAGGGTGGTATCAAGACTCAGATACAGTCGTTCCTGCGTCCATTGAGACAAGGCTTGCCCGATGAGCGCATGATGGGCAGAAACCACATCAATTCTTCGATTCGACAACCACCGTCGAAATCGTCTTTGATGCGATTGGGCAAGTTGAGCACGACTGACGACGTATACGCCAAAGCCATTGAGATGAACGTTTTGGCTTTGGATCATGCCAATCATCATCCAGCATAGTGTTTGCAGGTGACGGGCATCCTGCCACACGATGTCACATTGACGCAGGAAATCATTCAACGCATGATAGAGTCGGGAAGTGGGAGCCATTGTTTTTGCTGTTAGGTGTGGTAACTTTCCAGCATAAATCAAGCTCTCCTTCCCTTCTAGCTTGTGTTTCATCCCCAATCAGTTTTGTCAGTCAACCAGGAAGGCAAATACATGTCTGTTCTAGTGCGTTAACGATCGGTCGGGGTGGATCGCGATCCGCCCTTACAAATCATCCGTGCATCAAACAGCCCCAAAAGGTAAATATATGTCAGTCCTCAAGAACGATCGACCAATTTCTTAGCCTTACTTTCAATTTTGCGATCGCATCAAAGCAGCCCACCCGTTGGCTGCTTTGATGCTTCTACTGGTTGCAAATCCTTTCACCGGATCAGAACCAAACAAAAGGATTGAAACGATCTGCTTCACCCTTCCTCACCCCACCCTACAGGCGATCGATCGCACTGGTGCAATTGCCGCGTATCATCAAGATGTATGCTGAGCTTCGAAACAATGAGTTCGAGCGTATCCCGAACTCATGTTCAATACAAAGAAAATTCAAGTTCAAGCCACAGGATTAAATCCGATCGGAGATGCAGAAACAAGCAGATTTAGTTCATCTAGAGAAGAGATATTTGTTGACAAAAAGGTTATTGATCCGCCGCCTTCAAATGATAAAACTGTGTTTCCAGCTAGTTGAGATAAGTAAGTTGACTGAGCAAGATCAGCAATATCAACTTTTGCATCTCCATTCTTATCGACCATATTGCCAAAACTTAAGCTGTCTTTTGTAACATCAAAATTTGTAATTACGTCATATCCCTGAGTACCAACCTGATCTGCCGTTGTACTAAACAAGGTGAAATTGTAGTCATCATTGCCAGATCCACCTGTCATGCGATCATTTCCCCAAGTGATAGAATTATTCGATCGATCAGCAATACTAAGATGATCAGCTCCGTTGACAGTGACAGTGTTCGTTACAAATGCTTCATCTAAAAGCGAAAAGAACACGATGTCTCCGACAAAGGTGTTATTACCACTTCCACCATTAATGGTATCGTCACCCATTTCTTGGATAAAAGATTTAATTTGAGCAATAACTTCAGCCACTCCACCATTCGTTGCAGTTGCTGTACCTGCGTCTTTAATTTCTAGTCCTGACTGTAAGGCATCGCCGAAAAGTTGATCGTCACCACTCCCTCCGTCGATATTGTCGCTGCCAAAAACGATCTCAGTGTTTTCAAGGCTGATTAAGGAAGTCGCTTTACTACCAGCACCATCTGCATTGGCAGACCCACCGCTAATGGAGTTGTAGTAGAGCCGCGCATCCCCATAAATCTCATCATTGCCAGCATCCCCAGACAGATCATCATCACCAAATTTAAGAGGACTCTCGGAAACGATTTCTTCCGTCGAGGCAATGCCTCCACTATTAGCAATAGCAGTTCCACCTACGATTTCATGAGCAGCTATAACAGAGTTTCCATAGATTTTATCGTTACCCGATCCACCATCAATTAAATTTTTCTTGGCAACAATTTGAGCGCCTGTATGGGTGAAAATCGTTTTAGCAATTCCACCGTTACTCGCAACAGCAGTTCCCCCACCAGGTTCATCGTCATCAAAGCTAAGAGAGCCAATGAGAGTATCATTGCCATTTCCACCCTCAATAGTGTTACTACCCAAAGTGAAGACACCACCGAAGATAATGAATGTTGCCTTGGCATTGGCACCTGCACCATTCGCAATTGCCGTACTGCCATTGGTGTCGCTTCTTAAGTCTGTGCTTGGAGTATCGCCAAATATAATATCGTCTCCATTTCCACCCAGAATGTGATCATTTCCCTCAGTTTGGCTTGTTGTGAGTTGAAAGGAAGAAAAGACAGTTTGCCCTGCTCCCGCAGTGACTTTTGAGAATTGAACAGTCGTTGTAGTTGCCCCCGTATCACCGACCAAGAAATCATCCCCTTCATCTCCGCTTATATAATCATTGCCCAAGATAACTGTTGGCCGAGGGGGAGGTGCGAATATATATGATTCGGAAGGAGAAGAAGCATCGGGAATTTTTATAGGGGGGGGATTACTATTCCCTCTATCTCCATAAATTGTATCTCTACCGTTACCACCGTAAAGTGAATCCCCTAAAAACCAACCGGTAACTGTATCATTGCCATTCCCAGCAGTGATGTTGTTCGTGACTCCAGGCAGTCCGACTAAAACATCATCTTGATTGGTGCCAAAAATATTGTTGACCATGGTGAAGTTCCTTGTCATGCGATTGTAGATACAGTAAAACTGTGAATCTTTCGTGCTCAATCCCGATGAACATACGAAAAACTTACAGCTAGGGATGTAAACAATAGAACCTTAAAGACTTAAATTCACTGGAGCGCTCAACATCAGCACTCTATAAAAATGTGTATGTAGAAATGCGCAAACCATCACAAAAGCCCCTGGATAAAAAGTATCAAACTTGAGTTTAATTTGCAACTAGGTAAGAAAAATCTCAAGCATTAGCCGATCAGGTTTGAAGTTAGCACTGTTGTGATTTTTACCCTGAAATAGCTTTACTTTATCTGGTTAAGTAATGTTTATGTAAAATTAGGAAAAATTTACATAATCTGTAATACCCTAATAAAGACACTACTTGGACATCTAATGAAAATAATCCTAATAGAAAATGCTTGTTGACAACGAACCAAAGCTTTATCACTATTAGATGTGGTGCGTAAAGAATTATATGCGTTTATTCTATATAAAAGTTGACTTATACAATAAATTAGACAAATTAGACAAGCTAGGCACTGACCGACCCCCATTCGAACCGAGCATTTGGCGATCGCTCCGTCCTGCTCCGCCGTTGTTTGATCGATTGGCAGACCTCATCGAATTTCTGTCGGATCGCCAGGAAACAGCAGGGCGACTATCCTAACTGCTGCATTATTTACGCAACTGGTGCTGTCTGCTGATTTTGGATAATGCCGAAACAATTCTCCAAAGTGGAAGACGGGCAGGTGACTATCGCACTGCCTATAAGGACTATGGTGATCAGGGGATCGGCAGAATCAGTCACAGGGTTGCCAGCATCAAGTTCTGGATTTGGGTCGATCGCCCCACTAGAGTCGTCACAAAATATTGACAAATGCTTGAATACGCTTGTGTGTCGCTGAACTTTGTTTTATGCTGAACAACACTGGTTTTTCAGATTAACCAAGACACCAGTAGATCTGTTCAAGGTATGGCGCTGACTACAAGTGAAGGCACACTCATAGCCAGCTGTCTAACGCTCTGTTTCGACCAGAGGCTAGTGGTCAGTCAATTAATGATTGACGGGTAAAGTCTGTGTAATTTGACCCTGGCATCGGCTGTTGTAAACCGCCAATCAATCCAGGTTTCTTCATGGTTGCGATTGTCCTGCCAAACATCAACCTCGGACTTGAGCGTCTCCAAATCAGGAATGCGACGATCTAAACATTGACGGCTGAGAATACTCAATTCGATTTCTGCCATATTTAACCAACTCCCATGCTTGGGTGTATGACAAAATTCCAACCGACTCAAGATTCGTTGCGCTTCTTGTGGTTCAAACGCTTTGTAGAGCGATGCGGGTGAATGCGTATTAAGATTATCTTGAATCACAATCAGTTTTTCTGCCTGCACATAATCTGAATCGACCAATGTTTTAAGCAAGTGAGCATAATCGATGGCCGTGCGTTGCTGCGTTACTTCTACCCGTCGCCATCCGACCATTGGTTCACAAACCATAAACAGATTCGCTGTACCATTGCGTTCATATTCATAATCGACCCGTTCGGGTTGTCCCCGTTCAGCAGGAATTGGAACCACGGTTTCTTTGACTAATTGCTTGGTTGCCTCATCAATGCAGATCACAGGAATCTTGGGGTTATAAGCCGTTTGATACACCTCCAACACACCTTCCATGCGCCAAACAAACTCGGCTGATTGTTCAGGTGGAATTACCCAGCACTCTTGTCGCCAGGGCTGCAGTTCGTTTTTTTAAGCACTTGTCGTACACTCTCGTGGCTGAGTTGCTCAACATAGTCCAACTCGACCATCTGATCTGCTAATAACCGCAACGTCCATCGCCCCCTTCCCTTAGGAACTTCGCTACAGCGCAATGCCACCAAATGCGCCTCAAGGGCACCATCTAATTTCCGTTTTCGACCACCACCGGGACGGCACTTCAACGCCGAATCCAGTCCTTCTTCGACAAAACGTTGGCGCACTCGCTCAATCGTTCTGATACTCATGCCAAAGGCATCTTTTATCTTCTGATCACACCAACTCCCGTTCGCTTGATTACAATCTGCTTTCAGGAGAATCCGAGCATGATTGATCGTATAAGCAGCTCGTTTGCCCTTTGTAACCATCTGTTCAAGATCTTGCCGTTCTACTTCGCTTAAACTTACGATGTACTTTTTGACCATGCCAGCACCTTGATTGCACTAACTTCATCTTACTCTTTTTACCCGTCATCCTTTTATTGACTTACCACTAGCCTGCTGAGATCTTAATCGATCTTCAGGGCTTCGCAACGGCTAGACAGTCATACCTTGGGCTTTTCTTCTCCACAAACCCAACCTCAAAGAGGGAAAATACTATGTCTACAGAGTTCAACGAACTGCTGCCCGTTTCTGCTACCGATAAATCACAAATCTGGATTATTGGCACAAGGGAACAAGTTCTACATACGATCAACGAGTTCTACGTGAAACGAATCGCGACTGATAGAGTGAAATTCACGCCGATCATTCCAGCCCCATTCGAAGGCAAATACATGTCTGTTCTGGTGCGTTAACAATCGGTCGGGGCGGGTTTTGCTGTCGAATCCATTGCAGGAGGTAGATTGATCTGCTAAACCCGCCCGTACAATTTGCGGATTGATTAAATCCACGATCTATAGTGAATTCTCAAGGGCGATCGGCTGAGAGATTAGTCGATCGCTTTCAATCAGAAGAATCTTTTCTTGATTGATATGAATGATGAGCGTTGAGCAAGCAAGCAAATCGATGCTGATTGGTTCGATCGTCCTATCAACTGGTCTATTGATCGCAAGAATTGGTCCGTTGATCGCAAAGATAAGTCTGTTAATTAGAATGATTGCAAGGCCGATCGAAAAAATAGGTCGCAAAACAGAAATTGTTCTTATCAAAACAGGAATCATCAGAACCTTTTCGATGATCGGAATTTGATCTATCGATCCGCTACTTACAAATATAGAAAACGGAATTCCATTTTTTAAAATCATTAGAACTTTTTCTATAATTCCCATGAGGTTTTCGATGATCGGAATTCGATCTATCAATCCGCTCAAGGGATCTATCAATAACCTTCTAACCTTTTCGATAATCATTCTTTTGTTTTCAATAATCGTGACAATTTTGGTAAAAACCCTGAGCTGACTCCTCAAAAATCGACTGCATTCGCTGGATTTTTCGTCAAAATTACCGATCGCATTTCCACTTTCTTCTACTCTAAGGCTGCCTTGTATACAGAAGTCCTTCCGGCCCCCTAAATCCCCCAAAATTGGGGGACTTTGAGCAAGAAATTCGGTTCGGAAGTCCCCCAGAATTGTGATCCTATGGTGGATAGTGTGGTGTTTAATCAAAGGCACTGCTCCCCCGTTATCTTGAAGTTACCAAGCCCAAGAATTAGGAGGACATCATGAAAAACACCACACCACTCCAATCTTATGACGGTGAGCAGATTTACGTCGGCATTGATGTTCACAAAAAGACGTATGTTGTCGTTGCCCGAGTTGGTCAAACCATTGTCAAAAAATGGAGCACCGCCGCTCGACCCGCAGACCTTGCCCAGCAGTTATTAAAATATTTCTCAGGAGGAACCATTCATACCATTTACGAAGCCGGATTTTCAGGATTTGTCTTGCATCGTGAACTATTCAAACAAGGCATTGACAGCAAAGTCGTTCATGCGGCGGCGGTGGAAGTGGCAGCTCACAACCGAGTCAAAACCGACAACCGAGATGCCGACAAGCTCTCAAGCCAGTTAGCGGCTGGACGACTACGGGGGATTTACGTACCGACTGTGGAACA
>LUGL01000044.1 GCA_002796835.1 Elainella saxicola E1 | reverse complement strand
ATAGGTACGTTCGCGTAAGGTTTCTGCCTGCAACCGAGACCAAGCAGTATGGTCTCCTGCCAAAACAGGCTGATGTCCTTGCTCGATCTGCTCTAGATAGAGTTCCATCAGTTTCAGTCGGGGTGGGTCACTATCTTGCAAAGACTCATACACACTCGACCACTGTCGGCGAAACAGTGGGGATAAAGAGAGTTCTGCAAGCGAGGAAACACTTCGACTGGTCAGCACGGCATCCATCAGGTCAAAGAGGGCATCTCGACCGTTCCCCATTAAACGATAGGCTTTGTGCCGGAATGTCTGAAGCTTGTCAAAATGGCTCATAGTCAAGGAATTTGAAACTCTCTTGACTATATAAGCGGTCACCTCGTTGTTTGTGCTGACCGCTTTTCTTCACCGATTAGTCTAAACTTCAGTTATTAAGCTGTCACAAGATACCTCAAAGTCCTATTCATACAGTCTCCGGTTAGCCGAAACTTTCAAACCCAGCAATATTTCTCCAGATCCTGGAACTATCCCCGCTCAAGCGCTCGACTTAGGAGTCCTTTCTGGACAACGCAGTCTGAATGATTATGTAGGCAAGTTAGATGAAGCTGACTTCTACAAGTTCACTCTGACTCAAAACAGTACTCTTGGCTTAGTTAGCAGCAGGCAGACGGATGATGTTTATATCACTATTGGCGCTGACCGAAATGCAAACGGTATCGCTGACAGCGGGGAGGTGATTGAGAGTAGATATGTCAAAAATGACAGCTTTTCTACAGTCTTGTCCGCAGGAACTTACTTTATCGGAGTATCTGGGTCAGCATATGATTCCACTCAATATGCTTTGACACTAACTCAAACTCCTGATCTAAGCGGAGATAATCTATTAACCGGAACATCTACCAAAGATAATTTGAGCGGGCTGGGTGGTAATGATACCATCTCGGGTCTGGGTGAGGATGATCTGATATTGGGAAATGAAGGTGACGATCGTCTAGCGGGGGATACAGGTAACGACATTCTGGTGGGTGGCTTGGGCAACGATACGCTGATTGGTGGAACTGGCAACGATCGCTTAGACGGTGAGGCTGGCAATGATGTGGTCACAACTGGATCTGGGCGCGATCGGATCGTGATTCGTCGGGGAGAAGGATTTGATCGGATCACTGACTTTAAAAACAACCAAGATAAGATTGACTTGGTGGGAATTAAATTTGGCAAACTCACCCTGAAGCAACAGCAAAACGATGTGGTGGTGAAGCTAGAAGGCAGCAATTTACTGCGGATTGAAGATTCGAGCCTGCGCGTTATTAGCCGTGCCGATTTTGTGTAAGCATAAGATTGTTGAGCCAAAAGCAGTAAAGAGCAATCTTTGATGAACCCGGAGCCTGTGGGAGCTGTTCGCACTCAGACCAAGCTAGTTAACGCCATTGATAAAGCACTGGTTGCCAGGGGGCTGCTTGCACCCCGGTTGTTGCGCCAGATTGAAGCTGAGGCACTGGTTGATACAGGCGCACTAACGTTGGTGATTCCGCCCAATCTGGTAGAAGAGCTGGGTTTAAGAATTATCGGACAGCAGACTGCCCAGTATGCCAATGGATTCCAGGAACTCGTCGGCGTCACAGAGCCAGTGGAAATTGAATGTGAAGGTAGAAGAACATCTGTTGAGGCGCTTGTGGTCGGCACCGAGGTTTTGATCGGTCAAGTGGTGCTAGAGCTATTGGATCTCTTGCCTGACTGTAAAAATCAACGCTTGGTACCAAATCCTGACAATCCAGACTATCCAGTTGCGATGATCAAATAATTAACGTCAGTTCAGGTTAAGCATAGAGAAGCAAGTTGGGGTCAATCGTAAAGCTTCTTGAGCTTGTGACAATTAGTAATCAGTCCACAACCATATCGAGCTACCGACTTGAGCAGTGAAAATCAACGGCGACGAATGCGTCGAGGCTGGCGGAAGTGCGGATGCGGAATTGGTTGTGCTGACTGACTAACTCTAGGGCTAAAGTCTATGTTGGCTTGCACAGTGGGTACCATTCTGAACTGAAATCCGTCCCGTGTCTGGGGTTGAGGTGGTTCATTCGTAACCGGATTGCTGATTCCTAGATCGACTACAAGAATATTCGGAATGAGCACACTAGCACGGCTGCAAGCTCCTTCTCTCAGGGTGAAAGAGTTAACCAGATTGTACAGCCGACCAGGAGCAGAGAGAAGATTTAACTGATCGATCGAACTAATCAAGTCATTCACATCAGAAATGCAAGTTGCCAGGAGTTGGTTCTCTCCAGTAAGTTGGGCGATCGAGCCATTCAGACTCTCAATTTCTTGAGTTTTGTTGGTTAATTCAGTTTGAAATGCTTGGATTTGCTGATTAGCCGTCGCAAGCTCTTGTTCTTTGGCGCTCAATGCTTGTTGAGTTTGGGCAAGTTGCGTGTTGGCATCCCAGAGCGCATCATTTTTCTGTTTTTCACTCTGCTTAACTTGCTGTAATTCGTTTTCGGCCTGCTGCAATCTAGCTTCTAGAGATTCTGCGTTCATCGTTAATCCCAAATTGGCAGAGGGGTAACTGGTTGAATTGAAGCCAAAAGCCTGTAATCCTCCTTTGACCAGGCTAAAAAGACTGATCGAACCAATTACCACGCTCAACAACAACACAAAGGGCACACCAGCAGGCCGATCGCTACTTAAACTCACGCCTTACTCCTGAGAAATCAATGAAATTTAGGTGGACGGACGGGGGCTGTCCGATACAGATATCCTAGTTTGATATTTTAAAGATGTCAATTTTGATATCATTCAGGCCGATAAAAAAAGGGAGGATGATCTCCTCCCCAGAACTCAGGAGTAATGAAACCTATTGCACCGGAGACAAAACTTTCTCAGTTGTTGCGTTGGGATTTGTTTCTGGACTATCCGCTTCTGAAGGCGGCACCACCTGCCAGAACTTAGGCAGATAGTCAGACCATTGCTCTAGAATCCGCTTGGCTTTGGCGCTATTGGTGCGATCCGCATGGGCCTGGATCAGGTCTTTGAGTTGCTGCTCTCCCGCAGAAGTCACCACCCGCTGCACTTTGACAATTTCTGGGTTGACCTTCGTGGGAAAGCTGCCATCTTCATCCAGGAAGTAGGCTAAGCCCCCAGTCATCCCAGCACCGACGTTGCGTCCTGATTTGCCCAGCACGACGATGACGCCACCCGTCATATATTCGCAGCAGTGATCACCTGTCCCTTCAATCACAGCCTTACCAAACGAGTTGCGAACCGCGAACCGCTCGCCTGCCTGACCGTTTGCAAACAAAGTGCCGCCCGTCGCGCCATAGAGACAGGTGTTGCCAACAATCACGTTTTCTGAAGGATCGTAAGTCACGGCTGCTGCCGGTTTGATCACGATCTCACCGCCGTTCATGCCTTTGCCGACATAGTCATTGGCTTCTCCTTCCAAGTTGAGGGTTAAACCTGACAGAATGAATGCTCCGAAACTTTGGCCAACGCTGCCCTGGAAGTTGAGCGTAATTTGCCCTTCAAAACCGTTATCGCCATATTGTTTGGCAATGGTTCCTGAAACGCGGGCTGCAACGGACCGATCGGTATTCACCACGCGATAGGTTTTGCTGACCGTCCCTTGCCCACGAATTGCAGCTTGAATCTCTGGATCAGCCAGAATTTCGTCATCCAGCACAGGACCATTGCTGTGGACCAGCGTATGCTCCAGCCAGGACCGATCGGTACGGGTATCAGGCAGGTTGATCAGGCAATCCAGGTTCAGCGCCTGAGTTTTAGTGATTCGCACATTCTCACGGACTTTCAGCAGATCAGCCCGTCCGATCACATCTTTGAGCGATCGATAGCCCAAACGTGCCAGGAGCGATCGCACTTCTGCCGCCACGAAGTAGAAGAAATTGACCACATGCTCTGGTGTGCCGCTGAACCGCTGCCGCAGCTTCTCCTGTTGAGTCGCAACCCCAACTGGACAGTTGTTGGTATGGCAAATCCGGGCCATGATGCAACCTTCAGCAATCATGGAAACGGAGCCAAAGCCAAACTCTTCTGCCCCCATCAAAGCAGCCATGATCACATCCCAGCCCGTCTTCATGCCACCATCTGCCCGCAGCAGCACGCGATCGCGTAGTTTATTTTCCATCAGCACCCGATGCACTTCGGTCACACCCAGTTCCCAGGGTACACCTGCATGTTTAATCGAGCTGAGTGGAGAAGCTCCCGTGCCGCCATCATGACCAGAAATCTGGATGATATCGGCATTGGCTTTGGCCACCCCTGCTGCTACGGTACCGATACCCACTTCTGCCACCAGCTTGACTGACACTTTCGCCTCTGGATTGATCTGGTGCAGGTCAAAAATTAGCTGGGCCAAATCTTCGATCGAATAAATGTCGTGGTGCGGCGGTGGCGAAATTAGCGTTACGCCCGGTTTAGAGCGTCGCAGCATTGCGATATAAGGGCTGACTTTCTTGCCCGGTAGCTGGCCGCCTTCGCCCGGTTTTGCCCCCTGAGCCAGTTTAATTTCTAGCTGTTTGCCGCTCATCAGATATTCCGGTGTAACACCGAATCGTCCTGAAGCAATTTGCTTAATTGCAGAATTGGCTGTGTCGCCTTGCTTCAGACCTTTCAGATGGGGGAAGGTGGCCGATAGACCGTTAGCATCCACATCATCCAGATGCCGGAAGCGCATGGGGTCTTCGCCGCCCTCGCCTGAATTGGATTTACCACCCAAACGGTTCATCGCGATCGCTAGAGTTTCATGGGCTTCGCGTGATAGCGAGCCGAGCGACATGGCACCAGTGCAGAAGCGTTGCACAATCTCTTCGATCGACTCTACTTCTTCAATTGGAATGGAAGGCCGATCGCCTTTGATATCCAGCAAATCGCGCAGAGCCGTCAGCGGACGTTCTTCCAGATATTTCTGGTACAGCTCGTAATGGTCGTAGTTCTTGTCAGCGACAGCCTTGTGCAAATGCTTGGCCATTTCGGGGCTGTTCATGTGATACTCACCACCCGGTTTGTAATTGAAGAAGCCATAGTTTTCCAGCTTCTTAACCGTGAGTTCAGGGAAGGCGCGCTGATGCAGGTTGATCACTTCCTGAGCCAGATCCTGCAAGGTCAATCCACCTAACCGAGAAGCAGTACCCTTGAAGCCTAGCTGCAATAGTTCTGTGCCAATGCCGATCGCCTCGAAGATTTGAGCTGCCTGATAGCTTGACAGCAGCGAAATCCCCATCTTCGACAGGATCTTTAGCAAGCCTGCCTCAACTGCCTTGCGATAGTTGTATTGAGCACCTGTGGGGCTGATCTTGCCAATTTTGCCCGTTTCCATTTGCTTCTGAGTCTTGGGACTGATCCACCAGTGGCGTACCGTTTCCCAGGCTAGATAGGGACAAACCGCACTTGCACCATAGCCAATCAGACAGGCAAAGTGATGGGTGCTCCAGCATTGGGCTGTATCGATCACAATCGATGCCTTCATCCGCAGCCCCTGACGAATCAGGTGGTGGTGTACGGCTCCTACGGCAAGCATCGGTGGGATGTAGCTGTACTCCGTATTGAGCTGAGTAGATTCGTTTGTGTGGCCTAGACGATCGCTCAGAATCAGAATTTTGCTGCCTTCACGCACCGCAGCTGTGGCCTGTTGGCAGAGCTTGTTAACAGCATGTTGTAGACCATCGGGACCATCTGCGATTTTGAATAGCGTCGATAAACTGGCGGTGGCAAAGCCCGACTGCCGGATCTGCTCCAGCTCGGCATCATTCAGCACTGGCGATTCCAGCTTCAGCAAATGGGCATATTCGGATTTGGCATCCAGCAGATTACCGCGTCCGCCCAATTGAGTTGAGAGTGACATCACCAGGCTCTCCCGCAATGGGTCGATCGCCGGATTTGTCACCTGGGCAAAGCGCTGCTTGAAGTAGTCATAGAGTAAGCGCGGCTTATCAGACAGGACCGCCAGCGGAATATCGTCTCCCATGCAAAAGGTCGGTTCTTTGCCCTGAGAGGCCATTTCCTCAATCACCATTTCCACATCTTCGGTGGTGTAGCCAAAGGCGATTTGCTGCCGCAGCAAACTTTCGGCATTGAGCTGCGTGGCATCTGGGAAGGATTGGGGCTGGAGTTCTTGCCGATTAGCCGCCAACCATTCGCCGTAAGGATACTGCTGGGCGACGCGTTGCTTGATTTCCCAGTTTTTCAGAATTTCATGGTGTTCCAGATCGACTGCGATCGCCTGTCCCGGACCCAAGCGCCCTTTTTCGATAATTTCGGCTTCTGGCAGCTCTACCACTCCTGCTTCTGAAGAGACGACGATGAAGCCATCGCGAGTGATGCTGTAACGAGCTGGGCGCAACCCATTGCGATCAAGCGTTGCCCCAACAACTTTACCATCGCTGAAGGCCAGCAAAGCCGGACCATCCCAGGGTTCCTGAATGCCACTGTAATACTCGTAGAAGTCAACAATTTCGGGATGATCGGCCAGGTCGGGCTGATTTTGATAAGCTTCTGGCACCATCATCATGACGGCTTCTAGTGGACTTCTGCCCGATCGCACCAGCATCTCCATCACGTTATCCAGGTTGGCAGAGTCGCTGTTTTCGGGAATGACGGTTGGTTTCAGATAGTCGAGCTGATCGCCCCAAATTGGATGCTCCAAATCAGCTTCTCGCGCCATCATCCAATTGATGTTGCCCAGCAGCGTGTTGATTTCGCCATTGTGGCCTACAAATCGCATGGGTTGAGCCAGCGGCCATTTCGGCATGGTGTTCGTGCTGAAGCGACGATGATAGACCGCGAAGACACTCTTGTAGTCCGGGTTGGTCAGATCAGTATAAAAGCGGCTCAGCACTTCCGATCGCACCATGCCTTTGTAGACGATCGTCCGATTCGAAAAAGAGCAGACATACAGGTCTTGTAGTCCCGGAAACTGGGCCAGACTACTTGTGATTGCCCGTTGAATTCGCTTTCTGGCCAGATAAAGCTGCCGTTCTAAAGCATCTCCT
The DNA here is from genome assembly GCA_002796835.1 of Elainella saxicola E1. GTDB lineage: Bacteria > Cyanobacteriota > Cyanobacteriia > Elainellales > Elainellaceae > Elainella > Elainella saxicola. The sequence continues at coordinate 46,725 of LUGL01000044.1, read as the reverse complement.
GTCTGGGTAGACTGCACAATAATTTGCTCAATTTCAGGCTGGTTCTCTTTTGCCTGAATGCCGAGCACTGACGGTTCTACAGGCACTACTCGCCATCCCACCAGCTTCAGATCAACTGCGGCCACAGCCTGTTCCACAATCTGACGCGCCTGCTGCATGTCAGGTTCGGTAGCGGGCAAAAACACCATGCCAACACCCAAATGTTCGATCGCCAGATTTTCCTGACCTTGGCTAACCAGCCACTTTTCCAGCAGCTCCCAGGGGATTGCAGTCATTAGCCCGGCTCCGTCTCCAGAGTCCTGGTCAGCACTACAGCCACCGCGATGCTCCATGCAGGTGACTGCGGCTAATGCTTTAGTAATCAGATCATGGCTAGCGCGGCCTTCCCGATCGGCAATAAACCCAACTCCGCAGGCATCCCGCTCTTCTACCAGCCAAGGTTGACCTGCATATCCAACAGAGGCCGTCTGACTATTCCAATGATTTTGACTCACGCTTGCAATACTCCCCATGAGGTGACTAAACCGCTTAAAAACCGAACAAAGTCATGAATGGTCTGCCCTAGACCTGATCAACTGAATAAATCAGTCACAATCTTCATTAACGCTTACTCATCTTTCATAATTTGCAGTCGAAACGAGAACTAGAATGACGCATAGAAATCGCCCTGTTGCAGCCATCGAGTATCAACGATGAGACATAAGATCGTTGCGAACCGCTTGTCTTAGGGCTTTTAAGGGTTACAGCGGTGTTAAGCTTGCTGAGGAGAACTACGATATTGACTGCAATTTGCCCCATCCAGCTTGGCTGGAATAAGGCGAATGCGCAGGGAGAACTCCGTGAAGGGACAGAGTAAAAATATTATAAAAATTGCATCGTCTTGACAATCCCTTACAATCGCTACTCAAACCGTTACATTTTTGCTTGAAATAGCGCCAGAAGCTTGCCTTGAAGGCAATTGAAGCTCTTGAAAGAATCCAAACTCGCCTTATTTCACAGCTTAAATTTCATCAGATAATACTCTAGTGAATAAATAAGATGTGAAATTCATTCATTGAAACTCTGCTAGACCCTCATCTTCTCATTATGAGGCGAATTGCTGAAAGACAAGGTGCTTATCACAACCATTTTGGGGTAGTTTGCCGCACAGAGGGATCGAACGCGATAAAGCTGCCAGGGAGGTGACTCTTTACAATTCTTGGTTGATTAATCTGTGCTCAGACAATTGGACTGAAAGCATTGAATTGACTTAGTTTTTGTTTTGATTGTCGGTCTGCCAAGCTTGGGGATCGACGCAGTGAGGAGGAACAGTCAGCAACGATTTGTAAACAGCTATTCCACTTCTGGGGCAAGGTGAGAAATTCTGGAAAGACAAAATCAGAATTTGCTCGACAGCACTGCTGATTTTGATAGGTAAGAAAATCACAACTGCTGATTTATCTGTCAAATTCAGGTTCTATTAGGCAATTTCCCTCATATTCCACCCTCCTCTCTTTATATCCTCTACTTCTCACACATTAGGTCTAAATTACCGTGGTTAGAGATCGAATTCGTCATCGTCGGTTGCGACACCGTCGATTTCAAAGCACCTACTTGCCGCGTTCATCCCCCTTTGGGCGGTTCCGAGTGGTGCTCATATCTCCTTTGCTAGTGGCAGCGCTGTCACTCACCATTACGCGCCAACAGGGCAACGCAGAATCTTTTCAGCCCTCAACGCTGATTGCAGCGGCCCGCAGTCCTGCCTGGGTACCCACGTTGGCTCAGGCATCTATCCCAGTTTCGATTACGAGACAGGGCGGTCAGGTGAGCGTCAATGGTCGTACTCTCTCCATTCCCTGGAGTCAGCGACAACAAACCTTGGGGATTGCTGATGTTGGTCTGGTGGATGCCACAGGGGTTGAGTTACTGGACACCAACGATTTCACGCAACAGCCGATCGAATGGTTTTCTGATCAGCGAACCACTCCGATCCATCTAGCAACCTGGTTAACCCAACAGTATCGTTATCTTGACATCACGAGCTTGGCTCAACAATTTGGCTGGCAGGTGCAGGTGCAGGGCCAAACGCTACAAATTGCTACACCGACTGCCCAAGTAACAGCGGTGCGGCAAGGGGCACAAAGTTGGGGCGATCGCATTGTGGTGGATCTGAATCAAACGGCTCCCTGGCAGGTAAATGAACAGAGTGGCGAAACCACCGTGATTTTGGATGCGCAGATCGATCCGACAGTGCTGCGTAACTTTAGCGCCAAAGCGGGTAAATACATTCAGTCATGGACAGTGTCAGCCAATGGCAATCGCACCCAATTTCGCTTTACCTATGACAAAAGTCTGCGGCCTCGGGTTTGGTCGCTGAATAATCCCAATCGTTTGCTGATTGATCTGCGATCGGGCTATATGGTGGAGCGAGATATTCTCTGGGCTCCAGGCGTGCGTTGGCAACAGCATTGGGTCAGCATCGATAGCGGCCAGTTTCCGGTGATTGGGTTGGAGGTTGATCCTCACCAACCTGGAGTATCGCTCAAGCCAATTCTAGGCAGCACCAATGGTAATGTCGGCACTGCTCCACTGTTTTCGACAGCTCAACGCACTCAGGTCGTGGCAGCCATCAACGCCGGATTCTTTAATCGCAACAACCAGTTGCCCCTGGGAGCCATTCGCAGCAATAATCGCTGGATCTCTGGCCCCATTCTCAATCGTGGAGCGATCGGTTGGAATGATACGGGCGATGTGACAGTTGGGCATTTGGCTTTACAAGAAACTCTCTTGACTGCAACGGGGCAGCGGTTGGTGATGCAGTCTACCAATAGCGGCTTTGTGGGTGCAGGGGTGGCTCGCTACACGCCAGATTGGGGCCGTGATTACACCAACATTACAGATTCCGAGGCGCTGATCACGGTGCAGAATAACCGAATTATCGATCGAAAACAATCTGCAAAAGCAGGTCAGACCAAGGTGGCCATTCCTGCAGACGGCTACTTGCTAGTAGCCAGAGCGGATCAAAGTGTTCTGGCTGATCTGGCTCCGGGCAGTGAAGTACAGATTGAAACGGCTATCCAGCCTGAGAAATTTAATCAATATGCTCAAGTCCTGGGAGCGGGACCACTGCTGATTCAGGATCAAAAAATTGTGCTTAATCCTCAATCTGAACGGTTTTCGACCAATTTTATCCAAGAATCAGCTCCTCGCAGCGTTATTGCTACCACACCTCAAGGAACTTTATTGTTGATGACGGTGAATAATCGCATTGGGGGTTCAGGTCCAACTCTGGCAGAGGTGGCAAAAATTGTGCAGCGGTTGGGCGTGATCAATGCCCTGAATTTGGATGGAGGTAGCTCGACCACACTTTATCTGGGCGGGAAACTGCTGAATCGATCGGCCAGCACAGCCGCAAGAGTTCATAATGGTATCGGTGTTTACATTCAGCCCTAGAACTAAAGTGCTAAGTCTTCTTTGATGCCGCGTGTGTTCAACAGCAGTGATGAAGCTCTGTTAAACCTGGTGTGACGACGATGAAGAGTAGATGTAAATCCTGAGAAGTGACGTTAGAAATGCTGCGAACGCCGGGAACATTCTGATATGTTAAATGTCGGTTTTCATGTCTTACGATATTCAACCCATCGTTGCAGAACCTACTACTTCTTGAACTCGGTCTTGCAATCGTCCTAAGGAGAATTACTGTGGCTCAACCAAAAGAAAAAGCTCAATCCACAACATCATTAGCACTGACGAATCCTAGTATTCCCAAAGGAGTTGCAGCGACTGAACTCCGCCCCTGGGGATCGTTCACAATTCTAGAAGAAGGGCAGGGTTACAAAATTAAGCGGATTGAGGTGAAGCCCGGTCATCGGCTCAGCCTCCAAATGCACCATCATCGCAGTGAACACTGGATTGTGGTTTCTGGAACGGCGAAGGTCTTTTGCGGCAACGATGAAAAGTTGCTGTTCTGCAACCAATCGACCTATGTTCCTGCCTGCACTCAGCATCGGTTAGAAAATCCCGGTGTGATTCCGCTCATCCTGATCGAAGTGCAAAATGGCGAATATTTAGGGGAAGACGATATTGTCCGTTACCAGGATGATTATGCGCGTGGCTAATTGAGCCGACCTATCCCAATTCATTGAAACCTTTGCAAGCAGGAGTCGGCATGTTCGGCTCCTCTTGTTTTTTAAGGGGAAGCCGCTTTTAAGCAGAAGCCGCAATGTAAGATGATCATGGCAAAAATCAGAGCGCAACTATGATTCACCTTAACGCCGCCGCACTTCAAGAGATCCGACGGATGCAGTCCAAGCATGAAAATGCCACTTCCGCCTTTCGGGTAGGAATTCAGCCCGGTGGTTGCTCAGAGTTCTGCTATGTATTGGGTCTGGACGAAGCGACTCAACCGGACGATCGCACTTTCTTCTGTGAAGAGATTCAAGTTGTTGTGGATTCTCAAAGCTGGCCCTACCTGCAAGGGTTGAACCTGGATTACTCTGAGGATTTGATGGGGGGTGGATTTCGATTTAGTAATCCAAATGCCGTTAGCAGTTGCGGTTGTGGCAACTCTTTCTCAACCACTGAGGCCGAGGTTGCGCCAAGCTGCGAGACTGAGGCATAGGAAGTGGCTGGATGGGCTTCAGGTTTCCTGATCCTGGACTGGGGTAAATTCAAAAGCTGCTACAAGCTGAACAGTCCCCAGCTCTGCCACCTGCCCGAGGGTGATGATCGCTTCTGTTGTCGTCCGCAGCATGGCAATCTCAGGTGCGGCTTGTTCAATCAATTGCCAAATTTGGGCTTCTAGATCCCGCAACACAATTGGCTCAACACACCAAGCATGATCGGCTTGGACGATCGCATCAGAAGAGGGAGAAACCAGCGTGGCCGCAGCACTGCGCTGAACTAGATCCCATTGCCAAACCTGATTAGGGGTTCGCAGCACCAGATGCATTACAAATCGGAGTGCCCCCTTTTGCCAATCAGCCTGGGGCGCTAACAAAGTTACGCTCGTCCCACTCGTCAACTGCATCAACTCATAAGCAGTCCGATTGATATTCCAGAGTAGGCGTAGCCCTAAGGCATCCAGGCAGAGTGGCTGTTGCCCAAAGGTGCGGCTGGCTAAGGTTAAAGAACACTGAAGCTCATCCATGGCAGCACAGCCCTGTTCGACAACGTGAGCCAGCGCAACATCAGGTTCCTCTGGCAAGTGCCTCAAGGCAGGTAGAATGGCATGCAGCACTTGGGTCAGTTGGTGCTCAACGGCAGTGCTGATGTGTTGCTCCAACCAGGCGCGTTGACTAAATTTCACGCAGGGCTGAACGGCAGCATTTCTCGAATTGTCACCTTGGGCAGCCAAGCTCGACGCAGTGGGGATAAATTCAAACCCGAGTTCTAAAACAGCCAGTCCTGATTGCCAGGGGTGATGGGGAATTAACCAGCTGGCCGCAAAGCCTGTCCAATAATGCTGCAAGACAGAATGCGTTTTGAGCTGAGCAATGAATCCCTGGAGTACTGCACCCACCGTAGATGTAGATTGCAGCAACACATGCCCTGGCAGATCTTCTGCACGAATCTGGGTTTCCCGGGCAAGCAATGGAGGTAAGGCCTGCTGGGTAACCAAATCAAAGGCATAAGTTGTGGCGGCCTGGGTCAGCTTTAATCCAACAACGAGCCGGATTGTGCCTGACTGCCAGGTTTCAGCTTGCCTGATTTGTCCAGTAAACCCTTCAATCAGCTGTACTGCCTCATGGGTGGTTTGCACAAGATTCCACAACAGCCAGGGAATTAGCGTTTGCAAGGATTGGGCTGATTGTTGCGGATCGACGACTGTTGCAACTTCCTGATCGGACAGAGATTCGATCGACGTCAGGCTAGCTAACACGGCCTGGGCTTCTGGCCTCACCTGTTCCAGCAAGCTTGGGGAAGAGTCAGCACTTGAATTTGAGATTGCAGCAGTGCCACTCGCTCTAATCTGAGCAATGCGTTTAACCAAATGATGTAGCGTCGTGAAGCGATCGCCAGATCCAGGTAGCTGAATCGCTGCTGAACTGAAAATGGCTGATTGCCACCGCAGGACGGTTTGCCGCAGGATAGTTGGATCGGGTGAGTTAACGCGATGGATTGCAGGTAGCGATCGAGCTTGGGGAGCCTGGGTTGCCAGAGTCGGTTGCAGCAGGTCAGTCATAATACTTGAGCCAGTTGCGAAAAGAAGCGCATCCAGAAGGATGGATAGTGTCTTTATAGCTCAGTTTCGCCGATTCGATCGCTATATTTAGCGAAATGACTTCAGATTTTTCACTTTTTCACCTGAATAGTGTGAATATATAAACAGCAGGTATATAGGCAGCTAGTCTGACACAACTCCCTACTCAAATTGGGCCGATACTCAAAATTCTGACCCTTTTTGCTGCATCTGCCGAAGCATACTGCGAATGGCGATCGCATCTTTGGCAGTTGGAGATTGGGCCAAATAAGCCTCCAGATCCAGCCGCGCTTCGGTCCAACGTCCCATTTGGTAATAGAGGAGACCGCGATCGCGTCGTTCTGAAATTGCGTTGGGAAATAGCAACAAGATTCGCTCTATGGCAGCAAGGGCTTTAGGAGCATCGCTTTTAGACAGGTAGATCGCCTTTAAGTTGCCGAGCATCCGAGCCAAAAACTGTTGGGGACTGACTGCAGCTAAAAACTCTGGACGCAATTCAACAGAACGGCCAAAAATTTCACTGAGACGGTTCTGGCAATCTTCAGCAAATAGCACTTCTCCCTGGTGAAACGGATCGACAAAAACTTCCATGTCGTCAATCACCGGTCGAATTAGAAAGTGCCCAGGCATGCCAATACCAACCATGGGAAAGCCAAGTCGATTGGCCACTTCTAGATAAACCAGCGATAGGGTGATTGGAATGCCTAGCCGCCGATCGAGCACCTGATTCAAGTAGCTGTTGCGAGGATCGTAGTATTGCTCAAGATTGCTACTAAACTTGAGCTCCTCGTAAAGATATTGGTTGATAGTTTGAATCACACGCAGGGGATAGCGGCTTGCTGGCAGTTTCTCTGCGATTTCTACGGCGATTTGATCCAGTCGATCGAGATAAGTTTCAACGACCAGATCGGGATATTCTTCCTGGGCGATATAAAGAGCTGCTCTGGCCAAACTAATTTCAGGATTGGTTTGACGAATTTCTTGATAAAACCGCTGGCGCGCGATCGAAAAATCCATACTTAGCTGTCTCGTAAACGGTTTAGCAACCAGGACAACCTTGCTTTAGCGAGGTCCAGATTGTCAGCGACTTGAGGATTGATGTTAATTTCCTCATCATCGATGGGGTAAGCTTTGTCAAAACCTAAACGCTCTACTGTACCTCGCAAGCGATCGGTCAAGAAGACGGCCAGAGCGTGATAGAAATGGCTGGCAAATTCCACATCTTGCAGCAGTTTGGCCGCAAGTTGGGTACGCGGAATCGTCCACACCAGTGAATCTTCGATTGCCGTCACGGTTGCCGCTGGAGGCCGAGCATCGATAAATGAAATTTCCCCCACAATTTCCCCCATGTGCAGTTGGGCAATTTCCTCACCGTCTCTATGCTCAAGGGAAACGGCAAGTGTACCAGCCAGGACAATATAAAAGGCGTCGATCGGCTCACCTTTATGAATCAGAATACTTTGGGCAGGAACCGCTTTACGCCTTCCCGCAGCCATTAACCAGTCAAAGTCGCGGTCACTAAACTGAGACAGGATATAGAGTGATTTTTTCATCTCAGGAACTCAGTATTTCTAACTAGATGACGAGTTGCTTAAATCTAGCAAAAAAGATGCCAGCCTAATCCAAATTTGTAGACAAAGCAAGCAAATATACCAGAACTCACCTAAAACACCGATGATGTTTTATTTGAACTCATAAAAATTGGTTAAATGACGATTAATGAAGCGATGTAGAGCACTTAATATCTCAATTAAAAGGTGCTGATAAGTATCAAGATTGACGAACGAACGTGTTTTGACAACGTCCTTAAGCAAGAGATAAGAGATTTAATCTACCTAAAATCTACACTTCTGAGGCCAGCTCGCAATATATCTCTAACTTGAGAAAAGTGGCATGATACCAAGCCAATAGGGACAAGTAGAGGTAGGGTGGCAATTGATTAATCGTGACTTAATCAACATTCAGTCATAGTCTTGGCCTGAGCCAAACTGCCATGCCTCCACCCATCGATCGAACTGATAACGCTGTGCAGCCGGTAATCCCTGTAGCCAGGGTTGGATGGTTCGACCGATCGGATAGAGTCCACTGTAAGCAGCCAAAGCGAGATAATGTCCCATCCAGGCCAGCAAGGTAGGAATACCAACTTGAGGAATCACTTTCAGCACCAGATCTGGTCGGGCGATCGAGACCCGTAGCATTGTGCGAAACAGCGCCGGAAATTGAACGACATCTTGCAAAAACGGTTTCAAGACATCGTCACCTAACTGCTGCATTTGCTCAAATACGGCGGATAGAAGCTGGTTGATTTGATTCGGCGGAATTTGCTGGTCAAGGCTCACACTCATGGCGCGCTGGAATAACCAGGTGACCGCCAGACTAGGTTGGTAAGGCTGCAATAGGGCCAAATTGGTCGCTTGCAGTGAATCACTGGTCAATGCCGCTTGAATGCCTTGACTCAGCCGTTTCAGGTGGCGAATCATCGCTCCAAATCCACCAAAACTGAGGGGTGACTGATTACCGCTGCTATCTCCGATCGCCAATATGCGGTTCCAGGGCGATCGCAAAGGACTCTGGCGGTAGCAGGGGAAAAAGCCATATAAGGCCCGCTGAAACTGAAGCTGCGAGAGTTCAACCTGCTGATATTGGGGCAAGAGTTGGAAATAATCTTCGAAGAGATCTGCCAAACTCGGACGTTTAGGCTCAGCATCCAGATAGGTGAAAAGATAGGTGGTGCGGCCATCTTTGGCAGGGAATGCCTCCCAGAAGTACTGACATTGATTTTGCAAGGGCGTAAACGATGCAAACAAATCACCCGTTTGATTGTCTGGAAATCCCTGTGCGCAAGTGCCAACCACCAGGCAAACGGCATCGGGTTTTGCAGCCTGCCGAACCTGACGAGCAATCGGCGAAAAATGCCCCATGGCATCCAACAACAGCCGTGCTTTAAAGCGAGTGATTCCAGGGGCTTGATCCGAACTGGGAGTTGCCGTGACCTGGACACCGTTGGTATGGACGATCGCCGCATCAAATCCAGTATGTTCAAACAGTTTTCCGCCTGCGGCCAGAAATTTGGTTTTCAGCGTTTCCAGCAAAAAGACTGGATCGACTCCCACATTCAGCACATCTTCTACCCAAACTTCCACCCCTTCGTGAAAACAAATACGGGCCGGATTATATTCAGTGGCGATCGTCTGCTCTAATTCCGCTGACGTCAGCAAATTCAGGTCAATCAAAACTTGCAGTTCTCGTCGCGAAATATTCCATTCCTGGGTGCGACCGCGCAACTGCCCTCTTTCAAGCAGCGCCACACGCCAACCCTGTTGGGCCAATGCTGTCCCGATCAAAATCCCCAAGGTGCCGCCACAAATCACCACATCCCAATCCACAATATCCAATGGTTCAGCCACTTCTTTGACCACCGTGTTGATCGGTAACGTGTCTTCTCGATAGGCTTGCCAGAGGCGATCGGCACGCTGTAACCCGTCCAGGGCATTGCCGGGAAGCTGGGCCAAAATCTGTTCAGTCAGGCTCATAACAATCCATAGATTTTTTCAATGTTGAGTGGGTGGGAAGCTCAGGATGAGAATCATCTCCTCTTGATCCTAAAGGGTGGCTTCCAATTGGGCGATCGGATTTGACTTTACTTCCTGATCGTTCCTGACTGGATCTAAGGCTAATCTGGGGTTAATAAAGGCAGAACGGAATGGGCAAAAATTGCGGCCTGGGTCCGATCGCGCAAGTTCAAGCGACCCAAAATGCTGGTGACGTAATTCTTCACGGTACCTTCTGAGATGTAAAGCTGCTGGGCAATTTCGCGATTGCTGGCTCCCTGGGCGATCAGCCGCAGCACTTCTTTTTCACGAGGCGTCAACTCAGCAAATCCGGGTGGCAGTTCAGGGGGAGCGGGCTGGGTAGCTTGAGTCAGGATCTTTTGCAGCAGTCCAGGACTGAGTTGGTGATAGCCGCGCTGGACCGATCGAATGGCGGTTGCAAGTTCTTCTGAAGGGGTGTCTTTCAGCAGATAGCCCACGGCTCCTTTTTGCAGGGCTTGCGTCACATAGTCATCCTGATCGAAGGTGGTCAGCACCAGCACTTTAGTCCGGGGAAATTGCTGCATGATTTTGTCGGTCGCAGCCACCCCATCCATGATTGGCATCCGAATATCCATCAGCACCACATCTGGCTGGAGAGCTTGCACCTGTTCGATCGCCATTTGACCATTTTCAGCTTCGCCGACGATCGCTAAATCAGCCTCCAGTTCTAGCAATGCTCGCAGGCCGCGCCGGATTAAGCTTTGGTCATCGACTAAGAGAACGCGAATCATGGTTTGAATTTTGAGTTTTAAATTTTGAGCAATTGCAGTTCAGGTAGGGCGAATTGGAAGTTGGGCCACGATCCAGCAGCCTTGGTACGGTTGGCTGTGGATTTGAATTTGTCCACCCAGAGCTGTAACCCGTTCTCTCATGCCTTGTAGCCCGAATCCGGCTTGATTTTGATCAGGGTCAAAGCCACAGCCGTCATCTTGAATGCGGAGGTACAGCCAATCGGCCTGGGTAGTGAGGTCGATCGTTACTTGAGTAGCCTTGGCATATTTGCTGATGTTGGTTAGCGACTCTTGCACCACTCGATAAACGGCCATACTCAGCTCCGGAGATAGGGGTTGATTCAGCTGAATCTGGCAATGGGGTTCGATGCCGCTGTGCCGCTGGAATTCTTCGATCAGCTTTTGCAAGGATTCAGATAGGGGTTTGCCTGCTAACGGATCGGCCCGCATGGCAGTCACTGCTCGCCGCACTTCCTGAAGAGCTTTTGATCCCAGCATTTTTGCTTCTTTCAAGAATTCTTGCGATCGGGTTGGGTTAGCAGTACTCAGCTTCAAGGCTCCTTCGAGTTGCAGATTCAAAGCAGTGAGGGCATGACCGAGTGAGTCATGAATCTCTCTGGCAATCCGGTTGCGCTCCTGTTCCATCGCTAAATCCTCGACCTGCAGCGCGTACTGCCGCAATTGAGTATGGGCCTGATGCAACTGATCGCGGCTTCGCCGTTCCGTGATCAAGGCATGCACCAGCAGCAAGACAAATCCGATCGCCAAAAACAGCAGCAGCGCTGAGTTAAAGGCAAATGCGCCAATTAACGGTCTCTCTGTGCCTTGACGTAACGACAACCGGGCGATCGGCAATGCCGCAAGGCGAGTCAGCAACAACACCAGAAACAGCAAGTAAGCAATGCCGCTGGTGATCAGTCTGCCCGATAAAGGTAGGACCAAACTGCTGCGCAAAACCAGCACAATGCAGAGCAAAGGAAACAGCCGCACGCCTCGAAAACCGCCCCACCAGCCTGCTAATCCCATCAAGCTGAGCTGCAACAATATCCAAGCGAGTTGCGATGAATTGCGCGGCAAATAGAGGCCCATGACCCCAAAGGCGATCGTGCAAAACAACGCTAGAGATTTGAACAGCGGTAGGGTATCGCGAAACGGACTGGGCAAAAGCTGGCTGAGGATAGCAAGTCCTAACAACCCCCATTCCAGATACAGCAACAGGGGAAAGGGATGGCGATCGGCTCGAATTGGCGTGGTGGCATTAAACCCGTGAGCTGATTGCCAATCTGATTCCTGCCCTTGGATGCCTTTGCTCATGCGCATTTTCCTGTCCAGTTGCTGCTCCCATCATAAAAACTGCCCTTGGATTTGAGACGTGACTTTTGTCATGGGGCAACTCATGACGTTTGATTCAGGTGGAGGTAGGGGCTGGATTCCTAGGATTGAGTCATCAAACGAACATTCCTCAGGAGTCAGCAAGATGAAATTCAATCCTCTCTATGGTTTGGTTGGTGGTTGTCTGGTGGGTGCTTTGGCTCTGACGCCCTTTATGGCAAAAGCCGATATGTTCCAGGCAAATCTCACAGCAGCCCATGCCGTTGCAACTCAGTTGGCTGAGGCAACACCCCAAGATCATTCCTTGCCGCCGTTCCTGACTGCATTGGATGAACTGAATCTTACGGCAGACCAGGAAGCTCAACTCAGCACCCTTCGGCGGGAAACGCGAACTCAACTCGAAGCGGTGATCCAACCAGAACAACGGCAGCAGTTCAAAACGACCTTGCAGCAGGGGGGCAGTTTCCGGCAGGCGGTCAATGCAATGAACCTCACGCTGAACCAGAAACAGCAGGTGCGATCGATCTTCCAATCCGCTCGTCAGGAAGGGGCTGCGGTATTGACCCCTGCTCAACGGCAAGAGCTACGCCAGTTGATTCAGGAACGGTTCGATCGGGCACTCTAAAGCAGCCTCATTTCCTACCCACGTTTTTCTGCAAGCGACTTTCCCCTTCTTAGGACTCAGGTAACTGTCATGTCTAAACGATTCCCTCAAGCCAAAATTTCTGAGGCTCAGAAACAAAATTTCAAAACCCTATTCGATGATCTGAAAGCGAGTGTGGATCTGCCACCTTCTGACACAAGTCTGGCTGCATTCAAGCAGGATTTGCTGGATGCGGTGAGCGATCGAGTGCTGACTAAATCAGAATTCAAGACGATCGTCAAAGATGTGGTGGAGATTGTTGAAAGTGCAGGGGTAACGGCATCAGAGGCACGCACGATTTTCTACGATCTGCAAAATATTGCTCAAGCCTCTCGCTGGCCCAAAACGAATGACAATGCCACGGGCACAACGGGCAGCGATATTCTTTGGACCGGACTGGGTCAAGATACTTTGAATGGCGCGGGCAGCGATGATGCTGGCGCAGACGAAATCGACTATCTCATTGGTGGGGGCGGGCCGGATACGTTCATCCTGGGAGACGCTACCCAAGCCTTTTACGATGACAAACAACTGCTCACGGCTGGGCTCACAGACTACGGCGTCGTTGTAGATTTTAATTTGCAACAAGACAAAATTCAGCTCCATGGCAGTGCCAGTGACTATGAGTTAGCAGTCCTCCCTACTGGTCTCAACGTGACTGGGACAGGAATTTACTACACGAATGGCAATCAATCTGGCGTCAAAGAACTAGTGGGTGTCGTCATGGGAGTAACCTTGACAGACTTGAGCGCAGGATTCACATTCGTTAGTTCTACCCCTGTTTGATTCAGCTACAAAACCTTACGGTAGGGTAGATAAGACAATCGTGTGCTAAGTCAAGTCGCTATGCCGCCGATCGCTCCTTCGCCCTCTTCTTCGAGATCTTCCCGTCGCACTGTGCCTTGGTTCAAGCTAGGTTTGGCGGGAATTTTTTGCCTTTCTCTGGTGCTGCGATTTTGGGGACTGAGCCGCTTCAATACGCTGGTGTTTGACGAAGTGTATTATGCCAAGTTCGCGGCAGCTTTCCTGAAAGGCGAAACCATTTTCACCGGCCATCCTCCCCTCAGCACCTACATTATTGCGATCGGCATTTGGATCGGACAACATTTGCCCTGGGGCAACAGCGATCCCAAAAATGATCTGACGGGTTTGCTGCTTTCGACCTTCAGCTATCGCTGGCTGAATGCCCTGACGGGCTCTTTTATTCCTTTGCTGGTGGGTGCGATCGCCTATCAGCTCACCCATCGGCGCTCCTACATGTTGATCGCGGCTTTCTTGGTGGCAATGGACGGCCTGTTTCTGGTAGAGTCCCGCTATGCCTTAAATAATATCTATCTCATCCTGTTTGGGTTGTTGGGTAATCTTTGGCTACTGCTGGCACTACGGCATCAGGCAAGGCGACGCTGGTTTTATCTAATTTTGGCAGGGATCGGATTTGGGGCTGCAGGAGCTATCAAGTGGAACGGCTTGGGATTTTCGCTAGGAGCCTATGGTGTTTGGGCGATTGCCTGGTTTGTCTCCTGGATTCAGACAATTTATGCGTCGTTCACGCCTGCGCCATCTGAACCGAAGCCCCGTAGAAGTTTGCTTTCTCCCTTAGAAAATTTGACGCAGCTTCATTTGGGTCATGTGCTGGTGGGGTTGGCGATCGTTCCAGCGTTGACTTACTACGTCAGCTGGTTGCCTTATATTCATGTCGATCCAAGCAATAGCAATTTCTGGCAATTGCAGGCCCAAACCTATGACTACCACCGTCGAGTCGGCGGATTGAGTGCTCATCCCTACTGTTCGCTCTGGTATAGCTGGCCGCTGATGCTGCGTCCGGTCGCCTACTTTTACAAGGCAATTCAGAACGGCACCGATCCAACACCGCTAGTTGGTCCTCCCCTGCCGGAAAATGCGGGGAATATCATCTACGATGTGCATGCCATGGGTAATCCGGTGCTCTGGTGGTTCTCCAGCATTGCCGTTGTTTTGTTTGCGCTGTTTCTACTCCATCGTTGCTGGCAAGCCTTACAAACTCGGCCTCCATCCGCCACTCTAGAAAAACGATCGCCAGCCCGTCTCTACACCTGGACGATCGCCTATCTCCTGATCAATTGGGCAGCTAATCTGTTGCCCTGGGTGAGCGTCACTCGCTGTTTGTTCATTTACCACTATATGGAATCGCTGATCTTTGCAGTGCTGCTGCTGGGACTGTTGATCGATCGCTGGCTTTACAGTTCATTCACCTGGCAAAAAATAGCGGCTTACTCGACGCTGGGACTGGTGCTGCTGGGATTTCTTTTCTGGATGCCTTTGTTTTTAGGTTTACCGATCTCTCCAGAAGCGTTGGGCCTTCGTCGCTGGTTCACTTCCTGGATTTAACCTGCCTGGAAGCCTAATCTAGACTGAGCTTTTGAAGAAAACAGCTCGATAAACGGGTTCTCCTTTGACCAAGGTCGATCGTTCCCGCTCAGTTGACACAGGCATGGGATTCGTTACCAACCAGGTCGGACTTTGCCGCTGAAATTGAGGATGCTGTTGAAACCGATCGCACATTTCAATCGCCACAGCTTCCACATCGGACTGTAGAAAAACGAGACCCTTAGGGGGCAAAAATTCTGCTAAAACCTCTACGACACCGGGCTGTACCACGCGCCGCTTTTGATGCCGCTTCTTAAACCAGGGATCGGGAAATTGAATCGAGACACGCTGCAAGGTTCCAGCAGGTAAAGATTGCAACAATGGTCGCAGGAAGTTATTCACATTGCAAAAAATGTAGTGGAGATTGGTGAGGGCAAGTCGATCGCGATCTTGATTCGCCTGCACGACCAAAGGTTCACGGATTTCTAAGCCTAAAAAATTCCAGTCTGGCTGCTGTTCTGCCATTGTCAGCAGAAACTGGCCCCTGGCACAGCCAATATCTAAATGCAAGGCCTGGTTCGGCTGCTGATAAATCATCGACCAGTCAGGTGGCTCTGGGGGCTGCTGATATTTCTGGCTAAAGGGATTGACATGCTGGCGAACTCGAACAACTGGCAACTTGATTCCTCCTGGCTGTGCTAATGGCCCAGCCTTTCATCTTACTGCTTCTCTCAGTGGCATCTTATTGATTCGGCAAGCAGGCGGGGTTGCATCAGGACCGCAAAATTTTGAGAATAAATTGCAATTGCACTCAACAGAACCAGGGTGAAAATGTAAAGATGAAATCAGCTGCAGTTTTTACGATTTTCTTTTTTTCCTTTAAAGAGCGTTTTTTATCAAGTCAAGCTTAAAATGTCACTCCGGTTTCGTTTTGCAATTATTAGCGATCCCCACATCGCTCTACCTCACACCATCTGGGATCATCCCAGTCGCTTTCATTTGGTTGAAGTCGGCATCCCAGCGCTTGAGTCAATTCTCGATCATCTTGAGCCGTTGGATTTGGACTTTCTCCTGATTCCAGGGGATTTAACGCAGCATGGCGAGCCAGAAAATCATGCTTGGCTGGCTCAGCGGCTAACTCAATTGCCCTATCCGGTTTATGTCGTCCCTGGTAATCATGATGTGGTTGAGCGCGATCGCACCTCTCGTTCGATCGGACTGGCAGATTTTCCCAAATATTATGAAAAGTTCGGCTACACCGATCCAGAACAGCCCTATTACACTTGCGAAGTGCTGCCCGGATTGCGGCTGATTAGCCTGAATTCCAACGGCTTTGATGCCAACGGCAAACAGTTTCGATCGGGCTATTTGGATGAGGCTCAACTCCAATGGCTCCGGCAGGTTCTCGCTGAGATCCGAGATGAAACGGTGTTTGTGATGTTACATCACAATGTCTTAGAGCATTTGCCGCGACAGAAGCACAATCCCCTAGGGCAGCGCTATATGCTGGAGAATGGGGAGGAATTATTAACGCTGTTGCACCAGGCAGAGGTGCAGTTGCTGTTTACAGGCCATCTGCATGTCCAGGATGTGGCGCAGCGGCAGGGAATCTACGAAATTACCACAGGCTCGCTTGTGAGCTATCCGCACCCCTATCGCATTCTGGAATTTCACAAGGACGATCATGGCCAGTCGCATCTAAGGATTGAATCCCATCGCGTGAGTCAGGTGCCTGATTGGCCTGATTTGTTACAAACTTCCAGGGAATGGATGGGCGAGCGCTCTTTCCCATTTATGCTGAGGCTTTTAGTTGAACCGCCGCTCAGTTTGCCGATCGAAGTGGCGGAAGAATTAGCTCCTGCCCTCCGCTATTTTTGGGCAGATATTGCCAATGGTGACGCGCTATTCGATTTTCCTCACATGCCTCCATCCGCACAGCAGTTTCTGGCAAGCTTTAGCGCAGTAAGTTCGACAGGTGAACCCAGACCAATCGACAATTTCGCAACGCTTACCCTACCATCACGATCACAGCTTTAAAATTTATTGTTTTGCAGTTGATGGTAAGTAAAAGAAATGATAAGCAAACACGAATTGACAGCTGTCCTCTAAAATCGATATAGTTAGAGACTGTGAAAACTTTAGGTAAACTCACTAGAAAGGGTAAAGCTTATCCTAACTCATGCCAACTATTCAGCAACTAATCCACAACGAACGCCAAAGGGCGCAAAAGAAGACTAAATCGCCGGCTCTAAAGAGCTGTCCTCAGCGTCGAGGGGTGTGTACCCGTGTTTACACCACTACTCCTAAAAAGCCTAACTCAGCCCTGCGTAAGGTTGCGCGGGTTCGTTTGACCTCTGGGTTTGAGGTCACTGCTTATATTCCAGGAATTGGACATAACTTGCAAGAGCACTCCGTGGTGATGATTCGGGGTGGTCGGGTGAAAGACCTGCCAGGTGTCCGCTATCATATTATCCGTGGCACATTAGACACTGCTGGAGTGAAAGACCGCAAGCAGGGTCGCTCCAAATATGGTGCAAAACGTCCTAAAAGTTAAAAGCTTCGCTTCAAACTTTGCTCAGTTAGCAGATTGGACAATGTTTGCATTTAGGGCTGCAAGGCGATCACGGTTTGTTGGAATGGTTGGTCTAGTTGGCAGCCCGACTTTTGTTGGAAGCAGATTTGCTGAAAACAGTTGATTGGGTTCAGTATTTTGTTCTGGTTGTCTTAGATGGATTCTGGTCCAGTCTGCGTTTTATTTTTGCGCAGTTTGATTACGGCTGACAGACGAAATCTAAGTGAATGATACGTTCAGAAATTTTTGTTTGGAAACTTTGTCGTCGAAGGTTTAGTTATCACCATGTCTCGTCGAACTGCTGCTCAAAAACGCTCCGTCGCTCCTGATCCGGTTTACAACAGCCGCCTTGTCAGCATGATGGTGGCTCGCCTCATGACTTCTGGCAAGAAATCTCTGGCCTATGGCATTGTTTACGATGCCTTTAAGCTGGTTGAGGAACGGACTGGCTCCGATCCCTTGGAGCTTTTCGAACGTGCAGTCAAGAATGCAACCCCTTTGGTTGAGGTAAAGGCTCGTCGGGTTGGTGGTGCAACCTATCAGGTACCAATGGAAGTTCGTTCCGATCGGGGCACGGCATTGGCCCTTCGCTGGTTGACGCAATTTTCCAGGCAGCGTTCTGGGCGCACCATGGCTGGAAAGTTGGCAAATGAGTTGATGGACGCAGCAAACGAAACGGGAAGTGCAATCCGGAAACGGGAAGAAACGCACCGGATGGCAGAAGCAAATAAAGCCTTTGCTCACTACCGCTACTAAATTTGCAATGCCTACATCTTGAGTAGGAAAAAGTATAAAATCTTAACAGAAGCAGTAAGAAGCACTGCAGCGGAAACTGAAGGAGGTAGCTGTGGCACGTAATATCCCGCTAGATCGGGTACGTAATATCGGAATTGCCGCGCATATTGATGCAGGTAAGACAACTACAACGGAGCGAATTCTCTATTACTCTGGTGTGGTTCACAAAATTGGTGAGGTTCATGAAGGAACCGCCGTGACTGACTGGATGGAGCAGGAGCGGGAGCGGGGTATTACGATCACTGCTGCTGCAATCAGTACTGCTTGGACACGCCGTGATGCGAATGATCCCACGCAACCAGAAGCAGGCGCGCTAGAACATCGGATTAACATTATCGATACGCCTGGTCACGTAGACTTCACGATTGAAGTAGAGCGGTCCATGCGGGTATTGGATGGGGTGATTGCTGTATTCTGCTCAGTGGGTGGTGTACAACCTCAATCTGAAACCGTTTGGCGGCAAGCTGATCGCTATAGTGTTCCCCGCATTGCCTTCGTCAACAAGATGGATCGGATGGGGGCGAACTTCTATAAGGTCTATGGTCAACTGCGGGATCGTCTGCGGGCAAACGCTGTAGCCGTTCAGCTACCCATCGGGGCTGAAGAAGGCTTTAAAGGCGTGGTTGATCTCGTTCGCATGAAGGCTTATGTCCATGCCAATGACATTGGGACTGAGATTCAAGTCGTCGATATTCCTGAAGATATGCAGGAGATCGCAGATGAATATCGACTCAAACTGGTCGAATCAGCTGCTGAGGTTGATGATGATTTGATCGAGAAGTATCTGAGCGGCGAAGATCTGACTGAAGACGAAATTCGTGCAGCCCTACGGAAAGGTACAACTGAAGGCAAGATTGTCCCCACGCTTTGTGGTTCTGCTTTCAAAAACAAAGGCGTACAGCTCCTGCTAGACGCAGTTGTAGACTATTTGCCCTCGCCGACAGAAGTTCCTGCAATTCAAGGAACTTTACCTGATGGCAGCACGGCGGTTCGTCAAGCTAGCGATTCTGAGCCCTTCTCTGCTCTGGCCTTCAAGATTATGGCGGATCCCTATGGTCGCCTCACATTCATCCGGGTTTACTCGGGTGTGATGACTAAGGGTAGCTATGTCTACAACGCCACTAAGGGTAAGAAAGAGCGCATTTCTCGCCTGATCGTCTTGAAAGCAGACGATCGCCAAGAGGTGGATGAACTGCGAGCAGGTGATTTAGGCGCGGCTCTTGGAATGAAGGATACGTTTACAGGGGATACTCTTTGTGACGAAGCTTCTCCAATCATTCTGGAATCTCTGTTTATTCCTGAACCTGTAATTTCTGTTGCGGTTGAGCCCAAGACCAAGCAGGACATGGAGAAGCTTTCCAAGGCATTGCAAGCTTTGTCGGAAGAGGATCCTACTTTCCGAGTCCACGTTGATCCTGAAACCAACCAAACGGTGATCGCGGGGATGGGTGAGTTGCACCTGGATATTCTAGTCGATCGAATGAAGCGAGAGTACAAGGTAGAAGCCAACGTTGGTGCACCTCAAGTTGCTTATCGTGAAACAGTTCGTAAACCTGTACGTGCGGAAGGTAAGTTCGTCCGCCAGAGCGGTGGTAAGGGACAATATGGTCACGTCGTGATTGAATTGGCACCAGGAGAACCAGGCACCGGTTTTGAATTCGTTTCCAAGATTGTAGGGGGTGTAGTTCCGAAAGAATACATCAGCCCTGCTGAGCAGGGAATGAAGGAAGCTTGCGAATCTGGTATTCTGGCAGGCTATCCTGTGATCGACCTGAAAGCTACATTGGTAGATGGCTCGTATCACGATGTAGACTCTTCGGAAATGGCCTTTAAGATTGCAGGCTCTATGGCGATCAAAGAGGCTGTGATGAAGGCTTCACCAGTTCTGCTTGAGCCAATGATGAAGGTTGAAGTTGAAGTTCCTGAGGACTTCATTGGCAACGTCATTGGAGATCTAAACTCTCGTCGAGGTCAAATCGAAGGCCAGGATACAGAGCAAGGTGTTGCAAAGGTAACTGCCAAGGTGCCTTTGGCGGAGATGTTTGGATATGCAACGGATATTCGGTCGAAGACCCAAGGACGCGGCATATTCACGATGGAGTTTAGTCACTACGAGGAAGTTCCTCGCAACGTGGCTGAAACCATCATTGCGAAGAGCAAAGGGAACGCATAGTCAGTAAAGAGGAACGGATAGATACATGGCACGCGCAAAATTTGAACGGAATAAACCTCACGTTAACATTGGTACGATCGGTCACGTTGACCACGGTAAAACAACCCTGACAGCTGCAATCACCATGACGCTGGCTGCAAATGGTCAAGCGCAGGCACGCAAATATGATGAGATTGATGCTGCTCCGGAAGAAAAGGCTCGTGGTATCACCATCAATACAGCGCACGTGGAGTACGAAACCGAAAATCGGCACTATGCGCACGTGGACTGTCCTGGACATGCTGACTACGTGAAAAACATGATCACGGGTGCGGCTCAAATGGATGGTGCGATCCTGGTTGTGGCTGCTACGGATGGTGCTATGCCTCAAACCAAAGAGCATATTTTGCTAGCTCGTCAGGTGGGTGTACCCAGCATCGTCGTCTTCCTGAATAAAGTTGACATGGTTGATGATGAAGAACTGCTGGAATTGGTTGAGCTTGAGCTGCGTGAGCTGCTGGATAGCTATGAATTCCCTGGAGATGACACCCCGATCATCCGTGGTTCAGGTTTAATGGCGTTGGAAGCCATGATCGCCAACCCCAAAACCAAGCGCGGTGACAACGAGTGGGTTGATAAAATCTACGAGCTCATGGACGCGGTTGACTCTTTCATCCCAACGCCTGCGCGCGATGTAGATAAGCCCTTCCTGATGGCTGTTGAAGACGTGTTCACCATCACAGGTCGTGGAACGGTTGCGACTGGTCGGATTGAGCGTGGCAAGATCAAAATTAACGAAACAGTTGAGTTGGTCGGTATTCGCGAAACTCGGACGACAACTGTCACCGGTATCGAGATGTTCAAGAAGAGTCTTGATGAAGGGATGGCAGGTGACAACGCAGGTCTGCTGTTACGTGGTTTCAAGAAAGAGGACATCGAGCGCGGTATGGTTCTGGCCAAGCCCGGTTCGATCACCCCTCACACTCAATTTGAAGGTGAAGTGTACATCTTGACTGAGAAGGAAGGCGGTCGTAAAACCCCATTCTTCGCAGGTTACAAGCCCCAGTTCTATGTACGGACCACCGACGTGACTGGAACGATCAAATCCTTCACTGCTGATGACGGTAGTGCAGCGGAAATGATCATGCCAGGTGACCGGATTAAAATGACAGTTGAACTGATCAACGCGATCGCGATTGAGCAAGGGATGCGCTTCGCAATCCGTGAAGGTGGCCGCACGATCGGTGCAGGTGTTGTTTCCAAAATTCTGAAGTAGTTATCTATTTCAGTGCTGTTTTGATTCAGCAGTCGGCAAGTTTTGTTTGGCTGCTGAATTATTTCGCTGATATTGTAAGTCTTGGTGTGATTGCAGCCTTTGACTGGGATGTGCAACCAACTAATTCTTTTTGCAGAACCTGGAAAATTCGAGAATTTAGCTAAATCAAATGGCAACTATTCAGCAACAAAAGATCCGAATTCGCCTCAAAGCTTTTGATCGCCGTCTACTTGACACCTCTTGCGAAAAAATCGTTGAGACTGCCAATCGCACGAACGCTACAGCGATCGGTCCAATTCCTCTCCCCACAAAACGGCGTATTTATTGTGTTCTACGGTCTCCGCACGTTGACAAAGATTCGCGTGAGCATTTTGAAACTCGTACCCATCGCCGCATTATTGACATTTACCAGCCTTCTTCAAAAACGATCGATGCACTGATGAAGTTGGATCTGCCTGCTGGCGTTGATATTGAAGTTAAACTCTAGAAACTTCCCTGACAGCAAAGCAGGGATATGCTTAACAATGCGATAAACTATTAAGAGTAGTTGCATACTGTAACTGCTCTTTTGTGGTTGTTTAGTCACAATTCTTGGTACTTTGTTGGGTACATGCTGTTCCTTTAAACTGTTAACTCAGTTTTTGGCTTGAAGCAGAGAGCGTAAATTTTCCGCTATTTCTTATTCCACCTTCCCAGGTTTCGAAACGTAATGGCATTTTCCTCATCCGTCGCTGTTCGTGAACTGCCTCTTTTCCCTTTACCTGAGGTGGTTTTGTTTCCAGGTGTTCCGCTTCCACTTCATATCTTTGAGTTTCGGTACCGGATTCTGATGAATACCATTCTTCAGAGCGATCGTCGCTTTGGTGTACTAATGGTGGATCCGGTTGAAGGCAAAGTTGCAGGGGTCGGATGCTGCGCAGAGGTGATCTATCACGAACGCACACCTGATGATCGGATATATATCAAAACGTTGGGGCAGCAGCGATTTCGTGTATTAGATTATGTGCGCGAAAAGCCCTATTACGTCGGGTTAGTTGAATGGATTGAAGATCAACCAACCGATCGCGATTTGCACTCCTTGATGGTCGATGTCGATCAATTGTTGCGGGATGTTGTTCATCTTTCTGCAAAAGTGACAGGTCAAGAGATTGAATTGCCTGATGATGTACCTGATTCACCGCTTGAACTCTCATACTGGGTAGCAGGTAACTTAAAAGGCGTTGCCCATGAACAACAATCTTTACTAGAAATGCAAGATACGGCAGCCCGACTCGATCGAGAAGCAGAAATTTTGATGACAACTCGGAATCATCTAGCCGCCCGAGCTGCCCTTAAGGATGCCTTTAACTAACTTTAACTGAACCTCTTTTGGCTCCAAGTCAGACCATTCCTCCGGTCTGGCTCATTTTCAGTAAGGCCTTGATTGCTTTATGTTCTGATGGGTTCGATTGGAGCCAGATTCACGTTGTGAATGGTATAGCTACCAAACACTTTTAGCATTTCTGTCTGTTCTTGTAATTCCAGCAGAGCCGCCTGGGCTGAGGGGGTGTCTAAGCTAGTTTCAATATCAACAAAAAACAGATAATCTCCTAGCGATCGTTTTGTGGGCCGTGATTCAATGCGGCTGAGGTTGAGGTTACGTTTAGCAAATACCTGCAAAGCTTTGACTAATCCACCTGGCACGTTGGCTGGAATGCTGAAAGCCAGAGAGCTGTGGCTGCCAGTCTGGGAAGAGGTGTGGCTGAGAACCCAAAACCGAGTACAGTTATCAGGATGATCATTAATGGGATAAGCAAGCACAGGCAAGTTATAAAGCTGGGCTGCTCGTTGAGAGGAAATTGCAGCGATCGCTGGATTATGTTCAAGATGCTGAAGCGCTTCTGTGGTTGAGTTTGCCGGAATCAATTGGGCTGCAGGCAAATGTTGATTTAACCACCCCTGACATTGGGCTAAGGCTTGGGGATGGGAATAAACAGTCTGAATATCTTGCATTGAAGCAGCACAAGACACAAGAGCATGAGAGATAGGTAGAACCAAAGCCTGCTGAATCTGGAGCTGACCCAGCTGCCACAGCGTATCCAATGTCACGCCTACTCCTCCCTCGATCGAATTTTCAACTGGCACGACGGCTAATTGAGTTTGCTGCTGTGCAGTGGAATGTAAAGTCTGGATGATACTGGGACAGGGACATAGCAGCGTTGTCTCACCAGTTTTCGCTTGCAATAACTCAGCGCAGGCAATGGCAGCCATCTCGGTATAGGTTCCAGAGGGACCTAAGTGAGCGATCGATAAAGACATAACAAATTAGTGAATTTCCACTCGTAAAAACTGAAAAGCCCTTTGCATTCAATTCAGATTCGGGAAAACGTAAAGGAATGCAACATTAGATAAAATAGAGTCACGATAGTCCAGGCTTGAGTCCTATACTTTTATGAGAGTTAGGCTGGTTTCTTACAAAAAATGTAAAATTTAGTAAACCAGTTTTTGCAATATACCAAGTTTCCTAGAAATAAACTTAATTTGAAGATGAACGTTTGCTTCTCCGCGACGCAATCGGTTGAGATTGTGGTTCCAGAACAACCTATTCCTATTCAACACTATCTGCGTCAACCCCAGCGTTTAATTCACGCTTTAATTGATCCAAGCCAGGTTGAATCCCTTGGGCATGATCAGTTTCGCTTTAAAATGCGTCCGCTTCATTTTATGACTCTCAGTCTACAGCCCACGGTTGATTTGCAGATTAGTGCAGACTCCCAGGGCGAGATTCAATTGCGGTCTACCGCTTGCGAAATTCGCGGCATTGAGTATATTAATCAGCGCTTCCATCTCAACTTGATGGGGCAACTGGCACCGTATCAGAAAAAAAATAAAACTTACCTGGTGGGGCAAGCGGACCTAAAGGTTCAGATTGATATGCCACCGCCATTTTCCCTAACACCTCGCCCTATTCTTGAAGCAACGGGAAATGGTCTGCTACGCAGTGTTTTATTGACCATCAAGCAGCGGCTTGTGCACCAACTTTTGGTAGATTATTGTGCCTGGGTCGCTGCCGAACATTACTCTACAGTTCGATCGGGCACACAAACCTCACCCTGGTTGTCTTCCAATAGCTCAATCTCTTGATTTGGAGTAGGGCGGCAGGGGCTAAAAGATTGGCGGTGCTGCCGACAAATCCCAAGCTGTTGAATTGCCTGACGATGCTTTCGGGTGCCGTAGCCCTTGTTCGTAGCTAGATCATACCCAGGATAGCGATCGGCCAATCGAATAATCAACCGATCACGCCATACCTTGGCAATAATACTCGCAGCTGCAACCTCTATAGAATGCTGGTCCCCCTTCACGAGCGTCTGCTGGGGGATAGTTAGAGTAGGAATCCGCTGATTTCCATCAATCAAACAGAGTTGAGGCTGAGGTTGAAGCCGCAAAATAGCTCGCTGCATAGCTAACAGAGAAGCTTGCAAGATGTTGAGTCGATCGATTTCTGCAACGGATGCCATACCAATTTTGCAGTCGGTCGCTACAGCTCGAATTTGCTGCGCCAGCACTTGGCGTTGATGAGGCGAGAGTTGTTTACTATCTGTGACGCCAGCAGCTTTAAGGGAGTGTGCGGCCTCAGGAGATAAAATCACTGCAGCTGCCACCACTGGACCAAACAGTGATCCGCGTCCTACTTCATCAACACCAGCAACTAGCTTGTCTGCTAATAAAGCTAGATTTGTAAATGGCAAACCCATCTGTACCATCTGTTGGGAATGTTTGCCGCGCTTCATTAGAGATCTTCTGAGATGGTAGTAGAAGAACGGCGACGACGGCGACGACGGCTCGGGTCAACACCCACGCCACTGGAGGAAGATTCTATATCTGCATCATCTTCTGACATTCCTGATAGCTCAACCGAGTTAAACGATTCTGCGTCAGCGTTAGAAGGATAGGAGGATGACCCGTTAGAACTGTATTGGTCAGCGGAGGATGGCTCATCATCAGCAAAAATTGGCCTCGATCGCGGTGCTTCGTCCGGCGACATAATTTCAACCAGCGTTGATTTCGGATCCTTCACCGTTTCTGAAGCCAGCACTAGCGGAGAGATGCCCATCAGTGCATAAATATCTTGCTCTTCCGGCGACATGGCCACTGTTACAACTTGAGGTGGTTCAACCGGTGGCTTCTCCCGTCGAGATACTCGTCCCCGATCGGGTTTTTCACTGCGGTTATCCCGATTATTGCGCACAGGTGCGGTTGGATAACTCGGTTCTTCCAAAGATGGCATATCCTCTTCAGCATCCAGGTCAACCCTGACAGGTCCACCTACCTTTGAAGGAGCTTCATTCACCTTTAAGCGTCCGCGACGACGACGACGATTATCTCCCCCTCGGCTACGCTCTTGATAGTTAGGGTGATTCGTCAAATCCAGTTCTTGCAGATCAGGAGAGGCATCTGACTCAAACTCATCATTCGTGTTCCAATCACGAACAGGGTTTCGAGGTTCCGGCGCTGGAATCGATCGCAAAGATTCCACAGGATCAGCCACTTCATGCTCAGCTTCTCCAGGCAAATGCACAAGATGACCAATGCCGCCACAGGTGGGGCAGGCCTGACCAAATAGCTCATAAATGTTTTGGCCCTGGCGCTTGCGCGTCAGTTCTACCAGGCCAAGCTCTGAAAGTTGAGCAATTTGCGGTCTTGCTTTATCTGCCCGCAGGGCTTTATTAAACTGCTCTAGGACTTGCAACTGGTCGCGACGGGAATCCATATCAATGAAGTCAACCACAATCACCCCAGCAATGTTACGCAAACGCAACTGACGGGCAATTTCGGCAGCAGCCTCACAATTGGTCCATAACACCGTTTCTCGGGCAGTGGCAGAGCGAGTGAAGGAGCCAGAGTTCACATCAATGACGGTTAGCGCTTCGGTGCGCTCAATAATAATATATCCGCCGGAGGGTAGGTCAACTCTGGGTTTCAGCGCTTCTCGAATTGCAGCATTGACTCGGAAAAATTCCAGAATCGAGGTGCGTTCCCGATGATGATCGATCAAAACCCCCTGGGGCGATCGGCCTCCACTCCAGTTGATCAAATGTTGTTTAACGCGCTTCAGACCCGTATGAGAATCGACTACAATCCGATTCACATCAGCGCTATAAACATCTCGTAACACTCTCTGAATAAAATCGTCGTCTCGATTCAGCAAGCTAGGAGGGCGGATAGAAAGGGCTTCTTGCTGAACGCTTTCCCATTGTTTTTGTAGCGTTTCCAAATCTTCTAGAATCGCTTCTTCTGCAACCCCTTCCGCTTCCGTCCGGACCAACAAGCCCATGCCTGCAGGCTTAATCAAGATTGCCAAAGCTCGTAGACGATTGCGCTCAGATTCATTGCGAATGCGTCGAGATAGATTTACGCCTCGCCCAAAAGGCATTAAGACTAAATAACGACCCGGCAAGCTGATATTACCAGTCAAGCGTGGGCCTTTATTTCCTGTCGGCTCCTTCATGATTTGAACCAGCACTTTTTGCTGGGGAGCCAATAATTCTGTAATCGAACCCGCTGATTTTCTGAGGCGCAGCGGTCCTAAATCCGTAACGTGAATAAACCCATTGCGTTCACTGTCACCAATATTGACGAAAGCCGCATCAATACCGGGGAGAACGTTTTCAACAATTCCTAAATAGATATCCCCAACTTGGTGGGTTCCTTTTGCAACAATTAACTCTTGAATTTGATCTTCTGAAAAAACAGCAGCAATTCGGTGCTGCTCAGCGATAACAATTTGCTTCGGCATTCAATTTCCTCAAAATTTTCAGCATGAGGGCACTAAACTCTTTGTGCACCGTCTCCGCTGGCGATCGCAATCTCATGGGTGAACTTTAATATCGAAAACCCTGTCCGTTCGGAAGCCTTGCCTTGAATCAATCTTAGAAAGGTCAGTTCCGAATAGCTGAAATAGCCCAGCAAATTTGAGAACGGCTGGATAAATCACTGACAGTGAATGATTGAGTAACAAACAGACGATAGAACCCTTCATTTGATACCTTGCTCTGATAAGAAAGGTACCCAGGTACTAGAAATTGGAAAAAGCTTTGCAGATGCAGACTCAGCTCCACAGCGGAGGTTGATTTAACCACTAGCAACCCGTCGGCGGGAGTCTTACAACTGCTTCTCTTGCAAGCATTATAACGCGGACAAAGTTTTACGCCATGGGTATGGCCAACATTTTGTGCAAAAAGCTTGTGAAAATGCAGGTTCGATTTTCAGGCAGGTACTTCTTTCCAACCCTCGACTTCTTTAGCATAGCGGGGATGCACAAAGTCTTGCAAACGATTGAAAGCTGTAACCAGGCAGTGCTGCATCAAGATGCTTTGATTGAAGATGATTGGAGTCTATCGCGCCATACATTAGGTTTTTGCCAGAGCAGGGGCGAGATAGAGCTGTTGCCGATGAATCCGTAAAATTTCCCATTCCTGTTGAGAGACAATTTCGAGCATCTGAATCACATGCTCTGGACGAAGCAGCACGCCATTGTTTTGACAGGTGCCCACAAAACGTAAACCAACCTGTTTGGGTGCAGATGGGCTTTGCAGGAGATCGGACCAGGGCTTCTGAGCCAGCGGGTGAGCCTCAAGCAGTTGGAGCTCAAACAAACGATCGCGCAAATTGACTGCCTGCACCTTGCCCGATTTAGTCGTTTGTTGGACCCATAGTTCAGAGGCAGCCAGAATCTGATCGATCCATTTTTGAGCAGGATGCGTGAATTCGGCGGCATTGTCGTTCAGGCATTGAACTAGCAAAAGATATTCAGCCCGTTCCAGCAGTTGCGTTGCCGCCGGAGAGTCAACTGGAACTTCCTCGACTTGATAGATCGGAATGGTTCCTGGCAACTGAGCCGCTAACTTTTGTCGAAATTCTTCCAAATCAACTGGCTGGGTCAGGTCAAAATCGACAATTTCGCCAGAACTCGTGGTCCCCAAGGGTAAAGCATGGGCTGGCACAATTCGAGGACCAGGATGAAATCCGCCTGTAAAAGTAATGGGCAAAGCTGCTCGACGAATGGCTCGATCGAACAATCGGATCAAATCTAAATGCCCCATCAAGGCCATATCTGCTTGCTTGCCAAACCAGACTCGCAATCGCTGTGCTCTCGTTTGATTCGGCACAAAGTGTCCAGAAAATTCTGGAATGGGCGGGGGCGGCACAACAACATTATGGCCAAAATCAGCCCCACAAACTCCACAGTGAGAGCAACCCTCAAAGGAACAATCCGGTACAGTTGCTGCTGCTAAAGCCTGATACAAATCAGCTTTCAACCACTGTTTATCAATTCCAGTCTCGAGGTGGTCCCAAGGCAGCGGCGCTTCCAAGTCCTGTGAGGCTGCATCCAGGCTCGTCTCAGTAGCGAAAAGATTCCATTCCCCCTGCTCGATCTGGCGATATTTCCAAGTTAAGTCTGCTGCTGCGATCGCCTGTGTCCAAGCCTCAAAAGCCCGATCGAGACTTTCCCACCAGGCATCCATACCGGCTCCCAATTCCCAGGCTCGACGCACCACGGCTGATAAACGACGATCGCCCCGTCCGACAAAATCCTCCATCGCGGAGATACGGACATCCGTAAAGTTTGCCTTAACACCGCGCATCGTCCGAAACTCCTGGCGTAAGAGTTCCTGTTTGCGTTGAAATTCCGTTGTAGAAACCGAGTGCCACTGAAATGGCGTATGGGGTTTGGGCGTGAAATTAGAAATGGTGACCGTAAAACTGAGGCGTTTCCGGCCCTTTGCCACACACTCTCGCTGGAGCCAGCGTAGGGTTTCCGCTATCCCTAACACATCTGCATCTGTCTCACCGGGCAACCCGATCATAAAGTAGAGCTTCACCCGGTCCCAGCCCTGCTCATAGGCAGTTTTGACGCCGCGCAGCAACTCTTCGTTAGTCAAGCCCTTATTAATGATGTCCCGCAATCGCTGGGTACCTGCCTCTGGTGCAAAGGTGAGGCTAGATTGCCGGGTTCCTCCCAGAATATGAGCGATGTTTTCATCAAACCGATCGACCCGTTGGCTAGGCAGCGAGAGGGAAATATTTTCTCCCTGCAAGCGATTCTTGACTTCAACCCCTAATGCAGGCAGCGCCAGATAGTCTGAACAACTCAATGACAACAGCGAAAACTCGTTGTATCCAGTCGATCGCATGCCTTGCTCGATCGCCTCAATCACCTGATCAGGAGCAACATCACGGGCCGGACGAGTTAACATTCCAGGCTGGCAGAAGCGGCAACCGCGTGTACAACCTCGCCGAATTTCGATCGTGAGCCGATCATGCACCGTTTCAACAAAAGGCACGAGACCGATTGAGTAGGCTGGAATTGGGGTTGCTACCCGTCGGAGAATTCGGGCAGGCACATCAGGCCGATTGGGATGAACGGAACCATCAGCGGCCATCTCATAAAATTGTGGCACATAGACCCCTGGCACCTGAGCCAGATCGAGCAGCAACTCAGCTCGACTCAAACCAGCAGCCTTACCTTCTTCCAAAATCAGCCCAATTTCGGGTAAAAGCTCTTCCCCATCTCCTAGAGCAATGAAGTCAAAAAAGTCAGCATAGGGCTCAGGGTTAGAGGTTGCAGTCTGTCCTCCTGCAAAAATCAAGGGATAGCTGCCTTGAGTGACATCCCAACGATCGGAATTTTGACGATCGCGCCAAGTTAGCGGAATGCCTGCCAGGTCCAGCATTTCTAAGATATTAGTTGCCCCTAGCTCATAGCTGAGGCTAAAGCCCAAAATGTCGTATTGGGTCAGAGGCCGCTTGTTTTCTACAGCAAACAGAGGCGTCTCTGTCTGGCGCAGCTTAGTGGCTAAATCGGGTGCAGGTAGATAGGCCCGATCGCAGAGTTGACGAGGCTGGGCATTCAGGATGCTGTAAAGAATAATGTGTCCTAAATTAGAAGCCCCGACTTCATAGATCTCGGGATAGGTCAGAACCCACCGCACTGTTGCGGCATCCCAGGGTTTATGCACCGCACCTAACTCGTTACCTAAATAACGAGCTGGACGAGAGATATCTGGAGTCAATAGCTGGTTAACTGGAACTGCCACAGCGGATCAATCTCAAGCTTGAATTGCAGGGTTTAGGGTGAAACCCAAGTTTCCAATCCATCTTAACGGATGAAGGCAAACGACTTAGGCATCCTTCCTCAAGCACCGAGCTTGCGATCCAGCTTAACCCCAGTTTCAGAAACCAGTCTGAGGTTCATCAAGTAGTCAGGTAAAGTCAAAACAAAGTACTCCACCTTATTTTCATCCCTCAAAAATCCGCATCCAGCGAATCCTAATGCAACAGAATCGAGGAGAACTTCTAAGCAACTGCAACTTCGCGCACCGACTGTCCTACTTCTCGGATTTCAAACACTCGATCGAGTTGAGTTAACTCAAAAACGATGCGAACAGAGGGCGAAATATCAAACAAACCAAACCGCTTATTCAGCCGTTGTGCCAACGTCAGCGTTGAGACTAAAGCCATCAGCCCAGCACTATCAAGAGATTCGACCTGGCTCATATCGATCAGCAGAGAAAAACAATCTTGAGAAGCGACAACTTCTGCAAGCTGCTGCTGAAGAACTGAGGCATTCACGGTATTGATATGACCGCTAGGCCGAATAACCATGGTTCTGGAGTGAGCAAAGGAATTATCTTGCATCGTCCGAATCCTAAATCCTAAGAGCGGTAGTACTAAAATCACCAAATTTCGGGGAAGTGCATCTCTCCGAATGCTACGAAGATAGCTTTGTCTCCGAAAAATCACCACTGGAAAGGGGATAGGTTCTTGA
Organism: Elainella saxicola E1; assembly: GCA_002796835.1. Taxonomy (GTDB): domain Bacteria; phylum Cyanobacteriota; class Cyanobacteriia; order Elainellales; family Elainellaceae; genus Elainella; species Elainella saxicola. The sequence goes on along the minus strand of LUGL01000044.1, from coordinate 15,296 downwards.
AATCTTTAATCTTTCCGAAATTGGCTTCTAAATTCTTCAGTAAAATATCACTCAGCTAAGTATAGACCACTACAAAAACACTGAAATTCAACATCCCTCCTAAGTGCTTAATGTAGCAGATGGCATAGATTTCTGTGAATGATATGAATTTACAGAGTAGAGCCCATCCTTGCTTCACCCACCTATTTTACTTTGCCGGTAGTTGCAGGGCTCCGGATTAACACAGCCTTACATCTCTAGGAGGATTGTCTGAGATTAAAAATCGTAAAATCTGTTATTTCCATTAAATTCTTCTGGCTAAGCCGGTTTACCGGATTGAACTCCTTCGCAGAATGGCATAGCATAAAATACCTTCTTCGCCGTCCGGAAAATGACTGACTGGCAGTGGAGTAATCGATTAGTTCTGCTAAAAGTCCTCTGTGACAGATATCACGGAGCCTCATGATGATCATCATCTCAGGCAAGTTGGGTCTAGCAGAATATTGAACTTAAGAATCGCCCTCACAACTACCCCTTTTAGACTGGCCATGAAAACAACTCATGTGATCCGTCAACTTGTTGCTAAAGCGCTTTACATCAAAAAGTTGACCCCCGATATTGAAAACGAAATTAATTATGAGCTAACCCGCCTTGGGTATATTTCAGATGCTGATTATGAAGCATTAGAACTCCTGATGTCTGAGATGGATGCGGGCCGAATCAGCCTGGTCCCCAGTCCTTAAGCTCAATATCCTTCAGCTAAGTCAGTTTAGAGTAACTGCTGAATGCTTCTGGATAAGCCTGAATCAGTTGTTGGATAAAGGCTCTTAACTGCCGACCAGCTGTACGATCGCTCTCAGTTGAGGCATCTCTCAATTCAGCCTTTGCATGCTCAAGCTGGGTCAGTACAGGCAATACTTCGACATCGAAGGCAGGTCGGCATAAGACCTGAGGGCAGAGGAGATCGGATCCCTGCCGTAAATCATAAAGAGTCATGTCTGAACCATCAGGTTCTGTCCAATAGAGTGCAAATGGGCGCAACCAATAGAGGCTGCGTTGAGGAATTGCCTGAATGCATTCTCCATAGAGGCAACCTTTTTCATGTTCTAGGCAGAGAATCGGACGAGATGGCTCTTCGAATGCAGTCATAGATGATATCGTTTACTCCGGTTGTTGCGACTGTTTTTTGTCTCAACTTTCCTGTCTTAACTTCTTTGCTGCAATCTCATGTCTAGTCTCCCTGAGACACCTGAGTTCATAAGCGCAATTTTAACCGCCATCTAGCCTGGATGGGTGTTGCAGCCTCGCTGAGTTTTACTCTAAAACTGCACTTTGAGACTGCCGATTGCTGGTTCAATGGAAAGAAATTGAACGAGGAGATCTATGGCAGAGCTCTATCCGGCGATCGAACCTTACCAAACTGGGACTTTAGCCGTTTCAGCGTTACATACCCTCTATTTTGAACAGGTTGGCAATCCAGATGGTCAGCCCATTGTCTTTTTGCATGGGGGGCCGGGTGGCGGGATTGATCCGATTTACCGACGCTATTTTGATCCCGATCGATGGCGGGTAATTTTATTTGACCAACGGGGTTGTGGACGCAGCACGCCCCATGCCGAACTCCTGGAGAACACCACCTGGGATCTGGTGAGCGATATCGAAAAGTTGCGAGAACATTTGGACATCCAGCAATGGGCTGTTTTTGGCGGCAGTTGGGGCAGTACATTATCGCTGGCCTACAGCCAAACCCATCCTAAATCTTGCACGGCGCTGATTCTGCGCGGCATTTTCCTACTACGTCAGAAGGAACTTCGCTGGTTCTATCAGGAAGGTGCCAGCTACCTCTTTCCAGATGCCTGGGAAGAATACCTCAAGCCGATTCCGATCGAAGAACAGGGCGATCTAATTACCGCCTACTACCAACGCTTGACCCATCCCGATCCACTCGTGCGGGCTGAAGCAGCAAAGGCCTGGTCTGTTTGGGAGGCCAGCACCAGCAAGCTGCTAGTGGATCCCAACTTGCAACAAAAATTTGGGGAGGGTCAGTTTGCCGATGCTTTTGCCCGGATTGAATGCCATTATTTCGTAAACAAAGGATTTTTTAGCCCGGAAGATCAATTGTTGCGAAATTGCGATCGCATCCGTCACTTGCCGATCGTAATTGTGCAGGGTCGCTATGATGTCGTTTGCCCAATGGTGTCAGCCTGGGAGCTGCATCAAGCGTTGCCAGAATCGGAATTGATTGTGGTTCCCGATGCCGGACATTCTATGACTGAACCTGGAATTCGCAGTGCTCTGATTGAAGCAACCGATCGATTCAGCAGAACCGTTTGATTGAATAACAATCAGTCTTGAGAGGCTTGGGGCTGAAGTTGGGGTTGAGATTGGGACGGAGATTGAGGCGGGGATTGAGACGGAGATTGAGGAATCGGTTGCGGTAAAAAATTGACCGATCGCAAAATTTCGTACAAATTGACATCGCTCTCTAGCAAGCAGGCATGGCCGCTCTCTGGCAACACATATTTTTGGGCCTGGGGTAAGCAAGCCACTAGGCGATCGGCTTCTTGGACAGAAGGTAATACCCAATCTCGGCCACTTGCGACAATCAGCGTAGGTTGCTGAATTTGAGCCAACTCAGCCTTGCTAATTTGAAATTGGCGCAGTAATTCCACTCGCCAAATCGAAGTTTCTTGCGTCATCAACTGCACTGCGTTCAACAACAATCGTCGATCATCCGCCTCAATTTTGCCGAGTGCGGCTAACAACGGTAAGAACCAAACCCAAAAGAAGCGATAGATCGGTTTAGGCACAGGCCGCGCCAAAAATGACAGCCCGTATAGCCAGGATTGCTCTCTAAACGCAGAGGCCGGGTTGACCAGAACCACATGATCAAAGAGTTGGGGCGATCGCAACATGATTTTGAGCGCCAAACAACCCCCAAACGACTCACCACAAAGATAAACCTGGGAGCGAGGTGCTGATGCCAGCTCAGTCTCAACTAAATGAATCACTTCTGCTACCAGTTCATCCCAGTCCGTCATATCATCGGGTGGAATTTCAAGGCAGCGAATGTCGAAGGCTTTCTCCAGTCCTTCCAGCTGTCGGTGAAAAAGCTGCCCGGTTCCATCCCCTCCCGGCAAATAAATAAACAGTGGCGCATTGAGTTGCCGTGGTCGGGGCGATCGCAGGGCAAGAAAATAGGCAGACTCTGACATGAACTAGTAACCGTATCGCAGTAACGCTATGATTTCATCTTGGCAGTAATCGACCAGATCGGTGACAACGGCCTTAGCCTGCTTACCTTGATAGCTTTTTCGATGGGTTTCTGTGATCCAGAATGGTTTGCCAATCAAAACATCAACTCGATGATAAAACACCATTGGATGCCAACCGGCCTGTTGAAACAAAGGCTCAGAGGGATCAAACCAACCCAATAGCTTGAGCGGGAAGGGGAAATTTGTGGTTTCCTGCTGAGAGGCGATTGCGATTGGCAATACTGCCAAATCCTGAACGGGAGCCCGCATGGCCAAATGCGCAAATCCCCGCTGGAAAAGTCCCATCTGGCGAGCGGGGGTGAGATGTACCATCGGCTCTGCCCCTTCTGGAAAAATGCCAACCACTTGATGGGATTGCAGCAGCTGAACAGCTTGATGGAAAAAACTTTGCTGTCGCTGCCCAGGGGCATCCAGAGGAAAGCACCCCAACCGCGTTACGAACTCTCGCAAAATGGGAACCTGACCCATGTAATGGTGGCAAGCGAACCGCACTGGACGATTCAAAGCAGCCATTAAAAGAGGCGCATCCATAAAGCTGCGATGATTGCTAATCGCGACAACAGCACTCCTATGAGGAATGCGATCTTGGTGGTGGAGAAAAACTTGAGTCCCCAGAGCAGTTAACAACTGTTGGGAAAGGATTAATGGACTACGACCCGTCATTCAGACTCAATACTCATGCTGGCTTAACTTTTCTTCATGCTAAAGCATTCTCAGCATACCGCTGCTCTGCCGATCGAGGGAAGTCACGATCGGTCATCCTGTCTGAAGGACTCTGCAAGCGACTGATCCTTAAATTTTTCAGGGTATTTCTATTACTTAAACCGCTTTTAATGGTGATGTTATATCAGATGCTTACAGTCTCAAACCTAAATCAATGAAAATTGAAGAATCAAATCATCAAATCACTAAACCTGCGCTACCGTTTCATATAATTGCATGATGTCTCAATTGAGTATTGAACCTTCGTTCACCCACCGAATCTGCTGTTTTTTCCTTTTCAAAGGAACCTGATTTAAGAGAACTGAAGCGGCCCACCACCTGTAAAAAATCTATTGTTTTTCAAAACAGCGTGCCGTTTCACCGTACTTTTAACACAGAACTCAATGAGAAATTTACACTAGGATTAGGGTTGAATAGCGCCAAATTTAAGTTTAGTGAGGTGCCAAGCGACCAAATTTGAATCGTTGGCTGATCAGTTAGCCTTAGCTGAATCTAAACAATGCCCTCATTGAGAATGAACTGCTGTTTGTGCGATCGGTAAGTTCTGGAAGGTCAGGGCTCAGTTTGGTTTTTCTGCTCGTCAAGTATAGTGATTGGTATTCAAGCGTCAATTTGATAAATCTCATGGATTCAAGTGCTACGAATCAAAAAACATTCTCCATTACAACCCCCATCTACTATGTGAATGATGTGCCCCATATTGGCAGCGCCTACACGACGATTGCGGCTGATGTGGTTGCTCGATTTCAGCGCTTACAGGGCAAGCCGGTTCGGATGGTAACGGGAACAGATGAGCATGGCCAGAAGATTCAACGCACTGCCGAGGCCGCAGGACGATTGCCGCAAGAGCATTGTGATTTGATTGCCAAAGAATTCGAATCCCTCTGGCATCAGCTCAATATTCAAGTCGATAGCTTTGTGCGCACCACCAACCCTCGACATGAGGCGATCGTCAAAGAGTTTTTTCAGCGCGTTTGGGAGCGTGGCGACATCTATTTGGGTCAACAGCAAGGTTGGTATTGCGTTTCCTGCGAAGAGTTTAAGGAGGAGCGTGATTTGCTAGAAGGGCATCGCTGTCCACTACACCCTAATAAAGAAGTGGAATGGCGCGATGAGCAAAACTATTTCTTTCGGTTATCCAGCTATCAAGGGAAATTAGAGCAGCTCTATCAGGATCAACCAGACTTTATTCAGCCCGAAAGCCGTCGCAACGAAGTCCTCAGTTTTGTGAGTCGCGGTTTGCAAGACTTTTCCATCTCGCGGGTCAATTTAGATTGGGGCATTCCGGTGCCGCCTGATCCCAACCATACGATCTATGTCTGGTTTGATGCGCTGCTCGCCTACATTACCGCCCTGCTAGAGCCAGATCAGGAAGCAACCCTCGCTAATGCAACAGCCAAGTGGTATCCATTCAATTTGCACCTGATTGGCAAAGATATTCTGCGGTTCCATGCCGTCTATTGGCCTGCCATGCTGATGTCTGCCGGGTTGCCCTTGCCCGATCGCGTGTTTGGTCATGGCTTTCTCACTAAAGATGGGCAAAAGATCAGTAAGACCCTAGGTAATGTGATTGATCCCGTCGATCTCGTCAGCCGCTATGGCTCGGATGCGGTGCGCTATTACTTCTTGAAAGAGATCGAGTTTGGGCGGGATGGCGATTTTAACGAAACGCGCTTCGTGAACACGCTGAATGCCGATTTGGCCAACGATCTTGGCAATCTGCTGAACCGCACCTTAAAAATGGTACAAAAATACTGCGGCGGTCACGTTCCCAACGTCCAGGCTGCTGACATTGCTATGGATGATGTCTTGCGATCGAAAGGTGAGCATCTGGGGCAACAGGTGATTCAAGCCTATGATGATCTGGCCTTCAGCCAAGCCTGCGAAATGATCATGAGTTTAGTCCGGGCAGGCAATAAATATGTCGATGAGCAGGCCCCCTGGACTCTGTTCAAACAGGGTAAACAGGTTGAGTTAGAGCAAGTGCTTTACAGCGTACTGGAATCGGTGCGGTTGGCTGCTTACCTGCTCTCGCCGATCGTGCCTACCATCAGCAATGCTGTGTATCAACAGCTCGGTTTTGCGATCGATTTTAATCATGCTGCTGTTGGTCAGTCTGATGATTTTTCAGCTCAAATTCGTTGGGGATTTTTATCTGCTATGCAAGCTTTAGGGGAAGCGGCTCCAGTTTTCCAACGGGTAGAGTTACCTTAGTTCTATTTTGTGGAATTCTGCTTAGTATTGATGGAATCGATAGAGTAAAACAGCTTGACTTATAAAGCTTGGCAATTGGAGTATTTCAATAGCTTTAAACCATCTCCTTTAACAACGCTTTGTTTAATTCCTTTGATTAAAAAAATGAGGTATGAGAAAAAATGTTCAACAATCACCTGGAAACTGAAACGATATTCACACCGGAACAGGTTTTAGAAAATCGAGGTCGAGTCGCAATTTTTATCGATGGTTCCAATTTGTTCTACGCAGCCTTGCAGTTAGGGATCGAAATTGATTACACCAAATTGCTGTGTCGCTTAACTGCAGGATCGCGACTCTTACGGTCATTTTTCTACACGGGTGTCGATCGCACCAACGAAAAGCAGCAAGGTTTTTTGTTATGGATGCGGCGCAACGGCTATCGAGTCATCTCTAAAGATTTAGTCCAGCTGCCAGATGGCTCCAAGAAAGCCAATTTGGATGTCGAGATCGCCGTTGATATGATGGCGCTGGTTGGCTCCTACGATACGGCAGTGCTGGTCAGCGGCGATGGAGACTTAGCCTATGCCGTGGACGCCGTCAGCTATCGGGGCGTGCGGGTCGAGGTGGTGAGCCTGCGATCGATGACAAGTGATAGTTTGATTAATGTGGCCGACCGCTACATTGATTTAGATTCGATCAAAGAAGACATCCAAAAGACACCGCGCCAGGGCTACACCTATCGACCACTCTCAGGCATTGGCTTGATTGAAGAAGCCAACAGCGAAGAGTAATAGCGATTTCCAGATCGATAGAGCAGGAATCCCAGTCAATAAAGGGCAACTCATGTCATGATCGAAGCGTCAGAAAGATGAGCTGGGCGCAACCACTTGTGGTGCTAATTCCCAACTGTTGAATGGTGAGATAGAAAATTACAATGCAAGATCGAAAAGGCTGGCTGAAACCCTGGAGCCTGATATTAGTCCTGATGGTCGTTGTTTTTAGCGGCTGTCGTCCTCAAAGCCGAGGAGCCGATAAGCTGGCTGAAGACACCTCAGCAGCCCAAGATCCAGATACCAACCTTGCCTTTAACAACATTACGCTAGAAGAAGCAGATGATAAGGGCCAAACGCTCTGGAAAGTCAAAGCGTCGCAAGCCATTTATACGCCCGATCAGCAATCAGCAAAAGTAAAATCTCCCACAGGTCAACTTTATCAAGATGGCAAACCCATTTATCGGATTCAGGCCCAAGAAGGCGAAATTCTGAAAAGTGGCGATCGGATTTTGTTGAAGGGTGAAGTAATCGCCACAGATACTCAGAGTGGAGCCGTGCTGCGGTCTGATCAACTGGAATGGCAACCTAAGAAAGATACCTTACTCCTGCGGGGTAACCTGCGCGGCTCCCATCCCAAGATGAAAATCTCAGCAGAACAGGGCAAGGTTTTCAACCGGCAGCGTCGGGCTGAATTGATCGGCAAAGTCAATGCAATTACGACCGATCCCAAATTACGGCTCCAAACCGAACATGCGATCTGGCTTTTGAAAGATGAAAAAGTGCAGGTCGATCGTCCGGTTCAGGTTCAGCGCTTACAGGGGACTCAGGCAACCGATCAGGCCAATGCCGATCGAGCAGAAGTGGATCTGGTGAAAAAGACAGCCCATCTGCAACAAAACGCTCGCTTAACGCTGCTGGATCCCCCCTTGCTGATTACCGGCAACTCGTTGATCTGGAACGTCAACCAGCAAACGCTGATCGCCGACCAACCCATCACCACCGTACATCGGCAGCAGCAAATCACGATTACGGCTAACCGGGGTCGCATGGAACTCAAGCCCAAAGTGGCTTATTTCAACGGTAATGTTCGAGCTGTTTCAGCTAACCAGGCAAACTTGGCAGCAGATAGCTTGACCTGGAAGGTGTCCTCTCAGGAAGTCACTGCTGAAGGCAACGTTGTTTATGTTCAGCCCGATCCACCAGCCACATTGCGAGGTGCAAAAGCCGTTGGCAAACTGCAAAACAAAACAGTTGTGGTCAGCGGCGGACGAGTCGTTACCGAAATTGTGCCGGGGAAAGATGTGATTCCAGGTGGGTAGCGACTTGTGAACTGAGATTAATTTACTGCTGCATCATTTCTTTGGCGAGATGATTTCGTTTCGCAGAGCCCAGTTTATTAGTACCTTCTGGATTGTGATCCGTCGGTTGGACTGCTGCTAGAGTTGCCGATCCCCAAGCCTGACTTAATTTTGACAGCAACAAATCCTGTTCATGGTGAAATTGGTCTAGATCGCCACTTCCCAAATTGATGATGGCAAACCAGACCAGCCCTCGATCGCGCGTGGGGAGAACTCCGGCTAACGAACTGACCTCGTCGAGCGTGCCGGTTTTGACGATCGTGCCCGCTGGAGTTTCTCGCCATTTCAAAGTGCCACCATCGCGACCAATGACCGGATAAATATCGGCGATCGTCAAGTTCCGAGCCTGAAGATAGCGTTGAGTTGCGATCAGCATTGTGGAGATCGCCCTGGCGGAAAGCCGATTTTCCATGCCAAGACCTGAACCATTGGTTAACTGAATTTCTTCTGGCGGAATTTTAGTAACTTGAACCACTTGCTGGGAGACAGCGCCAGCTCCGCCGATACCGTCTGCCAACATCTGAGCCATGAAATTATTGCTGTAGACATTCATGGCCTTCAGCAGGTCCACAAGAGGCATCGATTGGTGCTGCACGATCAATTTGGCCTGGGGATCGGCCTTGCCTAACTGCGCATTTCCCCGAATCACAACTTGGGGGCGCGGTGTCCCTGCAGGGAGAGCCTGATATTGGGTAGCAATTTCAGTGGACCAGAGATCGGCATTCAGTGCTTGCTTCAAGGCATTTCCCGAAGTCAGGGGGTCTTCATGGAAGTTCATGGCAAAGTAGCCCGCGATGATCAAATTGCCTTTGACTTCCCGAATTCCAGCCTGATTCAGAGCATTCCCAACCGTAATCGCTTCTTCCCACACAAAAAAGGGATCGCCACCGCCGTTCACAATCAAATCGCCCTGGACCACACCATCTTGAATTGGAGCTGCCGTACTGAATGTCGTTTCAAACTGATGATCAGGTCCCCATTCGGTCAGGGTGGCCAATGTCGTCGCAATTTTCGTCAAAGAGGCGGCTGAAAGGGGGGTAGTCGCCTGATGTTCCACCAAAACTTGGTGCCCGGTTTGCATCCAGATAGCTTGATTGGTGCTTGGCAATCCCATCGCAGCAAGGCTGCCGAGATGTTGTCGTACTGCTAATTCCGCCACCGGATCTGGACTTGGCGCAGCAAGCGACTGTACCCAAGTTGGATCAAGCCAGGGCGACCAGTTCGTCGTTTTCAACAACTCGACTTTGGGAGAAGGATTGAGCAGGATTGAGAAAAGTCCACCTAACAGGTCTAGCAAACCCAAACTCCTTTTGACTGCGGCTTCAGGTTAGGCCATGATGGCCACGAAAGAATCTTCGGATTTAGGATAGCGGATTTAGCTCAAAACAGGGGAGTCTGACGATCGCTTTTTTGGACAATTTGGCTTTCTCTATCAAATCTTCATCCGCAGTGTAGGGTAGAGGAGTAAGGAGAAAATTGCGCGATGGCTAAACCGGATCAAAATCAAATCTTGCGGCAATTGCCGATCGTTGTAGGCATTGTGGCAGGCACGCTATTGATGATCAACCGCCTGGTCACACCTGAGTTAACCAATTCGCAGGCGCGATCGGATGCGTTGGGAGTGATTGTTAGTGCCTTGCTGATTCTCACCGGATTGCTGTGGCAGCGAATTCAGCCGAAACCGCCGGATGCAGTCACGCTAATCGGCCCCGAAGGATTTGAGCTGGCCCCTGATTTACCGGAAGCGGTGCAAACTGAACTGGCCTGGGCTTCCCATTTGCTGTTAACCAACACAGTGACTAAATCGATCGTCGTGTGGCATGAGGGCAACGTGTTGCTGCGGCGCGGCATTTTAGGAGCCAACTCTGAAGTCAAACCGGGTGCAATTGTCCAGCGAGTCTTGCAAACGCAAAAACCTGTCTATTTGGTGAACCTGAACCTCTATCCCGGCAAAGTAGAATTTGATTACTTGCCAGAAAATACTCAAGGCGTGATTTGTCAGCCGATCGGTCAACAGGGCGTGATGATTTTAGGAGCCAATGCGCCCCGCAGCTATACCCAGCAGGACGAAGCCTGGATCGCTGGGATCGCCGACAAGTTAGCCAACACATTGAACTCAGTAAGGACCACCCGATGACTCTACTTTATTGGCTGCTGGTTGCCATGATGGCTGTTGGTGTTGTGGGGGCCGTGGTGCCGGGATTGCCCGGTGTCATTTTGATCGTGATTGCGATCGTGATTTGGGGCATGGCAGCCGGCTTTGCTGGAATTTGGGTTCCGCTAGGAGTCGCCCTATTTGCTTTAGTTGCCAATCTAGGGATCGATTTCTTAGCGACTTACCTGGGTGCGAAAAAAGCAGGAGCCAGTACCTGGGGCCAAGTTGGAGCCATAATTGGCTTGTTTCTCGGCGTTTTTGGCCTGTTACCGGCGCTGCCGATCGGTGGTCCCCTATTGGGTTTGCTAATTGGACCTCTGGTCGGGGCGATCGTGGGTGAATATCTCTACCGTCGTGATTTCAAGCTGGCGATCCAGGCTGGCGTTGGGATTGTCGTCGGAACGCTGATCGGAAATTTAATCGAAGGCTTGTTGGCGATCGTCGCGATGGTTGTTTTCCTGGTCACTACCTGGTCGCAAGTCATGGGATAAATCTACAGTTAGCCTGCCGGAGCAGTTGAAGCTGCTGGAGCCAATCCAGGTGGACAGACATCTTCGCTGTACTCAAAGTTCACAGTTACCAGATGAAGCTGCTCGACTTTGGCTGTCTTATCGTCTCCTGTCGTATTTTCAAATGCCATGTCTTTTACCGCGTCTAGGGCTGCCTGATTGAACAGGCGATAGCCAGAGCTTTGCAGAATTTTAGGTTCACCCACAATTTTGTTCTCTGGATCAACCATGAGTCCAACGACGGCAAAGCGGCTCTGCTTAAGCGGACAGGCAATTTTGGGATAATCCAGCGTCACTTTTTCTTCTTTACGGCGATCGAAATCGTCGCCGGTTTTCTTCAAATCCTCATAGAACCAGGCCGCAAACGAGGATTGGGCATCACCCTGACGAGTTCCTGAAGGATTGTAGGTATACAGCTCGCGCAATTCCTGTTGTCTGGCCACCAAGTCCTGCTGGATTTGCTCTTGGGTGCGGGGTTGCGGTGACTCTGTTGCTTGAGGCTGTGGAGATTCGGCTCCGGCGGGCGGTGGCTCAACGGCAACGGTTGGTGCAGGAGATGGCGCAGCATCTGGAGATGGGGTTGGACTAGGCGATGCCGATTGGCTGGTTTGTGGAGCCGGAGAAGGAGCAGGGGCTGGTTTCGGTGCGGTACTGCGAGGTAGGGGAGTAATTGGAATCGTGAAGGTGGGAATATCGGTGATTGGCGCGGGCGGTGGAATAAAGATTGGCAAGGGCGTCAGCAATGAATCGTTAGAGGGAAATGATGGAGAAACACTGCTTCCAGAAGGTTTGGGTAGATCGGATTGCGAAAACAGATCGCTGCCCAGTTTGGGAGGAGGCGTGATCGAGGGAAGTTCGATCGGCGGCAGGGATGAAAAGTCAGGCAGTCGCTTTTGCTCGTCGGGCGTTAGCTCAACCACTTCCACTGGGCGACGAATTTCGGGTTCTTCTGGCTGAACTGCCGTATAGGACAATAGCGGCAGAGCCAGGAATATCAGCCCATGCAGCCCTAAGGAAGCCAATGCAGAAATGGCGGATGGACTATGCCTCATCTCTTGCAGCTTCTGCTGGAAAGTCGCAGAGAGATTCTGAAATTGATTTGAGGATGCCATAATGCCGTTCACCCCTTCACGAGTCTTAGGAATTCTACGCTCTAGCTCACACTCGTTGCCAGTTAGTTTGATTGGCCATTGCGCTACTAAGTTGCCAGTTTATCGAACAAAGTTAGAATTTGTCGGCAGAACAAAGCCACTTCTGCAAATCTTCTGCAATCGTCCTTCAGGTTCTTCTGTATGTAGACGGAGAGCGGCGGTAACCGATCGCACTGATTAAAAAAGCAGCAAAGAGTGTAGCAGGAAATTCGATGAGGCAGTTTCCCCAAGGAAAGAGCGCGTCCTGTAGTCCACCCCTTGCCGCAAAGGTGTGATATTAACCAGGTTGTTCGGAGCTGAACTGCTACCCATTAAAAGCGAAACCGATCGTCCAATTAGCCCGGTTTCCAATTTTGCAACCGAAAATTTGTCCCCTTTGTCAGATTTGGGACTGAGAAGTTTTTGCTTCTGGATGATGGAAGACTTCATGATGCACAGAAGATGATGGAAGATAGTTTGTGTCGATCGATCGTTAAGGTCGATCGGCTTCCTTAGCGATTCATGTGTGGTGTAAACGAGTGAGTTCTATTCCAGCATTTGAGTTAGGTCAGCAATATCGGCTGATCGGTGATGAGATCGGGTCTGCGGTTCTGGAAATTTTGGCTTCTGGCCGTTACATTGGCGGACCAACCGTCGAAACCTTTGAGCAGCAATTCGCAACCTACATCGGCACAACAGATTGCATTGGCTGTAATTCCGGCACAGATGCACTGTATTTGGCCTTGCGATCGCTCAAGATCGGCCCAGGTGATCAGGTAATTACGAGTGCCTTCACCTTTTTTGCCACGGCTGAGACAATTAGCGCAGTAGGAGCAACGCCTGTTTTTGTCGATATTGAACCAGAAACTTTCAACCTGGATGTGAACCAGATCGAGGCGGCAATTACCGATCGCACCAAAGCGATTATTCCGGTTCACCTGTTTGGTCAACCCGTGAACATGACGCGCCTGATGCAAATTGCTGAAGCCCATCAACTCTGGGTAATCGAAGATTGTGCCCAGGCCACCGGAGCCACCTGGAATGGCGCAAGAGTGGGCAGCATCGGACATATTGGCTGCTTTAGTTTCTATCCCACCAAAAATTTAGGAGCCTGCGGAGACGGTGGAGCAATCACAACAAATCATCCTGATCTCGCGACCCAAATGCAGCAGCTGCGGAATCACGGGCAAAGCCAGCAGTATGTCTATGAATCGATTGGTCTAAACAGCCGCTTGGATGCGATTCAGGCCATGATTTTGCAAATTAAGCTGCGTCACCTGGATGACTGGAATGCGAAACGGCAGACGATCGCCGATCGATATGATCAGCTCCTTGCCCCTTTACCCGGTGTGATTCGACCTCAATCGCCAGAAGGGGGACAAAGTGCCTGGAATCAATACACGATTCGCGTCACGCCACCGAGCGCAACGGACGATCGGGCCAGCTATCGCGATCGAATTCGGGAACTGCTGAAACAGCAAGATGTGGGTACTGCGCTCTACTATCCTTTGCCGCTGCATCTTCAGCCTGTTTATGAATCGCTGGGCTATGCATCGGGCAGTTTGCCAATCACAGAGCAGGTGGCTCATGAGGTGATTTCGCTGCCGATGTTCCCGGAGCTTTCGATCGAGCAGCAGGAGCAGGTAGTTTATGCGCTGAAGGAAGCGTTGAATCAGGGTTGATTTAGTGCGAGCGTCTCGCTCGCGAATGTTTAGAGACCCGCAGATGATCAAAAAATTTCTGTGAATGGAGCGATCGGCTGTCGGCCCCCTCAATCCCCCAATTCTGGGGGACTTTGATTTTTGCGGTCGAAGTGTCTCAAGAATCGCGATTAGCGCTGTAATAAATTCGATCGATTGGGCATTAAAAATTGGTGATTCGTTGGCGATTGAGAGAAGTGATGGCTAGACAGCGTATGACAAATAAACGCTTGGCAGCATTGATGGATGTTCATCCGAATGCAATTTCCTCACTCAAAAACCAAGATAATATGCCGAGAATTGGTGGGGATACATTGAATGCGCTTTGTGAGTATTTAGAGTGTACGCCGGTGGATTTGATCGAGTATGAGGTCGATCGATCGGATGAGTCCCGCGATTGAAGCGATTGAAATGCGGGCTATTAGAGGAAGTCCACTTGAAGTGGACTAAAAAGGTGAGAGATGTGGGGCTGGCAAGAAATCATGGGGCTGAATTTCAATCCTCATTAGGTTGAGTTTTGCTATCGAGGATTTCAGGTTCGATCGATCGATGAATACGGCCAGAACGGTGGTGGGCTTTTTGGTTTTGCACATAATTGATCGCCCGATCGAGTTGTTTGCTGCCGAGCGAAAACACGCCATATTCTCGTTGCCAGGTAAATTGATATCCCAAACGGCATTGGTTCATGAAGCGAGGACTGCTGCCTTTGATGCGTTTGGCGAATTCTGCGATCGATAAATTGGGCGGAATGGAGACCACAATATGCAGATGATCGCTCATGCCGCCAATCGCATATAGCGGACAATGTAACTCCTCGCATTTGAGGGTGATGTAATCGTACAATTTTGGTTCGCTGGTTTCGGTGATGAGCGGTCGGCGCTGATAGGTTGCCCAAACCAGATGGTAATAGGTTTTCCAAACAGACATTTTTCCTCGGCAATGCTGCTTCTAGAATGACCCGATGCCGCTGCGGATTAACGCCATGATTTTGATCGGACGTCTATTCCTCGCGAATGAATTGTGGGCTAATGAAATAAGTACACGCAATGCTAATCCCAGTCTGCTTTAGCTGACTTTCTGTACTAGCCCGCAATTTATTTCTATCCATTACGCAAAAGTTGCTGAAGTGATGATGCAGCTTAGGTTTTAGCCGCAAGTTGCACCCCTTCAAGCAAATCATATAACTTACTAATTCCTCTCCAGATCGTTTTCAGTCCAGGTTCATCACTCTGACTGCCCATAAAACCGCCCAGCCTTGCAATCCAACGAATTGCTTGTGCAAACGTCGGTGGCTTCTGACTCCGATTTTTCGGCTCGAATTTGCGCCGCAACAGTCGCCACTCTGCCCGACTGAGGATGCACTCACAAGATTGCTCAGGCTGCAATCGTGCCTGGTAGGTCAGCCACAAAATTCGAGTGGCAACAATCGAGTAGGTTGCTAAGGCATTGGTCAATCGAGTCCCACTCGATAACTGCAACGCTTGAATCTGACAACCTT
>LUGL01000043.1 GCA_002796835.1 Elainella saxicola E1 | reverse complement strand
GGATCGAGCGTCCCAAACGGCATCAACGACAGTTTTATTCCGGCAAGCAGAAATGTCACAGTCTCAAGTGCCAACTGGTGATTGAACAAGCAACCGGTAGAATCATCTGCACCTACTTTGGCAAAGGGAGACAGCATGACTTCAAGCTATTTCAAGCCTCAAGGGTACACTTTCATCCCCAGTTAGAGAGTTTGCAAGATAAGGGTTATCAGGGTATCCAGAAGCTACATACCAACAGCCGCATCCCAAAAAAGAAACCGAGAGGTGGACAACTCAGCCGACTAGATAAAGCAGCCAATCGTCAACTCGCTCGTGAACGGGTGGTGATTGAGCATGTCAATCGAAACTTAAAGATTTTCAGAATTTTGGCTGAGCGCTATCGCAACCGTCGCAGACGCTTTGGGTTACGATGCAATCTGATTGCTGCTTTGTACAATTACGAGCGGTCTCAACCAGACTGTTTAGGTTAATTTGCAAGAGGTCTAATGATGAGGAACTGGCGCGGATCAAAGAATTGATTGCAGCTAACACCTATCCCGAACGTTGGGATGGTTCAGAACACCGAGGTGACGAGTGGCTTCCTGATATATTGCCGGATGGAAGCATCCAACCATTGTTGTTTGATGAAATCTGATCAAGCAGTGACAGCTTTTACAAAGGATAGTAAGCCTGTCACTGCCAATATTTAATTGATTTGAATCATTCGACTAGCAACACTAATTACTTCCGTCGAGTTTTTAATGGCGATTGGTCTGCTCCATTCACTGCCTGCAATAATGTTGCGGTTGTGGAGTAAAAGGATCATGCGCTCGACAGCTTGACGGGAAGCAGTGAGCGTCATTTTTATAGGTTCTTCGTTCGATGAACGACTATCAGAAAAATTGGCAGGCGGATCAGCAGGAGGGTTAACTCCTCCGTTTTCTACGAAACTCATAGATAAATCTCCTTATTTGTCGCCTTTATGGACTACAAGCAGGGAAAAGCAAAGTCCACTTGACTGTGAGCTTCCTTCACTATACCTCTTTTTGTAGTCCAATGGGACTCACTTCTTTACGAGTTGATCATCCTCTGACACGATCTATGTCATGGGAAAAGCAGGTCGAGTTCTAAAATCGGTGTTGGAGCAGTACAACATCAGCCAAATTAAGCTGGCTGCCCAATTGGGCGTGGGGCGATCGAATGTCTATCGATGGGCCAATGAAGTCAGAGATCCAACCTCAGAGACGGTGATCGCCATTATCAAGGCTTTAGAAGAGATCAATCCTGAAGCAGCAGTAGAGTTCAAAAAACAATATATGGACGATGCAAATCCTTAAGCAATATTCCAGCGTTGGCGATGCCAGGATAGCGCCTCCAGCCTGGGATAGTAAGCCGCTTGAGTTGGTAAGATAATCTGCTCTCCATCAAACTCTTTCATAGGTCTTGTTTCTTGCGGCGATTCTTCAGTGAAGCGGTCGGGCGGAATCATAATCCTGTAATCGTCATCAATGCCAAACCATCCCCGATCGAAAGCCCAGTGATGATTTTTGCAGAGGGCTAATCCATTATCAAAGCGATCGTCTCTAAATTCAGAGAACGGTTTAATATGTGCTCCATCCACAATATTCTGGCTATCAAGACTGATAATTCTCAAACCACAGAATGCACAGCGCTGTTCGTACAAAGAAACGACAATCTTTCTAAATGCCGCATCTCTAACAACCACCTTCGCTTCATCTGTCAATTCTTCAAGATTGTAGACTGCACCCCCTTTCTCAAATAGCTTGAGCTGAACTTCTTGAAATGCATCTACGTTATACAATCTCTGAAAATCGATCGATCGTTCTGGAAACCAAGTCTGAATAATAGTTTCGATTAGATAGGCTCTGGATTCTGGATCTTTCAACAAATCGAATAGCTCAACATCTACATATGCGTAATTTACAGCGTTCCTTAGTCCCGACAAAGTTTTAATCTTGACTTTTGCCGCGATCGTCGATTCAAAGCCTGGATTCGGAGACAGATGCCAAAAACTATCGCCTGTCAAGTGAAAAAAAGGTTGTGCAATATCAGAGCGATGAATATTGGAACCTAGATGAGTCCAGTATTTGAGAAAGGTCGAAATCAATTCAGGAGATAGAAGAATTTGGTTGTACTGAATTGAACCTTGCTGAATCAGTTCAATCACCGATAGCAGTAAAATTGGCTTATGGGGCGCAGGGCTACCACTTGCCCGATCGACTCGGAGCTTAGCAAACTTCTTCACGTAGTAGCCCAGATCCTTCATAGTGGCTCATCTTTTGCAACGATCGCTTCAATCTCATCCAATTGGTTTGGAAACCATCGAGCGGCTAACACAATGGTTAAACTGTTTCGTGAAAGCGGATCTTGCAGGAACTCAAACAGATCTTCATCCAGATAGGCATATTTTATCGCCTGTTTCACTTCATAAAGCGTTTTAAGCTTCACTTTGGAAGAGATTACTTTTTCAAAACCTGGATTGGCCCAGAGATGCCAGAATTTACCACTTCTCATGTGAAAGAAAGGTTTTGAAATATCTGGATTGTGGGATTCTGAGCCTAAATAGGTCCAGTATTTGAGAAAGGTTTTTACAAGTTCATCAGTGAGATAGATTTTATTCTCCTCAATAATTCTTTTTCTAATTAACTCGATTACTGACAATAGTAGGATAGGCTTATGTGGTGCAATGCCGTGAGCGCGATCGACTCGTAGTCGCTGAAACTTTCGAGCATAATAGATAAGAACTTCCTGCTTCAAAGATTTGCTCTGCATTCTGCTAGCACCCTCCATCAACTTCTAATGTAGAGCTTGCTGATAGTCCTGCTCAGATAACACCTCTACCGCGCATTGTTTTCCTGCTGCCTGGATAATTTCAGGAATGCGATCGCGTACCAGTTTGTTGCAAATCGTCCTTATTTGCCTGCACCACTCCAAGAACTATCACTGAGAGTATCAGGTCGGCTATCGTGTTGGTTACTTACCCTTGCTACACTGAATCTAAAGCGCCCAGAGAAAATGATGCAGATTACGCTGAACCTGCCTGACGAGTTGGTGTCTCAGTTAACCCCACTAGAGGACAAGCTGCCTCAAATTTTACAGTTGGGGTTGCGGGAACTCAATGCGGGTGCTCAGGTCGGTTTTACTGGAGCAGCAGAAGTATTGGAATTTCTGGCTAAATTACCTTCTCCAGAAGAAATAATTGCCTTGCGTCCTTCTGAAGCCTTGCAAACCCAAATTAGTGCATTGCTAGAGAAAAATCGGACCGAAGGGTTGACAGCAGACGAGGAACAAACCTGGCAGCAGTACCAATACCTTGAGCATCTGGTTCGGATGGCGAAGGCCCAGGCTCTCATCAAGTTAAAGCAACGCGCTTCATGAGTCGCTATATCCCCGTTACGCTTCGTCGTTCTGTCTATGACCGGGCTAATGGCTGTTGTGAGTATTGCTTTACCCCTGAGTTCGCCGCGTTTGCCTCCCACGAGGTTGACCATATTATTGCAGAGAAGCATGGGAGCTTGACGCAGGAGGACAATCTGGCCCTATCCTGCTCCCTTTGTAACAAGCACAAAGGGAGTGATATTGCTTCGGTTGACCCTCAGACTGGGGAAATTACCCCTCTGTATCACCCTCGGCGGGATCGCTGGTCTGACCATTTTTGTCTGACTGAGACCGAAATTACCCCTCTGTCCCCAGTGGGGCCAGGGTGGTTTCATGTTAGCCAGTGAAAAACCTGATTGACTTGATTGGCAAGTTCGCGCTGACAATCGGGAAGGGTGCGACAGTTGAGGCGACGGGCAAGCGTAATCAAAAATGTGTTGAAGACAGCCCAGGTAATCGGGGCAAAGCCACCCCGACGGGGAGGATCGTCTTCTTCGAGGGTGACATCCTTGACCCAATGCAGTCCATTTTCAATCTGCCAATGAGTCCGCACGAGGTGGAGGAAAGCAGTGGCATCCAGGGTGTGATTGCTGAGGTAACAATGCTGCTCTTGAAACGGTTTACCGTGACGGATGCCCTGCCGCTCGACCCAGATCACGCGGGTAATGGCCGCCTTGACCCAACGAACCGGCAAATCGACCGGCGGGGCATACACTTTGGCAGTCCTTTGGGTGTACCGCCCGTGTATCCGTTCGCTGTGCGTCGCCTCGCTCAAGGGCATCGACTGCTGCCGCAAGCGTTGCATCTGCTCAAACAGCTTCTTCTGATTTGCCTTGAGTCCGACGACATAGCAGCAATGGCGATCGGCAAGCAGAGCGAGGATGTCTACCTGCGTATGCAGCGCATCGAGACTAAAGGCAACGGGCAATGACTGGGCTAAAGCGGGTGCTTGCGTCACGCGATCTAGAAGTCGCCTTGCCACAGCAATCTCACTCACTTCGGCGTTGTACATTAACTCTAACTGCACGACTCCTGCACTTTTGCCATATACCGAGACCAGGCAAGCGAAGTTTTGGGTCGCGCTGTTGCCGCCCGTGGCGGTGCATTTGATACTTTTGCCGTCAATCGACCACAACAAACCTGCGAGTTCTGGCGCGTGCAGCATTGCCCACACATTGAACGTATCGACCCATCCCTGAGCATCGACCTGCTGAAACACACGGCGAAACGTGGAATAGGAGGGCAGCAAGCGCACGGTTGCCTCCATTCCTAAAAGCTTACACAACTGGGCATGATGCTTGTGACAAAACTTCTCTAAAGGACGGTAGCCCCAGTAGCCACACAAGCTGCCCCACAACGACAAGAAGAGAACGAGCCACAACGGATGGCGTTTGCCGCGACTGCCACGTGGGTCTGCAATGGTTTTTAATTGTTCTATGAGGGTCATGGACTGATAGTGATTTTCTTGGTTCAGTNCCATCCTCATTTTTCTCTGCCCATCTTGAAACCACCCTGTGTCCCCAGTGGGGCGGGTGACTGTTCGGTTGCTGCAATTGAACCGGAGCGATCGCGTCGAGGAGCGTCGGCTGCTCATTGAAGCAGATGTCCTGGAACTGCCTACCTAAGATTCCAGCGATCCCTTTGGTTAGCTCTGAGCTTAACTTAACCAAACTTACCCAAAAGGGTCTAATGTTCTGTGATTGGGGTAAATATTGGGGTAAAAAGCCAGAGATGGTTTTCCTCAAAGCCTAAAAGCTTTACTATATAAGAGTCTTGGAAAAGTCAGGAATTCCTTCACACGGAAGGGGTCACTGGTTCGAATCCAGTATCGCCCATTGGTTTCAGGGTAGAGGTCCGCAATTTGCTGCACCTTCCAACCAGAAACATTGAGCCGTAGGGCACTAACTCGTTGCCTCACTCGTTGAGGCACACTGTAGGCGTAACTGAGTTCTCGCAAAGTGCGATCCTCTTCCCCTCGTAAGGAGATTTTCAGGGGAGCAGGCAGTGCTTCCAAACCATCGTCACTTTCCTACCATCTTACGCTTTATTTGGTTGAACTACTTACAACCCTTGAATCACTGGGAATTTTTGTCAGAAATTTCAGCTTCAACGGTGCAGTCAGCTCACGGTAGATCTGATTCTTAGTATAAAGAGCTATATAAATCGTTCCGTCAAAAACAACATCAAGAAACCGGACTCTCAGCTTTGTATTTCGAGCCATCTGGCAGCGTTGCACCCTCTAGAAAAGCGACGTTTAGCTCAGAAACACTCACCTTGGCTCCTTTCAAATTTGCGCCGGTCAAATAGGCACCTGCCAAATTCGCCCCACTTAAGCTGGCATTTCTCAAATTCGCACCGCTTAAGTTCGCACTGCTCAAGTCTGAACAAATTAAATTGGCATGGCTGAGATTAGCACTGCTGAAGTTGGCTCGAGTCAATTGCGCAAAACTGAGATTGGCATAGCTGAGATTGGCACTCACCAATTTGGCTTGACGCAGATTGGCATTACTCAGATCAGCACGGTTTAAGTCGGCATTACTCAAATCGGCTTCATGCAAATGAGCATTACTCAGGTTGGCATTTGGAAGCTGAATTGCAACCAACTCTGCACCAGGAGCATCTAAGCCTCTGAGGGGAACACCGCCTTCGTTTAAGTCTTGGAGCGCCAAAATTCTGGCATAACTGACCTTCACCCCATGGGCAGCATCAATCGTACCCCAAGCCTGATAGTGAAACTGTTTCCGGCGATCGGGCGTTTCCTTGATAAATAACACTAACGCCAAAATCAAACCAATGGTATCTGCCCCTTCTACAACTTTGGCAATTAAAGTGTTTTCTCCGGCAACAACCAGAATGCCTATCCAAGTGACAACTGCAATCGCTGCTACTGACCACACGGGTGCCGACCAAAATACCTCGATCGATTGCTTGAATATTCGTCTGGGGAACGCTTTGCCTGCTTGATTAAATTTAGTTTGAAATTCCTGAAGTCGTCGCCGTCGCCGCCGAAACCGGACTTGTGGTTCTGGACTAGTGGATATGGCTTCCTCTGGGGCAACTGCTGACTGGACCCGATCCGCTTCAGAAACTGGAGTGGCTTGTACTGAGGCTTGCGGGACTCCCTGCAACATCTGTGCCGTAATTGTGCCATAGGCATCCGTCCAGGCTTTCTTGAGTTGGGGTGTCCAATCATCCTGCAAGTATTGCTCGAACGTGAGGAGCAGGGCTTTTCCAACCGCAGGATATTGTTGCGGCAGTGTCCCATAACCAACATGCCTCTCCCCTAAAGCATTCAGAACTGCCCCCAAAACATCAGGATTGCGAAGATTCTCAACGACCAGCACCAAAGCACTTAAGAGTTTCTGCTGCTGTTGCGCCATGTCTACCCGACCAAACATCGGTTTGACTTCTGGGTAAGCCTGAAACAGGTTGTCATAAAAGCTGGCAGCAAACGCTTCAGCTCTGGGTTTAATTTTCTCAAAGCTGCTTTCCAGCAGTTCCAGAGACTGCTCTGATAGCGCGATCGTAGTTCTTTCCTCTCTGATTATTGGAGTCAGTGGAGTGTGAGCAACAGATGAATCACCGGATTCTAAGGAACTGGATTCGATCGGAGCAACCGCTGTGGGAGGAACAGGGGGGATTTCTGGCTGGGACAGGGTGCCGTTTGGCGATCGCTCTGCTTCCGGATGAACATTGTCAACCCCTTGCAGCATTTGAGCGGTAATTGCTTCATAAGCATCCGCCCAGGCTTGTTTCAGTTCTGGTGTCCAATCGTCCTGAAGATATTGCTCAAACGTAAGCAGCAGGGTTTGTCCGACCGCAGGATATTGTTGGGGCAGCGATCCATATCCAACATGTCTGGCTCCAAGCGCATTAAGAACAGGCTCTAAAGCGCTGGGGTTACGAAGATTTTCAACCACCAGGATGAGCGCATTTAACAACTTTTTCTGCTGCTTCTCCATCTCGGTATTTGCAAACAGCGGTCTAACTTCGGGATAGGCAATAAATAAGTTTTCGTAGAAACTGGCAACAAACTCGTCTGCACAGGGCTTAATACGATCGAAACTCTGCTCTAGTAACTCAACGTTTAGCGACATAGCGATAGCTACAGTTCCAGGTTCTCCAGTTCTTCCCAAACCTTCGCCATAAATTCTGCCGTGTTTGTGATACCCATTTCCCCCAAAGATTTCCACTCCTCACTGCTGTAATCCAGGTCTAGCCCCATGACTTCTTGAGTCCAATAGGTAATGTCCTCCGGCTTCTCCATCAGTTCAGATGTAATTTTGATCAGGTCTACCCCAGACATATTTGCTCTGATTTTCGTGGCTAAACAAAAGGTCAGCAACTTAGCCAAATTACTATCTGGCGGCACGGCAATCAAAAATGCCATATTTTGAGCCAATAAAAATTTGTCTAATTTCATAAATCATTCATCGCTTTTCAAGCTTGGCTCATCGTCAACCCTAATCTGTTTAACATTGCTGCTTATTCCTGCATGCCTTCGTATAGCAATCGAGCGAACAGTCTTGCGCCATCATCATGCTTCAATCTTGCGTAACTGGGTGGTTCAGTCATGCCAACAGCTCGTAAGTCAGACAGGAGTTCCGGATGGAATTGGCAGGTAAACGATCGTCGAATTTGTTTACTCTCAAAATCTCGATAGATGATGCAAGTTGCAGAACATTCCGTGACAATTTCATCTCCAATCGTCGTAGAACACAAAATCTCGATCGCATCAGGTAGTTTAAGTAGCCATGCCAACTGGCTCCCTGCCAGTACTGAGCGGTGGGGAATCATCGCATCGTGCAACAGACGATAAGCCCAATTCGCAAATAAGATTGCTTCTTCGTTCACCTCATCGGAGTGAAACATGGCAATATTGACTTCTCGCTCATATTCGATTGCAGTATCAATCACACCTTCATATTGGTCAGCCGTAATTTCATGAGCGCTAATCAAATCTTGGGGAATCCCATTGGCTTCTCCATCAGGAGATTGATAGTGATGCAGTCGCCGTTCACCGACTTCCTGATGTTCGTTAGGCCCAACCGCAAACTCTGGATGATCCCAACCCTCGGCAATCACATGACCGTCGCGCTTTGTGATTTTGAGGGAACTACCAACGCTTTTAATTTGTTGACAAACACGCTTCATGGCCCTGAGCATCTTGCCCTCTCGATCCCTGGGGAGAGATTCTAAACTCAGCACTTGTTGAACCGCTCGTTTAATTAAATTGATGTGTCCCTGAGCCGCTAATTGATGACCTAAACAAATAAAGAGGGCCAGGGCACTCGTTGGGGAGCGGGAGATCAGCAGTTTTTCAACTAAGCAATGGAGTTCACTCAGGGAGCATTTGCCATCTTTAAAGGTAGAAGCATTCCGTACTGACGGATCGCCACCTTCAACCACTACCGCTAATCCAGAGGTGATTAATGGAACGACAATTTCAGGATCAAGCAGGCCTGAAGACCACATTGGAAACAAAATTGAATCACAATCGGCAATTTTCTGAGCAATATAGGCAACATTGAGAGATGCACGCACTGGTTCTCCCAAAGGATTTCTACCAACATGTTCCCAGGGTTCAATAATGGCGATCGCATTACGAAATAGCGCTGGATGCTGCATCAAAAACGCTAAATCGCTATGGGAGCTTATCACTTTTTCCAGTGGTCTGCCTGCTCCCCATTGAAATTTGGAATTTTCCAGGAAGAGCGACGCATCTGGCAATGGATCAGGAGAGTGACGATCGACAAGGAATTGCCCCAGCAACACATGTACTGATTCAAAGTCAGAATTGCCTTCACTTAAATAACCAGGACGCAACCGCCAATCGCTGGTTCTAACAGGTTGATCAACCGCTTGATTTAATATGTTCATCCTGAGTATGCATCAATAAGTAATTCAATAACTTCGTCGCAGTGCATGTATGAAGCGACGGAATCGCAACGTTAGACTAATTCGTACCGTTTTAATACAAAAGGATAGGGACAACCTCAGACATCTTTGAATGCAAAATTGGTAAATCCTGATACAGAAAAAAGAATATTTCTATTTTTTGACAGCTCTACAAGCTTATGTAGCTCTCAAACTATCGCTTCTAGACTAATGGAGCACATGAGCAAAGTCCAATACCTTATAATTCTGACAGTTATAACTTTCAGGCATATCCCTTTTAGAGTTTAGGAATGGAATTACGGCATCTCCGATATTTCGTGGTTGTTGCAGAAGACCTTAGCTTTAACCGTGCTGCCAATCGCTTGTATATTTCTCAACCTGCACTCAGTCGTCAAATTAAAAGCCTGGAAGAAGAGCTGGGTGTTGAGTTGTTTGTTAGACAAGCGAATGGATTAAAACTGACTGAGGCAGGACAATTCTTTCTGGAACAAGCACAAGATATTTTGCATCGTAGTCAGGCTGCCGTACAAACGATTCAAACTCGCTACAGTAGCGTTGAGGAGCCGTTAAGCATCGGCTATATTCCAACCGTTCTCCAAAGTTTTTTAGGTAAAACTCTCCATTGCTTCGGCAAAACCTATCCTCAAGTTCCTATCCGATTTCAGGAGATGCCGCCAAGTGAGCAAGTGAAAGCTTTGCGAGAGGGTGCAATCGACATTGCTTTCATGGGCAATTCACCGGATGAATTAGAGGTAGAGTTTACCGTGAAATGTGTGCGGCAAGTCCCTGTTGCAGCGCTGCTGCCAGAAACACATCCATTGGCCAAACAAAAATCAATTGATTTAGTAGAACTTGCGGCTGAGAAATTTATTGGCATCTCTGAGCAAACGTTTCCAGGACGCAACGATCGAATTCGGGGAGTCTGTCAAGAGGCTGGCTTTACCCCAAAGTTTCACCTGTTTGCTGATAGTCACACTTCGATGATTGCTTTAGTTGCAGCGGGACAAGGTATCACAGTGATGCCAAGCGAGGCAACAGCTCTACCGCATCCGCAGGTGGTATTTATGCCGCTCCATCATCCAATTCATCTCGCGCGATCGACGGCTGTTTGGAGGAAAGAGTTACCTTCCAAAAGTCTGGCTAAATTTCTAAAGCTCCTATTTGTCAACAGAAAAGCATCTGCATCTTACCCATCTGGTAGCCCTATTTCGGAAGGGGTGGATGAATAGTCAGGGTTTGTAACAGATAGTGTCGCAAGTTCGCTGAGCTTGGCTTGGTTTTGTCATGGGGTGAAAGTCCCCGTTCTGGAAGACCTAGCGGTACCAGGTATCGAGTGTTGTGTTAGTGCTGATAGGTTAGCAAGACGTATACGGGTACCGGCAACGATTCGATCAAAACTGGACCATTTGATCTAAATCCTTCAGCCGATCGGTTTTGTAGAAATTAATACCTTCCTACAAAAAATCTATAAACCGAGCGATTTTCCGTATTTTTTAAAAATAGAGTGAAATACTTTAATCCGACCGAATAGCCGTAGTATACTAGCAGAAATCTCATAAAATCCCCTAAGATCTGCCGTGCAACCATCTGCTAGAGTGGAATATGCTTTACTTGCCCTGCTGGAAATTGCCAGCCAACCTAATCCCAAAGAACCTATCACGATCTTTCAGATCACAGCGAAACAATCTATTCCCGATCGATATTTAGAACAAATTCTCACCAATCTCCGCCGGAGTGGGATCGTCAAGAGCCAACGGGGAGCTAAAGGAGGCTATGTGCTGAGCCGCGAACCCTGGCAGATTACGTTGCTGGAGATTATTCTTTCCGTAGAGGGCGATCGGTCTACCAAGAGTACTACTTCATCGACGGTTGAGAAGAGTCTGATTCACGAGGTCTGGCAGCAGGCCAAGTCTGCCTCACAAAGCGTTTTGAGCCATTACACCCTAGAGGATTTGTGCCAGCGTCGGGATGCCCACATTCAAGCCGATCCGATGTATCACATTTAAGTAGATATAAAAGGCAATGACGCTTGAACAGTTACGCATCTTTCTAGCCGTGGTGGAACATCTCCACTTTACCCGTGCTGCTGAGGAGCTCTATATTACTCAGCCTGCGGTCAGTGCAGCGATTCAAAATCTGGAAAAAGAATACAATCTCAAGTTATTTCATCGGGTTGGACGCCGAATCGAAATTACGGACGCTGGCAAATTGCTGAAGATTGAGGCCCAGAAAATTCTGGACCAGGTGGAATTAACCAAGCGGGGTTTGCAGGAACTCACGAGTTTACAGCGGGGTGAACTGCGAATTGGTTCCAGTCTGACGATCGGCAACTACTGGTTGCCTCAACGTATCAGCGAATTTAAGCAGCAATATCCTGGGATTACGGTCAATTGCATCCTGGCTAATGCAGAAGAAATTTGTGAAGGAACCGGATCCGGATTATTTGATTTGGGACTGGTGACGGGCGAAGTTAAACCTGCGTTACGGCATTACTTAGGCCAAATGACCGTTGATCACGATCGCTTACAAATTATTGTCGGCAGGACCCACCCTTGGTACGAGCGAGGCGAAATTTCATTAGCAGAACTGGCTGAAACCGCCTGGGTAATGCGTGAACCGGGGTCAGGCACCCAACAAATGTTTGAGCAAGCATTACAAACCTGGGGAGTTGATATTTTTAATTTAAATGTGGTGCTGGTATTGAGCACCAGTGAAATGATTAAAGCTGTGGTTGAGAGCGGGGTCGGGGCGGCGGCCATTTCCGAAATGATGATTCAGAAAGAGCTACAGTTAGCAACGTTAAAAGCGATTCAGGTCGTGGGCGATCGCAATGGTCAGGCAACGCCGCTCGAAATTACCCAATCCGTTTTGCTACTCAAACATCGTCAGCGCTATCAAACTCGGCTGATCATGGCCTTTGAGCAAATGCTTACTGCGAAACTGGCGCACTCTGAGCTGCATTCCCTGGTTTAACGCTTCGCCCTGGTTTATTTTTTCGATGGACTCATGTCCATCAGATCATCCAGTTCTAATTCCAGTAGCTTCAGATTTTGATCGCCCGTCATCAGTGGTAATCGGCCATCCCATTTATCAACGGCTTGTTTCCGCAGCAATTTCGGCGTGAGGGTGGCATCGATCAACCGCTGAACTTCTGCTTCCCCTTTGGCTAAGTTGACCTTTGCCTCTGCTTCTTTTTCCGCTCGGATCGCCAAAAATCCAGCCCGTTTTGCTTCCTGTTCGGCAATTTGCTTGGCTTCCACCGCATCGCTAAATTGCTGTGAAAAATTTGTTTGGATTAGCGAAATATCATCTACTGCCAAATGATAAGAGGCAAGGCGATCGCTCAACAGCGAGTCGATTTCTGCCTTTACCTCATTGCGCATCGTGATCACTTCATCCGCTGTATATCGAGCAATCACCGCCTTCAATACTTCCTCGATCGCCGGATTGATAATTCGATCGATCACATCATCAACCGTTCCCACCTGCTGAAACAGTAAATTTGCTTCCTCTGGAATAATGTGCCAATTGAGGGCAACGTCCGTAAACACATCCTGGAGATCTCTGGAAGATGCTTCTGTCGAAATTTCCTGCTTCTGAACGCGTACCGTGAGTTTTTGGACCGTGTCAACCAGAGGAATAATCACGTGAATTCCTTCGTCCAATACCTGATCCTGCACCTGGCCAAACCGCATCCAGACACCCCGTTCACCCGCAGAAACAATCACAAAAAAGCTTGCCACAATGACCAGTCCCAACAACAAAGCCAGCACGCGGCTCACAATTTTCAGGTCTTTGCTCATGGTCTAGTCAAACTTAGGGGACGATCGAATATCTTAGGATGGTGAATTCACTAAATCCGCAAATTGTACGGGCAGGTCTAGCAGATCAATCTGCATCCTGCAATTAATTTGACAGCAAAACCTGCCCCTACCAGATATCGAACTTATTGAATTCCGATTCCTTGCAGGGAAGGAATATACCGCTATTATCGAGTATCTTGGCTCTCAAAATCTCTTGACTCGTTCCACTATCACGGCATCGATACGTGCGATCGCTCCATCAATACAATTTATCGTTTCAACAAAAAACAATATTTGATTCTATCAATCCTCCTCCCTAAAGTAAGAGACGATCATCTGCAAGCAAACCCTAAAAAAGCAAGAATTCATGGATTTCTTGACTGCATTTTCAACGGGCGTGACTGCGTTCACCGCAACTAACCTGGACGATATTGTCCTCCTGATGCTGTTCTTTTCCCAGGCCAGTGCTGGCTTGCGGCAACGCGATATTGTGTTTGGTCAATACCTGGGGTTTGCTCTGCTCGTGATTGCCAGCCTACCCGGATTTTTCGGCAGCTTGATTTTGCCCCATGCCTGGGTTGGATTACTCGGGATCATTCCGATCATTTTGGGGTTGAGTCATTTATTCGAGCCGTCCGATCCTAATGAACCTGATGAATCCGCTATTTCATTGCAGCCGTCCCCATCAGTCTGGACCCACTTCCTTTCTCCTCAGACCTGTGGTGTGGCTGCTTTGACGATCGCCAACGGCAGCGACAATATCGGTATTTATGTGCCGCTCTTTGCAAATTGCACCTGGCAGACTTTAGGGCTAATTCTCGTCATTTTCTTTGGGTTGGTGAGCGTTTGGTGTTACGCTGCATATCAGTTTACTCGCCTACCGGCTATTGCCAAAACCCTGATGCAATATGGCGATCAATTGCTTCCCTATGGGCTAATTGGGTTAGGCATCATGATTTTGTGGGAGAGCCAAACGCTGGCCGATCGAGGACTGATAGTGATTGCATCGATGATATGTCTGGGTTATTTACTTTCTTTGAATCGCACGTTGAGTCAGATGGTGCGATCGCCCAAGACTGAGGGAACCGAGTGCTCCTGACATGAGCGAGTTGTCTTCTGCCTTAATTACTGGCATCACTTCCTTCGTCGCCACCAATCTCGATGACATTGTGATTCTAACCGTCTTTTTCTCCCAGATTGGTGATAATTTTCGCATCCGTCATATCCTGATTGGCCAATATCTGGGGTTTCTCGCAATCCTGCTGGCGAGCTTACCCGGATTTGTCGGTGGGCTGATCATTCCAGAACCCTGGATTGGCTTACTGGGCGTTTTGCCGATCGGCATTGGCCTGAAGCAACTGTTTGGCTCAGACAACGATAACGAGGTGCAAACGGTCACTTACGAGTTAAGCCCCAACCATCGCCGATCGCTGCTCGAAACTTTGCTGGTTCCGCAAACCTATCATGTGGCCGCAGTCACGATCGCTAACGGGGGAGATAATATCGGCATCTATGTCCCGCTGTTCGCCAGCAGTAGCTTGACAGAACTCACGGTGATTCTCGGCGTCTTTTTAGTGCTGGTTGCGGTCTGGTGTGCAATCGCCTATTACCTGTCTCGTCATCCTGCGGTTTCTCCCATTTTGACCCGTTATGGCAAAGCGATCGTTCCCTTTGTGCTGATTGGACTGGGATTATTTATTTTGATCGAAAACGGTAGCTATAAACTACTTTCTGATTTACAGTTCTGATATTTTAGATTTATCCCAATATTCTTCTTGACTTCCAACTCAAAATTTCTACAGAAATGCAGCTCTTTTTCAAACCGCTCGATCCAGAAAAAATTGCCAAAGCAAAACGCAATACCTCACGGGTTCGTGATCATCTGGCGAATGAACGGACTTATCTGGCCTGGATGCGAACAGGCATTTCGCTGATGGGATTTGGCGTGGTGATCGTGCGGTTACGAGCCTTCCAGCCACCGCTGTTAACTACACCTGGAAATGGCTGGAAGTTAGGTCTCATTTTTGCGATCGTCGGCTTAATCACCGTTCTCTTTTCGGCCCAGCATTATTTTGCATCTCGTCATGCGATCGATGAAGACACTTATGAACCTGCCGATCGCTTGATCATTACCTTCAGTCTGGCTGTTACCTTACTGGGAGCGGGTGTGATCTACTATTTCTTTACAGTTCCGCTGAATCCGATGAGTGGGGTGATATTTGAATAGGGGAGGCTTGAGTTGATTTTGGCGGAGATGATGGAAGAGATACCAGAATGACTGAGGATAAGGGCTTGACGATCGCGCTAATGCCGATTACCCAGGCAA
Organism: Elainella saxicola E1; assembly: GCA_002796835.1. Taxonomy (GTDB): domain Bacteria; phylum Cyanobacteriota; class Cyanobacteriia; order Elainellales; family Elainellaceae; genus Elainella; species Elainella saxicola. The sequence continues at coordinate 92,973 of LUGL01000043.1, read as the reverse complement.
CGGATAACATCCAGCCCGCCAGGACATCGCTGGGATAATGCACCCCTAAATATAGTCGGGTCCAGGCGATCGAAGCCACAAATCCGCTCCCCAGCAGCCACACCCAGATGCGCCAGTTGGCATTCCAGGTTAAAACAATTAGGGCAACCACAAATCCCATACTTGCCATGGCATGACCACTTGGAAATGAAAAGTTAGACAGGGGTGGATAGTCCCACAGGCTAGGTCGGCCCCGATGCAGCCAGATTTTTGCAAAGTGACTGATCAAGCCACATCCTCCCAGTGCAATCAGCCAGTAGATGAGCGATCGCCAACGCCGAGCATAGAGCAGACCAATGCCAATGCCGACAGAGGCGGGAATTACTCCCCATATTGTCCCGAAATTTGTCAGGATTGGGGCAATTGCATCAAGTGGTGGTTGAGCGGTCGCATGAATAGTTCGCAGGATCGCAACGTCCCACCACAAACCGCCTTCTACCTGCCAAACCTGGATCGCGAGAATGGCAAAAATGGCCAAGGGAATATAAGAGCCCAGGAAAAGCAGCAGAGATTGCCAGTTACGCTGTCCCCATTGCTGCAGAAAATCAATGAATGATTGAAGTCGATTCCAACCGCTAGATACCATTGCTTGACGTAATTTGAGATGAACGAATGGTTTGATGTAATTTAATGCAGAAAATAAATTTTGATTGAGTTAAATTGAGATCAATAAAAAGAAGATTCAGTTTTCTTCAACGGATTGTCTTAAACATGCACCAATTTCCAACTCACCATCATCAGCAACATGTAAAGTACAAATCGTAAAGGTCGCTGAGGAATCATCTGGCAAAGCTTTGCCCCAATTAATACCCCTGGAATAGAGCCGATCCAAATCGCGATCACTAAAGCCCAATCCACTGTGCCTAGACCTAAATGTCCCAGAGACGTGAACGACAGCAGAATCGCTGCCTGAGCCAAATCTGTACCTACCAGTTTCTGGGTGTCAAGCTGAAAAAAGGCAATTAGCACCAGGGCAAACATTGAGCCAGAAGAAACGCTCGTCATGCCAACCACACAGCCCAAAATGGCACCAATGGCGATCGCCCAACTTCTGCCCTGCCATATTTCCAGATTCAATTTGGGTGGTGCAGGGATTTGGAACTGCGGTGCGAAAATCAGCAGCAGCATCTGGATCAACGCCACGACAGTAATCGCCAGAATGGCAATTCCTAGCAGCCGCAGCAGAATTACATCGAGATCGATGCCGGTCTTTTGGAGTTGATGCAAAATCCCCACCCCGACGAGCGATCCTGGAACGCTGCCGTAGGCCAACCAGCGCACTGCTTGCAAATTCACGGTTTGCTGCTGCCAATGTTTTGCGGCCCCAACGATTTTCATTAAGGTTGCAGCCACCACATCAGAGCCGATCGCCACAGAAGCCGGAACCTGAAAAACCAGAATCAGCATGGGCGTGATCAACGATGCGCCCCCAATCCCCGTTAAACCAACCAGGATGCCAACAAATAAACTGAGAAACGAGAGTAAGGGATAGTTCATCAGAGTCCTCTCACCGGAAACAGGGAACCGAGGTTGAAAAGTTCTTCGGGTAATAAACTCGCTGTGTCGATCACTTTGAGCTGGATGAGGCCAACAATAATAAGGGTGTAGATCGTGGAAGAAACTACACCCATAAACAGTTCTTTTTGAGGATTACGAGGCTTAGACTCTTTTTGGAGGGCATCCAGGGCTCCGAACTGCATTAAGATGAAGCCGAGCACATTGGACAGCCAGTATCCAACAATGAGACCGGGCAGCAGCCAATTGGCGGAGACCAAGCTGCATAGATAACCAAATCCATAGGCAACCGGCAGATTAAAAATCAGGTCATTCCACCAGCACAGCGGCGAAAGCAAATAGCCAATCACAAACAGTAAGCCACCCCTCAATCGCTTCAAGCTAAACTGCCCTAACAGGGATGACATCAGGTTTTCTGCTATGTTTGAAGCCGAGGATTGGCCCAGCTCCTTCTTTGCCGTTTCAGAAGATTCCAACATCTAAGTACTAAAAGTTCATCAACTTGCTGTATTTTATCAGCAAGAAGTACTATATGTCGATGGATTTACCGTATTTTCTAATTCCTCAAATCTTGATTATGGAAAGTTCACAATCCCCCAGCGAAAACTTGGAACAGGCTGATCAAGCCCTCCAGCTAGAAACCCCACCTGCCGAATCGAGAACCAGAGAATACCTGGCAAATGAGCGTACCTATCTCTCATGGATGCGAACTGCCATCTCGCTGATGGGAATTGGCGTCATCCTGGGGCGAATCCATGTGGTGCGACTGGCATTTGCTCCCAGTCCGAGCACGATCTGGCAACTCGGCATTATTTTTGCAGTCGTTGGATTAATTACTGTTTTTCTGGCAACACAGCATTATCTGGCGATCCGACGAGCGATCGCCAATGACAACGACGAAGCTGCCGAACGCTGGGTGATTGTGTTCAGCTTTACCACTATATTGAGTGGCAGTGGCGTTTTGTACTATATATTGACCTATCTGCTTAGTCGCACCCGCTGATGCTTGCTCAGCATCACTATTCCTAGACAGTCTGTTCGGCGAACGAACGAGCATCTTTGGGCTTCACATAGACCTGTTGTCTGGGTTCCAAATTCAAGCGTCTGAAAGTCTCACGCGATAGATAAGCCGTAAAGCTCTGGCCATCTTCTAACCCCAATTCAACCTGAATTTCCCAGCCCAGATGGATCACGCGCAAAACCGTCGCAGGAGCAGTCGTCCGATCGGGATTCAATTCGATCAGCACATCATGAGGGCGCAAAAACACCTGATCTTGAATCGGGTTTAAGTGATCAATTCCTTTGAAGATAGGGGCTGTGCTGGGCAGTACGTTCACTGGTCCAATAAAACCCATGACAAAAGGACTGGCGGGATTGTCGTATAGATCGGCTGGAGAACCAACCTGCTCCACTCTGCCGTTGTTCATGACAACAATTTCATCCGAGACTTCCATGGCCTCTTCCTGGTCGTGGGTGACAAAAACCGTGGTGACATGCACCGTGTCATGCAGGTGACGCAGCCAGGAGCGCAGGTCTTTTCGAACTTTGGCATCCAGCGCTCCAAAAGGTTCATCCAGCAGCAGCACATTCGGTTCCAGCGCTAATGCTCGCGCCAGGGCCACCCGTTGCCGTTGCCCCCCCGAAAGCTGAGAAGGATAGCGATCGCCCAAATTCTTGAGTTGGATCAAATCCAGCAATTCTTCGACCCGATTTTCCACCCGATTTTTGGGTTGTTTGGCAATCTCCGGTCCAAAAGCGATATTTTGCCGCACAGTCAGGTGTTTGAACAGGGCATAGTGCTGAAACACAAAGCCGATGCCTCGTCGTTGCACGCTTTCATAGGTGGCATCTCGGCCTGTAATGAAGATGCGGCCACTATCAGGCTGTTCTAAGCCAGCGATCAAGCGCAGCAATGTGGATTTCCCTGATCCTGACGGACCTAGAAGGGCAACCAGCGACCCTGTTTTGACTTCCACATTAACTTGGTCAACTGCCTTAAAATCGCCAAAGACTTTGGATACGTTATCTACCAAGATGCCCATATTTTAACCCTTACAGCTTGAAATTATTGGTTGGGAGGCTTAAAATCCGGTAAGTGAATCAAGTTTTTGTTGTTTCTCACCAGCGAACTCAGTTTAACCCGAATACAACAAAATCTCGATCAATTTACCGATGTTTTTAACAGATTTTGGAAGCTCGCGATCGGAGCCATCGCTCAGACGTAATCTAGATGTAGTACATTGGGCTCGATTCCTCTTGTTCCAGCCGCTGTAGGGAAAGATCATGCAGCGTCAGCTGTTGAAGAACGCCTTTAGCGCTTTGATCGGCTTGCTGCCATGCATTTCGAATAATCGATCGCGTCAGGGGAAGATTCACCTGGGTTGGCTCAGTCATTCGACTGTTTTCAAAACATTCGAAAACATCCAGCAATGTGATCTTTTGAGGCTGTCGCAACAGCCAATATCCCCCCTTCATACCCCGTTGCCCTTGGACAATCCCTGCGCGACTTAAAGTATTAAAAATATGTTCTAAATAACGATAGGGAATGTCTTGCTTTAAGGCAATATGTTTGATTTGCAAAGGGTCTGATGAATCCAGATGATTCGTGAGTTCCAAGAGTGCAGCTAACGCATACTCGACCCTTGCTGATAGTTCCATGAGCGCCATAATTGCTTAACCTTAACTCCTTTTGCCCCAACCTGTCTGGAGAATTCTATGAATAGAAATTATGAATAAAAATCCGGTTTGGGTAATTCTCCGTTGAGCACCCAGTTACCCACCGCCCGAATTTTGTAGTCGATTGGATCATGCAGCGTAAAGGTTCGCAGGTTACGCCAAAAGCGATCGAACCCATACTGAGATGTCGTTGCTCTTGCACCCATCAAGTCGAAAATTTTACTCGTGATCTCTAATCCAATTTTTGTCACAAATGCTTTCGCAGTAGAAACCGCAATGGCACATTCACCCCGCTCTTCAGCCGTCAAATTATGTTCTTTTTCCCAAGCTGATTGGACTGAATGATTGGCTCGATCGGTCAATAAAATCGCGGCTTCCAAATTCACCCAGGCTTCTCCATAGTGATGCAAGAGATAAGGATCAGCCGTTGCCGTTTCCACGCCTGAGTTGAGCCAGGGCCTTGTGTAATTTTGCGTGTAAGCTTTTGCAGATTTTAATGCACCGATCGTAATGCCCAAATAGATATTTGCAAAGGTAATTTGAGTCAGGCAGGCCCGAAACGTTTTGAAAGCCCCTTCGGTAGAGGGTTCCAGAATTTCTTCTGGATGAACCAAAACATCATTGAATGTAATACTGCCGCTATCGGTCTGACGTTGGCCCATATTATCCCAATCGCCATTGACCACCACCCCTTCTCGTTGCGTGGGAACAATCACAATGCGGAATCCCTCCACGCCTTCCTGGATAGCCGTTACCGGAATCAGATCGGAATCCGCAGAACCGGAACAAAAGCTCTTGATGCCGCTCAGTCGAAATTGATCCCCCTCTGGCGTCAGGATCACACGGCGATCGAGCGGATTAAAACCATTGCACCAGAACCAGTTGTTCTCAGCCGTTAGCTGGTAATAGCGCTGCTTTTGTTCTTCATTCCCAAAAATGTGGGGCGCAACTACCCCCAGGTGATGATAAGAGAATAGATGGGCCAATGAACTGTCCACTTCAGCAAACTCGCGGTTAATTTGCATCAGCGTAGTCCAGCTCTCGCCAAGGCCGCCATAGGCTTGCGGAATAATCAGGTTGAGTAAACCACTGGCGCGAATTAAATCCCGTTCGGCTTTCGGGGTTCCGCCTGCTTTGTCACGCTCCACAGCAGTTTGGGCAAATTGCTCAGCCAACACCTCAGCTTGAGCCAGATAATCTTGAGTTGTCAACAGTTTCTGTAAGAGTTGCATAGGGAATAACAAGAGTTAGTTGATTTCTAACAGCGATCGGTCTTCCAGAGAGAGATCTAATTCACCTAATAATCGTTCTTTCCAGCGTTGGAGCTGATGTTCTGTCCGCTTGCGGGGACGGGGTAAATCAATCACTAATTCTCGATGCAGTCTGCCTGGATCCGCCCGCATCACCAGAATGCGATCGCTCAATACCAAAGCCTCCTCAACGTCATGCGTGACTAGAATCATCGTAGGACGATCATATTCCCAAATATGCAGCAAATGATCTTGCAGCTTTGTGCGTGTAAAAGCGTCCAGCGCGCTAAATGGCTCATCCAGCAACAGGATCGAAGGTTGGGTGATTAACGCACGCGCAATGGCAACCCGTTGAGCCATCCCTCCAGATAACTGACGGGGCAGGGCATCCGCAAATCCCAGGAGTCCAACTTTCGTTAGAATCGGAGTAATGTCTGTTGTGCGATCGGCAGATCCTAAGCCAAATCGAATATTGTCCTGAACCGTCAGCCAGGGCATCAAGCGGGGTTCTTGAAAGATAATGCCAATGTCGCGATGGGGAGCCGTAATACGCTGACCATGGACGGAAACTTGTCCTGCCGTGGGTTGATCTAATCCTGAAATGATTCGCAGTAACGTACTCTTGCCGCAGCCACTCGTTCCGACCAGGCTCACAATTTCACCGGGACGAACCTGTAAATCAACACTTTCCAGCGCGACAAACCCGTTATTGAACCGCTTAGAAACACTGTCAATGCTCAGCATGGATCTTTCCCTTCCTGACCTGTTCAATGCCCGTCTTCATGTTTGCGAGATGTAAGAATCTTGCCAGTACAGTACTCGTTTACCCAGTGCAGCCAGTAATGTATCCGTCAGTTTGCCAAACAGGGCAAATAGTAAAATGCTGGCAATGATAATATCGGGGCGACCAGTCGTTTGGCCATCGACTAACAAAAAGCCCAAGCCTCGACTGGCTCCCATAATTTCAGCCGCGACTACAAACATCCAGCCTAATCCCAATCCGCTGCGCAATCCAACAATATAGGCCGGCAAGGTAGCTGGTAAAAACACGCGTAAAATTAACTGGAATTGACTCAAGCGGTAAGCTTTGCCTACCTCAACCAATTTGCGATCGACATTTTGCACACCGGTCATCAAATTCAGGTAGACCGGAAAGAACACTCCTACGGCAATTAAGGCAATCTTGGAAGACTCATAAATGCCCATCCAGAGGATGAATAGTGGCACCCAGGCCAGAGATGGAATATTTCGCAGCGCTTGAAACAACGGATCGAGTAAATTATGAGCAAAGCGAGAATAGCCTGTTAATGCTCCTAAGACTGTGGCAGCAACACTGCCCAGCAGAAAACCGAGAAAGACGCGATAGAGGGTTACACTAATATGCGCCAACAGTTCGCCACTAATCAGCAGTCCCCAGAGCGTGAGTGCAACCGTTGAAGGAGCAGGCAAAAGATTAGGAGGGAATATGCCAATTCGAGACAGCAGCTCCCAGATCAGCAGTAGAGCAATCGGGATAATCAAACCCATTCCCTGGCGATGGGCCGACCCAGCATTGCGACGAGGGCTCAACCAAGTGCTGGAACGACGCCTTTGGGAACGATCGATCGTTCTGACCCGTTTTGGTTGCACAGAATGGTTCATTACTGAATTTCAACGAGTGACTGAAAACTAGCGACTAACAATTTTTTCAACGAACTGAGGATCGATCAGATCTGTTGCGGTTTGTTCAACGTTGACCGAGGTTTGAATCACACCCTCACGCTTCAAGACATCTCCCGCTGCGACGATCGCCGTTTTCTGAGTATCGCCAATCTGTGAATTAGAGAGATCCGTTCGTTCTAATTGTTTTGCTGCAACTGTATCGCTGAGCTTTGCCTCTTTTGCCAAAATCGCTTTTAGCTCTGCTGGGTTGCTGATCGCCCATTGCCGTGCTTTTTCGTAGGCTGTGATCACTCGCTCGACATAAGCAGGATATTGCTGAGCAAAGGCTTCGCGTACATTCAAGAATCCATAGGTAACAAAGTCAGGGTTGCGATAGAAGAGGCGCGATCCCTGTTCCAACTCAGTTTTCGCCATATGAGGATCCAGTCCTGCCCAAGCATCGACATCGCCCCGCTCTAGCGCAGCTCGACCATCCGCATGTTGCAGCACCACCAGTTCAATATCTTTTTCAGATAATCCAACCTGATCCAAGGACCTTAATAGAAAAATATAGGGATCGGTTCCTTTCGTGGCCGCGACCCGCTTTCCTTTCAAATCTTCAACCTTGCGAATTGCACTATCCTTACGGGTCACCAATGCCGTCCATTCAGGTTTGGAGTAAATGTAAACTGCCTTAATTGGGTTTCCGTTTGATTTCGCTAGAAGTGCTGCTGCGCCCGCCGTCGAACCAAAATCAATACTGCGGCTGTTGAGGAATTCCAACGCCTTATTGCTGCCAGCACTCTGCGTCCACTCAACTTTGATACCGTCTTTCGCCAAATCTTGCTCTAACCAACCCTGATCTTTTAAGACCAGGCTAACTGGGTTGTAGTAAGCGAAATCGAGCTTGATCACCTCTGGCTTTGCTGCCGTTTGGGAACTACAACTGCTGACAATCAGCGTTAAACTGAGCGCCACAGAAAACAAGGCTGCAAATCCAGGAAAATGTTGGGGATGGAGTTTGCTTAATCCCTGTTGAATCAATCTGGGAATGAATTGAAATAACTGCCGCATAAATCTCTAGATTTCCTTCACTGCGTCGATCGAGAATTACGAATTAAATAGTTTTCGCAATCTGAAACTCTGGAAGGACTTAGCTACTGCAATAAGAGCACATCATGCTAAGTCCTATCTGATCACAAAGTAAGCTGTATTAGCTGGCGTTGGTTGGAATTCGCTCATTCGCGATCACTTCGCCCACTGGGCTAATCTGAAGGCTGGGCGGCGGCAAAGTCACGCCAACAGGCAGTTTCGGGAACAGCAGTTCGGCCACACGATAGGCTTCTTCCAGGTGCGGGTAGCCCGACAAAATAAAAGTATCAATACCGAGTTCGGTATATTCCAACATCCGTTCCGCGACCGTATCCGCATCGCCGACTAAAGCAGTTCCAGCACCGCCTCGCACTAATCCAACACCAGCCCAAAGATTAGGACTAATTTCTAAGGCTTCTCGGCCACCGTTATGAAGCTGCTGCATTCTGCGTTGACCTTCTGAGTCCGTGCGAGACAGAGCTTTTTGGGCTGCGGCGATCGTCTCATCATCCAAATATTGAATTAATTCTTCTGCGGCCTGCCAAGCATCTGAAGCCGTTTCACGCACAATCACATGCAGCCGAATGCCAAATCGCACAGTGCGACCTTGCTCTTCTGCCAGTTGCCGCACGGAGGCAATTTTCTCGGCAACCTGCTGGGGTGGTTCTCCCCAGGTTAGATACAGGTCAATGTGCTTGGCTGCAACTTGTTTTGCCGCAGGAGAAGATCCACCAAAATAGAGCGGCGGGTAGGGCGTTTGCACAGGTGGAAATAGAAGCTTTCCGCCCTGGATATCAAAATGTTCCCCTTTGAAATTGACTACTTCTCCCGACATGATCTCACGCCAAATCGAGAGAAACTCGTTGGTTAGCTCATAGCGCGTATCATGAGCGAGGTGTAATCCTTCGCCTGCCAACTCAACCGGATCGCCCCCCGTCACCACATTTACCAGCAATCGACCGTGGGACAATCGATCGAACGTGGCAGCCATGCGAGCCGATACACTGGGCGAGGAAAGGCCAGGACGCACTGCTACCAGGAATTTCATGCGTTTTGTGACGTGAATTAAAGAGGACGCAATCACCCAGGCATCTTCACAGGAACGTCCCGTTGGGATCAGCGCCCCCACATAACCCAATGAATCAACCGCAATCGCTAATTGCTTCAGATATTCGGGTGTGACGGCCCGTCCACCGATCGCAGTTCCGAGATAACGACCATCTCCATGGGTCGGAAGAAACCAAAGAACATCCATGTCTATTAAAACTCCTACCAACAGCACAAACAGCATGACTGGAGCGCATATCCAGTAATACTTTCCCTCTAAAACAAAACAACGCCAGGGCTTTCTACCAAGTCCTACCGAATCTTTGTTTTCAACACACTTGACACGATCGATTTAAAAAGTACGGTATTTTTATCGATTTACCGTACTAATTACGATTAGCAAATTAGCATAAGTAATTTGAAAAAACAAGCCCTGATTGATCAAGTTCCAATATTTAACGCTCTAAAAATTGAATCAATTAGGAATTTTGTGATGAAAATTACAATTGTTCTCTAGATCACAAAAAATATCTTGATGAATCGACCAGATTTGATCATGAAAAGTACAGCAGAGAAGTCGGCATTTTATGCAATGCGATCGCCAATAGAAATGAACGATCGTCAGAATAAAAATTGATTAGAGGGCTGGCAATTCAAATTGGTTTTGAACAATTGTCAGGAAATCTTGAAGATCTTGAAGAAGTGAAAAACTCTTTGAAATTTTCAATCAATGAATGCTCTCTTTGAGAAGCTATTTAAAGCACGAAAAAAGCACTGGAACGAATGCTGTTAAATACTCAAATTGCATCGGAATTGTGGATTTAATTTGGCTATTAATGCTTTGCTTAAAAGGCTGAATTCCTTGTGATAATTAACTTTCAGCTTTTAATCACTTTAATTTATCGTTTTGAAAAACAACAATATTTGATTTTATCTTCAAGACTATCTAAATTGAAACTACCTCAAGGAAGAGATTTGGTTGAAGCGAAATTCAGTTTTTCACGCAGCAACTGAAAAATACTTAAATAGGAAATCGGAATCAATGAAACTCCAACAATCTAATGACAAGCTTGATGTCATGCAGTCTGATCTCCACCATTCTCAATCTGAAGTCGATGGCTCTCAGTCGCCTCAAACTGGTTTCGTTGTTCCTCAAATACCAGAACGAACCTTTGGACAAAAACTTGCCGATAAAATGGCATCCAAAGTGGGTTCATGGGGATTTTTAATCGGACAAACGACAGTGTTAACGGCCTGGGTTGGTTGCAATCTGATGCCGGGTTTACCTCACTGGGATGAGTCTCCATTTATTCTGCTGAACCTGGTGTTCTCATTTGCATCGGCTTACACTGCACCTGTTGTATTGATGAGCCAAAACCGGCAATCAGATGAGGACAGAGCTCACGCCATGCAAAATTATCAGGTCAATCTACGAACAGCGCAAAACCTTGAACTGTTGCAGCAGAAGATGGATGCTGTCTATTCTCAAAAGTTAGCTGAGCTAACCGAACTAATTCATCAGCAAGCTGCACAAAATGAAGCAAAACATCATGTAGTGTCTACAACTTTGCAATCCCCCAGTTATGTTGGTTTATTGCCAAGCAACATTGCCCAAGCTGAGCATTCTTATGTTTTACCCGTCGTTGATGTTGAGCTGTTTACTCAAAATAGTGCAAAACCAGCCAATGTAGAAGTTTCATCGCATCAGCAATAAGTGTGCTCTACAAACGCACGATCGGTCTAGAGATCAGCTCAATCCAAATCTGAGCGATCGATTTCAATTTAATTAGGGTTACAAAGATGATTAACTTGTTTACCGCGATTCCTGCCGGTACTACGGCTTTTATTGCAACGAATCTAGATGATATCGTCATTCTCATGTTGCTGTTTTCCCAGGTGAATGCGGTATTTAGGCGGCGTCACATTGTAGCCGGACAATATTTAGGCTTTACTGCTCTGGTGCTGGCGAGTCTGCCGGGGTTCTTTGGTGGACTGTTAATTCCACAGGCATGGATTGGACTCTTGGGCGTTGTGCCGATCGCAATTGGAGCCAGTCGGTTACTCAACCGAGATGAAGAAGACGCTGAGCCAGATGAACCGCTAGAAGAAGCTCCCACACGATTTGCATTTCTGTCCCCTCAAGCTTGCAGTATTGCTGCAATTACCTTCGCGAATGGTGGCGACAATATCGGAATTTATGTGCCCTTGTTTGCGAACTGTAGCCTGGAAGGTTTAGTTGCAGTGGTCGCAATCTTTCTCTCATTGGTTGGGGCCTGGTGTTATGCAGCCTATCGCCTCACCTATATTCCCATCATTGCGGATGTCTTGACTCGCTATGGTAATGTGCTGGTTCCCTTTGTGTTGATGGGATTAGGCGTGATGATTTTGAATGAGAGCCATACTTTAGAAGATCAAAACATGATGATAACGACCTTAATGGCTAGCGGTATTGCAATGGTGATGCTGAATCACAAAAATTTCTTGCCTCAAACTGAAAAAAATTGAGAATTTAAGCAAAGATCACACAGGAGAATAATCATGAACTTCCTCAAAGCAATTGTAGTGTGTTTAATTCTGTTGGTAAATTTAGCCATCGCTCAGCCTGCTTTTGCAAAGGCCGCCAAGCTTGATCAGAATGCTGATTACCAGGGAATTACCCAAACCTTGACGGAGTTGCTGCAAGCGCGTGACAATAATCAGCTACCCGAAGGCATCACTTCTACGGATCAGCTTCAGCAATCGATCGCAGCCTTGCAATATCAAAAATATGTGATCGAAACTGGGAAAGGCGTAACGGAATGCCGCAATAATACCGGACGCCCCATTGCAGTCTATGGCCCAACCACTAAAAAGTTGACTTCTCAGTTTGACAACACGCTCTATTTGCTGCCCAGTGGAGAAGAAACCGACGATAACTGGAATTGTGAAGGCGTTTTCTTGCCCAGCGATTTGAAAGTGGCCGGTTTAGATTTGGGCATGGCAGGTGCAGCCAAATTCCTCAGCGGGACTCATTTGACGATCGCTGAAAATCCTGACACTGGTGCGATCGAATTTAATCTACCGCCGACTCAGGTTTTCAAAGCAGGTGATGTGAACTGGGAAATTCCAGATGTGACTGAAGCAGAACTCAATCCGCAACTGCCTAAACCACCGTTGGATTAGTGCAAGATGGGTTGAAACCTTTCAGCATTGCCTTTGCTGATTTGGCCTGCTCGGTGATTGGAACGGGTGGGCCAAATAAATTCAATCTATCATCCTAACAACTAAGAATATTTGATTTAATCAATCCAGTTTTATAAAGTGAAACCATCGCTACAGAACTCCTGAATCCCCCCTTATGCAGTCCCCCATCCATCCATCCTCACAGCAAGTTTCCTTCAACACTGCATCCTTTCAAAGCAAGCTAACGCCAGTCTTAGAGTCGGTACGAGTGCTGATTGCCCTGACGGGAATGGGTTTAGTCATTGCAGCAATCCTTTTATTTCAGCAATTTTTGATCCAACTTTACAGCACACGCTGGCAAATCGCGCTTCTGTTTGCGCTGCTGGGTTTAATGGTCACGCTACTGTTTGGACAGTATCACTTCAATCAAACGCCTGTAAAGGCAGCAAAGGGAATGATTCGCTGGTCTGCTCTGTTTAGCCTCATGATTTCATTATTTGGAATTGGTGTAGTTACCTGCATTCTTACGACCGCACCACCGCTGATGTGATCGGCGTACTGTGATGAGCGATCGAACTTGAATTGATAAGACAACCTTGATTGAAAAGTGCCGGAATTGGCTTGAAGATAATGGAAAACCTGATTGCATTCACTAGCGAAAGTTTTTCATGGCAAACGCTGGGCATGATTTTGGCCTTGGTTGCCCTGGAAGCAGTTCTCTCAGCGGACAATGCAGTTGCCCTAGCAGCGCTGGCGCAGAAGATTACAGAACCCAAACAGCAGCAGCAAGCTCTGAATTTAGGCATGATCGGTGCCTTTGGGCTGCGGCTGATTTTATTGCTGATGGCAAGCTGGGTGGTACAGTTCTGGCAGTTTGAGCTGGTTGGTGCTGGTTATCTACTTTGGTTATCTGGCAAATACTTCTGGGGCAAATTCCTTCCAGATAGCTCAGACACTCAAGACAATGCACCTGAAGCGAGCTCATTCTGGCAGATCATTGTTTTAATTGCGATCACCGATCTGGCTTTTTCGATCGACAGTGTGACCGCCGCAGTGGCTCTATCGAATCAGCTTTGGATTGTGGTGACAGGTTGTGCGATCGGCGTGATTGTGTTGCGGTTTCTGGCAGGACTGTTCATCCGCTGGTTAACTGAATTTACCTATTTACAGGATGCGGCTTACTTAACCGTACTAGGCGTTGGGTTGCGCCTGTTCGCCAAGGCGATTTTGCCGGACTCGCTGCCGCCCGACTGGACGATTTTATTGCTCGTTGCTGTGTTATTCGCCTGGGGTTTCTCAAAGCGATCGATGCCTGTTGCTTTTGCGCCCCAATCAATTCGACAGTCGAAATAACGGACGCAGTTTGACGCCGATCGCCGTTCCCAGTAGAGCAAAGAGAATCCACAACCAACCATGCAGGCTAGTGGAAGCAATGCCGCTAAAATAAGCGCCCACGTTACAACCAAAGGCTAATCTTGCGCCATAGCCCATCATCAGGCCACCCGCTAGCGCAGCAGCCACTGCTTGTTTGGAAGGAGGTTTCTTCAACCAGAGTTTTCCTGCCAATGCTGCGGCCAACGTAGCACCTAACACAACGCCAAAATTCATCACGGAAATCACATCGGCAAAAACGCTCTGACTTAATGCTTTGGCTCCCATCCCCTGACTCCAAAACTGGCTCGTGGCAGGACTCCAACCCAAGAGTTGCGCGATTTTTGCCGCCCATAGCGTAAATCCCCAGGTGACTCCCCAGGGACGACCCGCAATTAGTAAGGTCAGCCAGTTCAGCACGGCCAGCACGATCGCCCCAAATACGAGCGACCAGGGACCATAGAGGAGGGTTCTGAGATTGAATGAGTCGGAATTAGTGAAAGTTGGAGGAGCGAACGATCGATCATTTTTTTGCTGCCACCGCCAAAGTGCATAGGCAATCAGCAACAGCACCAAAACTTGGACCGCAACGCCCAACCATCCCCAGAGATTGATCAGCGACAGCGGAGATGTTTTCGGCAAGCCTGCCCAAATTCCGTCATTCAAAGTGGCCCAGAACGCCCCAATCCCAAAGGTGAGCAGGGTTAATACCATCATGCTGCTGCCACCGCCAATCGTATAGAGCGTGCCGCAAGCACAGCCGCTACCCAACTGCATGCCAATGCCAAACAGGAATGCGCCGATCGCTCCTGCCAAACCAACCGGAGCCACCGCACCTGTGACATCTCGACCGAACGCAGAGCCGCTGATCAGAATTGGGGCAAAGAGCAGCGTGGCCATCAGCAACATCCAAACCTGGGCTTGAATCGCCTCAACTTCTTGATGCACGAACAGTCTGCGATAGGCTGAGGCAAACCCAAAACTAGCGTGGTAAAGGCTGATGCCAAATAAGCTGCCGATTAAAAACAGAATGCTTTGCCGCCAGCCAAAAGCACTCAGACCGATCGCCCCTGCGGCCAGCAACGCTAAGACGAAAAGAACGATCGATCGCTGAGTATTGGGCTGAGAACTCCGGGATATATCCGGCACTGTAAATTTGGAGAGATGGCTCATAGAGGTGATTGATGTCAGGAAAGGAAACCACTTAATGATCGTGAATTCAATAAATTCGAAAAACCGTAAATTGTACGGGCGGGTTTAGCAGACCAAGCTGCATCCTGCGATCGGTTTGACAGCAAAACCCGCCCCTACCAAATATCGAACTGATTTAATTCCCGTTCCTTAACTACTCGATTCGGACTTTTTATCGCTCTGTTCTTCCTCGGTGTCATCTTCAGGCGGAACTGTTGGCGCACAGCTCACCAATGCTCCTATACTGGAAGCAGCACCGCTAGCAGCAGCCGATAAAATTGCCAGACCCATGCCCGCAGTCACAATCGCGCCGCCTATCAGTAGCATTCCAATCCTCAACATCGTTCACCTCTTAATTCATCACGTTTTCTAAGCAGCATCCCGACCCGTTTCGATCGGCAGATCAAGCTGGGCCGAATATTCTGTCCAGGATCCTTCATAAACGCGGACATTGGGATAGCCCAGTAGATGCTTCAGGACGTGATATTGCAAAGTGGCTTCCCGTCCTGTGCTGCAGGTGACAATGATGTCGTTTTCTGGAGTAATGCCACGCGAAGCCAAAATTTGACGAATTTCATCAAGAGACTTCAACTGGTGAAAATTCGCTTCTCCAACTGTAAACGTGACCCAGGGAATGTTCTTTGCACCTGGAATATGACCATTGCGGATCCAGATATCCTGTTCACCTGCAAACAGTTCCGGCGGACGCGGATCAATGAAGACGATGTTGGGTTTACCGATCGACTGCTTCACTTGAGCTAGCGTCACTCGCACAGATGGATCATCTTTGATTGTGAAAGCACCCGCATTATATTTGGGGAACTCTTTCGTAACGGGCAACTGAGCCGCTTTGTATCCAGTGAATCCACCATCTAGAATGGCGATGTTGGGGTGTCCAGAACGTTCCAGTAGATAGGCCACCATTGTTGCGCCTAATACATCTCGCCCGTCTGAATACACCAAAACCTTGCTGCTATCTGTAATACCTGCCTGAGTGAACAGAGATTTCAGCTTCTCGGTTTGCCAATATTGCACGGGCAATGTGCCATTTGGTCCCCGAAACGTATTGTCTGCAATATGAACTGCGCCGGGAATATGAGACGTAAAGTAATCAAATGGGTTGACCCGCACATCCAGAATCCGCAGATTTGGATCGTTGGCATGTTCTGCAACCCAGACAGGTTGGACGACCTCAACCGTAGCGGTAGTCGCCTTAGCCGGACTGAAAGGCAGCAGCGGAATTAAAACCGCAAATGTGATCAATGAAACTGCAAACGCAATCAATCGTCCAAGCTTGGACTGTAAAGATAGCCTCCAGGGCTTGAGCTTCTGCACCTTTGTCGCCATGTTTATCCCTCAACCAGAATGATTACAACCAGAATGTTCGATCGAGATTCACAGATCATTTCCATCACAGATTGAGCAAACTCAATGACAGGAATTGATCTAGCTCTATAAAGTACGGTAAGTTGACCAAAAAACCGTATTTTCTCAGAAGCATCATCCCATAAGCTGCCTGAGGATGGCAACTACAAATTTTCACTCACTCTGGTGTATTTCGAGCAAAAAAAGCGGATCGTCAATCTGAATGGGAGCGAACCGATTCTTCTGATTCTGAGGGTTGTGGCGGTTGTGAGTGTCTATGGCGTAGCCGCACTCTCACCTTTTCTTTCACCTGTTTCACGCCACCCAGCGTTAACAAGACAAACAGGGTTCCCAGAACTCCCATCTGCCAGAGCCCACAACCGATCGCAGCTCCAATTCCAGCGGCAGCCCAGATCGTTGCAGCCGTGGTTAATCCGCGCACTTTGACCACGCCAGATTTGCGAGAAGACTCCTGTAAAATTAGCCCTGCTCCCAGGAATCCAACCCCAGTAGCAACCCCTTGAATGGTGCGGCTCAGAGCGTTTGTCGTGGCAAAAGAACTGTCTCCCTCAGCCTGTAGGGGAATCATCACAAAGAAAGCGGCTCCCATACTCACCAGCATGAATGTCCGCATACCAGCGGGCCTACCACCCTTCTGTCGATTGAAACCGATCGCACCACCTGCCAAAAGAGCCAGCGTCAACCTCAACGCCATATGGAACCAATCATCCGAAGCCAGAAACATATGGTCCATAGGGCCTCTCCAACCGCTAAATCGAGTGCAATGACTGCCTGATTAAACAAGCTTCAAAGTGAGCAATTCAAACTGAGTTGCTGCATGGTTTGAATCTGGTCACTTTGGTTAAGCTTAATTTAAGTTCAGATTCAGATCAAGTAAAGAGTGCCACACTGCTAGCTGACTCAGATCTACCCTGATCAGGAAATCTGGCGATCGCTTTGCGATGGGAGAGACGTTCATGTCTTTAGTGGTAGGGCTTCCTGGTTTCGATATCTGTGATCAAGCTAAAAGATTTTCGCGAAGCGTTTTGGCAGGATAGGCAGTCCGGTAACGACCTCGACGCTGTAATTCTGGCACGACTAAATCGACAAACTCTTCAAAACATCCTGGTGTATAGGTGGCAATGAGCATAAATCCGTCTGCGCCACCTTCATCCATGTAATATTCCATCTTATCCACAATATCAGTGGGTGTTCCAACTACGATCGGCATTCCCATTCCCATCGCGTAATAGAGAGCAGCTTCCTTAACGGTTAAAGGTTCACCTCCTTTGGCATAGATGACGCTATCAAATAATCCTTGAATACCTGGAATTTCAATATTCTGCACATATTCATTCAAATCATATTTGGAGAAATCTGGGCCAAAATGACCCGAAATCCAGGCGATCGCGCCTTCTAAGGGAATGCAGGAACGAATTAGCTCATATTTTTCTTGGGCATGTTGGGATGATTCCCCCACAATACACTGCAAACCATAGAGCAACTTGACGCTGCCTTTCGGACGATTGAATTTGTTCGCTAAACGATCGTTCAAATCATCGGTATATTGCCGCATCCGATCAACCGTTGGGTGAACCGCAAAGATCGCTTCCGCATGTTTTGCCGCAAAATCTCGTCCGCGATCGGATGATCCAGCTTGCCAAAGTACAGGTCTTCCTTGGGGTGAACGGAAGCAGAACGATCGGCCTTTGCAGCTAAAAAATTCTCCCTGATAATTCACCTCATGGACTTTAGAGGGATCCGCAAAGATTCCACTATGTTTGTCGGCAATGATTGCATCTGGCTCCCAGGAATTCCAGAGCTGGTAGCAAATCTCCATATACTCTTCCATTCGCTCATAGCGTCTGGAGCGATCGCTCATCGTTGCGCCGTATGCATCCCACTCACTCTTGGAATAGGAGCTAACAATATTCCAGGCAATGCGTCCGCCCGATAGATGATCCAAGCTAGAAAGCCGCCGCACCATGGAATAGGGATGCTCAAAAGCGGTGGAAAGCGTCACGCCAACGCCAAGATGTTCGGTCGCGGTAGTGATAATGGGTACGATCGTTGAGGGTTCATGGGTTGGACATTGCACTGCCCATTTCACGCAAGCATCCGAACTATCTTCATAGTTGTTGTAAGGTGCTAATTCATCTGCAATGAACATGGCGTCAAACAGACCTCGTTCCATGGTGCGAGCCATGTGCTGCCAGTATGCGGGACGGGTCCAATCCCAGTTCACCTTGTCTTGCGGATGTCGCCACATTCCGGTGGCATGGCTGTTGACTCCATGCTGGATAAAACCCAAGAGATGAGCTTGCTTTTTGGGGGACATGATGGAAAGAAGGTAAAAGGCAGAAGGGGAAAGGGGAAAGGCAGAAGGCGAAAGGCAGAAACGCTATAGAAGATGACCCAGTTTTTCTGCTTTCGTGGTCAGGTATTGCTTGCTGTAAAGATTTGCTGGAGTAATCAGGGGAACGCGTTCAATGATGTTTAATCCCCAGCCCTTTAAACCCACAATTTTACGTGGATTATTGGTTAATAGGCGAATATCTTGCAAACCCAAGTCCTTTAAAATTTGTGCGCCGATTCCGTAAGTTCTCAGATCGGGTTTAAATCCGAGTTGCGTATTGGCATCAACCGTATCTAGCCCTTGATCTTGCAAAGAATAGGCTTTGAGTTTGTTGACCAACCCAATGCCTCGGCCTTCTTGACGCAGGTAAACTACTACACCCTGCCCTTCCATTTCGATCATTCTTAAGGCAGCATGGAGCTGCTGGCGACAATCACAGCGCAATGATCCGATCGCATCTCCGGTTAAACATTCGGAATGGATTCTGACCAGAATTGATCGATCGCCAAACTGCTGCGGATCGCCTTTGACGATTGCTGTAGCTTCCGATCCATCTAGGAGATTGCGATACCCATAAATTTGAAAATCTCCAAATTCAGTTGGCAATTCTGCGATCGCTTCGCGGCTAATGAATCGATCAGACTTGAGCCGATAGTGAATCAGATCAACAATACTGATAATTTTGAGTTGATGCTCTTTGGCATAGGTGATTAGTTCAGGCAAGCGAGCCATTGAGCCATCTGGATTCTGAATTTCGCAAATGACGCCTGCCGGATAAAGCCCAGCTAATCGAGCCAAATCAACCGCCGCTTCGGTATGACCGGCTCGTTTCAACACGCCGCC
Source organism: Elainella saxicola E1 (assembly GCA_002796835.1). Taxonomy (GTDB): domain Bacteria; phylum Cyanobacteriota; class Cyanobacteriia; order Elainellales; family Elainellaceae; genus Elainella; species Elainella saxicola. The sequence continues at coordinate 73,425 of LUGL01000043.1, read as the reverse complement.
ATCCTGCGCCCTTAAAGGAAAGATATGTCCGGGTCTTCTTAAATCTTGGGGGCCAGTGGCCGGATCGATCGCAGCTAGAATTGTACGAGATCGATCGCTGGCCGAAATTCCGGTGCTGACTCCCAGATGACGAGCCGCATCGATACTGATGGTAAAGGCCGTTTGGTGATGATCAGTATTCTGCTTGACCATTGGCGGGAGCTGCAGCTCGTCAATGCGTTCTCCAGTCATTGCTAAACAAATTAATCCCCTGGCCTGGGTCGCCATGAAGTTGATCAGGGCTGGTGTCGCAAATTCTGCCGCACAGATCAAATCCCCTTCATTTTCTCGCTCTTCATCATCAACCACGACGATCGCCTCACCGGCTTTCAGGGCTGCAATGGCGCTCTCAATGGAATCAAACGGTGAATCATCCGATCGATCGAATGGGTCGGAGGACTGCTCATGTGTCGATCGAGAAAGGCTATTTTCAGGAGGAAATTGTTGAAGCATCGCAAGTAAGAACCTGACCAGAAATTAGAGGAATAAAAGCAGACAGAAAAAAGCCGGACCCACCAAAAGATCGAAAGATGATGATTGAGATCAGCCTTGGATCGATCATGAGTGGCTCAATGCCACAGGCTGTTGCTGATTCGACGCAGTTTGCCGCGAGTTGACCGCTTCAACCAGATCTAAAACAGCGCGATTCAGCCGTTCATCAATCTCAGTATCAACTTTCACCTGGCTATCTGGTTGCCATTCAATTTGCTTGTCTACCGCATAAACACCACCCAAAATATGGCGTGCTTTCAATTCAGACAGAACCGGTTTCAAGGCATAGTCAAGGGCGAGCAGATGAGCAATCGTTCCTGCTGTAGCAATGGGCAACACCACTTTGCCTTCAAACGCGCGCTGAGGTAAGAGATCTAAAAATGCTTTTAGAACTCCTGTGTAAGCTGCTTTATAGATTGGCGTTGCCACGATCACCGCATCGGCTCCTGCCAATTTTGTTTTGATTGGTTCCAAATCAGGACTGTCGTAGCGACCAAAGACTAACACTTCAGGTGAGAAGTCGCGCACAGCAATCGTCTCTGTTTGGAAGCCTTGCTGTTCGAGCAGTTTATTCGTGTACTGGACTAATCCATGGGTTCTGGAAGGTGAAGTGGGATTTCCAGCAATTGCTAATACATTTGGCATGACGAATTCTCCTTTGGTTTAGTGGAAAGATTGCGATCGTCTTAGGGCATCTCTAGCAGCTAAAGCCTGACGGTATCTTTTCAGATCCAGATTCATGGCCACAATCGGCACAACAGGACCCAGTAAACAGATAATTGGGCCAATGTATAGGAACCCCCAGCCCCAACCATAGGAAGCGATAATCAGCGCAGAGCCAATCACCCAGCCAAAGGCCCCATACAGCAACGCATTGTTCTCTTCAGACGTATCCAAACCTTCTTCGTCATCTTCGAAGCCATATGTTTCTGAAGCGTAGGTGAGTACGAGATACATCCCTCTCAAAAAGAAGATGGTGATGATAGCTCCAATCAACGCCGCAATGATGGTTTCAACAGAGTAAGGATTTTGGACGATCGGGCGATTTCCAGAAGTCTGGGCTTGGACCAACTGAGCGTAAAAGATAGTGAGGCCAGTTCCCAGNAGCGAAATATCCGATCCGCTTAGCGATGGTTCGAAATCGAGATGGAATCAGTTCCAAAAGGCGGTTCATAATCTTCATGATTGCAGTCCTTCAAATGTGTAGCTTGATTACCTGAGTACAGCTTCTTCTCCCACTTCAGAGGATTTGGAGAGGTCTTGAACTTTGCTCAAGCTCGTGTAATCAAATCGTTCTGAGTTGGTTAATGCAATGATGATTGGCACGATCGTGCTAACAGCGACCACGGTATAGGTACCAATCTCTTCTCCGAATTTTGCCAAGGCAATCACACCTGCAATCAGTCCAATGATCGTACCCCAGGTAAATGAGGCTGCATTCATGCGAGGCCAAATAATGGACAGAATCAAAGGCACCAAGACAGCCGCTCGGATAATCGAAGTGGCTAACACCAGCGTCACCAGATCAATTCCCGACAGGATAACCAAGATTGAAATCGTTGCTGCCAGCACCATCGACAGTCGAGTCCAGGTAAACAACGCTTTTTCAGAAATATTGGGGAACAGAGGTTTAATCACATCGACCGCAGAAACCGAGCTAACCGCAGCAAGGGTGCCATCACAGGTGGAATAGCAGGCGGAAAGCACGATGATCACAAATAGATAAATAACCCAGTTTGGTAAACCTAGATGCGACACCAGAAAAGGACCCAATGCGGCTGGATCACCCCCTAAATCTTTCGCCAAATCGACCTTTAAAGCAATCCCGACCAAGCCAACCAACCCTAAGCAAAGAGCTACCGGATAATAGAGGCCACCTCCCCAAAAAAAGGTCTTACCCAATTCCCGATCCTTGATGCCCCAAGCGACCTGCCAGAATTCTTGTCCGGCGATCGTTGCCGTAATCAGCGCTAAAGCAAACGTTAAGCCAAATCCCTGAAACGCATCCGGTCGAGTCACAGAAAGCAGTCCATTTCCTTGACTCTGAACAGCCTGCCAAACCGCCTCTGTACCACCAACCTGGCCGAGAATTGCAGTAGTGACCAAAACAGAAGGCAACATAATCAGCAAACACATCAGCGTTGATGTTGACATTGATGCCCACAAACCACCCAAGCTAATGTAAAGCAAAATTACGGCAGCAGAGATCGTAGCCACAACGCCTTCCGGCAACCCGAAGATAGTGGCAACCATTAAGGATGCACCTTTCAGGTTGACGGTGACAATCTGAATGGCTCCAAACAAAATGCCAGCAACTACGACAATGCGAGCTAGTTTCGATCCCCCATAGCGAGCTGAAACGAACTCACTAATCGTATAGCCGTGCGGCATCAATTTTCTGAGCTTTTTGGCAAAGGGAATCACCGCAATCACGGCTGCACCATTGGGTACGGTAAACCAAAAGAGGCCCGAGAGTCCGTACTTAAAAGTGACACCGATCGGCAACAAAATCCCGATCACCCAGGTCCAGACCGAGAGCAGGCCAGCAATCCCAAATCCCAAACCTAACTTGCGTCCAGCAATCACAAAATCATGGGTGTTTCTCACTAATTTCCATTTCGCATAGTAAGAAACAATCAACATTGCCAACCCTAAGGCAATCAAAGTTATCACACCTTCTGTTGGTCCAAGTGGTGCGGCCTTTGCAAGGCTAATTCCTTCCATTCATTTCTTCTCCTGTATTTTTTGGATCGAAAGACTGGCTCAAGTCTCGCTGAGGATCTTAAGCAGCTTCGATGAAGGATTAAACAGTCACTAATTCCTCTGTACGACGACGAGACTCCAATTGGCGCACTAAGGGAATTACATCACGACCGAAAGCTGGCAGATCATCTGAATAGTGCAAGAAGCCGCCCAGAATCAGATCCACTCCTACTTCATGGAATTGGCGGATCTTTTCAGCCACCTGTTCAGCAGTGCCAATTAAGCCAGACTTAAAGCCATCGTTATATTGCACCAAGTCCTCAAAGTTGGAATTGGCCCACATGCCTTGCCGCTCGCGGGTGGATGAACCTGCATGCTTCACGGCTTCCCCGAATCCTGCAACCGCCTCTGCGTCGGCTTGAGCAATAATTTCACGCAAAACTGCATGGGCTTCCGCCTCGGTATCTCGCACCAAAGCAAATGCATTCAACCCAAACCTAACTCTGCGGCCTTCTTTGCGAGCTAATGCTGAAACTTCCTCGATCTGTTCACGCACGCCTTCTACGGTGTTGCCGTTCATGAAATACCAGTCGGATACCCGTGCAGCCATTTGGCGAGCTGCTTTGGAATTACCACCCTGGAAAATTTCTGGATGAGGCTGAGAGATCGGTTTCGGTTTAACCCAGCCACCATTGATTCGATAGAAATCACCTTTGAAGTGAAATTCATCTTCGGTCCACAGTCCTTTGAGGACACGAATGAACTCTTCAGAACGGCGATAGCGCTCATCATGATCGAGCCAGGGTTCTCCATAGATTGTAAATTCTCCTTTGAACCAGCCGCTGACGATGTTGAGGGCAAAGCGACCATTTGAGAAGAAATCAATACTCGATCCCATTTTGGCAACCACACCGGGATGCCAGAGACCAGGATGTACGGCTGCAATCAGCTTTAGTCGCTGGGTTGCTGGTGCTAAGGCTGAAACAACAGTCAGGGCCTCTAACTGATATTCTGCGCCATAGCTCGCGATGAATCGAGCCTGAGCCAGGGCATAATCAAAACCAACCTGTTCAGCAGTTTGTGCCAGTTTAATGTTGTAGTCCAGTGTCCAATCGGTGCGTTGAGGAATTTTACTAATGACCAGTCCTCCACTCACGTTGGGTACCCAATATGCAAATTTGATGTCTACCATTGATGATTCTCCTTGGGAATTGCGATCGACTTTGATCAACTTTCTACGACCAAGCTTTGCTTGCATCTAGAACAGCATGTTTAACGATCTCTGAAACGTTCAACCAGGAGCTGACGCGGGAAGAAGTAAAAGATCGAGTTGTGCTTAAGGCCGTATTTCGATCACTCAGGTCGAATGCCTGCTGTCTATGAATTTACGGTAAGTCTATCAGTTCACCGTATTAATAAATCAGACAGTAGCATACTCAATTTTAATAAACAAGTTTTCTAAGTCACATTTTTTAGATTTCAAGCCTTTAAATATCCAAAAAAACTAATAGTAACTCAATCGATCTATGATGTTTTAAATCATAGATATTTTAATATGAGGCTGAAGTAATGTATTGCTTAAAGCAGTGATTTAAACGTCTCAAATATCTTCAATATAAAAACAAAAAAATTGACAAATAAAAAAGTTGGATAATTATTAATTAAAGCGATTAATTTCTTCTCTTTCTTGAGAGATAACTGGCTATCCCTTATCGAGTTTAAATATTTTTCAAGGTATTCCATAAAACCTTTTTTCAACAGTCAGGGCTGATACTTATCAAAAAATTCCTATTGCAATTTGGAATAATAGGTAGTTTTGTATTTCCAGTCACAATTGTTCTGCATGAAACGCTTCTCTTCTTCCAATCCTAAAGGTATTGAAACCACTATCGGCTATTCAGTACCGATCGATCCTGCTTTCACAAGCAAACTCCATAAAAGCTATTCCATATCGCAATCCGGAGCTGCTGTTCCAGCCACATTGAGAACTATACATCTCTCTAAAAACCTGATAGGATGGCAAATTACAGTAAGTCTATAGATTTACTGTTTTTAAATAACTCAGGGAATAGCTCAACAGTGACACTACAGTTTGGAATTTGGTCTCCGGTCTGCGGAGATTGGCTGAGAACGATCAACTCTCAAGCAAATTTTTCACCTCATTCTTTAATCGATCTTGCTGTGCAGGCCGATCAGCTGGGCTATGACTTTTATTACATTCCAGAACATTTCTTAAATGCGGTTCATGGACCTGAATATGACATTGTAGACGCCTGGATTACGGCAATCGCTGCTAGCTTTAAAACCGAAAAAATCAAAATTGTAACCGCAACTCAACCCGGCTTTAAATTACCTGCCGTTGTTGCCAAATTAGCAGCCGATCTGCAGACTCAATTGAGTCAGGGCAGGTTTGGTTTGAGCGGGATCGCAGGCTGGTGGAAATTAGAAGCAGAAGCGTATGGAGATATTTGGCTTCTCCATGGCGATCGCTATACCCGCTTAGAAGAATATCTGGATATCATCATAGGACTATGGACAGAGGAGAGATTTGACTACACTGGTAGATATTACACTCTCACTCAGGGACATTTGCCAAACCGGCCCCATCCCCTACCGTTGATGTTTATTGCTGGAGAATCCGATCGGGCGATCGATCTGGCGGCTCGCAAAGCAGACTATCTCTTTATTAATGCAGATAGTTTGGAGAAAACAGCCAGTTTAGTCCAAAAGGCAAAACAGCTTGCTCGCGATCAATACCATCGCAGTCTGCAGGTTGCAATGAGTGCCTTTGCGATTGTGGATGAGACAACCGCCCAAGCAGAAGCTAGACTAGAACGAATTTATCGCACCGCCGATCGCGCACAAATCGGTTACTTCCAAAAGCAAATTGATCCGACTGTGGTTGCCCATAACAAATTGACAATTGATCAGACGATAGAAGCGAATTTAGGGCTGTCTGCCCAGCTAATTGGGGATCCCGATCAAATCAGCAATCGTCTTAAGCAGTTTGAAGCGATCGGCGTTGATTTATTAATGCTGAAGTTCGAGTCAATGCAGGATGAGATTGGTTATTTTCATGAAACTGTAATTTCAAAATATCATCAGCCGCAAAGCTTGGCCTTGCTCTAGCGCTGCTGTCACCCCGTGACTCTCATGAGAACAGAAGATATCACATTCAACCACATTAAAATTCTCAAAGCAGTTGACGACTGCGGTAGCTTCTCTAAGGCGGCCCAAAAGTTGCAGTGCAGCCAAGCCATGATCAGCAAAAAAGTGAAGCAGCTCGAAGATTGTTTCGGCGTTCAATTATTAAGTCGGGCTCCGGGTGCAATTGGTCTAACCTATAAAGGGAAAAAGCTCATTTCAAAAATTCAAGACACGGTTGAAACGGTCAAGTCTCTGCAAGAAGAATTTCAAATTACACTGAGTGCAGAAGGGGAAGATCTTCTACTGGGCGTGACCCCATTATCAGAAGTATGGCTTGCTCAAAACCTCGATCGATTTCAGCTTTGCTTTTCTGGTCGAGCCATCAGAACGATTGTAGTTGAGAGCGGTAAATTCTTTGCAGATCTACGATCGCTGAATTTTGATGCTCTGATCAATGGGTTGCCAGCTTACAAGGAAAGGCATCACTGTACTCGGCTGCAAACCTATCAGTTTCTGCTCGTTTCGTTTGATCCCGACCATGCTGTGAATCAAGCAGGGAGCATTAAAAGCAACGAAATTGATTTTACCCATGTTGTCCTTTTAGAAGAAATCTATCACGAACTCTCTAAACAGGAATTCTTAGATCAAACTAGATTAAAGCAAGCCCTCGTTTTAAACAGCTACCAGCAGGTGTTAGAAGTAGCTTTTACCCGTCAAAAGTGGACGATCCTGCCCGAATTTTGTCAGACTTCCATTGCAACTCAATATCAAGCATCTACCCGATGGATTCAAGATGTTAACGACTATGGCATCTACATTCATGTTCCCCATTTTGGTGAATTATTGGTATCCGCTGAGAGTTTAGTCAGAAGTTTCAGACTTGATCAACGTAGTTTGGCAGACATTCCCCAAATTTATTTCACACACAACAACAGCTCAATCCGAGAAAATAATTTGATTAGGATTGGCATCCAGCGTGACTCGATCGGTCAACTCATTGCAAGTTATGGCACGAAATACATTTTTGATCGGCTCAAGCTTTCCTCCTTTAAAGATCCGAATATCAAAAATATTGAAATCGATCGCAATTTTGACCTACAGATTGTCCCGTTTCTTTCCGGAGAACAAATTAATCAACAAATGCAGCGAGGACAGCTTGAGATTGCGATTTTAGACGATATTTCGCTGCTCAATAATGGCGTTCGATTTTTCAATGACTTTAGCTTTGGATCGAAATTGATTGGCATCGCTTCTTACAATCTCTTTGGTCAAGACATTGACATTATTGTGCCTAAAAATTCCAGCATTGATACAGTACCTGAACTGCGGGACAAGCGAATTTCTACATTATTTGGCTCGAATGCCCATCGATTTATCATTACTTTGTTTGAACTGTATGGAATGGATGTCAACCAGGATTGTAAACTGATTGACGAAGATCCGCGCACAGGCAGCACCAGTCTTTTAAATGGCCATACCGATGCCTATGTTTGCTGTAACACGTTCACTGCTGCTTTGACAGAATATATTTCTGCAAGACGATTGGCTGCCGATCAAATGCTCAGGATGAATCTTCCCTCTCTCAGAGGGATTGTGTGTCGATCGCAATTTATTAAGGAAAATCCCAAGTTTGTGATTGCCTATTTACATGCTCTGGTAATGGCAAATCACTGGTTTACCTCAGCCCCGGAAAAAGCATTAGCAACCCTCAGTCATTTAATCGGGATCAATCAAAGCCAAATTGCTCAGTTTTTTAGTTTCGATTTTGGATGTCGCATCGATCCGACGCTGAAACCTCAATGGTCCTGGCTTCTCAAAACTCTGAACCGTAGACTCGACGGCAATTATCACATTTCTCTATTTGATGTCGATTTCTGGGTGGAAGATTACTACCTCAGGCTTGTTTATAATTTGCTTGATCTTGATTATCACTTTCATCAAATTTCTTTCTCCAATGAGCTCTCGAATAGCTATTACATGGAAGAAAAATTCAATCGATACATGAAAGTGATTTATGGCAATGATTCAGTCCCTTCAATCTGACTAAACCTAGCAAGCCAGCTTACTCTGCAAGTTTTAAGTTGTCAAATTTTAATAAGTACTGTAAATCGATCGATCAACCGTAGTATATTATTTCAAGCAGTCCATCCTCGATCTCAATGACAATGCATTCAGGCGATCGCCAGCTCTCTTTAAGACCGTTCAGCCCCACCTTTCTACATCAGTTTTTAACGCCCGATCGCCTCATTTCGTTGGGCTCGGTTGTGGTAATCCTGATTCTCTGGTCAGTGGCTACTTCATTCAAGTGGGTGAATCCGCTTTTTTTGCCGTCCCCTGCTGCCGTCTGGGCTGCATTTGTAGAAATTCTGCAAAACGGATACAAGGGAAATCCACTGATTTTCCATATCTACCAGAGCATGTATCGGTTAGTCGTAGCGCTAATATTGGCGATCGTTACGGCGATTCCTTTAGGCATGCTTTGTGGATTCTTCAAGCCAATTCGGGCAGCCCTTGATCCAATCATTGAGTTCTATCGCCCATTGCCACCCCTCGCCTACTACACGCTGCTGGTGATTTGGTTGGGGATCGAAAATCCCTCTAAAATTGCCTTGCTGTTTCTAGCCGCATTCGCCCCACTTTTTCTGGCAGTGGTTTCAGGCGTTCAGCGCATCTCGTTGGATCGTATCAATGGTGCTCGTTCATTAGGCGCTTCGGGCTGGCAGCTTTTCTTCTATGTCATCTTCCCTTCTTGTTTGCCAGAAATATTTACCGGCTTGAGAACGGCGATCGGGGTTGCCTATTCCACACTTGTTGCGGCAGAAATGGTTGCAGCCGTTTCGGGAATTGGCTGGATGGTGCTGGATGCCAGTAAATTTCTGAGAAGTGATGTAATTTTTGTTGGCATTATCATCATGGGCATCATTGCCGTTTTAATTGATGCCGCAATTCGTTGGATCCAGGCTTCCCAACTTCCCTGGATCGGACGGGACAGCTAAGGCATTAGGCTTTTTCGAGAGATCCCTTTTTTGAGAAATACAAAGAGCACAGAGTATATGAAAGTGAAACGTCGTAATATTTTGCTAGGTCTTGTGGGGCTCGGTTTGCCGCTCATTGCATCCAGTTGTACCAAGGCCCCTTCGAGTTCCAATACTGCCGCCAACCCCGAATCATCTTCCGGTAGCTCACCTGCCACAACATCACAAGCCCCAGACAAAATTCGCATTGGCTATCAGGTGATTCCAAATGGTGAGTTACTTGCTAAAGCCCAGGGCTTAGCTGCAAAGGCATTCCCTAATTCCAAGGTGGAGTATATCAGCTTTGATTCTGGACGGGATGTGAATACTGCGATCGCAGCAAACGGCATCGATTTTGGTCTAGCCGGATCCGTTCCCGTCAGCGTTGGATTAGCCCAGGGCTTAGCCTATCAGGTTTACTTTATCCATGATGTGATTGGGGCAGCAGAAGCGCTGATCGTCAAAGGAGATGCTAAATCGATCGCAGATGTGAAAGGTAAAAAGATTGCCACCCCGTTTGGATCAACCGCCCATTTCTCCCTGGAATCGCTGTTGCAACAAGAGAAGATCAAGCAAAGCGAATTGACCATTTTGGACATGCAGCCTCCTGAAATTGTGGCGGCTTGGCAACGGGGCGATATTGATGGTAGCTATGTCTGGCAACCCAATTTGAGTAAGTTGAAGAAAGATGGCGGCACGATTTTAATTACCTCTGCTGATTTAGCTGAAAAAGGGGTGGTCACTGCTGATGTAGGAGTCGTTCGCAAAGCATTCGCTGAACAATATCCAGATGTGGTGAAACAATATGTTGGCGTTCTGGATGAAGCGGTCAAATCATATCGGAGTGATCCGAAAACCGCGATCGCAGCCCTTTCGAAGGAACTTGGAATTACGCCTGCTGAAACAGAAGCTGCTGCCAAGGAGCTGATCTGGCTCGATTCCTCGGAGCAAAAAAACACGAAGTATTTAGGCACCGCCGATCAGCCTGGTGAGTTTGCCAAAGTGTTGAAAGCTTCTGCTGATTTTGTTGCCGCTCAAAAGACCATTCCTTCTGCACCGGATCTGACTACCTATCAACAGGGAATTTACGCCAAAGCACTCTGAGCAAGGAGAACTTCATGTCGCCGCAATCCCAGGATACGGTTTCTATCTCAAATTCTGTCTCAAATCATTTGCTTGAACCGATCGCCCAACTCTGTAATGTGAGCCTCGCGTTTGGCAAAGGCAATCAACAAGTTGAAGTGCTGAAGGACATTGACTTGTCCATTGATTCAGGGGATTTTGTTTGCGTCTTGGGCTCTTCGGGTTGCGGCAAAACCACGCTTTTGCGATCGCTAGCCGGATATGAGCTTCCCACTCAGGGTTCAGTCTTAATTTCAGGTCAGCCTCACACGGAACCGGATGCCGAGGTCGGTGTTGTGTTTCAACGGCCTAACTTATTTCCCTGGTTAACGATCGCTCAAAATGTTGAGTTTGGTCCCAAAATGCGAAGAATTCGGGCGATCGAACGGCGGCAGCGGGTGTCCTATTATCTGGATCTGGTTGGACTCGACCATGCGGCTCATTTATTGCCCTATCAACTCTCAGGAGGAATGCAGCAACGGGCCGCGATCGCTCGAACGCTAGCTGCCGATCCCAAATTGATTTTGATGGATGAACCCTTTGGTGCCCTGGATGCCCTCACACGGGAATCGATGCAGGTCCACCTTCGGCAAATTTGGCAACGCACGCGCAAAACTATCTTCTTCATTACTCATGATGTGGAAGAAGCAATGCTCCTCTCAACCCGAATTCTGGTAATGCATGCTCGTCCAGGTCGAATTGTTGTAGATAGAACCAACCCATTTGTCGATCGGCTACAAACCGAAACCGTAACCAAATTACGTTTAACCAAAGAGTTCATTGAACTGCGCGAACAGTTAGTGTCCAGCATCCGCGAAATTGCATCTCCTTCTGGAGGTAATTTCTAGATAACGCAATCACGAGAATTAGCTGGTCTTGTCACTTCCCACCTCAGAGCTACTGTGCATTTACGGTAGCTTTTTCTGATTTTTGGGAATGATTGTTAGGAAAGAATCATTCATTTAGAGGAAATAGAGCCTGAAGCATCCATCACTTCTATTTATCAATTCAACAAAAAAGAACATTCGCTTCTATTCATCAGCGGATATACATTGGGAATGAGACTTTATTTGAGATAGATTGCCTTATGTTTAACCATCTTCGCCACGAGCGTTTTCAAAGAGGCCAGCGCGATCGGGANTGCTGGATTACTACCCAGAATGCAGGATGAAAGCTATTTGTCAGGCTATCTGAAAGGCAGACCCGAAGGCCTGGATGATACAGTGCAATACTTTGCTTCAGTCGATGAATATTTGAGTTGGAAGCGACGAGTTCGCTAAATCACTGTAGCAGTACAAACCGTAGCAGTACAAACTAAGAATCACGCAGATTGCAATTGAGGGACAAAGTTCCTTGCAGGTTGATGTTCAGAATGGTGAAGAGCATCGAGATAGATCTGCTTAAACAGATAGCGCTGGGTATGGCTTCCCCCCAACTGCCATAAACTCGGCAACACAGGTTTGAATAACTGAATTGCTTCTTGCCAGTTGCCTAATGCATGGGCGATCATCGCTCTAGCTGCCGGTACTGCAATTTCTAGCCAACGGCGGCGCTGCAAAATATCCAGGCCATGGGCATGGGCAACCATGCTAACCAACATCTCATACGCCTGTTGAGGTCGATTCGATCGCGTTAGCGCATACACATAATGTAGATCTTGAAACGGCAAGGCATGTTCGTGAATGCGACTTTGCAACCAGGAAGCTAGCTCAATCCATTGGCGATCGACATTCACCCCTTGTAACTCCAGACGCAGTAACAGCGAAATAGCTCCAACCTGATCTTTGGGAGAGTGATGCTGTGCGCGACCCCAAACTCGGTCTTCATAAAGGCCCAAGACTTCATCGATCGCTCCCTGTTTCAGATAAAACAGCGCGACATGCCACCAGTTATGGGTATATAACATTGAATTACAAGCTTCCCAGGTGTCCGACACTGCCAGCATCCAGGTAATTCCTTCTTCGATTCGTTCCTGCGTCTCCAAGACATGTGCAACCGCATGATGGGCCCAGGGATTTTGGCGTTTCAGTGCGGTCGCCTGCCGCCCTATCCATTCAGCCTGCTGCAACTGATGACATTGCTCTAATCCAAAAGCCACCATGCCGAGCAAATCAGGATGTTCGGGATTGGCAGCCAATGCTTGTTCTGCAATCTCCAGAAGTTTGGCTGTATTTCCCTGATAGAAATAGTGATATTGTCCTTGCTGTACGGCTAATAGATCTTGAGGAAACTGATCGACGATCGCTTCATGTCCAGCAATGGCCCGATCGATCTGTCCATCGGCCCAAGCGCTGGTCGCATCAATATAAAGCTGCTCCCGTTCTGTGGCGCTAGATTTATGCTGCTGAGCAACCCGTAAATAGGAAAGGGCACGCTGCCGATCGATCGCATTTTCCTGACAGAGGTAGTAATTGGCTGCATAGGCGTTAGCCATCGCACAGGTGGGGTCTGCAACGATCGCCTGTTGAATGGCGGCTTCTGCTGCACTGCCATAAATGAGCGATTCCTGAATGAAGCGATCGATCGCTGCAGCCGTTTGAGCCGATTGGGTAGACACCGCTAACCCATGCAGATCTTGCAACATGAATTCTTCCTTCTATAAGGGGCTTTCGGTTCGAATAAGTTAAATACGATAAACCTACCGAATTACCGTATTTTAGGAGTATGACATACCTGACCAGAAATGCCAAGGAGTGATTGAATCGAAGCGATTGAAAAAAAACCTGCAAAAACCAGAACATCAGTGATTTGGTCGAGATTTAGATGTTTTTCGCTCGAAGGCTTGATTTTGTCCACTGCTTATGAGATTGTTCATTTTAATACGGCAAATACAGCAATTTACCGTAGTTTAAATTGATCCCAATAGGCATCCATGAGACACAATTCACAAAAAGGACAGGTCACCTTCATCCAGGCATCTCGGCAGCAGATTCACCAGGTTCTCCAATCTGTTGGGCGATCGAAATCCCCGGCTAAAACTTCAGCGCTTCTCCTGGCTGCTGGGATTAGCGTTTCAGCAGTGGTTCCTGCCTTCGCGGCTGGTTCTGACCGCCCGACTCCTCCTAGCTCAACCCCCCAGCAGATCAGTCAACAGCCAGAAACGCTCAACTTTACGCTAGTGACCTATGCCGTCACCAAGGCTGCTTACGATAAAATCATTCCTCTATTTGTCGAGAAGTGGAAACGAGAAAACAACGGTCAGGAAGTGCAGGTTGACACGAGCTACGGCGGCTCTGGCTCCCAAACTCGCGCGGTGATTGATGGCTTAGAAGCAGATGTGGTAGCGCTGGCGCTCTCTGCGGACACTGCAAAAATTGAGAGTGCTGGCTTAATTGATCCAGGCTGGGAACGTGAGGCTCCTAATGGTGCGATCGTCACGAAATCTGTGATTGCATTTGTCACGAGAGAAGGCAATCCCAAACAAATTCGCACCTGGAGTGATTTAGCCAAACCTGATGTCAAAGTGATTACCGCAAATCCTAAAACATCGGGCGGCGCTCGCTGGAATTTCCTGGGATTATGGGGATCGATCACCCAAACAGGCGGCACAGAAACCCAGGCGCGTGATTATGTGTCTCAGGTCTATCGCAATACGCCAGTGCTCCCCAAAGATGCACGGGAAGCCACCGATGTCTTCTTCAAGCAAGGACAGGGTGATGTGCTGTTGAACTATGAAAATGAAGTAATTTTGGCCGGACAGCAAGGAGAACAATCCTTCTCTGTGATTCCGCCCACCAATATTTCGATCGACGCACCGATTGCAGTCGTGGATAAGAATGTAGACAAACATGGGACTCGTAAAGTTGCAGAAGCCTTTGTCCAGTTTCTGTTCACCCCAGAAGCGCAACGACAATTTGCCAGTGTGGGATTCCGCCCTGTGAATGCTGAAGTCGCGAAAGAAGTAGAAAATCAGTTTCCCAGAGTGAGCAAACTCTATACCGTTCAGGATTTTGGTGGTTGGGGAGAAGTGCAGCGGAAGTTTTTTGATGAAGGAGGTCTTTTCGATCAAATTTATACCGTTCGTTAAACGCTATCGATCTCGTCCTCTGGTTCGATCGTCCTTTGCATCGAGCCAGATTCTTCCTATGCCGATTCACTCGCTTGCTAATTATCGTAGTGTGCTCCCCTGGTACGTCTGTTCGATCGATTCTAGGTCATTCAATCATTTTCCGAACGTTTATCGATTAAATCGATTAATCCGTCCGACATCAACAGATTTGGGGGAGCATCCAGATTTCTTGATTCACGCTCATCATTCCTGTGCTCAAATTACCTGCTGCTAAGCCTGTGCCAAATCCAGTCGATACAAGCGAAACTTCCGCTCAACCCACCATTCAATCCACTGAGTCTGAAACGCCTTCTGATATTAGCTGGTTGCATACCCCCAAGCAATCTGGAAAATTTGCATGGCTGTTGATTGTTCTAACCACACTGATTTCACTGGGACTACATCTTGTATTGATGTTTTTCCCTTTGCCTGAAGAACAAAAGCCGGTTGCTGCAAAACCCGAAGAAAAGAAAGTCCGAATTACCCAGTTGCCGACTCTCAATAAGCCAGGTCCTAAAGTGCCGATCGCCAAATCAACCCCGAAAGTGGTTCCTGTGCCACGTACCCCCATCCCGCGAATCACTTCGATTCCGCCGATTCAGGCTCCCAAACCTCCAACCCCACAGGCAGTCCCCCAAAGTGCATCTTCTGCATCTCCAGCCAATTCTGCGCCTTCAGATGCTAATCCCTGGCAAGATTTCCCCCAATATCCGGGGGCACAAGCAGGCTGTTATAATTTGCCTTCCTGTATGCAAACGGGAAGTTCATTGAGCGACGTTTCCAGCTATTTTGAACGAGAGCTGACGAATAAGAAATACAGCGTCAGTAAAACGATTAGCGAGAGCGATCGAACCGTTTTTCAAGTCACGCGCAACAACATTACCCAATTTCTCAGCTTAATCAATGTGCCTGGTAAGGGGACTTTGTATGTGTTGGCAGAGCAGCCTCGTGCCTTAGCGGATCTCGGAGATGCGGTAGAAGTGCCAGCCGAAATCTATAGCGTCCTGTCCGGATTGGCAGCAGCCGATGCGACTCGCGATCAATTTGCTCAGCCTGAAGCTTTTTACAGCGCAGACTCTCCGAAACCTGAGATCGGCATCATGCAGGTCGTGACGGGAGAAGCGCCCGATACTTTCTTTGACACCTATTTGAGAACCAATCTGTTCAATAACGGCTTCGAATCTTCCCAGCTGACTGAATCCTACGGGGGAGGAATAGTCTATGAAGTCAAGAAAGAAAATGCGGCGCTCTATATCAATTTAGTCCCCACGCAGGATGGTTCGGGCACAATTGTTGTGATTTGGAAGAATTTACCAAAGTAAATAACGGGAACAAAATGACGAATTTTTATCAGATTGTGGCAGCAGGGGGTCCAGTGATGATTCCGATCGTCGGCATGTCTGTGTTGACGTTGGGACGTGCTTTAGAGCGGGCCTGGTTCTGGTATCGGTTGCTGAGCCAGGAGGATCGAATTGTGCATGATGTGCTGGAAGCGGCGCATTACGATTTAGAGCGGGCAGCAGCCATTGCAGAACAGGCTTCCCATTTACCGATCGGTCGATTTCTGCTTGCGCCTCTCCGGTTGCGTTATCCCACTCCAGAAACCTTTCGCTTGGCTTTGGAAACGGCGGGCGATCGAGAATTTATTGAAATGCGGCGCGGCGATAAGCTGTTGGAAAGTGTGGTGGGCCTTGCACCCTTGTTAGGACTGTTAGGAACCGTGACCGGGCTGATTATTACCTTTGCCAATTTGAAAGTCGGCGGGGGCGGCTCAGCAGCCGATACGACAAAAGCAGCCGCAGGGATCGGGGAAGCATTGACCACAACCGCAGGGGGCATGGTGGCTGCCATCATTGCACTTGCCGTGTTTCGAGTTTTGATATCGCTTCAGGCCAAGCAGGTGGAATATTTTTCCATTGTGGGAGGAGAGCTAGAGCTAATATACCGCCAACGCTGGTATGAACCCGGTTTGCATCAGTCTCAGGCTTTATTGTCCAGCTCTAATCGTTCATCCACGGTGATTTGAACCCGGACTTAAACCAGTCGTTAGGCCAGAAATATGCGATTCAAAACCCAACAAAAGAATTCTCAGCCCGTCGATGTGAATTTGGTGCCGATGATGGATGTCTTGATGACGATCCTCACCTTTTTTATTCTGGTTTCAATGACATTGACGGGACAGCAAAATGCTTTAGAAGTAATATTGCCCAGTACACAAGCGGGTACAACTGAAGTCAAAGCACCGGACCCAATGATTGTTGTGCTCAACACGCAAGGACAAATTGCCGTGCAAACTGACACCAGCCAAACCAACAGCGTGACGGAAACCGAACTGGCCCAGCAAATGCAATCCTACCTCACCCAGAATCCTCAAGGGGTCGTGCTGTTAAAGGCCGATCGCAAAGTCTCCTATGAGCAGCTCGCCAAATTGTTGGGGACGATGCAACAGGTTGGGGGTGAACGGGTTTCGTTAGCGATCGAAAGCAATTAATCAGTCTGGAACCATGATGTTGAAGCGTTACCACATTTCATTGCTGCTAGGTGGCTTGATTGGGGCGATCGGTCTGACGGCCTGTAGCAAAACATTAGATACCCGATCGATTGAAGAATCCATTACCACCGAGCTGAAACAAAAAGGGGGATTACCCGTCCAGGCAGTCTCTTGTCCGCAAGATTTAAAGTCTGAGGTGGGGCAATCGTTTGAATGTGTGGGGGCATTAAACCCGGATGGCGGCTTTTTTATCAGCGTTGAACAGGATGATGAACAGGGTCAGGTGAGTTGGGAAGTCCCTCATTCCTGGCGGTTGCTGAATTTGGCCGATCTGGAAAGTGAATTTCAAAAAGTCCTGCAAGCTCAGAGCAAACAGCCGATCAAAGTGGATTGTGGGAACAACTATCGTCCGACCAAGCCAGGAGACAGCTTTGAATGTCAGTTGACCGGACAAAAAAGCCAACCTGCGACGATTCTGGTTAAGGTGGAACCTCAAGGAAAGGTGACCTGGCAGGAAGTTCGGCAAGTGGCGATCAATCCTAAACCCACTGCGACCTCTAATCCGATCGCTGGTGCAAACGCTTCATCGCCAGCAACTGCTCAACCTGCGGCTGCCAAGGAAAATGATGGGGCGATCGGCGTCAAGGATGAAACTGGGTGGGTACAGCTCGCAGATTGAAACTCAACTTAAGTCTTTACCAAACTTTGTAAGCTCACCTCAATTGACATGGAGCCAGAGTCCCTTTTTTGGCTCTGTTCCTCATTGCCCTGTTCTCTTTCAAAATGAACTCGATTACAGATTGCTACACAGTCGGGCTTTTGTCAAAACTGCGAAGATAATAGAAGTGAGGTGATGTTTCCATTCATCATGACGCAATCACTTCGTGCGATCGGCTCTGTATGGCGGCATTACGACTGAGTTGAAGTTTATAGGATAAAGAGATCGATTCGCTCGATCGAAGGAGGCGTCATGCAAGACATTAAGAGACTGGCGTGGCTGCTATGGNTGGTGTGTGCTATTGTTTGGTGTTTATTACGCTCGAACTGTTATTGTTGCTGACAGTAATCACACCTGGTCGGTCAGGGGATTTGGAATTGTATTCGGCAATCGTGAATGGTCAATCAATGGATTGGCGTTGCTGGGGACAGGAATACTGGTCGCGTTGATTATCCTAACCCTCAAAACCTATCGGCTGCTGCGACTCTGGTTGGATCAGCAGGGATTCTTCGATCGGCAGGCAAAGTTACCGATCCGACTCAACTTTCTCATACCTTTTGTCATCTGCTTTTTTCTGTTTAGAACCGAATATAGCCATGTGATTGCAGGCAAAACGATCGAAGTCAGCTATGGCTGGGGCGATCCAGTCGCAGGGATTCTTTGTTTTTGCGTAATTGGCCTGTTTTTCATCATTTTGCAGCTCTACCAAATTCTCAAAGCCCATGTGGATGAAAAGCGCATTGATGCCAATGGCTCAGATCGCCCCATGCAACATCTGCCGAATTAACAGCTTACCAATCAAAACGTACTAAATCCCTTTTTTAATCAATACGTCATCAGAATAGTTGGGATACGGGAGGGAAATCGCAATGAGAATATCAACAGTCTCACTGATTGGGAGTAGTTGCCTGGGGTTGGCAATCTGCATCCTGGCTCCAACCAGTCAAGCTTTAACGGTTCAAGAAGTCCCAAATCCCCGGCAGATGTATGGAGGCTGGGTCACAGATAGTGCTGGAATCCTTAGCGCTGCAACAGAAACCGAACTGAACCAGATGATCCAGCAGTTGAAAACCCAGAATCAGACCGAAATTGCCGTGGTCACTGTCCCAGAAACAAAACCTGCTGCTTCCCCGAAAGCTTTTGCAACAGAGCTTTTCAATTACTGGCATATCGGCAAACAAGGTCAGGATAACGGCGTCCTTTTTTTGATTTCTAAGGGCGATCGTCGAGTCGAAATTGAAACGGGTTATGGCGTAGAAGCCTTGCTTCCAGATGCCAAAGTTGGTCAAATCATCGAACAAAAAGTGACACCCCAATTCAAGCAAGGCGATTTTGACGGTGGCACGTTGGCAGGCACAGAAGCATTGGTGACGGTATTAGAAGGGCAAGAGTTAAATCTTGATAGCCCTAAATCTTTTCCAATCGGCGGGTGGTCCATGGGTCTGTTGATAATTGGCGGTCTGGCGTCCCTCTATCAGTTCACTCGGCAATCGGCTGGAAAAGACCTTCAGGGTCTTGCTGGACTGATTACTTATCGGCTCTTTCGGCGATCGATCGACTTACAACCTGATGGGGAATCCCGCACTCTATCCTGGCATCAGTGGTTTGAAAGGCCTGCAACGTTTCATTGTGCTAACTGTGGTCAGCCGCTTCAGCAATTGCCACCTGATGTTGTCACAGCCCAGCTCACGCCTGCACAAAAAGTAGCAGAGCAGATTGGCAGCACCCAGTTTATCGGCTGGCGGTGCTCAACTTGTGGACCTAACACCCTGCATCTTCGGGCCTATGAAAACCCATTAGAGAAGTTTAGAAGATGTCCAGAGTGCCAGGAATTAACGCTGCTTAAGCAAAAGTCAACCAGGGTTGAAGAACCAGGTCCTTTAAAGTCTGGCCTATTGTCAACAACCTATCACTGTGAATGCTGCCATTACGAAGAAGTTATAGAAACAGAAATCCCCTATAGAACGTTTGCAGGGAATTACGATAGCGGCGGTGGCTTTGGCAGTGGTAGCAGTGGCGGTAGTGATTTTGGTGGCGGTAGCAGTGGCGGTGGCGGTGGTGGCGGTAGCTGGTAGGCCGTTTTAGTGATGAGTAGGCTGTTTTAGTGATGATTGCATGGAGGCAGATCGTATGAGTCAGCCAGAAATCCGAATTCCTGAAGAAATTGCGCCCCAGGTGTTTGCCCTCGCTTCGCGCTACTATGCAGACTTCCGCCAGGATTTTACCGAATCCGAATTGGTAAAGGCCGGTTCAGAAGTTGATATTCCACCAGAATTTATTCAAAAAGCCATTCAGGATATTCAAGCGCAAGCCTCGCAAAAGCTGGAACAGCAAAAGCGCATCCAACATCAACGCCAACTCTTGATTAAAATAGGTGCAGGGATTCTCTCAGTTATTTTACTGTGGAGCATTTGGATCTACAATTCTTTTGCTAAGGCATCTGTCCAAGTTGAGGCTGCTTGGGCACAAGTCGAAAACCAACTCCAACGACGGGCTGATTTGCTGCCCAATCTGGTCAATGTCACCCAGGCTTATGCCGACCATGAACAATCCTTAGCCAATACTCTGATTCAAGCACACCAGTCTTACTTGGAAGCTGCAACGATCGATGAAAAAGCCGCAGCCATGGGTGAAGTCGATCGGGCGATCGAGCAGTTTTACGATTATGCAACGGCCCATTCTGAGTTGCAGTCTAACCAGTTGTTTACCAATCTCCAGTATGAAATTGCGGGTACTGAGAACCGGCTGACTGTCGAAAGGATGCGTTATAACCAGGCTGTGCAACACTATAATCAAACCATCCAGTCATTTCCTAACTCGCTGCTTGCAACGGCACTGCATTTGCAAAACAAACCGTTTTTCAAAACAGCGGACTCCACATCACCTCAAACACCAGAAAAATGAACGGGTAAGCCATCTTGAAAAACCAGCAATTCCCCTGGTTGTAGCGGCGTCCATACTTCATTATCCGTTAGGGGTGCAGTTGTGATGATGGCAACGCGATCGCTAGGAGTTGTGAGCTCACGAAAATCAACGGTAATGTCCTGATCAATCAGATGGGCGGCTGCAAAGGGAGCTTTGCGAATAATATAGCAGAGCTTGGTTGAACAATGGGCGAAGAAATAATCTCCATCCGACAGCAGGTAATTGAAGCTGCCGTAGGTAGATAGGGTGTCAGTAATCTTTTTCAGAACCCGATAGAGATCTTGCAGAGGTGGTTTACCGTTCGGAAAGCTTTGCCGTAAAGTTTCGAGAATCGAGCAAAAAGCACGCTCACTATCCGTTTTGCCCACAGGCTGATAGAACTGGGTTGCTTCTAACTCAAAATTCTCCAGATTGCCGTTATGCGCAAACACCCAATAGCGGCCCCAAAGCTCTCGCTGAAAAGGATGGCAGTTCTCTAACGCAATACTTCCCTGGGTGGCTTTTCGGATATGGGCAATTACATGAGTTGATTTGATCGGATATTTGCGCACTAATTCTGCTACTGGGGAATAAACGGAAGGCTTTTCATCCAGCAGGACGCGACAGCCCAACCCCTCAAAAAAAGCAATGCCCCAACCATCTGCATGATCATCGGTGCGGCCTCCTCTGGCGGAAAACCCTTCAAATGAAAAGCAAATATCCGTGGGAACGTTGCAGTTCATTCCTAATAGCTGACACATGATTAGACCCGTTGGAAGAAGTGCACAGAATTCGCCGTAAGGCTGCCCCCATTATTGCTCATCTATCCAACCAAGATAAACATTTGTCATCTTAATCAAAGTTCCCAGGCAGCAAACAGTAGCATCGGCTACCAATACCCTAAACGTAGCGTTCGCTTTAACAGTACCACCCATCTCCATCCGGGTTCGGTTTACCCTGAATGACCAGATCAAGCGAAGCAAGATAAGCTAAACCTGCCTGGAGTTGGCCGATCGTTCCAGTTAATTCCAGATCAAATTGTCCTGGCCGATCGTTCCGTTTCAGTAGGGCTTGACTGATATTGACAGACAGACCACAGGCTGAAACCAGGTGAGAGATTACAGGCTGCTGGTGACGCTGTTGAGGGATGAGAACCCGCAACCGAATCCGCGTCAGACCACTTCCTCTCACCGGAGATGGGACTCGCTGAGGCAAAGCCGGGTTGCTTGTAGCAGCATTGGCTAATAAAAGTGTCGTCACAGGAACATTCCTTGAGGGGTAGGTATATTTTTTGCCCAGCGATCACTCAATGGGAAATCATCTTAGAAAATAGATCGCTGTTATAAATCGAAGAAACCAGCGCCGAAGCAAACATGGATGCAAGGAGAAGGAAAAAAACGGAAATGCAAACAGTGCTTAGAATCAGTAGAGGATAACTACCAACGGTCACGCTGCTTTTTAGCTGCATAATTAAACATCCTTACAGAATAACCTGCCTTTAGCTAGGGAATACTTTGGTGTATTCATCTTGTGGCAAAAAAGCTTCTTTGACTTGAATGGATTTAGGAATGACCTGTGCTTTGTAGAAGGTGTCAGCTACTTGCTGTTGAGCCTCTTGAATTTTCTCATCAACCGGCAGCACATCCCAGCTCCGTCGCTTGTAAACTTCCTCTAAAATCGACACTTCAACCTTAATGTCTTTCGCAAATTGTTCAGCAACCGTTCGGGTATTCTGCTTGACCCATTCCCCATTTTCTTTTGCTGCTGCCAATACCACCTTCAAGTAATCGGGAGATGACTTGGCAAATTGTTGCGAAGATAGAAAGAAAGTGCGGCGTTCACGGCCCACCTTTAGGCTTCTGACATTGCTAGTTTCTTGCACCACGGCCAAAAATGGATCCCAAATCGACCAGGCATCGACATTTCCCTGCTCAAAGGCCGATCGCCCATCGGCAGGAGACAGAGAAACGACCTCAACCTCATTGGCTGCAATCCCATTTTCTTCAAGAACTTTCAGCAGCAAATAATGAGCGCTCGAGCCTTTCTGCAACGCCACTTTCTTCCCCTTCAGATCAGCAGCAGATTGGATGGAGGAATCTTTAGCAACGACAATGTCTTGAGTATCTCCGCTCAATGGAGTCACACTTGCATAGTAGAATAATCCTCCCCCTGCCTGAGAAAAAATCGGTGGGGATTCACCCACACCCCCAAAGTCAATTTTGCCTGCATTCATTGCTTCCAGCATCGGCGGCCCAGAAGGGAATAGGGACCACTCCACACTTCCTCCCAATTCCTTGATCTGCTTATCCAGATTGCCTCTCGATCGCAGCAAATCCAATTCAGTCGCTTTTTGATAGCCAATTCGCACCGTGACAGGACCAGAGGGTGAGGCAGGACTGGCTGCGGCTTCAGGAGAAGCAGGTGAGCTGCTGGTGCTTGAATTTGAGGTCGGTGAATTGCTGGCACAACTCGCCACAATCATAGGTAGACTCAGGCCGACCAATCCAGAGAGTACAGTTCTTCGTTTAAATTTCATCGAGAATATCCTTGCTAATATTCACAAATATTTTTCGTAGTAGTTAAGATTCGATCGCAGTAAATTCTTGGGAATGCCTTTCAGGCTGTCTTTGTCGTCCCAAAATTTGGTCGAGAATCCTCACCTTCAGTTCAGCGAACTCTAGGCTGCCTGAGTTGCGTGGGCGTGGCAAAGAAATCGGCAAGTTCAGGGAAATGATACCCTCTTCAATTACAATGACTCGATCGGCCAAATAGACTGCTTCTTCCACCTCATGCGTCACTAAAAATGCTGTAAACTGCTGCTCTTTCCAGAGGTTTTCGATCAGGTTTTGCATCTCCAGACGAGTCAGTGCATCCAGCGCACCGAGCGGTTCATCCAGCAGTAACAACCGGGGTTGACTCACTAACGCACGTGCTAATGCAACTCGCTGCCGTTGTCCACCTGAGAGTTGAGTAATCCAGCGATGGGCTCGATCGGATAACCCCACCTCTTGCAATGCCCACTGACCTCTCTGCTTGTTTTGATATTTCAGCCCCAAGGTTACATTGTCTAGCACTTTCCGCCAAGGTAACAACCTTGAATCCTGGAACATGACTCTAGCAAATGGATTCAATCCTTGTAGCGGTTGCTGATCGATATAAATCGCTCCTTCCGTTGGTTTATCTAGTCCACTCAACAATCGCAATAGTGTACTTTTACCACAACCACTTTTGCCAACCACGGCGACAAACTCACCGGGATTAATTTCCAATTCAATTTGGCTGAGAACGGGAAAATCCCCGAAAGATTTACTCAAACCTTGAATGCTGACATGAGCACCATGATCAGTTGAGTAATTGAGAACTTCTTGGTCGCTACTAATGGTATTCATGGGAGACTGCTTCAGCTTTCAAGTGGATCAATAAAAGAAAATGAATCGGTAATAGATTCTACAGGCGACAAATTGTAGTTTAGTGACTTTGACTGGGATGCCAGGGTAACAACCATGCTTCCAGCGCTCGAACAATCGAGTCAGCGAGCTTACCCAGCAATGCATAAAGTAAGATGCTCATCACAACCACATCCGTCTGCATGAACTCTCTCGCATTCATTGCCATATAACCAATTCCTGAATTAGCAGCGATCGTCTCAGCGACAATGAGGGTTAACCACATCAAACCCAGCGCATAGCGCAAGCCGACCAACATGCTTGGTAAAGCTCCGGGTAACACAATCTGCCAGAACAGTTCACGCTGGCGTAACCCATACACCTTCCCCATCTCCAACAAATTGGGATCGATCGATCGGATGCCTGCAAAGGTGTTGATGTAAATCGGGAAAAACACCCCCAACGACACTAGAAAAATTCTGGCTGGATCGCCAATTCCAAACCATAGAATGACTAGCGGAATCAAAGCCAAGTGGGGAATATTCCGGATCATCTGCAATGAGCTGTCAAGTAACCGTTCCGCAGGTCGGGAAACCCCATTCAAAACGCCCAGACTGAATCCAATGCTGCCACCAATCGAAAATCCAACTAAGGCTCGATAAAGACTCACTCCAACGTTACGCAGTAATTCCCCACTCAGCGTTAGCCGAATTGCGGCTTCAACAATTTGCGTTGGAGCAGGCAGTACTCTCGTTGAAATGAATCCTAACTGTGCCAACAGCTGCCAGATTACGATTAAACTCGCTGGAACAAGCCAGGGTGCAAACTGTTCCCACGGAAGCGATCGCCAAGAAAATGAAATTGGTTTTGACTGTGCAATTTGCATAAGCTGTAATGGATGAGGAGATCGGGTCGAGCATTATGACAATCCACAAGACAGCGACCCTGGAGTTAGGTTAAGGTAACAACTAATGTAACGGGCTGATAATCTTCGGTTGGCTGTGTCGTGAAATCGAACTGGTTGCCTTCGAATCTGGCCCATCCTAAGCGCACCTCGTCGATACAAACTGGGTAGAAGAGTTCTTGTTGCATCACAACATCATGGAACACTTCTGGGTGATAATGCCCCAGTGCATACCAACCAGAAACATCTAACTCGATATCTAGAAATGGCTGTAGATCGATCGATGGTATGTCAGAGGTTGACAGAGAAAAAGAGGAATTTTGCATGGTTCCTGAAGATGTAATTAGAACTCCGTTTCAACACTTAAAACCTGCGACTAAAAAGGCTGGTCTACCGATCGCCCAAAAGGCAATTTGCGTTTACTCATCTGATGATTTTGTGTAGTACTTTGATCGGGCTGAAGATCGATCGGGTTAGGGGAAGTGAAATAGTCTGGATAGCTTTTTAACCAAACATTCCAGAATCTTCCTTCCAAAATCTCTTGCTCAATTTGTCCGATTAACATATCTCAATTTCTCCTCCGCTGATAGTTTGTCGAGTCTCAATAACGGTCTAATTCGTTGCTCAAGGTAGAGAAACACCAGACTACCCAACACTAAAAGGGCGATTTTGCCAATCAATGAATAAGGATAGATAACACTCCAGAGCTTGACCAAAGGGAATGATTTCATAAGCTAAAAATTGGGTTGAGAGGAATGAGCGTGAGACAGTTTGTCGAAATTAGAACTGCAACAATTCCATGTCAAGGAGCTCAGCACCGATGGAACTAGGAATTACCTGTCCAAACGATTTCCTTGACGTTCACTTTCTTGGGAATTAAGCCAATTTTCTGGAATGTATCTGCAACTTTTTGTTGAGCAGTAATCACTTCATCCGTTAAAGGCAGAACACCGTATTCTCTACGCTTCTCAGCATTTTCTAGCGGTTCAGCAGAAATACCCAATTCAGGAGCCAGGAATTTTGCGACATCGGTTGGATTGCTAGCAGCCCACTCGCTTACACTTTTTACAGAATCTAAAACTGCTTTGAGCTGCTCAGGATGATTGTCCACAAAAGACTTAGACGCTAAATAATAGCCACGATTCGGAGCAAGTCCAGTAGCATCAGCAATGATTCTGGCACCCGCTGCTGATTCTGCCACAGCCAAGTAAGGATCCCAAATTGCCCAGGCATCAACTTTGCGGCTTTCAAAGGCTGCACGCGCATCTGCAGGAGGAAGATGCACTGGTTCAATGTCGCTATATTTCAACCCTGCTTTCTCCAAAGCCGCAACCACTAGATAATTTGTATTCGATCCTTTCGCAAACGCAACCTTTTTACCCTTCAGATCCGCCACAGTTTTAATCGGTGAATCTTCAGGCACCACGATCGCCTCTGCTTTAGTGCTCCAGGGGTCATAGGCGACATATAACAACGGTGTACCAGCCGCCTGGGCAAAGATTGGGGGTGCTTCACCCGTGTAACCAAAGTCGATCGATCCAGCATTCATCGCTTCTAGCATCGGCGGTCCTGCCGGAAATTCGGTCCAGGTGACGGTTGTGCCTGAGCTGGCCAAAGCTTTTGCCAAATCCTCTCTGGTTCTGAGGACATTCAGAATGGTTGCGGCCTTTTGATAACCAATCCGTATCTCAATGTTCTGAGCTGGACTGGCTTGGGGAGAAGCGGCTGAATCTGTAGGTGTTGGCGCACAGGCTGCCAATAAAATGCTGAGACCAAATCCGACTGCAAAAAGCAGCGAAAAGGTACGGAGCGATCGCCATCGCCACCCTTGAACCCACTGTTGCAAACTACTGAACGCAAACCACCGAGGCATATCAACCATAACGAGATCCTTTCCACCTGTTCATCGAGCGGCTTTAAAAATACGGTTTATCTACCAAATTACCGTAGTTTATTACTATGAAAAAGAATATCACAGAACTGGGTGGAGATGACAAGAGGTTGTTGCGATCAAATTTGAGAAAATGTTGCAGATAGAGCCTGGGCAAGCTGCCAGAAAGTTTGTGCTGCGATCGAATCTACGTCAGTCAGGGTAATGGGTTGTCCGTTGTCTCCTCCTGCACAAATTTGAGGATCGAGGGGAATCTGAGCCAGCAGGGGAGCCTGTAATTCAGTTGCAAGCTGTTGGCCACCGCCCTGACCAAAGATCAGCATCGGTTGGCCCTGCCCATCCGTGAGATAGCTCATATTTTCAACCAGACCTAACACAGGTACTCCAACTTGACGAAACATGTGAATGCTGCGGCGAACATCGCTAATTGCAACCTGTTGGGGAGTTGTGACCAAAACCACACCGCAAATCGGACTTTCTTGAACGATCGTAATTTGGGCATCTCCCGTTCCGGGCGGTAGATCGATCAGCAGAAAATCCAGTTCTCCCCACTGCACCTCTTGAATAAATTGCGTAATGATTTTGTGCAGCACCGGTCCACGCCAAGCTAGAGGATGATCGGGTTCGGCCAACAATCCGACCGACATGACTCGGATACCATGCGCTTCTAATGGCAAAAACCGCTGACCTAGAGATGTTTCGATCGTCTGCACATCCGATTGTCCCAGCCCCAACATGCGTGGCACATTCGGTCCATAGATATCGGCATCCAGCAATCCTACTTTTGCGCCCAACTGCTGGAGTGCGATCGCCAAATTTACCGCCACGGTCGATTTACCAACGCCCCCTTTGCCGCTAGAAACGGCGATCGTATATTTCACCCCTGGAATGGTGCAGCACTGAACGTAGATTTTTTTACACCAATCCAGCTTGGCTAATTGAGCTCGAATTTCGGACTGTAACGCCTGCTGATGCGATCCCACATAGAGTCGAAGCGAGACATAATCATCAACAATCCGTAAATTACGCACCATGCCCAAACTCACCACATTATTGCCCAAAGTCGGCTCAATCACTTGCTTTAATAAGTGAATCACAGCCTGCTGCCGCAGTGAATCTGGCGACTGGGCAAGCGGTTCGGTGGAATGATCAAGGGAAAATTGTGTCAATGCTAGCCTCCATGAAATTAGGAAGTGGCTGAATATTGCTGGATCTTTTGGATGGCTCGCTGGGCCTGAATGCTCACCTCTCGATCGGGATCATCGAGCGCTTGTTGCAGCGCATGAATTGCCGTCGCGTTACCCAGAATTCCCAGCGCGATCGCCGCTTCTTTCCGCACTTCTGAAAATGAATCGGCTAAAGCTTGAGCAATATCGGGGATCGATCGCGCATGGGGGAGTTGCCGCAACGCCTGGAGGACTGCTTTACGCACCTGCCAATGGTCATCGTGGAGAGCTTTTTCCAGAACGGGTAGCGTTTCAGGCTTTGCCTGACTTGCCAGGGCTTGTGCTGCATTTCGTCGCACCTGCCAATCTTCATCCTGGTTCAAAGCCTGACATAAGCAAGGAACAGCATCGGCATCTGCTAAATGCCCTAAAGTTAAAGCCGCTGCTCGCCTGACTCTATCCACAGGATCCGTCATCAACGGGAGGGCAGGCGGACATTGCTTCACCTGATTCAGATAGCGCAGCGTTGTAATTGCCGTCTCTCGTAAAACCGGATTGGCTGACTGGAAAAACGGCGCAATCGAGGGTAAAGCTTCCGCGTCGTGAATTTTTCGCAGCAACACCAGAATACTGCGTTGAGCCTCAGTAGACGATTGTGGCAATGCCTGCAACAAGAGCGGCAAATGGTCAGGGGTAATCAGTTCTGCCAAGGCAGACTCAGCTTCCTGGCGCACTTCTGAGTCGATCGCCGCTAAACAATTCATCAATGCCGGAACTGCGATCGGATCGGCTAATTCCCACAAAGCAGCGATCGCAATTTTTTGCACCTGTGGATTTTCATCCTGAAGCGCGTTGATCAAAACTCCAGTGGTGCTTTCATCCCCAAGATGCTGAAGCGTTTTCACCGCCACGAGTCGATCGTTCAAATCGGGCGATCGCAACATTTCTAACCAGGATTCCAGTTCAGTTTCTTCTGCCATCTTCAAATCCTTAGGAACAAGAATCAAATAAAGTGTATTTCTTGTGGGATGGGCATTTTGCCCGTCCGAGCAGGTGAGGCCCCCCACAATTTATGAATCCACCATCCTTAACGCAGTAGGAATGGGATTTGAACCGTGATGGCGTTGGTAGGACATTCCTTTTCGCAAGGTAAACAGAACCAACATTCGTCGTATTTCATATACGCTTTGCCCGTCTCAGGATTTTTAGCCAGCACATCTAACGGACAAACTTCAATGCAGGCGGTGCATTTCTCCAAACATTTAGATTCATCGACAATTACCGGAACTTCAACTCGCTGGTTAATTAAAGCCATAATTTCTTTACGATCGAGTTAAACAAAAACTTCTAACGTTTTCCAAGGCGTTGCGCTGATCACTTTAAGCCGTGTTGACAGATCAGAAGCATGAATTTCTAACTTATGTCCGTTTGGGTCGAGAAAATACAGTGATGCTCCTTCACTAGTGTTGTCCTGCCAAATCTCTGCGCCAAAATCCTGGATGCGTTGACTAAGCTGCTCAAAATTCTCAGGTGCAACGGTTAGAGCAACATGGGTATATTCAGGCAGTGGTGCATCCCGCAGGCGTGGATCTAGGATGAGGGCCAACCAAAGACTGCCCGCAGATAGATAAGCTCCTTTCACCCATTTTGCCAGTAGCTGAAATCCCAGAACTTGAGTGTAAAAAGCGATCGAGGCTTCCAGATTCCTGACTGAGAATGTGATGTGGTTAACTCCGGTAATCATGGCAGGGGATTACTTGACAGCAACATCGTAGACTTCTCGCTGCAAATCAACCTCAATGATGTAGGGTTCGATCGATCGCTTAAACAATTCCATCTCTCCCGATCCACTTCGTTTTAAGTGAACATGGCAGAACCACTCTTCCTGATTCTTTTCTGGATAGTCCAATCGATAATGATAGAGTCCCCAGCGGCTTTCTCGTCGATAGAGCGAAGCACGAGCCGCCATTTCGGCACAGTCGCGAATGAAATGCACCTCCATACAGCGCATCAACTCATGCGGATCGGCGGCCTCCATCTGGTCCAGCGTTTCCTGATAGCGGACAAAATGATTCAAGCCAATTTCCATTTTGTTGCCCGATTTGGGCGGTTGGAGATAGTCATTCACGAGTCGTCTCAACTTATATTCCACCTGAGTATGCGGAATGCCGTTGGGCTGGTTGAGCGGCTGATAAATCCGCTGGCGTTCTGCTTCCAATGCATCGGCATCAGGTTCTAGATGATCCAGATTTTGGATGTAATCGATCGCATTAATTCCAGCAACCCGACCGTACACAAAAGCGCCGATCATATAGTTATGCGGCACATTTGCCATATCTCCGGCTGCATAAAGTCCCGGTATGCTAGTTTCAGCCCGCTCGTTCACCCAAACACCAGAAGCGCTGTGACCGCTGCATAAACCAATTTCTGAGATATTCATCTCAACGCCATGGGTGCGATAATTTTCACTTCGCCCTTGATGAAACCGTTCCCGGCTCGGTCGCTCATTCGCCCACAAAACCGATTCAATTTCTGCGATCGTATCGTCATCCAAGTGGGTCATGGTGAGCTGAATTGGCCCTTTACCAGAGTTCAGTTCTTTCCAGACCTCCAGCATCATCTGGCCGCTCCAATAGTCGCAGTTAATGAAGCGATTCCCTTCGGCATTGGCGGTATAGGCTCCGAATGGACCCGCTACATAGGCACAGGCTGGACCGTTGTAGTCCTTAATTAGCGGATTGATCTGGAAACATTCCAAATTGGCCAACTCTGCCCCTGCATGAAAGGCCATCGAATAGCCATCCCCCGCATTCGTCGGATTTTCGTAGGTGCCATAGAGATAGCCTGAAGCAGGCAATCCCAGACGACCGCAGGCTCCCGTGCAAAGAATCACAGCCTTGGCTTGAATCACCACAAAATTCCCATTGCGGACATCAAAGCCGACTGCACCGATCGCCCGTCTATCAGATACCAAAACCCGCGTCGCCATCACTCGATTTGTGACGATCACTTTATGGCGCTTCACCTGACGCGTCAGAATTTGCTTCAAATCTTTGCCTTCCGGCATCGGCAGCACATATTTGCCCACCCGATGCACCTGCTTCACGTCATAGTTACCCTGCGGATCCTTCTGAAATCGAACGCCCCAGCGCTCCAACTCCTGGATTGTTTCAAATCCAAGTTGCCCAGTTTGCAGCACGGCCTTTTGGTTGACAATGCCATCATTGGCGATCGTCACTTCGCGCACATATTGTTCGGGTG
Organism: Elainella saxicola E1; assembly: GCA_002796835.1. Taxonomy (GTDB): domain Bacteria; phylum Cyanobacteriota; class Cyanobacteriia; order Elainellales; family Elainellaceae; genus Elainella; species Elainella saxicola. Next base: position 42,139 of record LUGL01000043.1, on the reverse strand, counting down.
TCGAAAACCCCGGAATCACGGCGGTATTCACCCCATCCATGCCCATGGCGATCGCACCACTGCGGCGAATATTAGCTTTTTCTAAAATCAGGACTGCGGCATCCGGATTGGCCTGCTTCGCTTTAATAGCCGCCATTGTACCCGCTGTACCACCCCCAATCACTAAAACATCGGTTTTGATGCGCTGAGTATCAAACTGAAAACTCAAAGCTGTTCCGCCAGCTCAACTCTATAATAATACGACATATTGATCGAATTACCGTATTTTTAGATCTCGTAATGCCAACAGTCAGTCTTTTGCAGCACAATCCGCTGCATTGACAACCGCTGAATGAAGCCCTGTTGCTCTAACTGAATTAACGATCGAGTCACTGTAACCCGCGTAGCTCCTAGCAGGTCAGCCAGATCTTGATGGGTGAGGCGCAGATCAATCAGCCTGCCGCCTTGTTGAGCTTCATGCCCAAACCGTTTTGCTAACCAACCCAACAATTTCAACAACATGACATCCACTCGCCGATAACTGCGAATAATCGTCAGTTCCTCAGCAGAATGGAGGTGTTTCAGCAGAACTGCGCTTGAATTGGGTAAGTCTTCCAGGCGCACAGCAGTGGCTTGCACTTTCGTCAAACATTCGATCGCATAGGGTCGAATCACCGATAGCGCTGGACCAACCACATCCTCTGCTCCCCAAATGCCGATCGCCAAACTGTTGCCTTCTTCCGAACAAGTGAGAACTCGCACAAAGCCAGCCTGGATTACCCACAGGTAGCTGGATTGAGGGAAAACAGAGCGAGCAGCAAACTGTTTGGGAGCCAAACTGATCGAAGGGTTAGGGAGGGCTGAAGCGATTGTCATAGAAGTCTAATTTACTGGGGATGTATAGGCAAAGAGTCAAGGGAAGATCGCAGCTTATCGGGGATTTGCCGATCGGTTTTTAGTAACTTATCACGAATTCTCAAATAAAGTCCATAAAATCTATCGGTTTACAGTATCTTTAGAAAGGGTCGATCGCTAGCCTGCCAAAAAGAGGCTACTGCCCATCCTGTTCCAGCGGCATATGATGGGTGAATTCTGATGCCTGATGGTATTGCATACCAGGATTCAATTGCCTACTGTGACTTAGTTGTGACTTAACAGCAAGTGAAATTCGAGAGGTTATCTGAGTAGCCCTAGCTGGTTTCACTTTTTATTAATATCATCTGATTAATCCTCGATGCATTCTTCAATCAGTCATCCTTAAATGGAGACTGTTACCTTTTGACTGATTACAAAATTGCAAAACTGGTAACTGCAGATCGATCACTTCTAGCCAGAAAATCGCTCGATATTGCCTGAGAGTCATTGAAATCGGGAAATCCTCCTGTAGCAACATCCATTTCTTTCTCCAGAGGGGTTTGCTTCGATCGGCAATTTGATTAACTGTGAATGCGCCAATCAAGTAATGGAGCAAGCTTCATGTCAACTGCAAAGAACGATTCTCAATTACTCTCGAAGGAAACACAATCTATCTTCGATGCCTACAATAAGCTCGGTGTGGATGATAAGCTGGCATTCCTTTACTTCCTTTATGAAGCGATGGGAGACGAAGTAACCCCTGCTGCTCCAACGGCTGCAGATCCAAATCTAGCACCGGTCCTGCTGGGCGACTTTTATGATTTGTCGTGGGAAGAACAGCTCGCCGTGATGCGCCAAATTGCTAATGGAGATGACACCGAATATTCTCGATCCTACGGTGGATTAACACCCAATAATCAATTAGTGGTTTGGTTCGCTTGGGCACAGGATATGGGGGATGCAGTGGTTGATCTGCCTGCTGACTATGAGGCAACTGATTCTGTGAACAGTCTGCTCGATCGAGTGGAGCAACTTGAGTTTCAACAGCAAATCTCAGTCCTGCGGGAGATTGCCTCTAAAATGGGTTACAGCAACATTCAAGCCATTCCAACGCAGGCTGAAACCGGGAAAACTTCTAGCCTCTAGTGATTTAGCCACAAAAACTAGCTGTAAAAATGTCATTCGCCTGTTTGAGTCATGGTTTACTTAGACAGGCGATTTCCCAGTTTGTTCACCAACGTTCAACTCAGCCTCCTATCCCTGTAGCAAAGATTGGCCTCCGTCAATCCAAACTTCCGTGCCCGTAATATGACTGGCTGCATCCGATGCCAGAAAACAAACTAATTGAGCTACCTGTTCAGCCGTGCCGGGTTGACCTGATGTCAGAGGAATTGTACCTTGAGGAAATTCGACGGGCACCTTGACTTCTTTTAGGTTTTGGCGATCGGTATTGTCGTCAATTTCAGTGGTGATCGCTCCTGGACAGACAACATTGACCCGAATTCGGTATTTAGCCAATTCAAGGGCTACCATTTTGGTAAAAGCAACCTGAGCTGCTTTGGAGCAGGCATAGGCAGTTGCTCCAGTATTGCTAAACATGCGGGTGCCATTCACAGAAGCAGTAATGATTACTGAACCGCCCTGCTGCTTAAGATAGGGAACTGCATATTTGACGGTGAGAAACGTACCGGTAAGATTAACGGACAGGGTTTTATCCCATTCCTCTAGCTCAAGTTCTTCGAGAGGAGCCCAAACGCCATTGATACCTGCATTGGCAAAGACAATATCGAGTTTGTCCCATTTCTGAATAGTTTGGGTGACAGCTCGCTGCATCGCATCCGCATCCGAGATATCAGCAATCAGCGGAATTGCTTCACTCCACTGTTGGACTTGGGCCGTTGCTTGTTCTAATTCATCAGCAGTATGTCCCAGCATGGCCACTTTTGCCCCTTGTTGAGCAAATAACTGGGCAGTTGCTAGACCAATGCCTGAGTTGGCTCCTGTCACCAGTGCCACTTTTCCAGTAAGCTGCATATTCTACATCTCTATTTCTTCATACGTCACTTCCATTAAAAAGCGAATCGATCGGCTTCAGAATCATCCTCCAGAAGGAGGAGGGAAAGCCCAGCCAATACCTTTCTCGATAGAGATCGCAAATAATAGCAAGACTGATAGGGTAAAACGAGCGATCGGAAAAGCGAATCAAGTAGAAGCGAATCCCAAGTTTCCAGATATATTACCTTGGTAACGAAAGAGAATGCATGATTCGAGAACCCGGGTTGTGTGGCGCGCTTCGCGCGCCACACAACCCAATCTCTTTAATTGCCGAGGCAATATATTGAATATCAATTAAGATACATCGAGGAAGAAAACGATGCCGGAATTTTTAGGGCAAATGCCGTTCAAAGAATCTGCCTGGACCACCATGGGCATCATTCAGCAGGTGAAAATTGACGGGCAGCAGGTTCAGTTAAAAGCAGAGCGAGCGAATTTACAAATCAGTATCCTGGCCGCTCATCTGGTCCGGGTCCGGCTCACCCCTCAAGCAGAATTTTTGCCACCCCGCTCCTGGGCAGTGGCGCTAGACGATCGCGAATGGCCTAGAGTTGCCTATCGGGTTGCAGAAACACCAGAGCAAGTTGAAATTCAAACTGAATGCATCAAAATCACCGTTTCTAAACGGACCGGCAGGATTCAATTTGCAGATTCAGCCGATCGTCCCTTTGCAGAAGATGTGCAGCGAGGAATTGGCTGGAAAAATGACGCGATCGCCTGCTGGAAAAAGATTGAAGCCGAAGAACATTTTTACGGATTTGGCGAACGAACTGGATTACTGGATAAGTTAGGCCATCGCTTCACCAATTGGACCACCGATTCGCTTGACTACCACGGGTTAACCGATGAGATGTATCAGGCCATTCCTTTCTTTTTATCGCTGCGACCTGAAGTGGGTTACGGTATTTTCTTCAACACGACACACTGGAGTCGTTTCGATGTAGGGGCTGATCAGGCAGGGGTTTGCTGCATGGAGACTCAAGGTCCAGAATTGGATTATTACCTGATGTATGGTCCCGATCCTGCCAATATTCTCGCAACCTATACCCAACTGACAGGACGCATGTCATTACCGCCAAAATGGGCGATCGGTTATCATCAGTGTCGTTGGAGCTATCGTTCAGAACAAGAAGTGAGAGCATTAGCTACAGAATTTCGACAACGACAAATTCCTTGTGATGTGATCCATCTTGATATTGACTACATGCATGGCTTTCGCGTCTTCACCTGGAATCCAGATCGCTTTCCCGATCCGGCTCAGCTCATTCAAGATTTGGCGCAGGCTGGCTTCAAGGTTGTCACGATCATCGATCCGGGTGTGAAGTTTGAACCTGACAGTGATTATCCAGTCTTGGAAACTGGGCTGCAAAAAGACTATTTTGTCCGGCAGCGCAATGGTAAGTTATTCCATGGCTATGTGTGGCCCGATCGCGCCGTTTTTCCAGATTTTATGCAATCTGAAGTGCGGCAATGGTGGGGACAGTGCCATCAAGCTTTGACTGATGCCGGAGTGGCAGGGATTTGGAATGACATGAATGAACCTGCTTTGAACGATCGGCCCTTCGGCGATCCGGGTGACAAAATTCCCTTACCGTTGGATGCATTACAGGGAAATCCCGCTGAATTGGCGACCCATGCGGAAACCCACAATCTTTATGGCATGATGATGGCGCGTGCGGCGGCTGAAGGATTGCAGCATCTGCGATCGGGACAGCGATCGTTTGTGTTGACGCGATCGGGCTATGCCGGAATTCAACGCTGGTCATCAGTTTGGACGGGTGATAATCACTCCCGCTGGGAATATCTAGAAATGTCGCTGCCAATGTTGTGTAATCTTGGCCTGTCTGGAGTTGCTTTTGTCGGAGCTGATATTGGCGGATTTGCTGGAAATGCCACCGCTGAACTGTTTGCCCGCTGGATGCAGGTCGGGATGCTCTATCCGCTGATGCGGGCTCATTCCATCATCAACAGCATGCAACATGAGCCGTGGGTATTCGGCGAGCAAGTCGAAAAAATTTGTCGGGAATATATTGAGTTACGTTATCAGTTATTACCCTATCTCTATACCTTATTCTGGGAAGCGGCTAATACCGGCGCACCGATTCTGCGTCCCTTAATTTATCATTATCCCAACGATCGACAAACCAGTCAGCTTACTGATCAGGTCATGTTAGGGCCAGCTTTAATGGCTGCGCCTGTGCTGCGTCCGGGGGTAGAATATCGATCGGTTTATTTGCCGGAAGGAACCTGGTTTGACTGGTGGACAGGCGATCGGTTTACTGGAAATCAACATATCCTGGCCCATGCGCTGCTGGAACGAATGCCGCTATATGTGCGAGCGGGTTCAATTATGCCGCTGGCTCCTGTGATGCAACATGTGAATGAGAGATCAGCCGATCCATTGCGCATCAAAGTTTGGCCTGGAACAGGGGAGTGGACCTTCTATGAAGATGATGGTGAAAGCTTTGATTATCAGCAGGGAATCTGGGCAACTACTGCCTATCAGGTGCAAATGGCCGAAGATCAGGCGATCGTGACGATCGGCCAACGTCAGGGGTTATGGCAGCCCGCTCGACGCACCGTGATTGTTGAAGTAATGGGTATGGGAGAACAACAATTTGAAGATGATGGCAGCGATCGTCAGCTAAGGTTTGCATAGATGGATCGTTGAGTTCAATTCGAACTGCTTTCTGCAATGGTCAGGGATAAACTGGTCACACTTCTGGGGGGAAAGGTAATCCGCCATTGTTCCCCCTCTTGGATCACCGTCGTCCTTTGCTCATAATTGTCCTGGCTGCTGGTGACTGCCTGAGTAATAGCCCAATTTGTCTGCTGTCCATTCACCTGTTCATTCACTAAATGCAGCAAATGACCAGCCTGGCCGCTGTTGATTACAATCAGGGAGTAATTTTTATTTGGTAAGGCAAATGCCAGGGTCTGAAGATCAGATTGATGGCTAAGCGATTGGATATAAATAGAAGCCGGCGGAATGTAGTCAGCAAAATGTTTGGCCACATAGAAAGTGGGATAGCGCTGACCTTCAGGTCCAACAACGCCGTCATGGCCCAAAACTGTCCAAAGATAAACGCGACTGGCATGACTCCAATCGATCGCGCGATAAAAACTTTGGGCATAATCAAAAGCCGTTTCCCAAGTGTCTGTTCGCAAAGGGGCATGGGTGCCGCAAATGGCTGGATCATTGAGGGCACAAAGTCCTAATTCAGTCGCCCAAACTGGCTTACCATACCGTTCTGCCACCGATCGAATTGCTTCATAGGCAGCCCGATCTTCACTCCACCAGGTGTGATAGGAAAGTGCGATCGTGCGATCCCGTAAGCGAGGATTGGCAAACCACACTTCAGCCCACTCTGGCGTTCCTTCTGGTCGAGACAGATTAGGACCATGCAGCAATATCTGGTTTAAACCATAGTGGTCTAACTGATCGAGAACGGCCAGTGCAGCATCTCGTAACGCTTCAGGATTGGCATAGCGAATGCCAGCCATAATGTCTGGTTCATTCTGCACCTCAACAACCGTTTGCGCCACACCCTGATATTGCAAATTGAGAAGATAACTGGCGATCGTCTCGCCTAACTCAGGATACAGAGACGGAGCAATCTGACGGGGATTTCCGGATGCCAACCAATCGGCCACATTCCAAACCCCTAATTCCACTTCCATACCCCGGCTATGCAACCACTGAGCATAGGGAACCTCATAGCGACCAACTGTTCCCGGTGGGCGATCGAAACCATCCCAATTGAGCGTTCGAGCATCCGCATTATCGTTCTCAGATTCCCAGAAGCCAAACCAGGACACAAGCCGGATATAGTGCAGATCGAGCTGATCATAGACAAATTTGACCTGATCCCACTGATATCCAATGTCATTGCCAAAAGGGTAGGCAAAACTGTTTGCCCCAACCCCATCCAGCGTTTGCCAGCGACAGGAAGGATTAATTTGGATTTGGTCAATTGCGATCGAAGCAGCATCAGCCCAACAGGGATGCAGGGAACTTTGGGAAGGAGCGGACGGATTAGATGCCGCGATTGCGCCTCCTCCACTCAAAATTCCCAGGCAATAAACCGTCAAACCCCAGAACCGCTTGCCGACCATAAATTACTCCAGGGAACTCATTCGTTATTCTGGCAGTATTTCGGCAGGGGCTCTCTCAAGCTTCAACATGAAGCCATGCTGCTACTTCCAACCCGCCCGATCCATAATACGGATCGCTTCTGCACTATTCTCGCCGATCGTGGCCGCGTTGATCGTATCCTCTTTAAAGCTGCCGTAGCTGGCCAGAATTGGATCAAGCGCAACCCCTTGCACTACCGGATATTCATTGTTGCTTTGGGCAAAAATTTGCTGGGATTCAGAGCTGGCCAGATGCTCTAGAAACTGGATCGCGGCCTCCTTATTTGGGGAAGTTTTCACGACACCTGCGCCACTAATATTGACATGGGCACCCCGATCGCGCTGATTCGGGAAGAAGATGGTAACTTGCTCGGCCACGGCTTTATCTTCTGGCTTATCGGATTTTGCCATACGGATCAAATAGTAAGTATTGGTAATGGCCAGATCGCCAACCCCAGCGGCAGCAGCTTGCAATTGTGAAGTATCGTTGCCTTCGGGTGGACGAGCAAAGTTGGCAACCATTCCCCGTACCCAGGCTTCGGTTTCTTGAGGACCATGAGCCGCCAGCATCGCAGCCGTCATTGAAATGTTGTAAATATTGGTTGAGGAGCGAGTCAGGATTTTGCCGCGCCATTCTGGATCCACCAGATTCTCATAGGTAGACAGCTGGCTCGGATTGACTTTGGATTTGTTATACATGATCACCCGCGCCCGCTTGGAGAAGCCATACCATAACCCATCGGGGTGCCGCAGATTGGCCGGAATCGCCTGAGTCAGGACAGTGGAATTAACCGGCTGAAATAAGCCTTCTTGCTGCGCTCGCCAGAGCCGTCCAATATCAACTGTCATTAAAACATCAGCCGGACTGTTGGCCCCCTCACTTTTGATCCGCTCGATTAATGGATCGGCCTCTGCTTCGATCAGGTTTACCCGAATACCCGTTGCGGCGGTGAAGCTGTCATAAAGCGCCTGATCCGTGTCATAGTGCCGCGATGAGTAAAGGTTGACCACTTGATCGGCCTGAGCGACACGAATGGCAGGACCTGTTTGGGCGACTGCTTTCGATCGACCCAATTGCCCCAAGGCGATCGCAGCGGATGCGGCACCTGCTCCCAGAAAAGTGCGTCTTGTCAACTGATTCATTTGCTAATCCTTGTTCAGCCGTATGTAAGGCAACGAGAGACAGCTTAAAAGCCAGAGCGAAATGCCATGGTCAGAACTGTCGAATTTCACAGTTTATTATTGCAGCTTATTGCAACTTATTCTTGATAATTTTTGGAAAGTTTCAAAGCAGCTTCAGACTCGTTGCTGCCATTCACCTGGAAGCAAAATAGGGAAAAACCTTGTCAAATCAAACATTCAGCCACTTGAGAACTCTTTCTCTGGGAAGAGACTAGATAGTCTATTGAAAAAGATAATGGTTAAGTCTCCAAGAGTTCTAGCCCATAATGCGATCTACTCTAAATTAAGCAGGTCAATTCAGAATGGATTTGCCTCATGACCACAAGACAAATGCACCTTGAGCATTTATACTTAATTGAAAGACTGTGGCTTTAGACAAATTTCTCTTTTTCTAGAGAAAACTGTCGGCGATCGGGCAAGTTTTTCGTTTGAATCACGATGTCGGCGATCGCGAGTCAGGAAATCAAAGGATAGGCTTCGCTGTGGTGAGGCAAAATATCTTAAGATTATCCTTAGAATCTGTTTGTCTAATTCGAAATATTTAGCTGATCACACCAACTTAGGAGGACTCCCTATGGCGCTTGTGCCCATGCGATTGCTGCTGGATCACGCAGCCGAAAATGGCTACGGCATCCCTGCTTTCAACGTCAACAACATGGAGCAAATCCAGGCAATCATGCAGGCTGCCCATGAAACCGACAGCCCCGTGATTCTGCAAGCCTCTCGTGGTGCTCGTAAGTACGCTGGCGAAAATTTCCTCCGTCACCTGATTTTGGCTGCGGTTGAAACCTATCCTCACATTCCCATTGTGATGCACCAGGATCACGGTAACGAGCCTGCAACCTGCTACTCTGCTATCAAAAACGGCTTCACCAGCGTCATGATGGATGGTTCGCTGGAAGCAGATGCTAAAACCCCCGCTAGCTATGAATACAACGTCTCCGTTACTAGCGAAGTTGTGAAGGTCGCTCATGCGATCGGCGCTTCGGTGGAAGGTGAGTTGGGCTGCCTCGGTTCTCTGGAAACCGGTAAGGGTGAAGCAGAAGATGGCCACGGTTTCGAAGGCGAATTGGATCACTCCATGCTGCTGACCGATCCCGATGAAGCCGTTGACTTCGTTGAGCGCACTCAAGTAGACGCTCTGGCAGTGGCGATCGGAACCAGCCATGGTGCTTACAAGTTCACCCGCAAGCCGACCGGCGAAATCCTGGCGATCAGCCGCATTGAAGAAATTCACAGCCGCCTGCCCAACACCCACCTGGTGATGCATGGTTCTTCTTCGGTTCCCGAAGATCTGATTGCGCTGATCAACCAGTATGGTGGTGCAATTCCTGAAACCTACGGCGTGCCCGTTGAAGAAATTCAGAAAGGCATCAAGAGCGGTGTGCGTAAAGTCAACATCGACACCGACAACCGTTTGGCGATCACCGCAGCTGTTCGGGAAGCGCTGTTTGGCAATCCCAAGGAATTTGACCCCCGTCACTTCCTCAAGCCTTCGATCAAGTACATGCAAAAAGTTTGTGCCGATCGCTATCAGCAATTCTGGGCCGCAGGTCAAGCTAGCAAGATCAAACAAGTGTCTCTGGAAGAGTACGCTGCGAAGTATGCGAAGGGCGAACTGGCTCAAGTGGCTAAGAAAGCCGTAGGCGTGTAATTCACACGTTGTTCTTCACACAAACTCAATCGATCGGGTGGTCTTCGGGCTACCCGATTTTTTGTGACAACTAGCAGTAGCCGTTTAGACGCTCACACGCAAACAGTTTCAGCCTGCAAAATTCCGATCACCGTGCGGACAACAAATTCTAGTTCTTGAGGAATGGGATGGAGTGGCAAATACTCAGTCACCCGGCGACTATCTCTATGAAACATGCCAAACTTCCAGATCTCACCTGTAGATACTGCGCCATACAAGACGGGCATCGTCTGGTTAACCCACTCACTCAGTGCGATCAGTTCAACTGCTAACTGGGTAAATCCTTTCGTCAAGTCGGATTGCTTGGCTTCAATGATTAACAGGTTGTAAGGACTGGGAATATAGTAATCGAACGATCCTTTCAGCCAATTACTGACGCTGAGCGAATACTCAATGTTGAGAGGATAGTTGAGCTGATCGCAAATTTGATCAATCACTGGAAAGATCAGCGCTTCTCGTCGGGCTTGTTCCGTGGTTGTATTATAGCGGTTTTCACTCGAATGAGGTACACAATGATTCCTGTAATGCCTGTACAGCAGGGATCTCCATGTACTGCATCCGAACAAGAACCGCTATAACTCGTTTCAAGCGTCGTTTCAAACTCTCAGCCAGGGCAGGAATCCACTCTAGAGGAACTTCTGAATAAGGTCAATCGAGGCGATCGGTGCGTTCTAAAGTACATCCCAAATCCGCCAAAATGTCTTGAGGAGCGTAGGGCAAATCAAAGTATTTGCTAAAGGTGTAGGATTCTTTTGGATCAAGAACTCTAGGCTGCATCGTATATCTCTGTAAGTCCCGGTGACAGAATTCATCTTCAAGCTACCGCATCTGATGCCCCAGTTTCAGGGTTGAAGAATTGAGCTGCAAGTTTTTTATAGGACGTTGATCAACTGACAGATCCAGGTATCGGGCAAGATGGTGAGAACTTGGGTGAGCGCTTCCTGCATTTCAAGTTCTAAATCGCGGTTTTGGATGTCGGTAATGAGACGATAGAGCAATTCAAAATCGATCCGCTGCTCCTGATCCATGAATAAAAACTCCCCGTTGGCGGAATAGTTTAACTTGTCTATTTCTTCGATCCCAACTTTGCCTTGAATGGCAGAGAGCCGAATATCGCGCCAGAGCTGGAATTGGATTTGAGGATAGCTGATGACCAATTCATTCCAATTTTTGACGCGGCTCGTAAAAGCACCCCCATCAATTTGTAAGAAACCAACAGCAATGCTGTGATCGGCCCGCAAAACCAGATGTTCTGGCAGTTTGCGTTTGCTGAGCTGAAGATAGTCAATTTCAAAGGATCGAATCGATTGAAAAGCACGAGCGATCGTCGTCAGTTTGCCAAGATCATCACTATCGGTAATGATCTGAGGTTTTTCATACTCCTGTTCTATGGCGTGATGCTGGGCATTCAAATAATCCAGTAATGGACTGGAGGTGTTTTGAGTGTTATTCTTTGAATGCTGGTGGGAACTTTCAGGAAACTCTGCGGGTGTTTCTTCTAAATAGGTTTGGCTGATAATTCCAGCAAACTGCTTTAAAACTTGCTGCAATTGTGTAAACTGGGTTTCGAGGCGATCGATTCGTTGTTCAATGCTTTGGGGCAAGGTGGCGTTATCATTTGAAGCAGTTACAACAGGATTGCCCGGTAGCGGAATGCCATCCACTTTTTGCCGATAGTAATCAGAAGCCCAGTTCAATGCCTTGCGAATCGAAGGTTGGTTGAGCACCTGCTGCAATTCTGAGGACGTAAAAAACTGGTCGAGCAACAGTCCCGCAGATTCGGCTTTGATCTGTAGGATTTCTCGAATTTCGGTGTTGCTAGGCCGCTTGAGGAAAATCTGCGTTTGGGAAATTCGATCGACCACGGCGGCTTCAAAAAACTGTTGGAACTGCTGCCAGCGATCGGGAAACAAATTCAAAATGATCAGGCTGTTGGGGACATGGGTGAATAGCTCCTTTACCGCCTCACCAAAGTTGAGCAGCAGCAGTTTATTATGCTCGTAGCCCAGGGCTTCCAATTGGTCAAACACGATGATCAGCGGTTCGTCTAGCAGTGAGAGTTTGCTGAGAACGGCGATCGCTTCGAGTGAGAATGCCTCCTTACTGACATCCTCGTTCCAGTGGCTTAAGCCAATCCGCTCCAGATCTTCATGATCGAGATCATTGGCGGCTAACCAGCGGGTAACCAGCTGTTTACGCTTTGGATCCGAATAGCTGCAAAATTTGAGAATGCCTTTGATGATTTGGGCAGAATATCCAGCAAAGCCATACTCGTTAGCCCACCATTCATTCGTGCGCCGTTCAATATGCTGCCAGATTGCCCGTTTTTTCTCGGTTCCCTCTGCGGCTAACTGGTATAAATTCAGCGGATTGTCTTTCACTGCTGACAGAATTATCTGATCGTTTTTAATCGGATTGATCGATCGGCTGCTGCTGATCAACTTGACAAAACTGTGGGCCAGCAAATTTTCTAGCTGGGTGTAGCCATTCTCTGGCACCTTTTCGATCAAAGACTCCAAAATGCGGCTGTAAATATGATGCAGGACGGAATCGGTATGGTTGGGCGATCGAACAAACAGTAAACGATTGACCTGCAACAGTTCTTTGGCTAACCGCATAATCAAATGGGTCTTGCCGGAACCAGCTTCCCCCACCAAAACTGCGCCTCGGCTCTGGTGATTGTTGTCCTGCCGAATTTCTTGAATCGTCGCTTTCAGCAAATTGAATTCCGGCTGATAGATCTGTTTTTGATCGGGATGATCTTGAAACGGCGTGTCAACCCGGCTGCTGCTAAACGGATTGAAAGAATTGGGGTTCAGCTTGGTAGAAGTCATGGCGAGAAGCTGGCAGTACAGTTGATAGGTAAATTCGGCGTCATAGCGGGCCGAGTGGGCCTGTCGAGTATTGAAATATTGTCCTTGGACCTGAAGATGGAGTTTTTTAGAGAGATACTCTAGAGAATAACTGGGTAGATCAGGTAGACAACGCTGTGCCAACTCTACCGTACACACAAATTTCAACGATCGTCGCCAAGCCATCCCAACCTGCTGAAAGGCCCGCTGTAGAACTTGGCGATCGTGCTGAGCATAGTGACAGACAATCACACAGTCCTCAGTCAATTTGAGAAATTCAGCCCCCATTTGCTTCAGGGATTGAATGTTGATTGGAGAATTGAGATGAGACGACGCTTGAGACGACGCTTGAGACGAATCTGTGGAAATTGCTGCATGATAGATCGTGTCTCCAGCCTGATCAAGGATGGCAATTTCGGTGGGCAAATCGCTTCCTTCTGTGTCGATCACAACGAATTTCTGCCGTATCATGCTGGAATTGCGAACACAACGCTGCATCCACCTAACTGAATGGACGAATTGACTCAATCATGGCAAAAGTTTTTGATTCGATCACGGATGATCTTCAGGATTTTATTGCGGCTCAGCATCTGTTTTTTGTCGCCACAGCGCCGCTTAGCGAAACAGGACATATCAACCTGTCGCCTAAGGGATTAGATACCTTCCGCATTCTTAGCCCAAGCCGGGTGGCCTATCTCGACCTGACCGGCAGCGGCAACGAGACCTCAGCCCATCTGCAAGAAAATGGCCGCATTACCTTTTTGTTTTGCGCATTTCAGGGGTCTCCCTTGATACTGCGGCTGTATGGTCGTGGTCAGACGGTATTGCCTGAATCTGCCGATTGGATTGTGCTCTCTGCTCTATTTCCCGAAATTCCGGGTGCTCGCCAAATCATTGTTGCAGACATCGATCGCGTCCAAACCTCTTGCGGCCTCGGCATTCCGCTTTATGAACATCAGACCGATCGCGATAACCTGATCCAGTGGGCCTTGAAAAAGGGCGAAGGGGGTTTGCAGGATTATTGGTATGAAAAAAATCGGGTCAGCATTGACGGGTTGCCGACTCCGATCGGAGACGAAATTTGAATGGTAGGGATGGAACAGGCGATTGTAACCTTTTCGCCCCCCAAATCCCCCAAAAATGGGGGACTTTGAGCAATATTCATCCTGAATACAATCACAAATCACAATGCAGCCATGGTTTGCTCTAGCGCTTGCAGCACCTGATCGACCTCTTCAGCACTCACAATCAACGGCGGCACGAATCGGACGACTTTGGGGCCAGCGGGGACAAGCAGCACGCCTCGATCGATCATGGCTTGCACCAGATTGCTGGAGGTCAGTTCTACATCGGAGTTCAGCACCAGGCCGTTAATTAAACCCCAGCCGCGCACTTCGGCAATGAAGCTGGGATAGCGATCGGCAATGGCTTGCAGTCCAGTCCGGAGTTGTTCACCACGAGCTTGCACATTCGCCAGCAGATTTTCTTGTTCTAAGGTCTGGCAGACGGCTAACCCAACGGCACAGGCAAACGGATTGCCGCCAAAGGTGCTGGCATGATCGCCTGGTTGGAAGACATCGCAGAAAGATTTGCAGAGCATGGCCCCGATCGGAATGCCACCCCCCAAGCCCTTCGCAGAGGTGAAGATATCGGGTTCGATGCCCAGGTTTTCATATCCCCAGTAATGCCCGGTGCGACCCATGCCCACCTGCACTTCATCCAGAATCAGCAGAATGCCTTTCTCGTTGCAAATTTCGCGGATGCGTTGGAAATAAGCCCGATCGCCCGGACGCACTCCACCTTCGCCTTGCAGCGCCTCTAGCATAATTGCGGCTACCTGACGTTCATCGTTGTCGAGCAGCGCAATCGCTTCTTCGAGGGCCGTAATGTCGTTGTAGGGCACGTAATAAAATCCCGGCATCAAGGGATCGAAATTCTTCTGGTATTTGGGTTGGCCGGTGGCGGTAATGGTGGCCAACGTGCGGCCATGGAAACTGGCATGGGCTGTGATAATCATTGGAGCCCGAATACCAAGCACCGTGTGGGCATATTTCCGGGCCAGCTTAATTGCACCCTCGTTGGCCTCCGCCCCAGAGTTGCAGAAGAAAGCCCGATCGGCACAGGAATGTTCGACCAGCCACTGAGCCAATGCGCCCTGCTGCGGCGTGTAGTAAAGGTTAGAAACATGGTGGAGAGCTTGGATCTGCTGCGTCACGGCCTCGACCAGCACCGGATGAGCATGACCCAGGGTACAGGTGGCAATCCCAGCAACAAAATCTAGATATTCTCGACCTTCGGTGTCCCAAACTCGGCAGCCCTCGCCTTTTGCCAACGCTAGCGGAAAGCGGGCATAGGTAGACATGACATAGCGATCGAAATCCTCTGATGCGAATTGGAGAGGGGATGCAACAGGAGGCGATGTTTGAAGCAGTGTTTCTGGACTCACAAGCGATTTCTCCAAGGAATCAAGCACTATAGGGACAGAAGATGCGGGCTGGGATGGGGTGACAATTCGCACAGGCAAGACATGAGCAGCCCCAAGTTGATGATCATAAACTAGGTCTTTTGCCAATGCCTAAAAGTCGGTAAAAATTTTTCCAGGCTTCATGTTGTCAGAGCAGTCCACAAATAGGGGCGCGACACTGCTTAAAACGGCAGCAAAAGCAAGTCTGTTCCAACTGCTCATCTAAAAATTAGGTCGATCGAGCTGAGCCGGAAATGTCAGGATTTGATGGGATGTGGGTCAGCCATTGATGCAGCTCAGGTGGTAGGGGAGTTCGTTCGCGGCTCTGGCGATCGATACAAATATGTAGCGTCTGGGCTTGGCCTGCGGCTTTGTCTGTGCCTATCTGATCGGGGTGCTGTAAGCGATAACGAATCTCAAACTTATGGGGACTGAGCAAAACGGGTGACAGGGTAATGACACACACTTCGCCGCAAAAGAAAGGCTGCCAATAGTCGGCTTCGGCATGAACGATCGGAATGGCGATCGTCTCTCCGCGAAAGAAGGTTTTCAAATTAATCCCTGCTGCGGCTAAAGCAGCTTCGTAGGCTTCATGGCAAATCGAGAGCAGATTGGCAAAGTAAACCACACCTGCGGCATCCGTGTCGGCAAAGCGAATGGTGCGGTGATGCACGAATGCCATAGCCTAAGACCGTCGAATATTGAGGCAACACCAGTCTTTGCGTCGCCAGAGGGTCGCTACCACCCAACCATGTTGCTCTAGCACATCGGCGATCGGTTTGACCTGATCGAGCAAGATACCGCTGAGGATGCCCCAAGATGTGGATTTGGAGATATCGTTCATGCCGGGAATCAGGTCGATGATCACTTCGGCCAGGATGTTGCAAACGAAGCCGTCTACGGGTCCCGGTAGGATGGTGCTAAGGTGATCCATGCTGCCTTCTTCGGCTATCAGACGATCGGCGGCAACTCCATTCAATTCGCGGTTGCTAATCGTGGAATAGACCGCCAGTGGATCGTTATCGACGGCATAGACCTGTCCTGCGCCTAACAGCAGTGCGCCGATCGACAAGATGCCAGAGCCACAGCCAATATCGGCCAGCAGCAGGTTAGGGTTGGGTTCGCCCAGCCGCATTTCCAGGGATTCCAGGCAGAGTTGGGTAGTGGGATGTCCGCCGGTGCCAAAGGCGACCCCTGGATCGAGCTTGATGACGAGCCGATCGCTATTTTCGGGCAGCGGCAACCAGGCCGGATTGATCAGGAAGCGATCGCCCACTTCTTCGGGGTGCCAATGCTGCTTCCAGCTACTTGCCCAGTCTTCTTCGTCGATCAGCTGCCACTGGGTCAGGGGTGGATTTAACCCGGCACAAAGGGCGTCTTGCCGCAATCTCAGGGCTAAGGCGGCCAGGTCAAGCTGATGGGCTTTGATCTGAGGTAAATAGGCCCGGATCAAAAAGGCATTTCCTTTGATTTCTCTGGCAGTGCCACGACAGCCAAAGTCATCGAGCCGCCAAAACACCAGTTCTTCCAGGGATGGCTCTGCAATTATCTGAATTTCCCACCAGCTATTTGCCACGATCGAGGCTGCCTCTTTCTATGGATGATTGTGGACGATCGGTCGGTCGAAAAACCAACTCGCTATTCACTGTATCCCAATCGGAGCATCGTGAGAATGGCAGGACTCCCCGGTAAAAGGAACAGCAACTTTGCAGCGGATTACTTCAATTCAGTTGTTGAATAAAAATGTATAAACTTTCGTCATTTTTGATCTCAGACTTTGAAGATTATATTTACAGTAGAGCAATTTCAGTAAATCAATTTTGAGAGCACGATAGCTAATTTCGGTTAAGAAACTTGGAATCTAAGGAACTACTATAGTAGAACAGATGTAGAGTTAAGATGTTCCCGATGGTAGATCCAATGACTTTAGCGGCTGGGGCAATTGTAAAGCTGGCGTTTGATGAGTTTGTCAAGTCGAGTGCAGGTGAAGCAGCCAAGCAATCAGTGGGTGGCGCAATTGAATTAGTTAAAACGTTGCGCAATAAGATTCGGGCTAAGTTACAGGACAATGAACGTGCTCAGAAAGCGATTCAAACTATTGAACAGGAAGGTTCGCAGTCTGCTCTAACGAAGCTGGAAACCTACCTAGATGACACCATGGAAGAGGACGAAACTTTCGCAATCGAAATTCGACAGATAGCGCAACAAATCATCAATGCTCAGAATCGAATCGAAGGGAATCGGACTTATAGTAATTACGGTCGCGATCAAATTAACATTGAAACAATTAAAGGAAATCCTAAGATCGGTGGTTCATAAATGACACGACAATATAATAACCAAGGTCGTGATCAGATAAATATTGAGAATTTAAATTTAAATATTGTATCTCAATTAATATCTGAGTTTCCTTCAATTGAATCTCAAGAAGTTCCTCCATTAAGGAAAGTATTTAATTATATTGGGGGACTCTTTTTCTTAATTATTGTTCTATGTTGGTGGTTTTTACTTAATTTTTTCACGAAATGCACCTTTCCATTTAAACGAATTTTTGCGCTTATCCTTGCTTCTCTTGCACTAATGCCAAATCCAACTAAAGAGGACAGAAACGGATTAAATATGCTTTGGCATGAAATTGAGCAACAGTGTAGAGAAAAGCTCAGTTTAACTCAGCAGGATTTAGAGATAGATAATATTAATCGGCGAGAATATAATCGCTTTAATGAAGAAGCATCAGAAACTTGGGTATTAAAAAATCTCATCAAAATCCTTACAAGTGGTTCCAGAAGTAAAAGTCAGGAAGTTGACAGAGTTCTTGAAATATTACAGAAGCAAGAAGATGCAATTTCTTCAAATCTAAGGCAATTAAGAAAAAAACTTGATCCAACCCTAGATGATTTAAGGGAAATTTTGAACAAACTCAACGAGCCATCTGCAGAGACAGATTATCAAAGAATCAACAAAATTCTAAATGCCTTGGTCTATAAGTTTACCTTGCGATCTACTCCTTCTCGAGAACAAGCTGAAAATTTAATAGAGGAATTGAGGCAAGTCATAGTGGAGAATACCCATAATATAGATGTATCAAGAATTGGGACACTGCATAGCGTTTTACAGCTTCTGAAATGGCTAGCCGCAACTGGTTACAGTCAATCATTTGAGTATGAGTTTGAAGCGGAAGTTGATCTAGCGAGAAGAGAAAAGGCAATTGAGCTTATCATAAATCAGGCAACAGAGGCTCTCAGAAAAATCATTAAGGATATTTCCGATGAGACTCTAGAGTCAGTCGAATTAGGAATTAGAAATAAATGGTTAGATGAAATTTCAATTTACGGGTTCACAGGCAGAGGTTTGGCTGTAGTCGAGTTGTCATTAGACATTGATTGGAATAAGTTTAATATGTGGCGCGATCGCTCTGTTCATGATGGCATGGTCAGAATCAAATGGAATCGTAAGGTGGCTATTGAAATAGACGCAACGATGGATAGGCTCAACAATCGCATGCAAGCCCATAATCTCTCTCCTAGCTGGCGAGTAAGCATCGCTCCTGGTTTTACGGAACAAGAGGAAGAAACAATACTTAGAACTCTAAAAATGCAACATTCACCTGTTTACTGGGACGAGCAAGGTATAAAAGATGAGGAAGAAAAAACTAGGGTTAAAGATTTAACTGAACTAGGCGTAGGTCTATATTTTAAGCCCCGAAAGCATAAAAAGTACCGATAGAATACATCAAGGTGTAGTAAAACCTGGAAATTCGTGTCCAAAGCTCAACTGTTTATGCACAAAGAGTGATCGTTCGACCTCAAAAAGTAATCATTCAACCTCAAAAAGTGATTGTTCACGCCCAAAGCTCAACGGTTCATGGCTGAAGCTCAATTGTTCACACCCAAAGCTCAACGGTTCATGCTCCAAGCTCAATCATTCATGCTTAAAGCTCGATCGTTCGACCTCAAAGAGTAATCATTCAACCTCAAAGAGTGATTGTTCACGCCCAAAGCTCAACGGTTCATGATTGAAGCTCGATCGTTCATGCTCGAAGCTCAACGGTTCATGATTGAAGCTCAATTGTTCACACTCAAAGCTCGATCGTTCGGCTTCAAAGTTTAGACCAAAAAGTTGGTAGCCGCATTCAACGCATTTACCTGAACATTTCGCAAGATCGCCAACCCGACAAAATCACTAACCGCACCAACATTGGCGTCTACTCGCAAAATCGTCCCATTGGAACCATTGCTCAATCGGACATAGTCCCTAAACGGATCGCTGCTCGTGTATTCTGCCCTACCGAAAATCTGCCGTAAATCAATGACATCAAGGTTGGTATCGAAATCTAGGATGGTATCAGTTCCCTGCTGAGCAGAGCGGTAAATCATGCGATCGGAACCGCTCCCCGTCCGAATTCGATCATCTCCTGTGCCACCATTCAGCACATCATTGCCCGCACCGCCATTCAGAAAATCGGCCTGTGGATTCCCCGAAAGACGATCGCTGCCTCGCTGCCCCAACAGTCGATCTACCCCAACTCCTCCCCAAGCAACATCATCGCCTCGTCGTGCAAAAATCAAGTCCGCTCTTTCGGTTCCGCGCAGTCTATCACTGCCTAAGCCACCATTCAGCGTATCGCGCCCTTTGCCACCTCTCACCAAATCATCATTCTGCTGCCCATCCAGGAAATCATTGTTGCTATTGCCCTGCAATCTATCTTTTCCTCGGCCACCCGCTAGCACATCATCCCCACCGCCGCCTGTAAGCCGATCGCGTCCCCGTCTCCCTTGGGCTGCATCATCGCCTCGACCACCATGGCCTTTGTCATGCCCCAGTCCCAGATCCATCAGATCATTGCCTGCATTGCCGCGCGCCACATCATTCTGTTGCTGGCCTCGCAAAATATCGCGGAATCCGCCACCAATCACTTTGTCGTTTCCCTGTCCGCCATCAATTCGATCGCTACAGTCAAACCCGCGCAGTCGATCATTACCGCCCCGACCAAAAATTCGATCAATATTGCGGGTTCCGTCAATCTTATTATCCCGATTATTTCCCCGTAATGTTTTTCCTGGAATACAGTTTCGTTGACTGCCTCCTGCAGCCGTTTCTGCCGATGTAATGGTGACGAGTGCGGATGTTTCATCTGACGATCCCCGAGAATCCGTCACCGTATAAGTGAAGGTTGTCCCCCGAGATTCTGGACTGGCCTGGAAATAAATATTTCCAATTTGATCAGGGGTTAAAGTCAGTCCCCCTTCTGGTAATGCGGTAATTGCGGCTCCTCCATTCGCCGGGTTCCCCTGATATAGTATTCCTTGCGCAGGATCAGGTAAGGTCAGAATCGAGAAAGAAGCGATCGAATCTCCATCAGCTACATCTGGATCTGTGCCTGCGAAGCCGGTTAATTGACGAGCTTGACCACGAGGCACCAGTTTAGAAAAATCGGACGCAGTCGGTGGATTATTCAGTGTAGTGACAACAAGCCTGCGAATTTCATGAATGTTGTTAAAGGTTCCTGTACCCGCAGCAAAGCCAAACTTCAGGGTTTCAGGGGGAGTTGTGCCGTTGATACTCGCAATATCGAAATTCGTCAGTTCCGGCGAGGTTTCACCTGGATCTAGAAAATCACCATCGTTATTACTATCAATCCGGGCTGTCAATAAACCATCTGTTGTCAAGTCAATCTTGATGGTACGTTTAGCAGCCTCACGAGTCGTTGCGGTCGGAACATCCATCCCAAAAGGTAACGATCCCGTTCCGGTCACATATTGATAATTGGCATTTACGCCTGCTCGTATCCCAATCGAATCTGGAAGTCGTTCTGCGAATCCCCCTGTCCGGATAACTTCTCCGCCTGTAGAGTCAGTGCTGCTAGAGAAGTTCCCAAACTCGTCAAAGCCGATGCCTAAATACCCTCCTGCAAGACCTGGGACAAACGGTGTCTCACTTGTAGCATCTTTTTGGGCATATCCCAAAGACCCGCCAAATGCCCCCGCCTGGTCTGGAGAGACCTGTCCATCTAAAAGGAAAAAGCTGACACCATCTGCTCTCAATGGCTCAGTCGTGCCGCCATAGGAGAAAAGTTCAAACGTGACCGTTAAACCCTGACGAGAACCAATTGCCCGATCGTAGAGTACAAACGCAGACTGATCCGGCAAATTGTTGGTCAGTCGTAATGCCCCCTCACCTTCTGCATCAAGCTGGACGCTTGGATTGCCTGGAATACCGCCTGCTTCTGCTGTATCGGTGTTTCTGGCTGTCAGGAAAGGCGAAAGGGGGACTGGTGAACCGGAGGCCGAGGTTCCTGTACCAACCTTCCAGTTTCTATCTACAACATCCGAATTGCGGAATGTATCAACGCCTAGAATCGCTAGAACATGGGGATAATTTGCGATCGCCACCGATGAGAAAGCGATCGGCGTATGGATTTCCCCCGTTCTATATCCTAAGGACCAATCTCCGCCAAGGGTAGTGCTTCCGGTCAGGTGAGTAGAAGCCGCCACTTCTGTACCTGTAAGCGCTTTAATTTGCTGCACAAACCATTGACCAAGGGCTCCAGCCGCCACTTCACAGCCATACAGCAGAATCTCTGAACCTTGCCGAAATGCGTTCGCCCAAGTTTTGAGAGGTGTGGCATAGCGCTCTAACGTCTGCCAACTCAAGCGAGCATTCCCCAATTGCAGCGTAGCTGAACTGCCATGGGCAAGAATATGGAGACTATCAACCGTCCCAATTTCAGCCAGCGTCTGACTAATCTGTTCTACACCATCGCGATCGCGATCGAGCAACAAAATTTCGGTATTTGCGTCAATGCTGTCAAATAGATTGCTGAGTAAAATCTCAGAATCAATTACTGATGCATCAACAACAATCAGGGAGGAGTGGCTAAAACAGGAACATTGATAGAGAGTCATGGCTAGATACTCGAATTGAGTTGCCCAATAAGTTAAGAATGAACGATTTAGAAAAAAGCTGCCATGGTTTCTATGCAAATGCACAAATTAAAAAATACAAGATGAATACGTCTTTAGACAGATATCTTGAAAATTAATATGCGTTAATGAGACTAAATCAATGTTCCTTTGCATCTCAGAACAGAAGCTCATTTTGAAACTATTTAATCACGAAGAACATAAAGCTGATTAATAGCAGTTCAAAAATGATTGGCAAGCCGCGATCAAAGTTTATTTTTTCAAAAGCTTATCAAAAATTTTCTCTCTAAGATTAAAGCAGGAAAATAAGTAATTGTTCGACCTCAAAGAGTAATTGTTCACAGCTGAAGCTCAACGGTTCATGCTCAAAGCTCGATCGCTCGACCTCAAAGAGTAACTATTCGACCTCAAAGAGTGAGCGTTCACGCTTAAAGATCAACCGTTCACATCCGAAGATCAATTGTTCACGTCTGAAGATCAACCGTTCATGGCTGAAGCTCGATCGTTCAACCTCAAAGAATAATCATTTGACTTCAAAGAGTGATCGTTCATGCTCAAAGCGCGATCGTTCATGCTCAAAGAGAGAACATTCGAGTTCAAAGCGCGATCATCCGACCTCAAAGAGTAATTGTTCCTGGTTAAAGCTCGATCGTTTATACCTGAAGCTCAACTATTCACGCCCGAAGCTCGATCGTTCGACCTCACACAGTGATTGTTCCTGGTTAAAGCTCGATCGTTCGGCTCCAAAAAGCAATTGTTCAAGAGGTAGATTTAGAAATCGCTGGATGGAGGATGCAGCCCAGTTCGAATCCATAGCCGTCTAGTGGCACGAATGGAATCCTGTTCTGGATAACGTTCATCGTTGAGATCAAGCCGAGTACAAGTGGCACGACCAACTGCTGTGATTCCCTGAATTACAATGCCACCCTCTTGCCAAACAAAATGTTCTTTCCATTGCTGCCGACGTGGATTAAACAGTGGAATAATAGCTTGAGTCTCTGGATCAATGCCTGCTACATAGTTGTAGCGACGTTCATTACAACGGCGGCAAGCCAAGGCTAAATTATCAAGATCGTCAGAACCACCCAAAGATTTAGGGATAATGTGATCAACAGTAAATCGATTAGCGCTGAGGCGCTCTGAGGAATGACAATACTCACATTGGTAGCTGGCACGTTGCCGAATTATCTGCCTTTCTGACTCACTAATCGCCATCACTAGCTTGCAGCTTGAGACGAGACCATGGCATTGATGTGCGTAAAGATGCGGTCTAGCTCACCGATTGCATCAAGTTCAGCCATTTCTTCAGGAGTGAGCTGATCAGCCTTTCGTTTGTCTAACAGCGATTCCATCCGAAGCTGAAGCGATTCACTAAATTTAAATAGATTCCACTCACCAACCTTTTCGATACGGATCTCATGAATGAGTGAAGAGGGCTTGTTAAGTGACGTAATCAGCATAAGTTTAATCTGATAGGGCGATCTGGATACTGTTGCTTGAATTGTAGCAATCATGTCACATCGATAATTGCCAGCTCTTTCTATAAAAAACGGTCATCAGGAATAGTCACTCGATCCATCTCACCCAACGTTTGTACCGCTTCAACCGATCATCCCTCCCGATCGATCGATCGCCCTAAATACAACAACAAAAACTGATCGGCAGCCTGTGTATTGAGCTGTTCGAGAGCCGCCACTATTTCGGTAAGCGCTTCAGCCGAAGGATCGCGGGTTTCGTTGAACCAATTATTGACTGTCGATCGATTGACACCCATCGTTGTTGCCAATTTATTCTGGCTGATGTTGTAGGTTTCCAGTATTTGTCTGAGTGCCTTGCCCGCCTTACCCATCCTTATAACCATGCAGCATATCTGCCAGCACAATCCTGTCAGAGGGTCATGATTAAGTAAATGTTTTCAATCGGGAACAATCTGATATGATGTTTTCAATTGAGAACATCTGATTTGAATATTGCTGTCATGTCTGAAAATCTCCCCTCTCCCAACTCCGATCGACCGATCGACGAAATTTCAGTAGACCTCTCAACGCCAGGGCGATCGAACCAGCTCGTGTTGATCGGTGCGCCCGATTGGGTCAAAAGCGTGATTCATCGTCTGCATAACCTGGGCTTTGCTGAAGCAGGCCACTGGAGCAAACTGCTGCCAACTCGCAACCCCGATGAGGTGATTAGCCTGTCTCAATGGCCAAGAAAACGTGCGAATCCAGAAGTTCGATCGAAATGAGGAGTGAGTTTTCTAGAGTTTCAATCGTCATTGTTTGGCGATGACCTCAGCAAGATGTTTGAGCACTTGTAAAACGCTACAGAGGTCGTTACCGCGTCTGAGGGTAAACTCGTCCGAGATCGCGTAGTTTGGCACATTCTGGTGCACTAACTTCAGGAAGATAAAGTTACTTCCGTTGGAGACCATGCCATAAAGCGGTTTTACTGGCTGAGGATTTGCCAGCATATAGGCCAATGCCTGGGGAATCCCTGGCTCTAGTGATAACCCGGATTGTTTGGATTCAATCACTAAGATCCAGAACTGCTCCTGCACAACCAGTACGTCAATCTTGCCCCGGATCGTAATTTGCTCATCCTTTGCGGAGAGTTTGACTGATTTCTCAGTAACCGTAAAAAAAGGCGCTTGATAAAATCCGGCTAAATCAAGTAAGGGAGCGACTACGACCATCTTGACGGTCTCTTCTAACATCGGTCGAGTGGAAAGATGGAGGTAATTGGCTTTAACCCGATCGAGCTGTTCTTGTTCACGCTCAGTTAACTTTGGCAAATCGGTTTGCCACTCTAGAAACCATTGGCTGTTATCCACCGGCTGTAAGCCAAACTGTTTTTCCAAGTCATACAGCGTTAGCTTTTCTGCCGGAATGGTTTGTACCATCTGTGATTCTCCCGATCGCGCCTAACTAGAGCGTACCTTAAGGCAGCAAAACAATGCTCTAAACCAATGCCAAAAAAGTAAGACCGATGGCTGACTTTCGACAACCGATCGGCCTCTGAGGTTTTTTCTAAGGAGCTTCAGTAGATCACAAATCCTTTGAGATCCCCCCTAGCCCCCCTTAAAAAAGGGGGAACCGAGCCAAGGGCACTTAAAGTCCCCCTTGTTAAGGGGGATTTAGGGGGATCGATCACAAGACTTGATATCAAAACGAATTTATTTTCGATCTACTAAGCTTTCAAGATCTGCGATCGTTAAGACTCTGCCAGCGTCACCGTATAGGCATCCCGGATTCCTGGAACCTTGGTGATTTCTGTCAACAGTCCTTCAGGCAGGGGATCGTCAATGCTGAGCACCATCACGGCATCTCCGCGCACAATCTTGCGGCCTACCTGCATACTGGCAATGTTGACGTTAAAGCTGCCCAGCAGCGAGCCAATCTTACCAATGATCCCCGGCATGTCACGGTGGACCGTAAACAGCATATAGCGGTTAGGCGGCACGTTGACCGGGAACCCATCCACGCTGGTAATGCGGATTTCATTCTCACCCAGCAGCGCACCGCTGACCGAATGTTCACCCAGCGATCCCTGAGCCGTTAGATGCAGCGATCCCGCGTAGTCGCGCACAGCAGCATCTCTTGTTTCGATAACGCGAATGCCGCGCTCTTTCGCTTCAATGTTGGCGTTGACATAGTTCACCCGCTCTTGCAGCGCATGAGACAACATCCCTTTTAGAGCTGCTACCACGACAGGCTGGCTTTCATTACTGGCCAATTCCCCTTGCAGACGGACATTCAGTGCATCAATGCGCCCCCCTGCCAACTGGCTGACCAAATTACCGAGGGTTTCAGCCAACTGCAAGTAAGGACGCAGCTTCTCCATCACATCCGGACGCAGACCTGGAATATTCACCGCCGATCGGGCCGGCAGATCCAGCAACACATCGCGAATTTGCTCGGCCACATCGATCGCCACATTCACCTGAGCTTCTTCAGTAGAAGCGCCCAAATGCGGGGTGAGGATGACATTCTTGCTGAGCGATCGCAATGGCGAGTCCGCTTCCAGTGGCTCATTTTCATAAACATCCAGGGCAGCACCGGCAATCTTGCCTTGCTGAATGGCTTCTACAAGCGCTGCCTCATCGATAATGCCGCCGCGCGCACAGTTGATGATACGGGCTGTCGGCTTCATTTTGCCGATCGCTTCAGCATTGATCAAATGATAGGTTTCTGGCGTTTTTGGCAGGTGCAGCGTAATGTAGTCGGATTCGCGGAACAGGAAATCCAGCTCCACCAACTGGCAGCCCAACTGCTCAGCTCGTTCCGTTGTCAGAAAGGGATCATAGGCCAACAGCCGCATACTCATAGCGCGAGCAATGCCAGCTACATGTGCCCCAATTTTGCCAAGGCCAACAATGCCGAGGGTCTTTTTATAGACCTCAACTCCGGTGAAACTCTTGCGATCCCACTTGCCGCCCTTCACCGACTGGTTGGCATCAGGAATGTAGCGCGACAGAGCAAACATCATCGCCACTGCATGTTCAGCAGCCGCAACCGTGTTGCCTTCAGGAGAGTTGACCACCAGAATGCCGCGTCGGGTAGCCGCAGGCACATCCACATTGTCTACACCAACCCCAGCTCGCCCGATAATTTTGAGCTGTTTCCCGGCCTCAATCACGGCCTCGGTAACGCGCGTGCCCGATCGAATCATCAAGGCATCGTATTCCGGAATTGCCTGGACCAGTTCTTCGGGAGATAGACTGGTTTTAACGTCAACTTGCGCAACCTGGGAGAGGATATCAATTCCAACTTGATCAATTGGATCAGAAACAAGAACCTTAGGCATGGGATCAGCAGAGATGCTAGAGAGTTCAATAGAGTCGAGCGTTTTCTCAGGAGCCCGCAAGTGAGCAGCGTTTTCCTCAACTGGCCATTCTACTCCAAAGCCGAGGGTTGGACGGTCAGATCTCCGAAAGTTTTTTAGTTTTCACCCGATCGATTAATAATGTTTGCGAAGGGTGCTGATATTTGCCAAGAATATTGATTAGCCAGTATTCTGCTTAAGGCTATGATTAGCCATTGTTCTGCTTAAGGCTATAGTTATCCTGGTGTGAGCTTTTTTTCGGACGCAGATTGAGTATGCAATCCCCCAAGTCTCTTCTTGCTTTTGGTGTCGGTGCCGTTGTGGCCGCGACCGCAATCGCCGCTTCTCCTGTTGCGGCTGAGCCCGGACTGCTCCATCACCCGCCTTCAGAAGGTGCCGCCACCCAGACTGACCAAACTGCAGAAAATCCTGAATCCTCAAGCGAAATTGTCCAAAATCCAAGCGAGCAACGACTCGATCGGCTGCAACAGCAAAGTGAAATCCGGCAGCAGCTCAACGAAGCCCAATACCGGACGCTCGATCAAGGCGGTTCCAGTACAAATTCGCTGCAATTAGAACAAGAGGCACAACAGCAGATCAATCTTCAAGAGCTGCAGAATATGAGGCGAGATATTGGCACCATGCCTTCCAATAGCCTCGATCGCCTCCAGTTTGAACAACGGGTGCGGCAACAGCTACAACAGCCCAATGCCCCTCAGAGTCGAGTGACGCTGGCTCAAGCGAACGGTGTGAATCAGACAGAGGATAGCCCTCAAACGGAGACTGCTGCTGTTGCTCCTGCCGCCTCACCGTCAGCCGCTGAGACACTTACGGAAGAGGCGGCCACCCCGACTCAAACCGCTGCGACAACAGAAACAACGACTCCAGTAGCCGACGCAGAAAAACAGGCCAATCCAGCAGCCGGTACAGAGGCCAATCCAACAGCCAATACAGAGGCTAATAAAGCAACTGCCGCCAGCCCAGCTGAACCAGAAACGAACGCTGAAGCGGGCAATCCTGCTGGAACGGCTGCTGAAACTCCGGTTGAGCCAACGAAAACCCGTGCCCATGCTGCTCGACGATCGAATCAATATGCTCGATCGAACCGCCGCTCAAGAGAAGAAGCCCCAGTAGCCCAGAACCAGGTCGAAACAGCGGCCTCAGCTCAGGCCACGACTGAAGCATCAGCAACCCCGTCTGCGGCAGAATCTCCGGCAGAGGCTCCCCAACCTGCATCCCAGCCTGAATCGGTAGCTCAAGATACCCCGGAACCCTCCCCAACCCCGGAACCTGCCGCGAATTCCAGCTCAGGCTCTTCAGACTCAGCCACAGAAGCCGCTGAAGAAAAGCCCGAATCCGAGGAGAATAATCAGGCAGAGTCTACCGATCGTCCGGCAGCAGAATCTAGAAAACCCGATCGGACGACAGCACAAGCAGAAGAGCGGATCGATGAGCAAAACCGCGACTATACTAACGATCCGGAGGCTCCTGCACCTGAGTACCTCGATCCGAATGCCAACCCGCTCTCATTCCCAACCCAGCCTGGAGAAGTTGATCTGGTGGGGACTCAGCCGATCACCCTTCAGCAAGCCGTCCAGTTGGCAATCCGCAATAATCCAACCCTGCAACAGGAAAGATTTCAGCTAGAAAGAGCTCAGGCTGCTTTACGAGAAGCAGAAGCTAGTAATTATCCAACGCTGGATGCAACAGCTAGCTTCACCCAATCGGGCCGAGAAACCTTCCAGGAATCGCGACAATCATTTGCTACAACGAATAATCCCCAACAGCCCATTACGACGGTTACTGTCCCCAGTCAGACCGTCTACACCGACTCAACTGCTTTAGGTGCAAACCTGCAATTGAGCTATCCAATCTATACTTCTGGTCGGCGCTCTTCTCTGATTCAGGCATCTCAAGGCCAGGTGAGGTTGCAGCAGCTAGAAGTTGAACGACAAACCGAGGATTTGATCCTTAACACCACGCAGGACTATTACGATCTGCAGCAAGCCAGCGCTCAGGTGAATATTTTCACAGCCAACCTGACGGAAGCAGAGCAAAGTTTACGAGATGCGCAGGCATTAGAACGCGCTGGCGTTGGAACTCGCTTTGATGTGTTGCAGGCAGAAGTCGATGTAGCCAATGCTCGTCAGGAGTTGACTCAGCAGCTCAGTCAGTTAGATATTGCTCGGCGGCAGTTGGCCCAACGATTGAGCCTTGCTGATGCCCTCAATGTTGAAGCAGCAGATGTGATCGAAGTGGCCGGAGTTTGGGAGTTGAGCCTTCCGGAAACCATTGTTCAAGCCTACAAAAATCGGGCAGAGCTTGAACAACAGCTAGTCCAACGAGAAATCGCTCAAAAGAACCGGCAGGCAGCATTGGCGCAGCTAGGTCCACAGTTAGCTTTTAATGGTGCTTTTGGAGTAGATAACAATCTGGACGATGATGGGGGATTTCTATACAACTATCAGTTGGGTTTAACAGCAAGCATTAGTTTGTATGACGGGGGGCAAGCCCGTGCCCAGGCCAACCAGCAAGAATCTAACATTTCGATCGCCGAATCGGAATTCCAGAACGTCAAGGATCAGATTCGCTTCCAGGTGGAGCAAGCCTATTCCCAGCTCGATTCCAACTTTGCCAACATTCAAACTACTGCCCTGGCCGTAGAGCAAGCAGGAGAAGCCTTGCGTCTGGCTCGTCTGCGATTCCAAGCAGGGGTGGGAACTCAAACGGATGTGTTGCGGCAACAAACTGCGCTGGCACAAGCCCAGGTCAACAACTTACGCGCCATCCTGGATTACAATCGTGCGATCGCCTCGCTGCAACGTCAGGTGAGCAATTATCCAGAAGGGGTTTTGAATGATCAACCTTAGGCTGTGCAGCGTGCCCGGTACTGAAGATTATGAATAAATCGCTTCCAAAATTCGTTGGAGCATAGTTAGGGCACCGTTGGGGCACACATGCTGTGCCCGTACTGGCCTTTTATGGACGATCGATCTTGTTGAAACAGGCTTCTGCTTTGCAAAGTAGCTCGATCGCCTGGTCTGCGGTCATCAGCCGTTTCAGCACAACATTGGTGATCGATCGACTGGCCGGACTACTCAAGGCTGGATCGATCGGTTTCACTTCCACCATAATCACCGCATCTTCAACGCTATACAGCCATAGCCGCTCGCCGTTTTCTAAGATGCAAAGATTTGTTTGCTGAATCTGGGGTTTGCGCTGCCAAGCGCCTTCATTCCAAAGACCGCCAAACTCCCAAACGCGACCCACGCCCCACCCTTCGGATAGAAAAAAGTACTTCACAGACTGACACAATCCACCAAATCAATCTTCCCATTATGCCTCTACTGGGGGATTTGATCGATCGATTTTTTGCTAATTTTGCGTCATCTCGCCCTTTCATCACGGCTTGAAAAATTGCTATTGCTTGCAGCCCTCACTCATCGCTCATCCACTACACCGCCTTGAAACATGTCCAACTGCTCAGTTGGATCGATCGCAGCTTTAGCCTTATATTTGCCGTTCTTCTCCTGGGGTTTGTTGCTGGCTGCACCGCTTTGCCGCAGACCGACCGCAATCTTAGAGTGTTTTTCAATTTGGCCCATCACCTGCTTGGCTCGCTGGATGACGCTGGCGGGCAGTCCGGCTAATCGACCCGCTTCAATCCCGTAAGAGCGATCGGCCCCACCCGGACGCACCTGATGCAGAAAGATAATCTGATCAGGCAGTTCTTTCACCACTACTTGATAATTGGCGACGTTAGACAGAATTGAAGCCAACTCATTCAGCTCGTGATAGTGGGTAGCGAAAATCGTGCGCGATCGAATTTCCATGGCCAGATATTCCGCCACAGCCCAGGCGATCGATAAGCCATCAAAGGTGGCCGTTCCCCGCCCAATTTCATCCAGCAGTACCAGAGAATTCGGCGTGGCATGGTTGAGAATATTCGCAGTTTCATTCATTTCCACCATAAAGGTAGACTGTCCGGTAGCCAGATCATCCACTGCCCCGACGCGAGTAAAGATGCGATCGCAAATGCCGAGCCTTGCCTGAGCCGCAGGTACAAAACTGCCGATTTGTGCCATGAGCTGAATCAGACCAACCTGACGTAAATAGCAGCTTTTACCGCTGGCATTTGGACCGGTGAGAATGATCAAATCGGGGGTTGTGGCAGCTAAGTCTGATCGATCGCCCAGATCGGTGGAATTAGGCACAAAAAATCCAGCAGGCAGAGATTGCTCCACCACCGGATGCCGCCCATCCTGGATGCTAATTTCTCGCGTGGCCACCATTTGAGGCCGACAGTATCCCTGATAAACTGCCACCTCTGCTAGAGAGCAAAGTACGTCCACGGCGGCAATTGCCTGGGCTACGGTACGAATGGGATCAGCATGTTGACTCACTTCCGTACGCAATTCCACGAAAATATCATATTCCAACTTGCCCAGCTCACCTTGAGCATTCAGTAAGGCATTCTCTTTTTCCTTCAGCTCACTGGTAATGTAGCGTTCTTCATTCGTCAGCGTTTGCTTGCGGATATAGCCCTCTGGAACCTGATCGCCCGATTTTGCTCGCGATACGCTGATGTAGTAGCCAAAGGTTTTGTTATAACCCACCTTCAATGTCGAAATGCCGGTGCGCTGCCGTTCAGTCACTTCCAGATTGGCGATCCACTGTTCATCGGCATCAATCCGCTGCCGCAGTGCGTCCAATTGGGCATTTACACCCGTTCGAATTAAGTTGCCTTCAGTTAAGTGAATCGGTGGATTATCCACCAAATGAGCTTTGAGCCGATCGCCCAACCATTCCAGCTCCGGTGCAACGGTTTGCAGTGGCGTCAAATAAGGTGACTTCGCTAAAGAAACGAGGGCAGCTAATTCTGGCAAACGTTGCAGCGAATCCGCTAAAGCCACCAGATCGCGAGCGTTCGCCGTTCCCGATCCAGCTCGCCCAGTCAGCCGCTCCATGTCATAAATTTGTTTCAGCAATTGCTGCAAACTTTGCCGCAGCGCGCCCTGTTCGATCAATTCCTGCAAGGTATCCTGACGGGCCTGAATGGCTGCAACATCTAACAGCGGCTGCAACAACCAGCGGCGCAATGCTCGCCCACCCATCGCGGTTACTGTACGATCGAGCGCCCACAGCAACGACCCATGGAACGTTCCATCTCGCGTGGTTTGGGTAATTTCCAAATTGCGACGCGTCTGATGATCAATCACCAGATATTCCGTCAGCATATAGGTGCAGAGAGGCCGCAGCAGAATATCGCTCGATCGCTGCGTATCCTCCAGATATTCCAGCAATCCGCCTGCGGCCCGTACTGCTAAGGGCAAATGTTCGCAGCCCATGCCTTCTAGCGATCGGACTCGAAACCGTTCCAGCAATTTCTGTTTCGCTTCACTCAGCACAAAAGGCGCTTGCGATCGCAAGGTATAGCAGAATTGAGTCGGCAAACAGTCCGGCACATCCTCTAGCTGCAACTGACTACCTCGCTCACCGGGCCGCAGCAGTCGTCCCAGATCAGGCGCATTGGTTGGAATCAACACTTCCGAAGGCTGAAGCCGCATAAGTTCCTGGCTGAGCTGTTCCAACTGACTGGATTGCGTCGTTAAAAACTCTCCCGTTGAAATATCTGCATAGGCCAATCCCCAATGATTCCCAGCAATCACGACTGCGGCTAAAAAATTATTCCGTCTGGCATTCAACATGCCTTCTTCCAGCACAGTTCCTGGCGTAATCACCCGCGTCACTTCCCGCTGCACTAAGCGACCCTGAGCCTCTGCTGCATCCTCAGTTTGATCGCAAATAGCAACCGCATAACCCCGCTCGACCAACAAGGCACAATAGCGATCGAGCGCATGGTGTGGAATCCCGGACAGCGGCACCTTGCCGACTTCTTTGCCACCATCTTTTGCGGTCAACACCAGCTCTAATTCACGGGAAACGGTAATCGCATCCTGAAAAAACGTCTCAAAGAAATCGCCCACCCGATACAGCAATAACGCATGGGGATATTCATCCTTCAGCTCCACATAATGCCGCATCATCGGCGTCAGATCATCCCAATTCACGGAATGGTGATCGGCATATCGCACGGCATGTTTGACCAGGCGATCGGGCAGACTGTTGGTGGGTTCAGGCGTGGGGCGATCGATCATGAGAATTGAGCAGGTGCTAATAAAATTTGTAATTCTTCCTATTCGTTGTCATTCAAGGCTACGTATTACTCTATCTGTCGCTTTCTCCAATAATTGGGTCTACGTTTGTTATGGGCAATTGCAACGATCTAGATAAATGCGTCAACTTCTGCATAAAAATGAGAAAAGGAAAACGTTGAATCACATATCGACGTAGTCCTGAAATTTTATAAACGGTTCCCAAATTAGAATTCTGTTGGATTTTACTAATTGCTTGTTCTACTTCAGTGAGTAAATCAAGCCCTAATCCTACTTTCTGGGTTTCATAGTAAGCGATCGCACTATCTAATTCTTCAATTGCTTCACGATGGATCACGATTGGCTTCACAAGTATTTCTTTCTCAACTCAGTAAAGACTTGGTGAGCAGGCTTCCCAGAAGCAGTATTGTTATGAATTTCCTGCATCCTGCGTTCCAGTTCGACGTCCCAGCGGGCTTCTATATTCTCGTCGATTTCCCCATCTAAAGAGTGAATCAGAAAGTGAGCCAGTTCAGCACGTTCCTGAATAGAGAGCTGAGAAAGCTCAAGCTTCAGTTTTTCTGCAATTTCAGTCATTTTTGTGCCTCCTAGCATGTGCTCAGCCTGATGGGGCTAAGTCTCCTGATACCGAATTTAGCAGATTGGCTGATGGTTTGGAGTCCAACAGTACTCATTAGCGCAATGCGTCTTTCGCCACGTTGAGCAGCGGTAAATCGGACGGAAATTGGGCCGTTGTTTTGATTTGCTGGAGGACCGATTCGGGCACCGCCAAATGCAAATCATCGCCGATCGCCTGCACAATCCCGACGCGATCGATCAGGCCAATCACCATTCCTGCTGCATTCACCACCGGAATTTGCGGCAACACTTGAGTTTCTAGTTGCACGATCGCCTCTGCTAGTGAAGCAGATTCTGTGATGCTGACGGCATCTAATGGCTGCACAATCGATCGCACGGTTTTAGTATCCCAATCCTGTCGATCGATCAATTCAAGCTGACTGGCGGCTACCAATCCCACATAGCAACCCTCAGATTCTGCATAGTACACAGCAGATGAAGCGTCTGCAAGGGCCGCGAATTCTGAGAGGATCTGATCCGCATCTACCGTTTGGAATTCTTGCTGCATCGCCTCTGTGACCCGCATTTGCAGGATCGCGGCTTGCAACCTTGTGGCCCGCTGATAGGCTCTGGCACGGCGGATACCAAACCAGCCCAGCAGCACCAGCCATAAAAAACTGAATTGCAAGAAGAAGGCAAAAAATCCCAGTATGCCCAGCAAAATGGCACTCCAGCCCAGCAGCTCGCCAATTTGCGCGGCCCAACGCACGCCCTGCATCCGGTTTCCGGTGATTTTCCAGATTGCTGCCTTCAAAACCTGTCCGCCATCCAGGGGCAATCCGGGCAGCATATTAAACAGGGCCAGCACCAAATTAATCCAGGCGAGGTAGCTGAGTACGCTTTTCAGCAAAGATTCCGGCAGCAGCCAGCTCGCAACAAACAGCAGCATAAACAGGGCAAAACTGACTGCCGGCCCAGCAATCGCCACCCGAAAAGACTGACCGGGTGTTTCAGATTCCTGGGCGATCGACGCAATGCCTCCCAATGGAAACAGCATGATCGAGTTGACGCGAATTCCCTGGGACTGAGCCGCCAAACTATGCCCCAATTCATGCAGCAGCACCGAGGCAAACAGCAGCAGCGCCATTACCAACCCTGCTAACCAGGACCAGTTCGATTCGGGCTGCCAGTCGATCGCGCTAAACAGAAAGGCAAATAAGGCCAGACTGCCAAACCAGGTCGGATTCAGCAGCAGAGGAATACCGCAGATTGAGCCAATACGCCAACTGGATGCCATTGAGAATCTCATAAACGCAGCGTTTTCCAGCATACAAAAATGCTGAATGTTCGGGATCCCCTACACTCAGCATCAAGATGTGATTCGGAACGGTTGGTGTGTGGAACTAACGGAAATTGGGCCAATCGCTACAGCAAACCAGCGTTGCTTAAGCCGAGGATCAGGCCAGCACCCAAAATATGGCCAAAGCTAGCGGTTGCCAGCAATTCGGGCACGCCAAATCCGGTGAACATCGCAGGCAACTCCACCGGCAGCTGGGGGCCAACGCCACGATTTTGAATTGCGTAATAGCCAATTGCGATCGCAAATAAATTGGCGGTAATCATGATCAGACCCACACTGGGAGACCATTCAGCGGTGCGGGCAGCAGCAGCAAACAGAATCTGAGATAGCAAGGTCTTATGCTCCTAATGTTGATAGATTTCTGAAATACTAAGGATTATAAAAAAGGGCGTGCACCGAGCTGAGTTTTGTTTGAAGAGTTAACAATCCTCTGGTTTTTCGATACAAATCGCAACTTTTTTCTTGATCTCCCATTTCATAAATTTCCATGCAAATCAAAATCTGCGGCATTACCCAACCCGATCAGGCCCATGCCATTGCCCAATTAGGCGTTGCAGCGATCGGCTTTATTTGTGTACGACAGTCACCTCGCTATGTGTCACCTGAGCAGATTGGGTTCATGGTGCAGCGTTTGATGACGATCGCCCCATCCCAGCCGATCGATCGAGTGGGAGTATTCGTCGATGCACCTCTGGCGGAAATTCAGCAGGTTGTCACTACCGGAAACCTGACCGGCGTCCAGTTGCATGGCAGCGAATCGCCTCAGTTTTGTCAGCAATTGCGCGAACAGTTGCCTCATGTCAAGCTCATCAAAGCCTTTCGGGTGCGCGATCCCCACACGCTGGAGCAAACTCGCCCCTATCAGTCTGTAGTAGATGCGCTGCTGCTGGATGCCTTTGATCCGGCGGCCACCCATCCCGGTCTGTATGGCGGCACTGGACATACGATCGCCTGGGAGATGCTGCAACAGTTCCAACCAGAATGCGCCTGGTTTCTAGCGGGCGGCATTACGCCGGAAAATGTCCATCTGGCATTGGATTGGGTGCAGCCCGATGGCATTGATGTCTCTAGCGGGGTTGAGCATGCTCCCGGCCATAAAGATATTGAGAAAGTGGTTGCTCTCCTCGCAGCTTTACAGCAGATCAAATCCTATGCCAATGCAGGCGTATAAGTCAGTTCGGGTTGAACGCTCGTCCGTAGCGTATCGAGAAAGGCGTAGACTGCAGGTGGATGCAGAGCATCACTCAGCGTAATCACGCGAATCGGGCGCTCCAGGGCATCTGGCAAATCCCGAATTTGGATTTCTGGAGGCAGCGGTTCGGCAGCTAAGCGGGCGATAATCGTCGCACCCAATCCTCGACTGACCATGCTGACGATCGTCGAATCTTCTACAATTTCGTAAGCCGCCGTCAGGGGCAGTCCTAACCGAGTTAAATGGCCCCGAATCAGCAATGAACAGGAGTCTGTGTCGTTATTAGGCGGCAGAATCACCGGAAATTTCGCTAGATCAGCCCATGTGATCTGGTTAGGAACATCAGCCTGAGGCGGAAACAGCACAATATATTCGTCGCGCAAAAGCTGCCAGGATTCAAATTCAGTCGTCACGGGCATACAGGTAAGGCCGACATCTACCCGACCTTCTCGTAACGCTTGCTCAACCCCATCGTCGCCCCGGTATTCCATAATCGTCACGGAAATACTGGGATAGCGTTTGTGAAATTCAGCGATCNACTCCCGGCAGAATGTGGGTGGCAGCACTGCGAAATGAGGCGATGCGCACCTGTCCACCTTGCAGCCCTTTCGACAAATTGGCTTCGCGGCCAATCAACTCCAGCAATTGCAGCATCTCTTGTGCATGAACCAGAATCCGCTCTCCCACAGGGGTTAACGTCGCTCCATGGCGGCCCCGCGACAGAACCACGACTCCCAAGTCTTCTTCGAGACTGGCGATCGCATGACTCACCGCCGATTGGGAAATGCCAAGCCGCAGCGCTGCTTCACTGAAATTGCCACAGGCTGCGATCGCTACTAAAGTCCGTAACTGAGACAGCTTGATTGCTTCTAGATCCATGGCCGCCGTCCTTGTGTGAGACTATCCCCTTATTTTTCCGCATGTGCCCAGATTTCTAAAGCTTTATCTATGAATCTTATTCATACAATGGATGAAAGTTATTGGTGGAATTTAGTATCTTATTTGACTAAATTGGAGCAGAAGGTACCAAGGGAAAGTTGTTTTCCTGGCGCGTAGCTGGCATTAGCCCAAGATTTGAACTGCTGAACAGTAACATCACCTAACTGTGAAGCCACCCTTGTGAGGCTACCCTACTGTAGCGATCGAGCATCGTTGATCATCAAGGCAGTTCAGATTTAGCAGGGCTAACGCAGCATCAAGCGGCTCTCAGACAACATGACATGACGGTCAATTCAATTCAGGTCCTAGTGGCATCGGCATCTCGTTTGTTTCATCTAGATATGCCAGCGACTGCCCCGACATTCCCCAACCGGATTTCTGAATTTGCAATGGCCGATCGCATTGAGAGCGCTATTTAACACCATGACATTTGTGAGGAGGCATCACTATCATGCTGAAAACTCATCTTCAGCCAATTTTGGCTTACTTTTTCAATTCCGCGAACCATTCAGTCGATCGGCAAGGCGTTCGCCAAACCAATCCGCTTCAGCCGATGGTTGATTATTGGTCTCAATCTGCTGATCAGAACGATCGTCCCCATTCCCGATCGAAAGTGTTACAAGTTTTAGGTAACCTGTGGCAACAATTGACTGCTGTGCGAACCGAGCCCCAAATTCAACAGCGGTTTCGTGACGATCAACCCTATTGGCAAGTCTATGATCCGCTGAAAGATCAACACCATACCTTCACCTCGGAGGCAGCGGTTTATCGGTGGTTAGAGCATCGCTATTCTGAATAGGAAATTTGCGATCGATCATTCTCTTTCTCTCTCGTTCCCAGAGTTTCTCCGGGGACGGGTTTGCTGTAGCTGTGCCCATTAGGTTGCGAGCCAGTAGTCACCTCATTTGCCTTTCATAAGGTAGAACTTTGAAACGAGAGGCTCTTGAAACTTGGGGGATGGCTAAATCACCTCTGTAGCTTCCGGCAGCTTAGTTTCTGTTGCAGTTTGGCTGGCTTGCACCACTAATACAGCACAGGAGGCATGGTGCAGCACATAGTTGCTGACGCTGCCCAGCAAGGCTTCAGTTAAACCTTTGCGTCCACGCCGTCCCATCACAATCAGATCGACCTGCCAACGTTGGGCGGCCTGACAGAGTCCCAGCCCCGGTTCGATCGTGCGATAGTCGCTTTCAACTGTAATTCCTTGCTGTTTGGCCAACTTAGTATATTGACTCAGCAACAGCTGGGTTTGGTGAAGCTGGTCCTCAAACCGGACATATTGGCTCTGGTAAGCCTGACTGACTAACTGAGGTGAAATCCCCAATTCACCTGCGAAGGGAGGCGGAGTTGCCACAAGGTCTGCGGTCAGGCAGTGAAACAGAATGAGCCTAGCCTGATTCGTCTTGGCCAAATCCAGCGCTTGCTCAAACACCATTTGACTCAAGGAAGAATGGTCGATCGCCACCAGAATCTTTTGAAACCCCATATACAAGTCCCTCTTTAGGCTCTAGTTTTTTATCGTCAGCAATACCCCACTCAAACGGATCGTTTGGCTTACCCAAAAACTAGCGCAAGTCTGCTGTCAAAGCATCGTTTCGCAACAAGGTTTGATATTTGTTGAAAATCAAATGGCCTAATTGCGGAATCGGATATTGCGGCAGTGTTTATTCTAGGAGCGATCAAAGCAGATGAATTTGCCAGTTCTAGAAATCGGCAATTACGGACATGCTCAATTCGCTGGTTACGCTATGCTAGTTGAACTTCAGCCTTAAGGGGGAGCCGCCATGTGTGGAATTGTTGGCTATATCGGGACTCAGACTGCAAGTGGCATTCTGCTAGAAGGCTTGCAGAAGTTAGAATATCGCGGCTATGACTCAGCAGGAATTGCGGCCATTTGGGAAGGAGAAATTCATCGCGTTCGGGCCAAAGGCAAGCTGCAAAACTTGCAGGAAAAATTGGCAAACTGGCAGATTCCAGCGCCGATCGGCATTGGTCATACCCGCTGGGCCACGCATGGTAAACCGGAAGAACATAATGCCCATCCCCACACGGATGTTTCAGGTCGGATTGCGGTCGTGCAGAACGGCATTATCGAAAACTATCGGGAATTGCGCGAAGAACTGAAGGCCAAAGGCTATGTCTTCCACTCGGAAACCGATACTGAAGTAATTCCCAACCTGATTGCCGATGAGTTGCAGAAGCTGAAAGCGATCGATTCCAAGGTTTCGTTGTTGGATGCGACCCGGCAGGCAGTGAATCAGTTGGAAGGTGCATTTGCGCTGGCGGTGATTTCAGCCGATTATCCCGATGAGCTAATTGCGGTGCGGCAGCAGGCCCCTTTATCGATCGGCTTTGGTCAGGGTGAGTTTTTCTGTGCGTCGGATACGCCAGCCATGGTGGCCCATACTCGCACGGTCCTGACGCTAGAGAATGGTGAGCTGGCTCGCTTAACCCCAACGGGTGTGGATGTTTACAACTTTGCGGGCGATCGGCTGCGGAAGTATCCCAAAACCCTGAACTGGAACCCGATTCTAGTGGAGAAGCAGGGCTTTAAGCACTTCATGCTGAAGGAAATTTATGAGCAGCCGGGAGTGGTGCGGGCCTGTTTGGAAGCCTATTTGGACAGTGACTGGACGGTTGAATCCACCACTTCGCCAATTCGGTTAGGGCTGGCCGACAGCTTCTATGAGAATTTGGAGCAGGTGCAAATTGTGGCTTGCGGTACGAGCTGGCATGCTGGACTGGTCGGCAAGCATTTGCTGGAACAGTTGGCTGATATTCCGACTCAGGTGCATTATGCATCAGAATTTCGCTATGCGCCAACGCCTTTAATGCCGCATACTTTAACGATCGGCGTAACGCAATCGGGTGAAACAGCGGATACATTATCGGCTCTCGATATGGAAAAGCGGCGACGCAGCGAAATGGGCAGCAAGTTTGCACCGAAGCTGTTGGGCATTACCAATCGTCTGGATAGCACGATCGGTCATTTGGTTGACTATTTGATTGATACGCATGCCGGAATTGAAATTGGTGTAGCCGCCACAAAAACCTTCATTGCCCAGCTCGTTGCCTTCTACTGTTTAGCGCTGGATTTGGCCTATCGTCGCAAAACCATCCCGCTCGATCGCCTGGACCAAATCGTGACTGAGTTGCGTCAGCTTCCGGCTCAAATTGAGTCGATTTTAGAAGTGCAGGAACGTTATGTGGAACAACTCGCGCATGAGTTTGTCGAAACCCAGGACTTTATTTTTATTGGTCGTGGGATTAACTTTCCGATCGCACTGGAAGGGGCTTTGAAGCTGAAAGAAATCAGCTATATCCATGCGGAAGGATATCCAGCCGGTGAAATGAAACATGGGCCGATCGCGCTATTGGATGCCAAGGTACCTGTGGTGGCGATCGCGATGCCAGGATTGGTGTTTGAAAAGGTGCTGTCGAATGCCCAGGAAGCGAAGGCGAGAGATGCCCGGTTGATCGGGGTGACGCCAATGGACGATCAGGAAGCCAGGGAAGTGTTTGATGATTTGCTGCCTGTCCCGGAAGTCGAAGAGTTGCTGTCGCCGTTGTTGACGGTGATTCCGTTACAGTTCTTGGCGTATCACATTGCCGCACGGCGCGGTTTAGACGTTGACCAACCTCGCAATTTAGCCAAATCTGTAACTGTTGAATAGACAGATTGTTCTCGAATTAATTCTTTGTGCTTGCGCTTGGTAGGAGTTTTCTCTTACTAGGCGCATTTTTTATCAATTAGTATAGCTGTTCTATTATCATATCACCAAAATCTGAAAATTTCCAACCCGATCGTTTCTTTTCAGGCAGAGCAATGCTTGAGACTCATTTGGGATATCCGATATCTCATCGAACAGTGTTGAGGACTCGCTTGGCAGTGGTGAGAACTCAATCGAGAGTGTTTGCTTCTCATGGACGAGTCTTGATCACTCGTCAGAGAGTCTTTACAACTCGTTCGAGAGTCTTGATCACTCGTTTGAGAGTAGTTGCGACTCTTCCAGGAGTGTTGAAGACAGGTGAGAGAATGTTTGAGACTCGCCCATGAGAATTTAGCACTCAGCCACGAGTCTCAACATCTGATCGATCGGTTTATGAAGCTGCGGAGGCTAGATCTTTGCTGGTTTTGGAACGACGATTACTGGTTAGCTTGAACCGTTCTCCCAGCTGATCGGCGACGCTTTTCAAGCCAGGGGCATGTTTTGCGGCGGTTTTGACGTAATCGTAAACCAGCAGGCTGCTGGCCATGGATTCGCTGCCGACTGCCAGGAGCGTATCATCCACTTCTTCAGTCAGTTGCTGGAGCAGGGTGAGAATTTCGGTGAGCGAGACGGTCCACTGATAGGTTTAGTAGAAAGGGGTTACAGGCTAGAGGTGATGATTATCATTGAGAATGATTGATAGTTGGCCGGATCAGCTACTCTCTGTTCCAATCAGGCAATTACAGCAAGGATTAACTTCGTTGCAAAATTGGTTTTCAACCTAACGCTTTTAGAACGCAACTCCATATTTATCAGCGCAAAAGAGTATAGGGTTTTACCAAAAATTACTGAAAATAATATCAAGATTGAACTCATTCACTTAAAGCTATCGAAATCCTGATATAAGAGGAATTTCGCAAGACTTTAGAGGAGGAGTAGAAAACTTTTTTCTTAGAAAAGGCTTAAAATTTTCTTATCTATTGCAGTGTAGTAAGGTGGCTTAGTATAATAGTTGCGGCGAGATGGATAAGGTCTTGCACTACATTATTTCTTGCTTCATTTTTCTATTTAATGAGGAGTATTTTATGCGATTTTAGTATATTCTAAACATATCGCACTCCATGAAGCCTATGCATCAGCTTTTTACAATTAGGAGTACCCGTGAGGGGGTTGCCTCTCTTGATTTGTACAATCTATGATTCGAAAAGCTAATTATTTAAATGCAATAGCGTTCTAAGCTGCGATCATC